>NZ_JBNRLG010000002.1:0-1041547 GCF_050378715.1 Klebsiella sp. 2-CIP_Kleb.
CGGTGGTCATAAAGCGAAAAAATTCGGTGGAGCGGTAGTTCAGTCGGTTAGAATACCTGCCTGTCACGCAGGGGGTCGCGGGTTCGAGTCCCGTCCGTTCCGCCACTTATTAAGAGCCCTGAGCATTTGCTCAGGGCTTTTTTGTTTCATCTGTTCCCGATTATTGCTAAATCAGCAAAAATCCTCTGCATTAATCGCTCTTTTTCCCCTCCACACCATCAGCCATAATTTCATCCGTTAACCGAAATGAACAAATAACGAGGAAAAACATGGCAATCCCTGCATTTGGTCTTGGCACCTTCCGTCTGAAAGATGATGTTGTTATCGCATCCGTAAAAACCGCGCTGGAGCTGGGCTATCGTACTATCGACACCGCGCAAATCTATGACAACGAAGCCGCGGTGGGTCAGGCTATCGCTGAGAGCGGCGTGCCGCGTGATGAGTTGTTCGTCACGACCAAAATCTGGATCGAGAACCTGAGCAAAGACAAACTCATCGCCAGCCTGCAAGAGAGCCTGCAGAAGCTGCGCACTGACTATGTTGATCTGACGCTGATCCACTGGCCGTCACCGAACGATGCGGTGGCTGTTGAAGAGTTTATGGCCGCTCTGATGGAAGCGAAGACGCTCGGCCTGACCCGTCAGATCGGTATCTCCAACTTCACTATTCCACTGATGGAGCGCGCGATTGCCGCCGTTGGCGCTGAAAACATTGCTACCAATCAGATTGAGCTCTCGCCGTATCTGCAAAACCGTAAAGTCGTCGATTGGGCGCGTGAGCACGGTATCCATATCACCTCTTACATGACCCTGGCCTACGGTAAGGCACTGAAAGATGAGGTGATTGCCCGTATCGCGGCGAAACATAATGCGACTCCGGCGCAGGTTATCCTGGCATGGGCGATGGGCGAGGGGTACGCGGTAATCCCGTCCTCGACGAAGCGTGAGAACCTGGCCAGCAACCTGAAGGCGTTGGATCTGCAGCTGGATGATGAAGATCGCCAGGCGATCGCTGCGCTGGATTGCAACGATCGGCTGGTGAGCCCGGAAGGTCTGGCGCCGCAGTGGGATTAATCTCCCGCTTCCGGCATGCCTATCAGAGAGTACTACGACAGCTCCTTCGGGAGCTGTTTTACGTGTTCGCTTAGAAAATCAATAAACGCCCTGATACGTGTACTGACGGCTCTGTCGCTGTAGTACACCGCACTGAAGGGCATCTCCACCGGCAAGCGTTTGTCGGCCAGTAGTTCAACAAACTCCCCGCTGGCTATCTCTTTATCCACCATATAATCCGACAGACAGGCAATACCGTTGCCGGTCAGACACAGTTGTTTGAGGGTTTCCCCACTGTTTGATGACACCGCCGCCTCAATCTCTAACAACTGACCATCGCAACAGGAGACTGGCCAGGTGTTCAGAGAGACGGGTTCAGTGAAGCCCAGACACTGATGTTGTTTCAGATCTGACGGATGCTGCGGCACACCGTAGTGCGAGACATACGCTGGCGAGGCGACGATCTTACGATAGCTGGTGAACAGCGGTCGGGCGCGCAGGCTGGAATCCGTTAAGGTTCCGGCCCGTATCGCTACATCCACTTTCCGTTCAATCAGGTTAATAAACGTCTCTGAAGAGACGAGCGACAGCGTCATTTCCGGGTAACGCTCGCGAAACGGCTTCACCAGCGGCATGAGAAAATGCAGCATCACCGGCGTCGCGGCATCCACCCGCAGCAAGCCCCGCGGCGTCGTGCGCGTTTCCAGCAGGTCATTTTCTGCCGCCGCCATCTCCTGCAATACCACCTGCATCCGCCGAAAATAGCGCTCGCCTTCCTCTGTCAGACTGAGCTGGCGGGTGGTCCGATTAAGCAGGCTGACACCAAGCTTTGATTCGAGCTTTTTGACTGCCCGGCTGACGGCAGAGTTGGCCTGACCCAGCTGTTCGGCTGCCCGGCTGAAACTCCCGCTTTCCACTACCGCCACAAAGATGGCGATCTCCTCGGATGTGGCTCTCATTATTGCACCTGTAGCAAAATTCTATTTATACTTTGATGGTTTTTGTTATTTATACAACCCTTCATACTACGTGTCATCTTAATCCTGATGCTACGGAGTAAATTATGCCACTGGCGCTATTTGCCTTAACCATCGGTGCCTTTGCAATTGGCACCACTGAATTCGTGATTGTCGGCCTGGTCCCGACGATTGCCCAACAACTTTCTATCTCTCTACCTTCTGCGGGACTGCTGGTCTCTATCTACGCGCTGGGCGTGGCGATCGGCGCCCCGGTGCTGACGGCATTAACCGGGCGTATGCCGCGTAAACAGCTGCTGCTGGCGTTGATGGTCCTGTTTACGGCGGGTAATGTGCTGGCCTGGCAGGCTCCAGGCTATGAAACGCTGATCCTGGCGCGCCTGCTGACCGGCCTGGCGCACGGCGTGTTCTTTTCTATCGGCTCGACAATCGCCACCAGCCTGGTGGCAAAAGAGAAAGCAGCCTCGGCTATCGCCATTATGTTCGGCGGCCTGACGGTCGCGCTGGTGACCGGCGTTCCCTTTGGCACCTTTATTGGCCAGCATTTCGGCTGGCGTGAAACCTTCCTCGCGGTATCGATTCTGGGTGTAATTGCGCTTGTCAGCAGTCTGATTCTGGTGCCGAATAATATTCCGGGCCGCGCCAGCGCCAGCCTGCGCGATCAGCTGAAAGTCTTAACCCATCCGCGCCTGCTGATGATCTATGCCATTACCGCGCTGGGCTATGGCGGCGTGTTTACCGCTTTTACCTTCCTTGCGCCGATGATGCAGGAGCTGGCCGGCTTCAGCCCCTCAGCGGTGAGCTGGATCCTGCTGGGTTATGGCGTCTCGGTGGCTATCGGCAACGTATGGGGCGGCAAACTGGCCGATAAGCATGGCGCCGTCTCCGCGCTGAAGTTTATCTTCGCCGCGCTGGTTGTGCTGCTGCTGGTGTTCCAGCTGACCGCCAGCGTTCACTATGCCGCGCTGGCAACGGTGCTGGTGATGGGCGTTTTCGCCTTCGGCAACGTGCCGGGTCTGCAGGTCTATGTGGTGCAAAAAGCAGAGCAGTATACCCCGGGGGCTGTCGACATCGCTTCCGGTCTGAATATCGCCGCCTTCAACGTCGGCATCGCGCTGGGATCGATCGTCGGCGGACAGACGGTCGAGCGGTACGGTCTGGCGCAGACGCCGTGGATTGGCGCGGTGATTGTGCTGGTCGCTTTGCTGTTGGTGGTCCTGAGCGGGCGTTTAGATAAATTGCCGCGCCGTTCGGCAGCGCTTTCTCCCGAAGGCTAAGGGTTTCTCGCAAATTGCATTGAAAGTGTATGGGAAAATCCCTATAACAGAAGAACCAGTCGTCGTCGGGCTGGTTTCTGTTATCGAGGATTAATGCCCAAATTGCGAAAGAACACCTACGCCATGCGCTATGTCGCCGGACAACCTGCGGAGAGAATATTGCCTCCGGGGGCGTTTGCGGGCGTGAGTCCGGTTTATCCCGCCGGCACGCCGTTAAGCAGCGATGAGAAGATCCGCGTGCTGGTGTGGAATATCTTCAAACAACAGCGAGCAGAGTGGCAGTCGGTCCTTAAGAATTTTGGCAAAGACGCGCATTTGGTCCTGTTACAGGAGGCGCAGACGACGCCGGAGCTGGTCAGGTTCGCGACCACCAACTATCTGGCCGCCGATCAGGTGCCTGCGCTGGTGCTGCCCCAGCATCCTTCCGGCGTGATGACGCTGGCTTCCGCTCATCCTATCTATTGCTGCCCATTGCGCGAGCGCGAGCCTATTTTGCGTCTGCCTAAATCAGCATTAGTGACTGTCTATCCGCTGCCCGATGCGCGGTTGTTAATGGTGGTCAATATCCATGCCGTCAATTTCAGCCTTGGCGTCGACGTCTACAGCAAACAGCTGCTGCCGATTGGCGATCAGATTGCCCATCACAGCGGGCCGGTGATCATGGCCGGCGACTTCAATGCCTGGAGCCGCCCGCGGATGAACGCCCTGTACCGCTTTGCACGCGAGATGTCGCTGCGTGAAGTTCGTTTCTCTGACGACCAGCGCCGCCGCGCGTTTGGTCGCCCGCTCGATTTTGTGTTCTACCGTGGGTTAAGCGTGCACGATGCTTCCGTGCTGGTAACCCGCGCCTCCGACCACAACCCGCTACTAGTCGAATTCAGTCCCGGCAAGCCTGATTAATTTAAGGTTGGTCAGGCCTGCCATGGGGCAGGCCTGCGCATGCATGGTGCTGCCTTTTATTACTCAAAAAACCGTAAGGACAAGACAACATGACAACACGCTCTCACCATGACAACGTTGAAAAGCAGTTCGGCTCCCAGGCCAGCGCCTATCTGACCAGCGCCGTACACGCCTCTGGTCGCGATCTGCAGCGGCTGGCGGAACGTCTGGCTGATTTTCCGCAGGCGAAAGTGCTGGATATGGGCTGCGGGGCAGGGCACGCCAGCTTTACCGCGGCGGGACAGGTTGCCGAGGTTACCGCCTATGATTTATCGAGCCAGATGCTGGAGGTCGTTGCCGCCGCGGCAAAGGAAAAAGGCTTTAGCAATATCGTGACCCAGCAGGGATATGCTGAAACGCTGCCGTTCGCTAATGCCAGCTTTGATGTGGTGATTAGCCGCTACTCCGCGCACCACTGGCATGATGTCGGCCAGGCGCTGCGTGAGGTGAAACGTGTTCTCAAGCCGGGCGGGGTGATGATCGTGATGGACGTGATGTCGCCGGGCCATGCGGTGCGTGATGTCTGGCTGCAGACCGTGGAAGCCCTGCGCGATACCTCGCACGTGCGTAATTTTTCCAGCGGCGAGTGGCTGACGCTGGCGACGGAGGCGGGCCTGGTGATTAATCGGCTGTTGACCGATCGCCTGCCGCTGGAGTTCAGTTCGTGGGTGGCGCGGATGCGTACCCCTGAGCCGCTGGTGGAGGCGATTCGTTTATACCAGCAGAGCGCCTCGGCGGAGGTGAAAGCCTACTTTGAGTTACAGCAGGATGGTTCCTTTACCAGTGATACCATCATGTTTGAAGCGCATAAAGCGGTTTAATACGGACAACAAAAAAGGCACCGGGGGAAGTCGGTGCCTTTTTATCGAACCCTGACGTATCAGGACTCTGGTCGATCGCTGTTTTTCACAAACAGGGTTAGCTGATCGCCAGGCCGCAGATTGTCGGTATCGCTGTTCCAGCGCATCACGTCGCGAATATTAACACCGTGACGTTTGGCGATGCTAGACAGCGAATCACCTTTGCGAACGCGATAGGTGATGCTATCGCTGTTGTTCGCCAGGCGCTGTGCGCTGCTGCCTGCGCCGACAACCAGACTCTGCCCGACTTTTAACCCTGAACCGCGCAGATTGTTCCACTGCTGCAAATCCCGGGTCGTGACGCCGAGACGGGAAGCAATCCCGGAAATCGTGTCGCCAGAGCGTACCTTATAGCTTCGGCTGGTCAGCGGCGTATTGTCCGCGAGCTGCGTTGGCTGCACGGCGGCAATGTCGCCAGAGGCCAGCGATTCACGCAGTTGGGCTGCGTGCTTCTGCGGCACCATGACATACTTTGGCCCGCTAGCGCCCAGCGTTGACCCCTTTACGCCGGCGTTGAAGGTCTTCAGCTTGCTGACCGGCATACCGGCCATATCCGCGAGCTGAGAAATCTCAACCGGACTGTCGAGGCGAACGCGCGCCAGCGCACGGCTTTCATCAGCCGTAGGCAACTTTACGCCGTAACGTTTGCTGTTTTTGAGGATGTCGCTCAACGCCAGCATTTTCGGTACATAGACTTTCGTTTCATGCGGCAGAGACAGCGACCAGAAATCGGTGGGTTTGCCACGCGAACGGTTCGCTTTCACTGCCTTCATGACCCGACCTTCGCCGCTGTTATATGCCGCGACCGTTAACAACCAGTCGCCGTCGAACATTTTGTTCAGACGTTGCATCATGTCCAGCGCCGCGGTTGTCGATGCGACAACGTCACGACGCGCATCGTAACTGCGGGTCTGTTTTAAACCATAATTGCGCCCTGTGCTCGGAATGATCTGCCAGATGCCTGCGGCATTGGCGCCAGACGTCGCGTGTGGGTCAAAAGCGCTCTCCACTATGGGTAGTAATACCAGTTCCATTGGCATGTTACGTTTCTTAACCTGCCCGGCTATCCAGTACATATACGGCTCTGCCCGTAAAGTTACATCGTGGAGATAGCTCTTATTTCTTAAGTACTTCTGTTTTTGCTCGCGAATCCGGGGGTTATCCGGTATTCCCATCTTTAGCTCGTCGCCTATGGAAGTCCACAGATCCTGGTCTTGCGCGTAGAAGGTTCCATCATCTAACCAGCGCGCTTGACTTGTGAACTTGCCTGCTTCCCCTTGACCAGCCGCAGAAAGGCTCTGTGCTCGCTGTTCGACGGTGCCATCGTGCTTAGACGCCTGGCACCCCACCAGCAGGACAGAGGCGAATAATATCGCTCGTGCCTTCATGTGTGTGTCAATAGTTGCTTAAAAGACGACCAAGGATAACGGCGAAGTTAGCTGATGACAAGAATTAAATGTCAGAATTCGTCTTTCTTTGACCTTAACCACGCAAATCGCGCCACAGAGTGTTGCAATTTTGTTTCTTTGTTAATTTTATCAATTAAATCAACATCATTTACGCGTAAAAATAAATTTATACGCCGCTCGTTTTTCAGAATTACGGGTAGTGTCTTTTGTTTTTTTGCACGTAACTCATTAACTTTATGATAGTAATCGTTTATGTCCCTATCATCAGGCAGGATACTTAACGCAAACTTCATATTCGCTAACGTATATTCATGTGCGCAACATATAATGGTTTCTGCAGGAAGGGCGTTAATTTTCATAAATGATTGATACATTTGCTCTGCGGTGCCTTCGAACAGCCTTCCGCAGCCGCCGGAGAACATTGTGTCGCCGCAAAACAGATAAGGTTCGCTGTAGTAACAGATATGTCCTAATGTGTGACCTGGCGTGGAGAAAATGGAAAAATCGTGACCCAGAATTGACAACCGATCGCCATCGTCTACTACCTGAGTAACCCCCTTATCCTGGGTTTCTGCCGGCCCGTAAACCACCAGAGAGGGGAATTTTTCACGTAATTGTTTTACGCCGCCGACGTGATCCTGATGGTGATGGGTCAGTAAAATGGCCTCGGGCTGCCACTGGTTTTCCTCGATTGCCGCCAGAACCGGCGCGGCCTCGCCCGGATCAACGATGATGCAGCGGCCGTGATTCTCAATGAGAACCCAGATGTAGTTGTCCTGAAACGCGGGAATACTGATAAGATTCATAAATTACCTCTAAAGCGTAGCGGAAGGTGGCAATGAAGCCGGCAAGGATACCTCATACAGTGACAGCGCCTGAGCATTGGTCCAGTATGCCGTGGGGCGAATACTATCGCGAAACGCTTGAACAGCAGATGAAGCCATGGCTGGCTAAATTATATGGCTTTCATCTGCTTAAGATTGGCAATCTGAGCGCGGAAATCAATACCGAAGCTTGCGCCATCTCGCACCAGGTGAATGTCTCGCTGGCGGGAAACCCAATGCAGGTCCGGGCCGACCCGCTGCATTTGCCCTTTGCCGAAAAGTCCGTCGACGCCTGCCTGCTGGCGCATACCCTGCCGTGGTGCAGCGATCCGCATCGCCTGCTGCGGGAGGCCGATCGCGTCCTGATCGATGATGGCTGGATGATCCTGACCGGGTTTAATCCGGTGAGCCTGATGGGGTTGCGTAAACTGGTGCCGGTCCTGCGCAAAGGCACGCCGTACAACAGCCGTATGTTTACGCTGATGCGCCAGCTGGACTGGCTGTCGCTGCTCAACTTTGAAGTGCTGCATTATGGGCGTTATCAGGTTTTACCCTGGTCGCGGCATGGCGGCAAACTGCTGAGCACCCATCTGCCGGCGCTGGGCTGTTTGCAATTGATTGTCGCCCGCAAACGGACCATTCCGCTCACCCTTAATCCGATGAAGTCAGGGAAAGCGAAAACCCAGCTGCGGCCAGCAGTAGGCGCCACCCGGCAGTGGCGCAAGGGGCAAAATTAGCTCTCCGGCTGGTAGCCGATGTCGTCCTGAGTGGGATGGGAGGCCGCCGCGCGGGCCAGCTCGTCGCAGCGTTCGTTTTCTGGATGGCCGGCGTGGCCCTTCACCCACTCCCATTTGATCTTATGCTGGCCAAGCGCGGCGTCCAGCCGCTGCCAGAGGTCGACATTCTTTACCGGTTTTTTCTCTGCCGTTTTCCAGCCGCGCTTTTTCCAGTTGTGGATCCACTGGGTGATCCCCTGGCGGACATACTGGCTGTCGGTGCTGAGCACCACTTCGCAATGCTCTTTTAACGCTTCGAGAGCGACGATCGCCGCCATCAGTTCCATGCGGTTATTGGTGGTCAGACGGTAGCCGGCGCTGAAGGTCTTTTCGTGCTGGCGGTAGCGCATGATGGCGCCGTAACCGCCGGGTCCTGGATTTCCCAGGCAAGAGCCGTCGGTGAAAATTTCTACCTGTTTGAGCATCTCTGGTAGACTTCCTGTAATTGAAATCGATTTGTAAACGATAAGTCTGACATAAATGACCGCTATGAGCACTGCAATTACGCGCCAGATTGTTCTCGATACCGAAACCACCGGTATGAACCAGATCGGGGCGCACTACGAAGGACACAAGATCATTGAGATCGGCGCCGTGGAGGTGATCAACCGCCGCCTGACCGGTAACAATTTCCACGTCTATCTGAAGCCCGATCGGCTGGTGGATCCGGAGGCGTTCGGCGTGCACGGGATCGCCGATGAATTCCTGCTGGATAAACCCACCTTTGCCGATGTGGCTGATGAGTTTATGGATTACATCCGCGGCGCGGAGCTGGTGATCCATAACGCCTCGTTCGATATCGGCTTTATGGATTATGAGTTCGGTAAGCTGAACCGCGGCATCGGAAAAACCGAGACCTTTTGTAAAATCACCGACAGTCTGGCACTGGCGCGGAAAATGTTCCCCGGCAAGCGCAACAGTCTGGATGCGTTATGTTCGCGCTACGAAATAGATAACAGCAAGCGTACGCTGCACGGGGCATTACTCGATGCCCAGATCCTTGCCGATGTCTATTTGATGATGACCGGCGGCCAGACTTCGATGGCGTTCTCTATGGAAGGCGAAAGCCAGCAGCAGGCGGGAGAGATGGGCATTCAGCGCGTCGTCCGCGCCGCCAGCCAGTTACGGGTAGTTTATGCCTCTGATGAAGAACTGGTGAACCATGAATCCCGCCTCGATCTGGTACAAAAGAAAGGCGGAAGCTGCCTGTGGCGTGCCTGATAACCACTAAAATGGATTAAAAGTAGGCGGTTGGGCGATTTTTGCAGCAAACGATTCAAAACGGTAGAAAAAGCGTTGACGGGGTAGAGGGGAATCCGTAATATTCGCCTCGTTCCCAACGGAACAACAACGCGGAGCGGTAGTTCAGTCGGTTAGAATACCTGCCTGTCACGCAGGGGGTCGCGGGTTCGAGTCCCGTCCGTTCCGCCACTATTCAGAAAGCCTGAATCAGCAATGATTCAGGCTTTCGTCGTTTTCGTCGCCGAATTTCAGCGCGCCTCTTGTTCCTCCTGCATACACTGCATGAATACCCGCATCGCAGGACTGATTGCTTTCCCGGCGTGATGGGCGCAGAGCGCATGGATCGTCAGCGGCGTCTCGCTGAACGGCAGCTCGACCAGCGTCCCGCGTTTGAGTTCCTCCTCTACCGCAAAGCGCGGCAGGAAGCTCACCCCCAGATTGCCCGCCACGCACTGTTTGATGCTTTCAATACTCCACAGTTCGATGGTGTTCTCCATGGTAATGCCGCGCTGGCGCAGGGTACTTTCAAAAATCTGCCGGAACACGCACTGGGGCTCGTTGATGATAAAGCTCAATGGGATATGCTGCCGCGGGCGCAGGAAGTCGACCGGCGCCTGATCGACTGACGCGACCAGCGCCAGCGGCTGCGGGCCAAGTTCCATCATGGTGAGTGCATCATCGTTGCCAACCCGGTAAAACACCCCCAGGTCGACTTCGTCAGCGAGCAGCGCATCACGGATGCTGTAGCAATTGAGCGACTGCAGTGACAGGCGGACCTTCGGGGCGCGTTGCTTAAAACGCTGCAGCACCGGCGGCATTTTGTACGCCAGCAGGGTTTCACCAGTGGCGACGCGAAGTTCGCCGCCGGGTTCATCGTCCTGGCGCGCCGCCTGGCGAATCGACGCCATCACTTTGGTCAGATCGTAGACGTGCGGCAGGACATTCTTACCCGCGGCGGTGAGACACATCCGCCGGCCAATTTTCTCAAACAGCGGGATAGCAAGCTCCTGCTCAAGCTGCTGGATATGAAAGGTTACGGTGGACTGGGTGCAGCACAGTTTCTGCGAGGCGCGCAGAAAGGATCCTTCTTCGACAACCGTTTTGAAAGTGATAAAGCGTCGCAGATCCATATTTCCTCTTTATATCGACATTCTCGAATTCAGAATGAAAAAACATTCATTTTTTTAAATTATCAGCTTCGGGTACTGTCTGCCAGTCAAGAGGAGAAAACACGTGACACCTACCCTGATTAGCGCCTTTTTAACTTACACCCTGATCACCGCCCTGACGCCCGGGCCGAATAATATTCTGGCGCTGAGCAGCGTCACCGCGCACGGCTTTCGACGGAGCATGCGGGTTCTGGCCGGCATGAGCCTGGGGTTTGTGATCATCATGCTGATTTGTGCCGGGCTGACGTTCACTCTCGTTACCCTGGATGAGGGGATAACCTCCCTGCTACGCTGGGTCGGCGCGGGGTATATCCTGTGGCTGGCCTGGCACATTGCGCGCAGCGACCCGGCCAGCGGTGGGCAGGAGGAGCGGCCTGTCAGCTTCTGGGCCAGCCTGGGGCTGCAGTTTGTGAATGTAAAAATTATCCTGTACGGCATCACGGCCCTGTCGACCTTTGTTCTGCCGGTGACTCGCGAGCCATTCTGGCTGGTGATGATAAGCCTGTTGCTATCAGTAATAGGCGTTGCCGGCAATCTTTGCTGGGCGCTGGCCGGTCATCTGTTTCAGCCGGTGTTCGAACGCCATGGAAGAGGGTTAAATCTGCTGCTGGCGCTGCTGCTGGTCTGGTGCGCGGTACGAATGTTTATGGAATGAAATAAGGGAGCGTAACGCTCCCCTGCGGTTATTTATCCTGCGGCAGGGCGGGTTGCCCTTCATTTACCCAGGTCATGAAGATTCGGTAGCCGATGGCTAGCAGGGTGGCGCCGAGGAACATACCGAGAATGCCGTTAGAGGCCATTCCACCGAGGGCGCCCAGCAGCACCACCGGCATTGGCGCATCGACTCCGCGCCCCAGCAGCAGAGGTTTGAGGACGTTATCGGCCATACCGGCGACGATCAGCAGGATGGTGTAGAAGATATCCATTCCGGTACTGTGGGTGCCGAGACTCCACATCAGTGCGATGGCCGGGGCCGTCACCAGGATCACCGGCACCTGGGCAATGCCGAGGATCAGGGCAAGTATAAAGAAGATCCCGACGGCGGGAATGCTGGCCATCAGCATGATCACACCGACCAGCAGCGCCTGGATCAATGCCACCCCGATGACGCCCTGGGCGACCGCGCGGATGGTGCTGGTACACAGGCGGGTGAGGGTCACGCCTTTATTTTCATCGGTAATACGGATGGCAATACGCTGGGCGCTGATGGCGCCCGCTGCGCCCCAGGCCATCATAATGCCCGAGACGATAAACGAAATAATAAAGCCAATCAGTCCGCCGCCCATGCTGGCTAATATGCTGAGGAACTGTTTGGCAATATCGCCGATTTGCGAACGGTAATTGCTGAGCAGTCCCGGGAGATCCACGGAAGCCCGCATCCACAGGGCGCTAAGCCGCTCGCCAACGATCGGTAAAGAGGCAATTCGTGAAGAGGGCGGGGGAATGGTAAAGCTCTGGCTACCCATCTTGTCAATCATGGCGCTGGCGCTTTCCGCCAGCGAGGTGATCATCAGCACCGTGGGGATAACAATCAGTAAAATACCTAACAGCACCAGCGCCACCGACGCCAGTCCCTGTTTTCCCGCTAACAGTCTGGCAAAATACTGATGTAAAGGATAGAGCGCCACGGCCAGAATCAACGCCCAGAGCATCATATTGACGAAGGGAGAAAAGACGGTAAAACAGAATGAGGCCAGCGCCAGAATAAGACCGAACCGAATAAACATATCGAGAAAGCGGGTGACCAGCCGTTTTTCTATTAACTGAAGATTATTATTATCCATTTTCCATTACGCTCATTAAATATTCATACGCCAACGCTCAGCCGGGTTCAACAAAACAAGCTGGCAATAGAAAACTCATGATTTACAAAGCAGAAGTGAATTGAAAATGATCTCCGCCCGTTTGGTTGTGGGGTCTTTTAATGAGTGTAGAACAGAAATGAAAGGCGCCCTGTAAATATTCTGTTGGGCGCTGCAAGAGGAATTTCCGCTTTCTTTTCCCGCAGAAGGGGGGAAGAAAGCGGAGGGGGATTAATCCAGAGTAAAAGGATCGGCATCGCGCCAGGCGGGGAATTTTTCACGATATTCCTGGAGGGCGCTCAGCGACAGTTCGGCGTCAAGACGAGTGGCCTGATGCGGATCGGCGGTGGCGACAATCTCCCCCTGGGGACTGATAACCCGGCTATCACCGCGGTAATGATGACCGTTGCCGTCGGTGCCGACCCGGTTACAGCCGGCGACGTAGGCCTGGTTCTCAATCGCGCGGGCGACCAACAGCGACTGCCAGTGCAGCGAGCGCGGCGCCGGCCAGTTCGCCACATACAGCGCCAGATCATAATCGTTAAGGTTACGCGACCATACCGGGAAGCGCAGGTCGTAACAGACCAGCGGCAGGATCCGCCATCCGCGCCATTCAAAGACCACGCGCTTGTCCCCGGCCTCATAGTGATGGTGTTCATCCGCCATACGAAACAGGTGCCGTTTATCATAATGATGAACCGTGCCGTCAGGCTCGACCAGCAGGAAGCGGTTAACGGCCCCGCGCTCAGTTTGCAGCGCGGCGCTGCCGGCGATCAACGCCTGGGTTTGCGCCGCCCGGGCATGCATCCACGCCACCACCTCGGCCTCGGGTAAAGACTGTTTTGCCGCTTCCATCGCAAAGCCGGTGGTAAACATCTCAGGTAAAACAATGATATCGCGCCCGACAATCCCTTCCAGTTGGCGATCAAAATGGCGCAGGTTAGCAGGGCCGTCCATCCAGACCAGCGGTTGTTGCAACAGCGTAATTTTCAGGCCAGGCACAATGGTCAACTCCATTCTCATGAGGGGGTTAGGTTAACTGTAACACCTTATCAGCCTCGCGGCGGTCCGCGGAATATTTTGTTAAAAAAATGCTACTGACAGAAGCCACGGAGGAGGGGGGGACGAAAAAAAGGCGGGGAAAATTCCCCGCCCGGCCTGTGATGTGGTGATTGTTTTATTATGCGGCTTCAACGTTGCGAACTTTTTCCGGCAGCTTTACCGGCTTTGTCGCCAGCTCCTCTGGCGCAAAGTCGTCGACGTTAATGCTGCGTAAGCGACTGTGCTCTGCGCGGGTCAGAATAGCGGCTTCTTCCTGATTTATTAATCCTTTGGCCAGCGCGTTGTGTGCCAGCTCATCCAGACGGGTGAACGGTAGGTTTTTACCCAACTCTTTGCAGATCCGCTGGTGGATAGGATCGGCCGCCATCACTTCCAGCAGGGCCTCTTCCAGCAGGCCGACCGGGTTATGCTCGCTCGGCGTCAGGTACTGACCGCGACCGATGCGGGAGCGGGTGGCGCTGGGCACCTGCAGAATTTTAGCGACTTTATGGTCCAGCTTATCCGACGGCGCATGATGATGACGCCCGGTCGGGAAGATGACCAGCCGCATTGCGCCAGCCACCAGACGGTTGGGGAAGTTTTTCAGCAGATCGTCGATGGCCTGCTCGGCCTGATGCAGCGCATCCTGCACCCCCCAGTGAACCAGCGGCAGATCGGCTTCGTTGCGTCCTTCATCGTCATAGCGTTTCAGCACCGCCGAGGCCAGGTACAGCTGGCTTAACACATCCCCCAGACGCGCGGAGATACGTTCGCGACGCTTGAGACTGCCCCCCAGCACCGCCATCGAGACGTCTGACAGCAGCGCCAGGTTCGCGCTCAGGCGGTTCATTTGCTGATAGTAGCGGCGGGTGACGTCGCGGGTCGGCGCGCTGCTGGTGCGTCCGCCGGTCAGGCCCAACCAGAAACTCCGTACTTTGTTGCTGCCGACATGGCCGATATGTTTGAACAGCAGCTTGTCATAGGCGTTCAGGTCGTTGTTCTGCGCGGCGGCCATCTCCTCCAGCACGTACGGATGGCAGCGGATCGCACCCTGACCGAAGATCATCATGCTGCGGGTCAGAATGTTCGCCCCTTCCACGGTGATGGCGATAGGCGCGCCCTGATAGGCCCGGGCGAGGAAGTTGCCTTCGCCCAGCATAATGCCTTTCCCGCCGGTAATATCCATTGCGTCGATAATGGAGCGCTGGCCGCGGTGGGTGCAGTGATATTTCACGATCGCGGAGAGCACCGCCGGTTTCTCGCCGAGCATAATGCCGTAGGTGATAAGCGACGCCGCAGCGTCCATTACATAAGCATTACCGGCAATGCGCGCCAGCGCCTCTTCAATCCCTTCCATTTTACCGATCGAGATTTTGAACTGGCGGCGAATATGGGCGTAAGCCCCGGTCGCCATAGCCACCGATTTCAGGCCGCCGGTGGAGTTGGACGGCAGAGTAATACCGCGTCCCACCGACAGACATTCAACCAGCATGCGCCAGCCCTGACCGGCCATCCCCGGCCCACCAATGATGTAATCGATCGGCACGAAGATATCTTTGCCGCGGGTTGGGCCGTTCTGGAAAGGGACGTTAAGCGGGAAGTGACGACGGCCAATTTCCACGCCCGGGGTGGAGGTCGGGATCAGCGCGCAGGTGATGCCCAGCTCTTCTTCTCCCCCCAGCAGACGATCCGGGTCAGAAAGTTTAAACGCCAGTCCCAGCACGGTGGCGATAGGCGCCAGCGTAATGTAGCGTTTGTTCCATGTCAGGCGCATACCCAGCACCTGCTGGCCCAGCCAGTCACCCATGCAGACCACGCCGGTATCCGGAATGGCGCCGGCGTCAGAGCCCGCTTCCGGGCTAGTGAGAGCGAAGCAGGGGATCTCCTGCCCGCGCGCCAGACGCGGCAGATAATGGTTTTTCTGCTCTTCGGTACCGTAATGCTGCAGCAGCTCGCCCGGCCCCAGTGAGTTCGGGACGCCGACGGTGATCGCCAGAATGCCGGAGACGCCAGAGAGCTTCTGCAGCACCCGCGACTGGGCATAAGCGGAGAATTCAAGCCCGCCATACTCTTTCTTAATGATCATCGCGAAGAAGCGATGCTCTTTCAGATACGCCCACAGCTCCGGCGGCAGATCGGCCATTTCGTGGGTGATGGCGAAGTCGTTGGCCATCCGGCAGGCTTCTTCCACCGGGCCGTCGAGGAAGGCTTGCTCTTCGGCGGTCAGACGCGGCTGCGGATAGTTATGCAGCTTGTGCCAGTCAGGGTTGCCGCGAAACAGATCCCCTTCCCACCAGGTGGTCCCGGCGTCGATGGCTTCTTTTTCAGTACGCGACATCGGCGGCATCACCTTGCGGAAAGCGCGAAACGCCGGTGCGGAAATCATGGATTTACGCATAGGCGCAAAGTTAAACGGCAACAGAATGATCGCCAGCGGCAGCAGCAGCCAGATATTCCACAGACCGGCCGCGCCGAGCGCTGCGGTCCAGGCGAGCAAGATCACGCTGCTGAGCAGCAGGCTGACCCGGTGATAGAAGAGCGCACCGAGTAAAACAACGGTTGCAACAATACTCAAAATCATCATAGAGAAATGCTCCCTGTGCTTGTAGGAGGTCTGACCACTTGTGATGTATTGGTTGTAGTGCATGCTTTTTTATTTAGCAATGTGTTTACAAAATAATTACAACCTTGCTCACATTGTTGTATGCAAAAGCGGCACATAAAATCAAAAGGGCGGGGGATAACGCTGCCTGCTGCTTCTCGCTTCGGCGGCTATCCGGTACACTGCCAGGGTTATTCCACTCATACTGAAGGATTATCCTCATGTACCAGGATCTTATTCGTAACGAACTGAACGAAGCCGCGGAAACGCTGGCTAACTTTCTGCAGGACGAAGCCAATATCCATGCTATCCAGCGTGCCGCTGTCCTGCTGGCGGATAGCTTTAAGGCGGGTGGTAAAGTGCTGTCCTGCGGTAACGGCGGTTCCCATTGCGATGCGATGCATTTTGCGGAAGAGCTGACCGGACGTTATCGCGAAAACCGCCCGGGTTATCCGGCCATTGCGATCTCCGACGTCAGCCATCTCTCCTGCGTGAGCAATGATTTTGGCTATGAGTATGTATTCTCCCGCTACGTTGAATCCGTCGGCCGCGCGGGCGATGTGCTGCTTGGCATCTCCACCTCCGGCAACTCCGGCAACGTTATCAAGGCCATAGAAGCCGCGCGGGTGCAGGGGATGAAAGTGATCACCCTGACCGGTAAAGACGGCGGTAAGATGGCCGGGAGCGCCGATGTTGAAATTCGCGTGCCGCACTTTGGCTACGCCGACCGCATTCAGGAGATCCACATCAAAGTGATCCATATCCTGATTATGCTGATCGAAAAAGAGATGGCGAAAGGCTAACAGGCAGGTGAGTGTGTACTGTTGACGGCGGCCTCGCTTTGGCGCCGTCGTGATTTGTGATGGTGAGGTGATCTATGTGCGAACTGCTCGGGATGAGCGCCAATGTGCCAACAGATATCTGTTTTAGCTTTACCGGGCTGGTACAGCGCGGAGGCGGGACGGGGCCGCATAAAGACGGCTGGGGCATCACCTTCTATGAAGGCAAAGGCTGTCGCACATTCAAAGATCCGCAGCCGAGCTTTCAGTCGCCGATCGCGAAACTGGTCCAGGATTACCCGATTAAGTCCTGTTCCGTCGTCGCGCATATCCGTCAGGCCAACCGCGGGATGGTGGCCCTGGAGAATACGCATCCGTTCACCCGCGAGCTGTGGGGGCGCAACTGGACCTACGCGCACAACGGGCAGCTCAAAGGCTATAAATCGCTGAAAACCGGCAATTTCCACCCGGTAGGTGAAACCGACAGTGAAAAGGCCTTCTGCTGGCTGCTGCACCGCTTAACCGAGCGCTACCCGCGTACGCCGGGCAATATGCTGGGCGTATTTAAGTATATCGCCACCCTGGCGGGGGAGCTGCGTGAGAAAGGGGTGTTCAACATGCTGCTGTCGGACGGACGCTATGTGATGGCGTTCTGCTCGACCAACCTGCACTGGATCACCCGGCGGGCGCCGTTCGGCGTGGCAAAACTGCTGGACCAGGATGTGGAGATCGACTTTCAACGCGAGACCACACCCAACGATGTGGTCACGGTTATCGCCACGCAGCCGCTGACGGCCAATGAGACCTGGCATAAGATCATGCCAGGCGAGTGGGCGTTATTTTGTCTCGGGGAGCGTATAGTTTGAGGCCAGCTGCGGCTGGACAACCTCGTGGCTGAGCGGCTTGCTCACCACATAGCGGCCGTCGGTCACTGATACGATCGGCGGTTTGTGGGTCTGCTGGAAATAATCATAGCCAGGCTTTAGCTGTTTCCAGAAATCCGCATAGTAGGAGTATTTGTGGCGTTCCATATTGGCGTTGGTCATGCGGAACGGATAGATACTCACCTGCACGCTTGGCTGACCGAAGACTAAGGCGCCGGTCACGAACTGGAAGATCTCATCGATCCCGCGGTCGGTCATGGCGTAGCAGCCGATAGAGACGCAGTCGCCGTGGATCATCAGGTATTTCCCTTCATAACCATGGGCGCGATCGTAGGCGTTCGGGAAGCCGATATTAATCGCTTTATAGAAGCGGCTGTCGGGTTTGAGCTGGCTGCGGGTGACGTTATAGAACCCTTCCGGGCTCTTGAAATCGCCCTGGCGCTGTTTCGGGCCCAGGCCACCGGAGTAGTTGCAGATCCGATAGCTGTCGAGGAGCTGGTAGGTCTCACCCATTTTGACGTAAAGGTCGAGCATGCGCTCTTCTTTAAAGATCTCAATGTAAACCGGTGAACCCATTAATTGCTGCTTATATTCTTTGCTAACCGGCGTCGTCGGGCTGTTGCTGCTGAGCAGCCCGGCAAATGACACGCACGGCAGCAGAAGCATCGCAATAAATAATGCGATTTTGCGCATACTGCTTGTTCCTTGATAAAACAAAATAGCCACATTGCCAGGACGGCAAGAGAGACCCGAAATCAGAGTTTTCTGGATTTAGAGCGCTCACATTAGCATCACGGCATTTTTTCGCAAGGGCGACGTGGCGGTGTTTACAATTCCGCCTCACTTTATACCCTGACGGCGACGAAAACACAGTGAGAACTTTGCGCAATAGCTCGCATTTTAGAAGCACTTATCGCCCCTTGCGCTACAGCCGCCGCTCACGAAATGTTACACTTGCGCCGGTTCATCACCAGAGTAAGAAAGGATGCTTCTCTTCCGTCCTGAGCGCTACTGGCGCCGTTTTGCCCTTTCTTCTCTACCATTCTGTCAATAAGCTGGCCCCGGCGTGCGTCGGGGTTGAGGTTACGGATACCTGCTAACGATATGATTAAAATCACGAAAGGGCTGGATTTGCCCATAGCTGGCATGCCATTACAGCAGATTTCTTCCGCGCCAGCGGTGAAGCGCGTCGCGCTACTCGGCGAAGAGTACGTCGGCATGCGTCCCGCCATGGCGGTCAAAGAAGGCGATCGGGTCAAAAAAGGTCAGATCCTGTTCGAAGATAAAAAGATCCCCGGCGTCTGCTTTACCGCCCCGGCGAGCGGGGTCGTCAGCGCGATCCACCGCGGTGAACGGCGCGTGTTGCAGTCGGTGGTGATTGATATCGAGGGCAATGACGCGGTGGCGTTTACCCGTTACGCCGCGGACGCGCTGGCTGAACTGCCGCGCGACACCGTGCAGCAGCAGCTGTTGGCGTCGGGCCTGTGGACGGCGCTGCGCACCCGGCCATTCAGTAAAACACCGCGCCCGGGCAGCGTGCCGGCTGCTATCTTTGTTAACGCCATGGATACCAATCCGCTGGCGGCGGAGCCGCAGCCGATTATTCTGGCCGAACGGGCCGCTTTCGACGCCGGCCTTACCGTGCTGACGCGTCTGACCGACGGGAAAGTCCACGTCAGCCAGCCCAGCGGCGGCAAGCTGGGCGGTCATCCAGCCGGCCAGGTCTGTTTTAACCAGTTCACCGGGCCGCACCCGGCGGGGCTGCCGGGAACGCATATTCACTTTCTGGAGCCGGTGAGCCTGAATAAGCAGGTCTGGCACCTCAATTATCAGGACGCGATCGCCATTGGTAAGCTTTTCCTTGAAGGTGAGTTGAACTGCGAGCGGGTGATTGCGCTCGGCGGCCCGCAGGTGAAGTCGCCGCGGCTGGTTAAAACGACGCTCGGCGCCAGCCTGGACGATCTGCTGGCTGGCGAGCTACAGGAGGGGGAAAACCGCGTCATTTCCGGCTCGGTACTTAGCGGTACCCGCGCCCACGGCCCCCACGCCTTCCTCGGGCGTTTCCATCTGCAGGTGAGCGTGGTTCGCGAAGGTCGGGAAAAAGAGCTGTTTGGCTGGGTGATGCCGGGCAAAGAGAAGTTCTCGATTACCCGCACTACGCTAGGCCATTTCTTCAAGCGCAAGCGCTTTCATTTCTCCACCGATACCCACGGCGGCGAGCGGGCGATGGTGCCGATCGGCAACTACGAACGGGTGATGCCGCTGGATATCCTGCCGACCATACTGCTGCGCGATCTGCTGGCCGGGGACACCGACAGCGCTCAGGCGCTGGGCTGTCTGGAGCTGGATGAAGAAGATCTGGCGCTCTGCACCTACGTCTGCCCCGGGAAGTATGAATATGGCCCGGCGCTGCGCAGCGTATTAACCCGGATTGAGCAGGAAGGATAAGAGATGGGCTTAAAGCATCTGATTGAAAAACTTGAGCCGCATTTCACGCACGGCGGCAAGCTGGAAAAATATTACCCGCTGTATGAGGCGGCGGCGACCATCTTCTACACTCCAGGCCAGGTCACCCGCGGCGCGGCGCACGTGCGCGACGCCATCGACCTCAAGCGGATGATGATCCTCGTGTGGTTTGCCGTATTCCCGGCAATGTTCTGGGGCATGTACAACGTTGGGCTGCAGACCATTCCGGCGCTGCATAAGCTTTACGGCGCCGAACAACTGCAGCAGGCGATCGCCAACAACTGGCACTACAGCGTCGCCCAGTGGTTAGGGGTGAGCTTCAGCGCCGACGCCGGCTGGCTGAGCATGATGACCTTAGGCGCGGTCTTCTTCCTGCCTATCTATATCACCGTCTTTATCGTCGGCGGCTTCTGGGAAGTGCTGTTCGCTATCGTGCGTAAACATGAGATCAACGAAGGCTTCTTTGTCACCTCGATTCTGTTTGCGCTGATCGTCCCGCCCACGCTGCCGCTGTGGCAGGCGGCGCTGGGGATCTCCTTCGGGGTGGTGATCGCTAAGGAGATTTTCGGCGGCACCGGGCGCAACTTCCTCAACCCGGCGCTGGCGGGGCGCGCGTTCCTGTTCTTCGCCTATCCGGCGCAGATCTCCGGCGACCTGGTGTGGACGGCAGCGGACGGTTTCTCCGGCGCGACGCCGCTCTCTCAGTGGGCCAGCGGCGGCGGTGAAGCGCTGGTGAACGTCGCTACCGGCATCCCGGTGAGCTGGATGGACGCCTTCCTCGGCAATATTCCGGGCTCGATTGGCGAAGTTTCAACGCTGATGATCCTGATCGGCGGCGCGATCATCCTCTTTAGCCGCGTCGCGTCCTGGCGCATCGTCGCCGGGGTAATGATCGGCATGATCGCCACCGCCACCCTGTTTAACGTTATCGGCTCCGACACTAACCCGATGTTCGCTATGCCATGGTACTGGCATCTGGTGCTCGGCGGCTTTGCCTTCGGCATGATGTTTATGGCGACGGACCCGGTATCCGCCTCGTTTACTGATAAAGGGAAATGGAGTTACGGCGTGCTGATCGGCGTGATGTGCGTGCTGATCCGCGTGGTGAACCCGGCTTATCCGGAAGGGATGATGCTGGCGATCCTCTTCGCCAACCTCTTCGCACCGCTGTTCGACTACCTGGTGGTGCAGGCCAATATTAAGCGGAGGAAGTCGCGTGGCTGAGAAGAAAAGTAACGATAGCATCGGCAAAACGCTGCTGGTGGTGCTGGTGCTTTGTCTGGTCTGCTCCATTGTAGTAGCGGGCTCGGCCGTGGGGCTGAAATCCCGCCAGCAGGCGCAACGGGCGCTGGATAAGCAGCGTAATATCCTGGCGGTGTCCGGCCTGATGCAGCCCGGCATGGATGCTGATGCGGTCGCCGACACCTTCGCGGCGCGCATTTCGCCGCGACTGGTGAATCTGGCGACCGGTGAGCTGCTGGAGAAAGACCCGGCAAAATTCAATCAGGCCCAGGCGCTGAAGGATCCGCAACAGAGTATGGTGCTGGACGCCAGCCAGGATCCGGCCGGGATAAAACGCCGCAGCAACCTGGCGGAAATCTACCTGGTGCGTGACGCGCAGCAGAAGATTGAGCAGGTGGTGTTGCCCATTTATGGCAATGGCCTGTGGTCGATGATGTACGCCTTCGTAGCGCTGGACGTCGATGGCCGCACGGTGAAAGGCATTACCTACTATGACCAGGGGGAGACCCCGGGGCTGGGCGGCGAAGTGGAGAACCCGAACTGGCGCCAGCAGTTTGTCGGCAAGCAGGTGCTGGATGACAACGGCATGCCGGCGCTGAGAGTGGTCAAAGGCGGCGCGCGCGCTGGTGACCTGCATGCGGTTGATGGCTTATCGGGCGCCACGCTGACGTCAAATGGCGTACAGCACAGCTTCGATTTCTGGATGGGTGAACTGGGCTTTGGTCCGTTCCTGAAAAAGGTGCGTGAAGGAGGGCTGAACAATGGCTGAACAGAGCGATATGAAAGAGGTGAAGCGCGTGCTGGTGGGCCCGCTCATTGCCAATAACCCCATCGCCCTGCAGGTGCTGGGCGTCTGTTCCGCGCTGGCGGTCACCACTAAACTGGAAACCGCCTTCGTGATGACCATTGCGGTAACCCTGGTGACGGCGTTCTCCAGCATGTTTATCTCGATGATCCGCCACCACATTCCCAACAGCGTGCGCATCATCGTGCAGATGGCGATCATCGCCTCGCTGGTTATCGTGGTGGATCAGCTACTGCGGGCTTTCGCCTATGAGACTTCCAAGCAGCTGTCGGTATTCGTCGGGCTTATCATCACCAACTGCATCGTGATGGGCCGCGCCGAAGCTTACGCCATGAAGTCGCCGCCGCTGGCCAGCTTTATGGACGGTATCGGCAACGGTCTCGGCTACGGCGCGATCCTGATTATCGTCGGCTTCCTGCGCGAGCTTATCGGCAGCGGCAAGCTGTTCGGTATCACGGTGCTGGAGACGGTGCAGAACGGGGGCTGGTATCAGCCGAACGGCCTGTTCCTGCTGGCGCCGAGCGCGTTCTTCATTATCGGTTTACTGATTTGGGCTCTGCGTAGCTGGAAGCCTGAACAGCAGGAAAAGGAGTAATCGATGATGGCTCATTACATTAGCCTGTTTGTCCGCGCGGTGTTCGTTGAAAACATGGCGCTGGCCTTCTTCCTCGGGATGTGTACCTTCCTCGCGGTGTCGAAAAAGGTCTCCACCGCCTTTGGCCTCGGCGTTGCGGTGACGGTGGTGCTGGGTCTTGCCGTACCGATCAACAACCTGGTGTATAACCTGGTGCTGCGCGACGGCGCGCTGGTGGAAGGGGTGGACCTCAGCTTCCTGAACTTCATCACCTTTATCGGGGTGATCGCCGCGCTGGTGCAGATCCTCGAGATGATCCTCGATAAGTACTTCCCGGCGCTATACAACGCGCTGGGGATCTTCCTGCCACTGATTGCAGTTAACTGCGCGATTTTTGGCGGTGTGTCGTTCATGGTGCAGCGTGATTACAACTTCCCGGAATCCATCGTCTACGGCTTCGGCTCCGGCATCGGCTGGATGCTGGCGATTGTGGCGATGGCGGGGATCCGCGAAAAGATGAAGTACGCCAACGTGCCTGCCGGCTTGCGCGGGTTAGGGATCACCTTTATCACCACCGGGTTGATGGCGCTGGGCTTTATGTCCTTCTCCGGCGTGCAGCTATAAGGGCGAATAAGTATGGAAATTATTCTTGGCGTCGTGATGTTCACGCTGATTGTGCTGGTGCTATCGGGGCTTATCCTGGCAGCGCGCTCAAAGCTGGTGAACGCGGGCGACGTGGTTATTGAGATCAATAACGAAGCGGATAAGCAGATCCGTACCCCGGCGGGGGATAAGCTGCTGAACACGCTGTCGAGCAACGGGATTTTTGTCTCCTCCGCCTGCGGCGGCGGCGGCTCCTGCGGCCAGTGTCGGGTGACTATCAAAGAGGGCGGCGGCGATATCCTGCCGACCGAGCTTTCGCATATTACCAAACGTGAAGCAAAAGCCGGCTGCCGTCTGGCTTGCCAGGTCGCGGTGAAGCAGAACATGAAGATTGAGCTACCGGAGGAAATCTTCGGTGTGAAAAAATGGGAGTGCGAAGTTATCTCCAATGATAACAAAGCCACTTTCATTAAAGAGCTCAAGCTGCGGATCCCGGAGGGGGAGGTGGTGCCGTTCCGCGCGGGGGGCTATATTCAGATCGAATGCCCGCCGCATAAAGTGGCCTATGCTGACTTCGATGTTCCGGATGAATACCGCTCGGACTGGGACAAGTTCAACCTGTTCCGCTACGTCTCTGAGGTGAAAGAGCCGACCCTGCGCGCCTACTCGATGGCTAACTATCCGGAAGAGAAGGGTATCATTATGCTCAACGTGCGCATTGCGACGCCGCCGCCGAAGGTGCCGGATGCCCCGCCGGGGATCATGTCGTCCTATATCTGGTCGCTGAAGCCGGGCGATAAGGTGACGATTTCCGGGCCGTTCGGCGAGTTCTTTGCCAAAGAAACCGACGCCGAGATGGTGTTTATCGGCGGCGGCGCCGGGATGGCGCCGATGCGTTCGCATATTTTCGACCAGCTCAAGCGCCTGCACAGCACACGCAAAATCAGCTTCTGGTACGGAGCGCGCTCGCTGCGCGAGATGTTCTACGATGATGAGTTTGAACAGCTGGCGCGGGATAACCCGAACTTTACCTTCCACGTCGCGCTCTCCGATCCGCTGCCGGAAGATAATTGGACGGGGCATACCGGCTTTATCCATAACGTTCTGTACGAGAACTATCTGCGCGATCACCCGGCGCCGGAAGACTGCGAGTTCTACATGTGCGGGCCGCCGGTAATGAATGCCGCGGTGATTAAGATGCTGAAGGATCTGGGCGTCGAGGACGAGAATATTCTGCTCGACGACTTTGGAGGCTGACGATGCTGACGGTGTTTGTCGCAACCTTTGTGATTTTTGCGTTGGTGATCCTCGGGATGTCGCTGGGCTACCTGGTGAAGCGCAAGAGCATTCAGGGCAGCTGCGGGGGGATCTCCTCGCTGGGGCTGGAGAAAGTCTGCGACTGTCCTGAGCCCTGCGACGCGCGTAAGAAACGTCTCGCCCGCGAGGCGCAGCGCCAGCAGCGGCGTATTTTGTAATCTTTGGCCATTTTGGCCCGGAGGCGCTGCGCTTGCCGGGCCTGCTGCTTCGGTTTTGTAGGCCGGGTCAGGAGCAGCCGCCACCCGGCATAAAGCGGCTCCGTGCCCGGTGGCGCTGCGCTTGCCGGGTCTGCTGCTTCGGTTTTGTAGGCCGGGTAAGGCGCCAGCCGCCACCCGGCAACAACATGCCAGCAATGTGAGGCCGCTTTCGCGGCCTTTTTTCTCCCTTTGCGCCCTTACTGCCAGCTTTTCGCCTGCGCCGGGGAATCAACCATCACGCCGTCAGCGCCCAGCGCCTTCGCCGTGCGGTAATCTTCCGCACTGTTGATGCCGAAGAAGATAATGTGCGCTTTGCCCTGCGAGCGGAAGCAATCCATCGCCTCTTTATCCCAGGTGAGCGTCGCCGGGGAGATCCCTTCTCCAAGGGTGAATTTCTCCACCACCTCTACCTTGCGCTTCAGCTCCAGCCCATACCACTGTTCGCCTTCGCGCTGGCTGGCAGGTTGGCACTGATGGCTGAGCGAAATACTGGCGAGCCTGGTGCGGGTTTCGCTACGGGTGACGAAGCGGGGAATAGCCGGCGGCAGCGCGGCGATATAGCGGTCTTCGGTGGAATAGACCCGTACGCGATTGAGGCTGTGCGTGGCTTTTAACACCGCAAGCAGGCGCTCGCCCATCACGGTCGGGTCGGCATCAGGAGATTTAATGTCGATGTAGAAGAACGTGTGCGGCCATTGCTGCAAAACGGCTTGCAGCGTGGGAATGGTGGCCAGCTTGCCACGCCAGGGGTGGCTGTCATCACCCCATTTCCAGCCGGCATCGACTTTCGCCAGCTCGGCGGCGGTCAAACTGGAAACTTTGCCCTCGCTATTGGTCAATGCGGAAAGATCGCTTGACCGGTAGAGCACCGGCACGCCGTCGCGGCTTAACTGCACGGTGACCCAGATGGCCTCAGCGTTATTCTCCAGCGCCAGCTTGATCGCTGGCAGGGTATTTTCCGGCGCATCGCCGGTGCCGCCGCGGTGGGCAATCAGCTGTGGGGCTGCCCAGGCGCCGGCGGTGGCCAGCAGGCAAAGTGCGGTAAGTATTTTCTTCATGATTACACCTTCCAGATTCATTGGTTAACTTTATGAAAATAAACATAATTCATTGCATTTTTATGTTTTGACCGCTTTTTTAGCCGATGAAATAAAAAAAGCATCAAATTCGCAGCGAGTTTTGCTATGCTGTATGGGTATACAGTGTTGAGTCTGACGATGCGTAAAATTATCCATGTCGATATGGACTGTTTCTTTGCGGCGGTGGAGATGCGCGACAACCCGGCGTTGCGCGATATCCCCCTCGCAATAGGCGGCAGTCGGGTACAGCGTGGCGTGATTAGTACCGCGAACTATCCTGCGCGCAAGTTTGGCGTGCGCAGCGCTATGCCGACGGCGACAGCGCTCAAGCTGTGCCCGCATCTCACACTGCTTCCCGGCCGCTTCGATGCCTACAAAGAAGCCTCGAACCATATCCGCGAAATTTTCTCCCGCTACACCTCGCGCATTGAGCCGCTGTCGCTGGATGAAGCCTATCTTGACGTCAGCGACAGCGTGCATTGTCACGGGTCGGCCACCCTGATAGCCCAGGAGATCCGCGAAACCATTGAACGGGAGCTGCGCCTCACCGCCTCGGCGGGGGTCGCGCCGGTAAAGTTTCTTGCCAAAATCGCCTCTGACATGAATAAACCCAACGGCCAGTTCGTTATCGCTCCCCATCAGGTGGCTGAGTTTGTGCGGGCGCTGCCGCTGGCGAAAATACCCGGCGTCGGGAAGGTATCGGCAGCGAAGCTGGAAAATATGGGCCTGCGTACCTGTGGCGATGTGCAGAACAGCGATCTGGCCATGCTGCTTAAGCGCTTCGGTAAATTTGGCCGTATTTTGTGGGAGCGCAGCCACGGGATTGATGAGCGGGAAATCCATAACGACCGCCAGCGCAAGTCGGTGGGCGTGGAGCGCACCCTGGCGGAAGATATTCACGAATGGCCGGAGTGCGAAGCGATAATCGAAAACCTCTACCCGGAGCTGGAGCGCCGGCTGGCGAAGGTTAAACCGGACCTGCTGATCGCCCGTCAGGGGATTAAACTGAAATTCAATGACTTCCAGCTGACCACCCAGGAACACGTCTGGCCGCGGCTGAACAAAGCGGATCTGATTGCCACCGCGCACAAGGCCTGGGATGAGCGCCGTGGCGGACGTGGCGTGCGTCTGGTTGGGCTCCACGTAACGCTGCTCGATCCGCAGCTGGAAAGGCAGCTTTTATTAGGGATTTAACCATGCACATTCGCCCTTACCACGACAGCGATTTACCACTGCTCTGCCAGATCTTTCTGCGCGCGGTGCGGGAAACGGCCAGCCGGGACTATACCCCGGCGCAGATTGCGGCCTGGGCGCAGGTGGATGAGACGCGATGGCGGCAAAAGCTGGCTGATTCAATCGGGCTGGTGGCGGAAGTAGAGCATCAACTGGTTGGCTTTATCACCGTCATCGGGACGCATATCGATTTGCTCTTCGTCTCGCCGGATCATGGCCGGCAGGGTATCGGCGGCGCGCTTATCGAGGCGCTCTGCGCTCAGTATCCTGCGCAAATCCTGACGGTGGACGCCAGCATTACCGCAAAGCCCTGTTTTACGGCTCATGGTTTTAAGGTGGTGGCTGAGCAGCGGGTGGCGGCGCGCGGAGAGTGGTTTATTAACTACCGGATGGAAAGCGCGGGTCGCTAAGGTGAGGCGGATGAAAAACCGGCAGCGGACTGCCGCCGGTGGTAGTGCTTATTTAGCCGGAATGGCTTTCAGCAGCTCGGTCAGCAGCGTCCAGTACTGGCCGACGCTTTCGATATGTACCTGTTCATCCGGAGAGTGCGGACCGGTAATGGTCGGCCCGATGGAGACCATGTCCATTTCCGGATACGGTTTTTTGAACAGGCCGCATTCCAGACCGGCGTGGATGATCTGGATGTTCGGCGTCTTGTTGAACAGACGCTGATAGGTCTCGCGCACCAGGTGCATCACTGGCGAATTGGCGTCCGGCTGCCAGCCCGGGTAAGCGCCTTTGGCTTCGGTTTTCGCCCCCGCCAGTTTACCCAGAGAATCCAGCATGCTGACCACGTAGTCTTTGCCGCTGTCGATCAGCGAGCGGATCAGGCAGTGGATCTGTACGTTGTCATCGGTCATGGTGACGACGCCGACGTTCAGCGAAGTTTCCACTACGCCTTTCGCCACGTCAGAGTTGCGGATAACCCCGTTCGGCGTGGCGTTCAGCAGACGGATGAAAGTGTCGCGGGAAGCCTGAGTCAGCGCCGCTTTGTCGTTATCGACCGCTTCCACGAGCACCACCAGGTTCTTCTCTTTGGCCTCCAGCTCGTTTTTCAGCAGCGCCTGGTAAGTATTCACCAGCGCTTTCAGCGCATCGGCTTTATCCGCGGCGACGGCGACAGTAGCGTAAGCTTCACGCGGGATGGCGTTGCGCAACGTGCCGCCGTTGAAATCGACCAGACGCAGATCCAGCTCATCGGCGTGGCCGGCGAGGAAGCGCGACAGCAGCTTGTTGGCGTTACCCAGACCAAGGTGAATATCACCGCCGGAGTGGCCGCCTTTCAGCCCTTTTAAGGTGACTTTAAAGCTCTGGAACCCGGCCGGAATCGCTTCGCGGGTCAGCGCCAGGTTAGAGGTGAAATCGATCCCGCCGGCGCAACCCATGTAGATTTCGCCTTCTTCTTCGGAGTCGGTGTTGATCAGGATATCGGCCTGCAGCCAGTTGGCCTGCAGACCGAAGGCACCGTCCATGCCGGCTTCTTCGGTCATGGTCAGCAGCACTTCCAGCGGGCCGTGAGCGACGCTGTCGTCGGCCAGTACCGCCAGCGCGGACGCCATCCCGATACCGTTGTCCGCGCCCAGCGTGGTGCCGCGCGCTTTCACCCATTCGCCGTCAATGTACGGCTGAATCGGATCTTTGGCGAAGTCGTGGACGGTGTCGTTATTTTTCTGCGGCACCATATCGAGGTGCGCCTGCAGCGCTACCGGCTTACGGTTTTCCATACCGGCAGTCGCGCCTTTACGAATCAGAATGTTGCCAACCTGGTCGCGTTCCGCGTGTAAGCCTTTTTCTTGTGCCCAACCCATAATGTGCTCGGCGAGCTGTTCTTCGTGATAGGACGGGTGCGGGATGGAGCAAATCTTGGCAAAAATATCCCAAAGCGGCTGCGGGGATAGTTGAGACAGTTCAGACACGGTAAGTCTCCTTACAGACTCCTGCATACAGCGGTTGCAGGACGAGGGTTAGCGTTAAAATACACAACAAGCCCGGGCTTGCGCGATGGGGTTGAGAATACCACTTTCCACCGCCGCAGGTAGTGTAAACAACGCAAAAAGCGTTGCGCAAACCGCTTAACACTGGTTTTTAGTGCGTCAGATCTCTATAATCTCGCGCAACCATTTTCCCCCTCGAACATTATTTAAGCCGTATTACACAGGCTGGGACACTTCACATGAGCGAAAAATACGTCGTCACCTGGGACATGTTGCAGATTCACGCCCGCAAACTGGCCAGCCGTCTGCTGCCGGTTGAGCAATGGAAAGGCATTATTGCCGTTAGCCGCGGCGGACTGGTACCGGGAGCGTTACTGGCGCGTGAACTGGGCATTCGTCATGTTGATACCGTATGCATCTCCAGCTACGACCATGATAACCAGCGCGAGCTGAAAGTGCTGAAACGTGCGGAAGGCGATGGCGAAGGCTTTATCGTTATCGACGATCTGGTGGATACCGGCGGGACCGCTGTGGCGATCCGCGAAATGTATCCCAAAGCGCACTTTGTCACCATTTTCGCCAAACCGGCAGGCCGTCCGCTGGTGGATGATTACGTGGTTGATATTCCGCAGGATACCTGGATTGAACAGCCGTGGGATATGGGCGTGGTGTTTGTACCGCCTATCGCAGGTCGTTAATTCTTCAGGACAGTGCTATTTACCACGCCCGGCTTGCCGGGCGTGGTTTTTTTTATCCTTTAGCAGGTTACAATATCCGGAGTGGCACTACGACGGAGACTGCACATGTCACAGGCTAACCTTAGCGAAACGCTGTTTAAACCTCGCTTCAAACATCCCGAAACCTCTACGCTGGTGCGCCGGTTTTCTGCCGGAAAACCCCAGGCGATGCAGTCAGCGCTGAGCGGCAATCACGTCGATCACTGGTACCGTCTGATCAATCGCTTAATGTGGATCTGGCGCGGCGTAACCCCGCAGGAGATCCTCGATGTGCAAGCGCGCATTGTGATGAGCGAGGCCGAACGAACCGATCCCGAGCTGTTCGATACCGTTATCGGCTATCGCGGCGGCAACTGGATTTTTGAGTGGGCGAAAGAAGCCATGCAGTGGCAGCAAAAGGCCGGGCAGGAAGCCGATCCTTTGCTGAGCGGCCGCCACTGGCTGCATGCTTCGAACCTGTACAGCATTGCCGCTTATCCGCATATCAAAGGCGATGAGCTGGCGGAACAGGCGCAGGCTTTAGCCAACCGGGCGTATGAAGAGGCCGCCCAGCGACTGCCTGGCGCCCTGCGCGAGCTGGAGTTTACTATCCCTGGCGGCTCGCCGATAACCGGCTTTTTGCATATGCCGAAAGGCGAGGGGCCGTTTCCGACGGTGCTGATGTGCGGGGGGCTGGACTCGCTGCAGACCGATTATTACAACCTGTATGAAAACTACTTCTCACCGCTCGGCATTGCCATGCTGACCATTGATATGCCCTCCATCGGCTTCTCATCAAAATGGACGCTGAATCAGGACACCAGCCTGCTGCATCAGCACGCGCTGCGCCATCTGGAAAATGTGCCGTGGATTGACCATACCCGGGTCGCCGCCTTCGGCTTCCGCTTTGGCGCCAATATCGCGGTGCGTCTCGGTTACCTGGAGCCGCAGCGGCTGAAGGCCGTAGCCTGTCTGGGGCCGGTGGTCCACGGTCTGCTGGTGGATCCCCTGCATCAGGGGCGCGTGCCGGAGATGTACCTCGACGTGCTGGCCTCGCGGCTGGGCATGCATGACGCATCCGATGAAGCGCTGCGCGTGGAGCTCAATCGCTATTCGCTCAAAACCCAGGGACTGCTGGGGCGCCGTTGCCCGACGCCGATGCTCTCCGGCTTCTGGAAGGATGATCCGTTCAGCCCTGAAGAGGAGTCGCGGTTAATCACCTCGTCATCTGCCGATGGCAAACTGCTGGAGATCCCGTTTAACCCGGTGTATCGCAATTTTGATCACGCATTGCGACAGATCGCCCGCTGGATCAATCATAGATTTGGTTAATTTATTGCTAAATTCTATTGGTTTGGTAAAACAGTTGCATCACTAAAGGAGATCGCAATGACGTTACCGAGTGGACACCTGAAAAGTAAGTTGATCAAGAAATTCACGGCGCTAGGGCCTTACATTCGCGAAGAGCAGTGCCATGACAACCGTTTCTTTTTCGATTGCCTGGCAGTTTGCGTCAATGTTAAGCCCGCGCCGGAGAAGCGTGAATTCTGGGGCTGGTGGATGGAAATGGAAGCACAAGAGTCACGTTTCACCTATAGCTACCAGTTTGGTCTGTTCAATAAAGAAGGGTCATGGCAGGCGGTCGACATTGACGACCCGGAAGTGAGCGACAGACTGGAAAAAACGCTGCGCGAGTTTCACGAGCGCGCGGCAGCGCTGCTGACCACCTTTAATCTGAAGCTGGAACCGGCCGACGATTTCAGCGAGCCGGTACGTCTGCGGGCGTAGGCTATACTCTGGTATCCGCTTCCTGTCCCGGGAAGCGGATGACTCCTCCGAACGTTACGTTGCTGTTACGGTTGACGTACCGTCATTCTTGCATTTCGCGATGAGATGACAACACCCTGAATGGCTGGCCGACCACTACCTGACCGGCGGCCAGATCTTTCGTCACCACGGTCCCCGCGCCAATTTTGACATTATCACCCAATGTTACCGGACCGATGACCACCACGTGGGCGCCGAATTCGACGTTATTGCCAATCACTGGGCTTGGTCCCTCGCGGCCTTCGCTATCCGTCAGGCTGCCAATGGTGGCTCCCTGACGCAGGATACAGTTTTCACCGATTACGGTACCTCGGTTGAGGACGATGCAGTGCGGGTGATACAGCTTCAGCCCATAGCCAATCCGCGTTTGCCAGGGTAGCTCGACGCAAAACAGGCATTCGTTAATCAGTTTATTGAGAATAACGAATGGAATGCCGAGAAGCTTGTAAAACGGATTTCGGCTGCGATACAGCGTCGCGAGGCGATAGAGTAGAATCGCGATTTTCGCCTTCATACTGCCGGTATGTTTGATCTCGCGGCGTACCTGACTGATGGCATTAGACATGAATTCTCCGTTTACTTAATGGAAAAGGTGGTCAGTTGATACCAGCCGTCGGCGGTTTTGCCTTGGTTGGCCAGCAGGAGCCGCGGCTTGCCCTGAGCATCGGTAATGGCTGTCTGCAGCGCGTAATCGCCGGCGGGCAGCGAGGTGGGTAGCGTCAGAGTGACAGTGCTTTGCATATCCCCCGGCAGCCAGCGGCGCACATCATCCTGCGTTTTTAACTGGGTAACCGTAGCGCCGGCAGCGTTGACCACGCGCCACTGTACCAGGTAGAGCAGATAGGCAGGGGCGACGCCATCATTACGCCAGGTGACATTGATCGTTAATGGATTACCTGCCTTAATCGGCGTCGCAAAGGCGAGCTTGTTGACCCGGAAACGGTAGCCGATTCGCAGCAAGGCTTTATCGACAATGTCGCGATATTCCGCCGGAATGGGTCGTGATTTCAGGTTCAAAGTGCTGGCGTGCTGCTGCAGCGCCCAGTCGAAGGTGGCCTGGACCTCTTCGCGAGTGTAGTGCTGCACGCTCTGCCATTCGCTCATGTAACCGCAGATCTCAAGGCTGACCGGCGCGCGTTTCCAGCTATCGACAAACCCCGGTGACTCAGCCTGGGCGGCGGCAAGGCGCTGTGGATAATCATCGCGCATATGGCTCCAGTCGCTGGAGAAGTTATGCCAGTCGCCCCAGCAGTCCGCCCGCCAGCCGGCGCCACGGCGGCTGGCCCATGCCAGCGAATCACCACCGCTAATCAGCATGACTTTCGGCGTTTTCGGGAAGCTATCGAAATGCATATCAACATAGCGATTGAGCTGATCCGGCGTGTATTTCTCCATTAACGGCGGAATATCGCTAAAGTTGGAATTGTGCCATTCGCCCCAGGATCCGACGATACCGATATCGATGAAGGCCAGCTCAGGATTGCCGTCGTAACGCTGACCAAGGGCTTTCAGCAGCCTCTGCGCATAGGTGATAAAAGTTGGATCGCTGAGATCCGGCACGAAGGTTTTGCCGTCGGCTACCCACTGGCCTTTGATCCCTTTGGCGATCAGCCAGTCGGGAATTTTCGATCCCGTTTGCGGATCGTCGAGCACCATCACCCTCAAACCAACGTTCATTGCTGGCTGATGGTTGGCGGCGACGCTAAAGGCGTTATCGATCAGATCGAAATTGTAGACCCCTTCCTGTGGCTCAAGCTCGCTCCAGTAGAAGCGATCGTACTCAAAACCGGTATCGGGGTACTCGGCTCGGGTCGGTTTTTCACCATAGCCATTATGAAAGCTGGCGACGCCGATGCCCGGATTGATCAACAGACCATCGAAGGGGGGCGGCGTGATGACCATGGTTTGCGCACTCACGGACGCTGTCGAAAAAGCGCTGATCAGCAGCAGAGCGCGAACCCAGGGGGCTCTACGCAGAGATGATATCGCCATACTCATTTCACTTTGTCATGTGGTCATGAAGACTAACAAACCACGTCCAGATACCGACGTGGAAATTCTTAAACACATCAATGCCTAATGCTGATTTCAGCATATAGAGCGCCAGCAGGATCGACAGCAGGCCAAACACCACGCCAAGCGTAATCAGCAGGGTCGCGAAGATGCGCCCGAACAGGGTGCTCTCGCGCGAGACTTTGCGCAGATCCCGACCAAAAAGAAACACCACGAAATAGCGGCGATGCAGGAACGGAAAGCTATGGCGAAAATCGATTCGATGGCGCGACGCCAGATTGGCGCGAACCAGCGCCTGTTCGATTCCGCGTTTTTGCTCCGCGGTTAATGAGGTTTCCACCTCCTCGTCAAGCGCAGCATAGAAGCGCTCAACCACCAGTTCAGATGTAGATTTCGGCACGAGTACCCTGCTTACGTTAAGCGCTGATAGACTTGCGCGGTTTGTGCCGCAATTTCCGGCCAGCGGTACTTCGGCATAAACTGGCTGTAGTCCGCTTTTTGTCCCGCCACCCAGTGTTGCAGTTTTTGCGTCAATGCCGGAACGCTGCCGACGGGGAAGTAGTCCGCTGGCGGCAGGCCTATTTCAAGGTTGGCCGGAATATCACTCACCACCACTGGCAGCGACCACGACATGGCTTCCAGCAATGCGATTGGCAATCCTTCATGATAAGAGGGCAGCACGAATAGCCCGGCCTGCGAGAACAGCGTATGCAGCGGCGCGCCGCTGATAAAGCCGGTGAGGATGACGTTTGGCGTCGCAGCAGCCTGCTTTTTCAGGCGTTCGCTATATTCATCGGCGTGGTCGGCATCGCCAATCAGTACCAGCGGTACCGAACACCCGGCGGAGGCATAGGCGGCAACGAGATCGTGCAGCCCTTTCTCTTCGACAAAACGGGCGACGGCAACAATATACTGGCCCGGTTTTAGACCGTACTTATCGAGGATCGCCGCCTGCCGCTTAGCAGGCGGCAGTTCGACCTGGCGCACGCCGTTGTAGATAACATGGGCGTTATGTCGGCCGTGCTTGTGCTTAATCAGATTATTGATAACTTCGGAAATAACGATCACTTCATTGGCGTATTTCACCGCCCATTTTTCGCCAAGGCGCAGCATCTCTTTGGCCATCCGGCCCCATTTCTGTCGATCGTAATCCGGGCCATGATGGGTAAAAACGACGCGTTTTCCCAGCAAGCGAAGCAACGGCACCACCAGACCGGGGCCGACGGCGTGAACGTGCACCACGTTCGATCCATCAAATAAAGTACTGAACGCCGCCAGCGTAGAATGGATAATGGCCTCGAATTTACGGCTTTTCGGCGCCCACAGGCTTTTGAGTTTGACGCCCTGATATTCGCTGCGGCGGTAGTTCACATACGGCGAGCGGGCAATCACGCAGATGTCCGTGCTGCCCTGGCGATAGATTTCCGGGTATAAGTTCTGGCAATGGGTTTCGACGCCCCCCTGTACATCAGGGATCCCGCGAGTGCCTAACACCGTTACTTTGATAGTCATTTTGTCTCCCCGACAAGTTGCTGATAAAGCGCCTGCAGCACCTGCATGTGGCGGGCGAGATCATATTTTTCTTCCAGCCGCTGGCGGGCGTTAATTCCCATATTGCGGGCCAGCTCAGGGTCTGCAGCCAGTTTGTCCATTAGTTGTGCCAGCGCGTCGCTATTGCCGGGTTCAACCAGATAGCCGTCGACGCCGTCACGAATCTGTTCCGGAATGCCGCCAATATTGCCGCCGATCACCGGGCGACCAAAAGCCATGGCTTCGAGCACCGACATAGAGCAGTTTTCATAATATTCAGAGGGGACGACTACCGCGCGGGCCCCGCGAATAAGGTTATTCAGCTCCTCGCCGTGTTTCATATAGCCAAGGAACTGCGGGCCGCTGAAACGCGCGCGCAGGTCTGCGCCCAATGGGCCGTCGCCGACAATCTTAAGCGGCATCGCCTCCCGCATTTTTTGCTGCGCCTGCGCCAGCGTCGGTACGCCTTTTTCCCGGCTCAGGCGACCAATATAGAGAAAATAGTCGCCCGCGGTTTCGCCGGGTACGGTGCTGTCGGCATCAATACCGTTGACGATTACCTCAATGCGGGCATTGGGCAGCTTACGCAACAGTGTCTGGCGCATAAACTCGCTCGGGGCAATGATGCAGTCGAGCATGGCGTAATTTTTGGCGAACTTCTGCCAGTAGGCCTCCAGCGACAACAGCAGGCTTTTGAAGGTGTTGCCCTGCTGACAGCGGTGACGAAAAGCGTTGATCACCGACCCGGTAAGGCACTCTTCACAGACATGACCATCGCGCAGCATGGTGTACGAAGGACAGACGATTTTGTAATCGTGGGCGGTGAGTACCGTTTTGCAGCCAAAACGTTTCGCCACGCCGATAACGGCAGGCGTAAGCTGGTGATAGATATTATGAAAATGCACAATGTCCGGTTGCTCTCGCAGCAATAGGGTGTTGAGCTTTGCGCAGGCCTCGGCATTATAAATAAAGTCTACTCCGGCTTTGATTTTGCTCATCAGGCCGTGACTGTCGTGATAATCGACGTTATGGACGAAAAATTCCTCCCACGGCGACGGTTTATTTTCTGCGTGCTGCATACTGAAGTCGACCACCTGGTAGCCGGCTTGCAGCATCGCGTCGCGCTCCTGAAAATAAACGGTTTCCGCGCCGCCTTTGATAAAGAAGAATTTGTTAACGAAGAGAATTTTCATTTTCAGTATCAATATGCTGTGGATTCGAGACGGTCACCGCCGGGCGTTTCATCGGATCGCGCACTGAATTCATCACCCCGCGCAGCAGCCCCGCAGAAAATAGCGATAAGTTAATGGCGCTCTGCACGCCATCGCGCAGCGATTTATTTTTAATGGCCTTCAGGCCGATAAACGCCAGCAGCGGCAGCAAAGCAATGGCGATGACTTTGCCGTTAAAGGTGAGCAGGCAGACCAGTAAAACCAGAAGATAGAGAGTGAAGATCAGTTCATTACGCACAATCCGCAGCGCTGCCGGGAAATGGGCTTTCCCCCAGCAGTTACGCAGCAATTCGCCCGGAGCCCACAGGAAACCGTTCTTCCAGCGGTAGGCCAGCATTTTGAAGGTCGGCATGGTGTAAGAGGCATGGCTGAAGTAGGGCGCCGCCAGGCGATGCAGCTTGTAACCCGCCGCCTGCAAACGAATTCCCAGCTCCGCTTCTTCGTAGCCGTGCAGGTTGAGATTGGTCAGGTAGCCGATTTTCTCGATCGCTTCTCGGCGATACAGGCCGCCGCCACCCAGATGGTCGGTATCGCCTTGCGGATAGATCAGATGCAGGCGCTGCTTGCGCGATTTGAACTCGTAGTTAGAGGCATCATCCATCTCGACGCTGCCGGCGACGCCTGCGTACTCGGGATGTGTCTCCAGAAATCCGACCGCGGTATCCAGAAAGCCCGGTTCCAGCTCCATATCGCCATCCAGCAGCAGCAGATAATCGCCTTCACTATACAGCCAGCCCAGTTGGTGGCCGATACCGCAGCAGCGGTCGGCGGCGTTATCCAGGCATACCACCATCGCGCCTTTCGCGATAGCCAGTTCGCGGGTGTTATCCGTTGATAAACTGTCGGCGACGATAATTTGATGCGGATACGGTTGCAGCTGTTTGCGCACGCTATCGATCGTTTTCTCGATGCCCTGCGCTTCGTTCAGAGTCTTGATGCTGACGGTAATGGATGGCGTTTTATTCATAGTGGGTACCGGAGTTAAGACGGACAGCGCGGTGGATGACAATCAGCGCCCCAAGGGATAACCATAATAAAAACTGTAGCATGGGAATGATCATCAGGATCTGGCTGTACGGCAGGCTGAGAAGGCAGCCAATGACGAAGACATAGAATGCCGGGGCTGAGCTAAGCAGCTGGAGATCCTCAAGCTTAAGATCGTGGCGCGAAAAGGTCTCTTTAGGCCGCATCGCGACCAGTATTGAGACGATGGTGCCAATGAACAGAATGATGCCGATAATCCCCACTTCCCACAGCAGCATGCTTAGGGCGGTGGAGTCGAGGATCAGGTGATACCAGACGCCGATATAGCCCGGCGAGACGGTGCTGCCGCTGTTGGTGGCGTTAAGGCCGTAACCAAACAGCATGCCGCCCGGGCCGAATAGTTCGTTATGCTGCAGCCAGAAGAAAAGGGTGGTGAACCGTCCCAGCTCGCCGCTTGGCATAATGTAGTTGGTATCGAAAATGTATCCTAGCGAATCGATAAACACCGACAGCGCGCTTTTGGTCGGGTCGCCGCCGAAGGCCGAGGAATAGTTGGAGGCCAACACGGTAATGGCGACAAAAATTAATAGCGCCATGCCGGCGGCGATGATCAGCAGCGATCGCAGGCTAACTTTACTCACGCCACTCACGTAGCCGGGCAGGATCCACAGCAGGGCCAGCAGGAACGGTGACAGCAGAATGACGAATTTTACCTCCCCCACCACGCAGAGGAAGAAACCCAGCGCGATGTGGATCACCAGCGATTTAAATGAGCAGATGCCGTGCTTAAACTCTGACACTTTCATGAGCATGATCAGCAGACAGAACATCCCCATCGCCGCGGTGTTGCCGCCGCCCATCGGGTCGCCGCCGAAAGTGCCGACCACCGAGTCCCATTTCTCATCTTCGCCGCGAAATGCCACCCGTTTAGGCACCACGAAAATCACCTGATAGATAGCGACCGGGATCTGCACATAGTAGATCCAGTAGAAAAGCCGCGTCAGACGGTACAGCTGTGATTCACTAAACATCCCCAGCAGCATGCAAAACATCAGCAGCGAGAGCGCCAGCTCGTTTTTAAAGCCGACGATGGCGGTGACGACCCCTGACTGCAGTACCGTTGAGACCAGCCCGAGTACGATAAAGGTCAGATACAGCGCCAGTATTAGCTTTTCCCGCCCGGTGAGCGCCAGCGGCTGCGGGCGGCTCTGCATCAGGAGCAGTACCGCCATCACCAGTACCAGAAAAAATGGCAGCCACAGCACAGCCGAGATACCGGTGAAATACTGGACCGTACCGCAGAACACCAGCGTCATCAGGGCATAGGCTTCAAGATAGCGGCCGGTGTTTAGCTGCATATTTTCTGCTCCTGTAAAGAAAGCGTTTTCGCCCGCTGATTCATTTTTAGCAAAATGAATAAGTACCGCGCGAAGGTCAGGAACGAGAACGTCAACAGGGCGATTTCATAAGTGACGCCAAAGTACGGCAAGGCGATAAAGGCGATGACGATAATGAGTAACTGCTCAATCTGAATGCGCAGGAAATAGCGGCGGGAACCAAAGATCAGTTCGATCACCGTGAGCGGGCTGACCGCCAGCGCCGCGAACAGATAAGGTAGCATGTAGCGCGAGGTGGGAATCGAATTCAGCCACTCCTCACTAAAGCCAAGGCGCATTACCAGCGGATAGAAAATCCAGATGCCAAGGATGCATACCGCGGCGGCGCCCAGCAGCAGCAGGCGAACCTTTTTATATTCCGGATAGTTAAAGGTGTGGTTGCGGAAATCCATCGACCATTTAGAGAAGATGGAGTTACGCACGGCGTTGCCGATAATCATCACCGGCGACAGGCAGAAACGGCTGACCACCGAAAAGTATCCGGCGACCAGCGGCGAGAACCAGACGTTAATCAGCATTGTCGGCAGATTATTACTGGCCATCGCCAGCACCTCGGCGCTGCCGACGCGGCTGATATGCTGCCAGTGCTCGCGTAAAAAACGCAGATTCACTGCAGGTGAAAAGTGGTGCAACGTTAAGCTGCGAAAGTTGAACAGGCGAACCAGGCAGGCGACCAGCAGCAGCAGGATCCCGACCATCCACGCCAGATAAAACAGCGTAGGGTTCGGCATCACCAGCAGCGCGATGGCGACCACCAGCGACACCGCAATGCGCTGGAAGGTGAGGAAAGGATAGTTGCCGCCGCGCAGGGAAAGGTTTTCCGCCACCAGAACCAGCGCATAGCCAAAGGTGAGCAAATAGAGAAAGGCGATATTGAGGTCAAAAATGAGCCCGGTAATCACCGCCCACGGGATCGCCATCAGCAAGCTTTGCAGCAGGCAAAATACCACGTTTTGCTCCAGTTCATGATCCTCCTGGCGAGGAATCAATAGCTGCGAAGCAAAGGTACAGACCTGTGCGCCGATCAGCACATTGCTATAGATCATCGCGTAATGACCGACTTCCGCCATTCCATAACGATGCGAGATAAGCCAGACCGAAAAGGCGCCAATCAGCTGCGAAAGCACTGATGAGCTGGCGATGGATGAAATACTCTTAATCAGATTCATAGGCGCTATTTCGGGGAAATGAGTTCGCGCATCTGGCGATCGAGCAGACGCTTTCCTTCCTGCGTTTCCAGCTGCTCTTCCTGAACCTGGTTGAGTACGCTCGCCACCAGGAGCTCGCCTGTACCTTGCAGACGATGCTCCGCTTCGCGGATGCGTGCCGCCTGCTCGCCGGCTTTCACTACCAGCAGACAGATATCGCTCTGCGCCGCCAGCAGCAAGCTATCCTGTGCCTGGCTGAGTGCCGGGGTGTCGATGATCAGCGTATCGTAACTCTGATGCAGATTGGCCAGTAGATCAGGCAAGCGCTGGGCGGTCAGCAGCAGCAGCGATGATTCCTGAAGATCGCCGCGCGGCATAAAATCCAGTTGCTCATCGAGCTTGACGATTCCCTGTTCTGGCGTACAACAATTATTGAGCAGCTGGCTGAAGCCTTTTTTGTGCTGCGGATACTTCGCGGACAGGCCCTGAGCAGTTTGATAGTCGAGATCAATCAGCAACGTTTTACGCGATTTACTGGCAGACCAGGCGAGAAGTTCTGAGATAAGCGAACTGCCGGACTGAGATTGCACCGAGGTCACCAGAATGGTAGCGGGTTTGTCGCGCTGATTAAGCAATGCCAGCCGCAGGCTGTGGATCATGTCGGCATAAAGGACGTTATGGGAAACCTGCTTCACACTCTCCAGTTGCGTCAGACGCGGGAATTCTCCACTGGCTTTGAGCCCAGTTTTCGCTTTCAGCTCGCTGAGGCTGTTGACTGATTTATCCAGGGCGGTACTGACGATCAGGTACATGATATACAGCGCGAGGGCCATCATGGTGATCATCACGATCAGCAAACCACGCTGTGGTTTTGAGGGGCGGTCCGGCGGCACCGCGGCGTCATAAATGACCTCATCCGGCACTGAAAAACTCTCTGATAATTTCTGTTCGTTGGCGCGCTGATACAGGGATTTATACAACTCTTCAGTTTTATTCAGCGCGGTGGTCATAGTGTTATACTGGTCGCGCTTAGCACCAAGTGCCTGAAAGTTCGCCTTCTGGTCGTTAAGCATTTTCTGGTAATGCTGCTCATCGTCGAGAGCGATTTGATACTGCTGGCGCAGGCCGTTAAAAAGCTCCCCCAGTACCTGGCCTAGCTGTACGTTGACCGCCTGCAACTGGGCTTGAGCCTGCAAATATTTTGGATGTTGCGGCCCATAATGCTTAGCCGCTTCAGAAAGATTACGCCGGGTCTGAATAAGCGCAATCCGTAAGTCCTGTATTTGTGGGTGCCCGGATATTTCCGGCAGTGAGATAATCTGCTCTACTGGTTTACCCTGCTCGCGACGAACTTTATCCCACACCGTCTGAGCCTTCAGGCGACGCTGGGTGGCGTCGGCAAGATGGTTAATGACGATTCCCATGCGCTCGGTCTCATAGCCATCCATGCTGCGGAACGTCAGCAATCCATTCTGCTTAAGGAAGTTGTCGATGTCCGCCTTTTGCTGATCCATTTTGTGCTTAAGGTCGTCCATCATTTTTTCGTTCCAGCCCTGGGCCTGAAGCAAGGTGTTTTGCTTCTGTTGTAGGCTGTAATCGATAAAGGCCTGGGCAACGCCGTTGGCGATATCGGCAGCCTTTTGCGGCGATTTTGCTTCCATTGACACGGATACCAGTTGGGTAGTACGCACCCCCGATATTGTCAGGCCTCTTTCCAGCGCCTGAATGGCATTATGGATGCGTGTGGCTTCGTCGAGCTTATCACCGCCGTTAAATTCCGCGTCCTGATACAGCTTTAATTTGCGCACGGCGGCATCAAGTACTACTCGTGAACCCATGAGCGCGTACTTGGTTTCATAGTAATCGCTACGCGTGGAGTCGTAGTTTTCAAGCCGCGGAAGGGGAGAAATGTCTTGTGATTGCGCTTTAAACAGCACGGTAGCAGTCGCTGTATAGCTTGAGGACATAAAGCGCGTCAGGATAAATGATGCCACCGCGGCAACAATAACCACTACCAGGCACCAGATCAGCTTGTGCTTAATTTTGTTGAAATAGGGCGCAAAGTCGATAAAGCCCTCTTTCTTTTTTGCATTTTCGACCAATGAAATTGCCATATCAGAAGAAACTCATGCCAATAATGATAGTGTCTCCAGCCTGAACGGAGGAGTCGGCGGCGACGTTTTCCAACAGCTTACCGCCGCGGGCCTGTCGAATACGAATATCATGACGGTCGGCGCGATCGGTGAAACCACCCGCCAGGGCGATGGCCTTTTCCGCCGTTAATCCCGGCTCCCAGGCGTAGCCGTCGGGTTTTTTCACTTCCCCCAGTAAATAAATCTTGCGGTATTCAGCGATGCTCACGGTGACCATCGGCGCCTGCAGATAATTGCCGCGCAGCTTATCGGCGATTTCATTGCTCACCTGTTCAGGCGTTTTGCCTTTTAACAGCAGCGATCCGATATAGGGGTAATCAATGCTGCCGCTGTTGTCTATTTTTACCCGCATGGTCAGATCCTGCTCCCCGGAAACGGCAATATTGATTTCATCGCCCTGGTCGAGAAGATAGACAGCGTCCGGTGGCGTTTTGATCGTCTGCGGCGGCGTGGAGCAGCCAGCCAGCAGTAGTGCAAGCAGCGGAAGCATCGCCAGTTTTTTATTGAAAAGGATCATATCTGTACCTGCGTCATAAAAATAATGGCCGAATCGTCGTAGCCCAGGGTGCGGTCAACCGCATGCGAGTAGTCAGGGCCAATATAAAAAGTGTCCGTATCTTTATTTGAATGCATGGTGTTCCACTGCAGCTTCAGCTTAAAGTTAATCGAGGGACGGAAATCGTAGTTAAAAGTCAGCGACAGAAGATTGCTCTGGTCTTTGCGTTTATTGCTCTGATGCTTATAGTCTTCAGTGATATATGAATAATCGACCAGGGTTGAGAATCGATCCACCAGCCAGTGATGTTCATAGCCAACGCCAAAATTAGATACCAGAATGTAGCCCCCGGAGTCGGTCGGATCCTTAATGCGCTGCGAGCTGTGTAAGTTAAACTTCATCTGCTCCAGCGGTTTCCAGTCGGCGGTGATATCCCAGTTCAGGCCGTTGAAACCCTGGGAGTCCGGGTTATGGATAAAGTCTTTGTACAGCCAGGCAACGTTACCATTGATCTCGGTTTTTCCCGACAGGCGGTTTTTCATGCCAAACAGTAGATAATATTCATTGCTGTCTTTTAGCGGGTTGAGCTCGTAACGGCGCTGGTTTGTGATAAAGCTATAGCGGTAGCGCAGCGTTTTCGCTTTCTGATCGAACAGCTCTGCCACCAGGCTGTTTTCATTCCATTCCTGGTCGTGCATGTAGTAATCAAAGTCATCGCTGGCCGCTTTAATACTATCAAGGTCGCGAAAGCGCAACTGCTTACGCAGTAACGCGACCTCCACTTTACCGCGTCCCTCCGGGGCGCCATAGCTGTAGCGTAGCTCGCTGTTGAAAAAACGGGTGCCGATAGGTTTTTTGATACCAAACTCTTTAAACTGCTCGGGCAAAAAGCCTTCGGTCGTATCCTGACCGCGTTCTTCGTGGCCTAACGTCTCATCAAGATCCAGCGAGAGGCCATGCATTTTGCCGAAGCGCCATTTGCCATTGAACATAAAAAAATGGTTATTACGATTATCCGCGCTATCGTTGGCATAGTTGCGGTAATCGCCGGAGTACATCAGCAGATAGCGGTCTTCATAGCGTTCACCAATGGCTTTAACGATCGGCTTTATGTTCTGGTAGCTGGATCCTATTCTATTCTGGCCATAGCGCTGCCAGGTCACGTTGTCGTTGTAACCGATGTCATAGCCTAGCTGGCTCTCGAAATCGATACCAGCAATACCGGTATGCGCTTTCCCCTGCAGGTCGGCATGGACCCAGGGTATATAAAGCAACACCGTTAGAGCCACCCCTTTAGAACGCATTTTTGCCCACAAAGCCACGGAAGAAAGTCAGAAAGATGATTTTTAAATCCAGTAACAGTGACCACGACTGAATATATTGCAGATCAAACTGGATACGTTTTTCCATTTTATCGAGTGTATCTGTTTCGCCGCGAAAACCATTAATTTGCGCCAGCCCGGTAATGCCGGGCTTAACTTTATGGCGAATCATGTAGTTCTCGACGAGTACGCGATACTGCTCGTTATGTGCGACGGCATGTGGACGCGGGCCGACAATAGACATTCGTCCTTGCAGGACATTAATAAACTGGGGCAGTTCATCAAGTGAGGTTTTCCGCAAAAAAGCGCCGAATTTGGTGATTCGTGGATCGTTACGCGTGGCTTGCGTGACCACCGCGCTGTTCTCCATCACCCGCATGGTTCGAAATTTCCACACCTGGATCTGTTTACCGTTGAGACCGTAGCGGTTTTGTTTAAACAACACTGGTCCTGGCGAAGTGAGCTTAATACCTATCGCCACAAACAGCATCACCGGAAGGCTAAGCAAGGTAAAAAAGAGACCAAGAATAATATCTTCAATACGCTTGAGTACCGCGCCTTCACCTTCAAACGGTGAGGTGAAAATACTGATAGTTTGAATGTTGCCAAACATGCGTAACTGGGAAATGTGTGCACTGTACGAGAAAAGATCCGGCACCAGAAAAACATCCACCGTGGTATCGGAAAATTCGTTCAAAAACTGGCGAATACGCTGTTGGGCCACCATTGGCAGCGCAATGTAAACTTCATCTACCTCACCTTTTTTTGCCAGCGCCAGCAGATCTCGTGAGTTACCCGCCTTATCAATATTGATAAGGCGGCTGTCGCGTTGCACCGCCCGGTCCTCATAGAAACGAATGTCGATACCTTCAGCTGAGAATTCTTTATGCAATTCCTGCAGGATAGCCAGCCCTGCTGGCGTTATGCCCAGAATGGCGACCCTGCGTTTGCTCTTAAAGAAATAGCGACTGGTCACAACACGGATGAAAAACATGCTGATGAAAACAGCAACCGAGCACAGTGCAATGGTTTTGGCTAATACCAGGTGGTGAATCGACAGGGGGCGACTGGCAAGTTGTTCAGCGATAACGATCAATAGGAAAGATAGCAAGCCTCCCAGACACGCGCTTATAAACAGCTTCACGAGAATGGACAAGTATCTACCTTTCATTTGTCCAGAATAGAGCTGAAAATACTCGTTGGTACGTATAAATATTAATGAATAAATAATCCCAAGTAATATAGAAGAAGGGGTAGGAACAAGGTTAAGAACGATAAGATAGACGTAGATAAAGATGTTAACGGAGAAAAAATCCAGCAATTTCATTATGTTGCTATAGCGTGTGCTATAAATTTTAATTTTGCTATCTGTCATTTTTCGCTCATTTTATCGCCAATTAAATAACGTTTTCTTAATATTTAGTTGAGATATAGAAAAATTATTTATTGACATGATTTTGAATAAACTTCCTGTAACTATAGATGAAATGTTATAGGTTGTCGACGTGATAGTTAAAAATATATAGATTTATCAATGAATAAAATAACCATGGATATTGCACTGTTTTGCACTATTTATGGGGCATATTCCAATGTTTATGCAATCCAGGAACGTCGGTTGAGAAAGTGAAACCTTCCTGGCTGCGGCCAGAGTAGCAATCTCCACCGCCTGACTCACACTACCTGCGGCTGCAGCTTGTCGGCCATCGCCTGCTGAATAATCGGGATCGGAGTCAGTAAGTGCTCGCGCATCAGCGCGCTGGCCTGTTCAGCGTCGCGCGCCAGAATAGCGTCCACCAGAGTCTGATGCTGGACATGCTTATCTTCCAGCATCTCCACCGACAGCACAGTGGTGCGCAGCCAGATGAAGCGGTAGCGGGCCGCCAGGTCGAACAGCCGTTCGCGCATCTGCAGCAGATACTGCGAACCGCAGCCGGCGACGATGGCGGTGTGAAATGCCTGATGGCGCTGGTCCCATTCATCGAGTAAGTGCTCACTCGCTTCGCACGACTCCAGCTTGTTGAGCAGATGGGCGCGGGCCAGCAGCTCGGCTTCCCACTCATCGCCGCCGCGCTCAATGGCGAGGCGCACCAGCATGGCTTCCATGTTGGCGCGCGCGTCGAAGATATCGAGAAGCTCCTGTTCCGACATGGGCGCTACCCGATAGCCTTTCTGATTGACCACCGTCACCAGCCGCTCGGCCACCAGCTGCGAAAGCGCCTCGCGCAGCGGACCGACCCCCAGGGCATAGCGCGAGGTCAACAGGCTCATCCGCAGCTTCTCATCGGGTTGGTAGACCCCGCGGATGATGTCGTTTTTTAACCAACGGTACCCGTCAATGGCCGTCGCCTGGGAAATGGCGGTCATGTTCTTACTCCTGAATACTCTTCCCGGCGGGCGCCGGGAAGAGGGTTAACGCGTATTTTGCAGCGGCAGTTTTTGCCACAATACCAGCTTTTTCCAGCGCGACATAATCGGTACCGTACAAATAATTCCCAATGCTAACAGGCCGGTAGAGATCACCTCCAGCTGCTGCGCCGGACGGAACAGCATCACCACCAACACGAAGGTGATAAAGGCGATCACCAGCCAGGTCAGGTACGGATAGAGCCACATTCTGAGACGGATTTCGCCACCTTGCGCCTGAAGGATTTTACGCATCCGCAGTTGCGAAACGGCGATCACCAGATAGACCAGCAGGGCGATGGCGCCGGAGCTGTCGATGAGGAATTTAAACACCTTGGCAGGCGCGTAGTAGTTCACCACCACGGTGAGGAATGCCGCGCCGGTGGAGAGCAGCACCGCCACGTACGGCGTTTTGCTGCGGTTGGTCCGCCCCATGATGGCCGGCGCATCACCTCGGCGGCTCAGGGAGTAGAGCATCCGCGAAGCGGTATACAGCGCCGAGTTCAGACAGCTGGTGACCGACAGGAGGATCACGCCGTCCATAATCAGCTTGGCATAGGGAATATGCAGCAGCTCGAGCACCGAGCGGTAGGAGCCGATGCTCTTCAGCCCCGGCATATTCCACGGGATGAGAGCGACGACGATAAAGATCGAGCACAGATAAAAAATAGAGATACGCCAGATCACCGAGTTGGTGGCGCGCACGATATGTTTATCCGGAGTATCTGATTCGGCGGCGGCAATGGTGACAATCTCCGCGCCCATAAACGAGAACATGGTGATCAGCATCGCGCTGAGCACCGCGCCGAAGCCGTTGGGCATAAAGCCGCCGTGATCCCATAGACGCGAAATGCCGCTCACCTCGGCATAGGGATAAAAACCGGTAATGGAGACCGCGCCCAGTACGATAAACGCCAGAATAGCGATCACTTTGCACAGCGCCAGCCAGAACTCGAATTCGCCGTAGTTCTTGACGCTCAGCAGGTTACTGCCGGTGAGGGCGAGAGTGATGACCAGGGAGAACAACCACACCGGGACACCCGGCACCCACGAATGCAGAATAATCGCCGCGATATTGGCTTCCAGCGGAATAACCAGGACCCAAAACCACCAGTACAGCCAGCCGATGGTATACCCCGCCCAGCGGCCGATGGCTTTATCAGCATAGGTGGAAAAGGAGCCGGTATCCGGCGTGGCGACCGCCATTTCGGCCAGCATACGCATAATCATCACCACCAGCAGCCCGGCAAACAGATAGGCCAGCAGCACCGCCGGGCCCGCCTCGGCAATGGCGACGCTGGATCCGACAAATAAACTCGCGCCGATCACCCCGGCGATAGATAACATTGTGACGTGGCGCGACTTCAGTCCCGCCCCTAAATCCTGTGATTGCAACAGTTGCCCCATCATTTACCCTCTCGAAGTGTGTCACCTGGGAGAGCGCCCCGACATTCCCGCGCCGGGGCACGCGTATAATTATTGTTTTGCAGGTCTCGTCTTCATTCCCTTACTAACGTACTTCGTGTCCGCATATCTGTTGTTTTATGCCTGTTTCGCCTCGGTAAAGCAGTCGGCGATGATCTTCAGCCCCTGCTCGATCTGCGCCTCTTCGATGGTCAGTGGCGCCAGGATGCGCAGTACGTTGTAGTACGGCCCGCAGGAGAGCAGGATCAGGCCTTTGTCGCGCGCGCGGGCGACGATATCCGCCGTGAGTCTTGCATTCGGTCTGCTGTGGTCGCCTTCTTCAAACAGCTCGATGGCGATCATCGCTCCCAGACCGCGGACATCGCCGATCTCAGGATGATTTTCAGCGATCGCCAGCAGGCCCTGGCGCAGGGTTTCGCCGAGCTGGTTGGCTTTTTCCAGCAGGTTTTCCTGCTCGAAAATCTGCAATACCGCCAGGGCGGCGGCGCAGGCGATGGGGTTGCCGGCATAGGTGCCGCCCAGTCCGCCGGGGGCGATGGCGTCCATCACCTCCGCACGGCCGGTGACGCCCGCCAGCGGGAAACCGCCGGCGATGGATTTGGCGAAGGTGGTGATATCCGCCGCGACGCCCATCTGCTCCATGGCGAACAGGGTACCGGTGCGGCCCGCGCCGCTCTGAACCTCATCGGCGATGAGCATAATGCCGTGCTCGTCGCACAGGGCGCGCAGGCGCTGCATAAAGGCCGGGGAGGCGGCATAGAACCCGCCTTCACCCTGCACCGGCTCAATAATGATGGCGGCGATATCTTCCGGTGCGGCATCGTTTTTGAAGATGCGATGGATGCTGGCGATCGCCTCGTCATCACTGACGCCGTGCAGCGCGCACGGGTAGAGGGCGCGATAGACGTGGCCCGGCATTAAGCCCATACCGGCGGAGTAAGGATTCACTTTGCCGGTCAGCGACAGGGTGTAGTGGGTACGGCCGTGATAGGCGCCGGTGAAGGCGATAGCGCCGCTGCGCCCGGTTGCCGCGCGGGCGATCTTCACCGCGTTCTCCACCGCTTCCGACCCGGTGGTGACCAGCAGGGTTTTCTTGGCGAAATCACCTGGCACCTTCTGGTTCATCTTTTCGCACAGCGCCAGGTAGGGCTCGTAGGCCAGCACCTGGAAGCAGGTATGGGACAGCTTTTTCAGCTGGTCCTCCACGGCGGCGACAATCTGCGGATGCAGGTGGCCGGTATTGAGCACCGCGATACCGCCGGCAAAATCGAGATATTCCCGCCCTTCGACGTCCCACACCCGGCAGTTCTCCGCGCGCTCGGCGAAGATAGGATGGATCTGGCCGACGCCGCGCGGGACCGCGTCGCTGCGACGCGCCATTAATGCTTTATTGCTGTTCATCCGACACTCCTGTTAAAGGCCAATACACATGTATTTGATTTCTAAGTAGTCTTCGATACCGTACTTCGACCCTTCGCGGCCGAGGCCGGAGGCCTTAACGCCGCCGAACGGGGCGACTTCGGTGGAGATAATGCCGGTATTGATGCCGATGATGCCGTACTCCAGCGCTTCGCCGACGCGGAACACGCGGCTCAGATCGCGGGCGTAGAAATAGGCGGCGAGGCCGAACTCGGTATCGTTGGCCTGGGCAATGACGTCGGCTTCATCTTTAAAGCGGAACAGCGGGGCCAGCGGGCCGAAGGTCTCCTCTTTCGCCACTTTGGCGCTGTCGGGAACGTTGACCAGGATGGTCGGCTGGAAGAAGTTGCCGCCCAGGGCGTGCGGTTTGCCGCCGGTGACCACCTTCGCGCCTTTGGCGATGGCGTCGGCAATGTGTTCTTCAACTTTGGCGACGGCTTTCTCGTCGATCAGCGGGCCGGTGGTGACCCCGTCCTGCAGGCCGTCGCCAATGCGCAGTTTTTCCACCGCCTGCTGCAGCTTCTCGGCGAAACGGTCATATACCCCATCCTGGACGTACAGGCGGTTGGCGCAAACGCAGGTCTGCCCGGCGTTGCGGAACTTCGACGCCAGCGCCCCCTCGACGGCTTTGTCGAGGTCGGCATCGTCGAAGACGATAAACGGCGCGTTGCCGCCCAGCTCCAGGGAGACTTTTTTGATGTCTTTCGCGCACTGCTCCATCAGCTGGCGGCCAATCTCGGTCGAGCCGGTAAAGGAGAGCTTGCGCACCAGCGGGTTACTGGTCAGTTCGCCGCCGACCGCGCCGGCTGAGCCGGTGACGACGTTGAACACCCCGGCGGGGATCCCGGCGCGATTGGCCAGTTCGGCCAGCGCCAGCGCGGAAAACGGCGTCTGGCTGGCCGGTTTCAGGACCATGGTGCAGCCCGCAGCCAGCGCCGGGCCCGCTTTGCGGGTGATCATCGCCGCCGGGAAGTTCCACGGGGTGATGGCGGCGGTAACGCCGATGGGCTGCTTAATCACCAGCAGGCGCTTGTCGGCCTGGTGGCCAGGAATGGTGTCGCCGTAAATGCGCTTACCTTCTTCGGCGAACCACTCAATAAAGGAGGCGGCGTAGCTGATTTCACCTTTGGCTTCCGCCAGCGGTTTCCCCTGCTCGAGGGTCATCAGACGAGCGAGATCGTCCTGATTCTCCATCATAAGATCGAACCAGCGGCGCAGAATGTTCGCCCGCTCTTTGGCGGTGAGGGCACGCCAGGCGGGAAGGGCGCGGTTAGCGGCCTCGATCGCTTGTCGGGTTTCGTCGGCGCCCATTTTCGGCACGCTGCCGAGCTGCTCGCCGTTGGCCGGGTTGGTCACCGCAATCACGTCGCCGTTGGGCGCATCGCGCCACTGACCATCAATCAGCGCCTGCTGGCGAAACAGAGTCATATCGTTGAGTTGCATAATCGCTTCCTGTCTTCAGGGGGTTAACGGGTAAAAGCGGCGTGTAGTGTCTCCACGCTACGTGCCGCACGCAGCGTGCGTCCGGGATTGCTCTGGCTGGCCAGCAGGGTCTGCACCTTGCTGACGATATGCGCGCCGATCGGGATAGCCGACGTCGCCGCCGGCGACGGCGCGTTACAGGTGTGAATGGAACGCGCGGTGGTGACAAAGAGAAAATCGTCGATCAGTTTGCCCTGCGGCGACACCGCCTGCGCCCGCACGCCGGCCGGCCACGGGCGTAAATCGCTGAGCGTCAGGCTCGGGCAGTATTTCTGCACCAGCCGCAGATAGCCGCTTCTGCACAGCGAATTCTTCATTTCGCCCAGTCCGGAGCGCAGGTTGTTTTGCAGCACCCGGCGGATGCCGGGCGAGGTGAGGATCTCCAGGGTATCGGCCAGCGAGATATCACGCTTGCGATAGCCTTCGCGCTTCAGGGCCAGCACGGCGTTGGGGCCGACGGTGACGCTGCCGTCGATCATGCGGGTCAGGTGGACGCCGAGGAACGGCATCGCCGGATCGGGGATCGGATAGATCAGATGGTTGACGATCTGATTGTGCTGCGGGGCAAGCTGGAAATATTCCCCGCGGAACGGGCAGATGATAAACCCGGGATCGACGCCGAGCATTTTCACCAGCCGATCGGCCATCAGCCCAGAGCAGGTAATCAGCGTCGAGGCCTCATACTCACCGCCCTGACGGGTACGGATCACCACGCCGCTGGCGTGTTCTTTCAGGGCGCTGACTTCGGCGTTGTAGACGATGGCGCCGCCTTTCGATTCGAAGTTCTTCGCCATCGCCGCCGCCACGTCGCGGTAGCTGACGATGCCGCTGGAAGGGACGAAGATCCCGCCGAGCCCGCTGATGTTCGGTTCGCGCTCGCGCAGCTCCCCGGCGCTCAGCCATTCCCGCTGCAGGCCGTTGGCGGCGGTGCGATCCCACAGGGCGCGCATCCGCTCCATCTCCAGCGGCGAGGTGGCGACCAGCATCTTGCCGCAGACGTCATAGCGGATGCCGTTCTGCTCGCAAAAGGCCTTGGTAGCGCGGTTGCCGGCGAGGCAAAACTGCGCCTTGAGGCTGCCGGGGGTGTAATACACCCCGGCGTGGATCACGCCGCTGTTGTGGCCGGTCTGATGGCAGGCCGGGCCGGACTCTTTTTCCAGCAGCGCAATGCGGGCGTCCGGGTAAATCTCAATTAACTGCATGGCGGTCGACATGCCGATGATGCCGCCGCCGATAATCACGAAATCATACATCCGCTCAATTCCTTCGCCTGAAAACCCTTATTGATGAGTCTGGTAATGATTCGTGGAATACGCAAAGTAGCCGCGCTGGCGCATCAGCTCGCGGCGCAGGTCCGGGTGCGGCGTAAAGCGGTCGCGGCCGTGCAGCCAGAACAGGTTGTTAATCAACAGAAATTTGCCTACCGGCACCGGTATAGAAAGAATGTTTTTGCTGGTCTCCAGCGCGTCGGAGAGGCGGCTCAGCCAGGTGCCCTCTTCGAAATCTTTCGGCTGGACGAACTGGTCGATATAGCGCATCACCGGGCGACCCAGCTGGTCGACGTCGAACACCGGGTGGAAAACATCTTTGCTGACGTTTTTGCTCGGCGGCGCGGCCCAGCGCATCGGGCGGCGGGCGAGCGGGTCGCGGAAGAATTCGTCGAGGTGCTCCCAGTCGTCGAGATGCAGCAGCAGGGAATTGCCGCCCTGCATGTTCTGCTCGTCGATCTTCATCATCAGCACGTAGTCGGTTTGCTCTTCGACGTAGGTACCGTCGTTGTGCAGCTCCATCACCCGGTGCGGCTGGCGCAGGTAGCTGTCGGAATTATCGACGTTTTTCACCACGAAGCGGGCGTAATACTGGCCGCTCATGGCGTCGAAGTTGGAACGGCCAATCAGGTGGGCGACGGCGGTGGCCAGCTTGACCATCTCTTCGGCCTGGCTGACGTTATCGATCCCTTCGCCGTTGATCAGCAGCGCGCCTTCCGCGCGATCGAGCAATGTTTTGATCAGCAGCGGCTGCAGCTGGTTGCCGCACAGATCGTCGAGGATCTTGCCCACCTGGAAGCGTAAGAAAGATTTGTACTCCAGCGCCTGCACCGGCCACTGCTCGACCTGCTGCAGAAACTGGGTGGTGGTGTCCGCGGAAAAGGTGAGCTCCAGCAGGCGCGGCGACTGGGCGGAAGGGGAGACGGTAAAGCCAGGGTATTGCTGGGCTAACGGCGCGGGTGTCGGTTTTACTGCGGTCAGGGCGTTCATCAGGATCGTTCCTCGCTGTAAGGTCAGGGTGATGTTCATTTCGTAGCCATAAATTAAAAATATCTACATTTTTATAAAATGCGTACGAAATGGCCTTTTTGTTTCCATTTTGTGATCTGACAACAATTATTTAACAATGCGGGAGGGGGATAAGGTGGTGGTGAAAGTTGAGGAGCAGAGCGAGCGGCGGATAGCGCAAAAAATGGGGGTAGGCTGACGGGAAATCGTAATACCGGTCACAGTTTTTAATCTGCACAATACCCTTACCAGATGAAGGTGTTAATATTCAGCCGGTAAATACCTTTCAATGCTCACCGAGGCTTCGATGCTGGAGAATGTCATTATCAGATAATCAGCTTCCCGACCTGCCCAGGCCGGACTGATTATCGCTGCGCTTAAACCTTACGCACACACCTGCGGGTGTAGGCATGTTTTCGCACATGATAATGAACAGGTTTCAGTATGAATTTATCCCGTCAGGAACAACGGACCTTACACGTACTCGCCAAAGGTGGCCGTATTGCGCACGTCCGCGATACCTCCGGCCGCATTACCGCCGTCGAATGCTACACCCGGGAAGGGCTGTTGCTGAGCGACTGTACCCTCGCGGTCTTCAAAAAGCTCAAAACCAAAAAGCTGATTAAGTCGGTGAATGGCCAGCCGTACCGGATCAACACCACCGGTTTGAATAACGTTCGCGCACAGGCGGACAACCGCTGATACAGCGACCCGGGCAGGGTCGCTGCCCGGGCGTATGGCTCTCAAGGAGAAACACCCATGATCGATATCCCTCGCATTTTTACTATCAGTGAAAGCGAACACCGTATTCATAACCCTTTTACCCCGGAAAAGTACGCCACGCTGGGACGGGCGCTGCGAATGGCGCCGGGCACCACCATTCTTGACCTCGGCAGCGGCTCCGGCGAGATGCTCTGTAGCTGGGCGCGCGATCATCAGATCGTCGGCACCGGGGTGGACATGAGTCTGCTATTCAGTCAGCAGGCGGCCACCCGGGCAGAAGCGCTCGGGGTGAGCGACCGGGTGACCTTCATACACCAGGATGCCAGCGGGTATGTCGCCAGTCAGCCGTGCGATATTGCCGCCTGCGTGGGGGCAACGTGGATCGGCGGCGGAGTGGCAGGCACGATTGCGCTGCTGAAGCAGAGTCTTAACCCAGGCGGCATGCTGCTTATCGGCGAGCCATGGTGGCGCAAACGCCCCGCCACTGCGGAAGAAGCGGTTGCCTGCGGCGCGCAGTCACCCGATGACTTCCTGACGCTGCCGGCGCTGGTCGCTCACTTTGGCGAACTAGGCTATGACGTGGTGGAGATGGTGCTGGCCGACCAGGAGGGCTGGGATCGTTATGAAGCGGCGAAATGGCTGACGATGCGCCGCTGGCTGGAGGCCAATCCGCACGATGACTTCGCGCCGGAGGTTCGCCAGCAGTTGACCACTGCGCCGCTACACCACGTCACCTGGACCCGGGAATATCTCGGCTGGGGCGTGTTTGTCCTGATGGCGCGTTAACCGGTATGTCGGTAGCGTCAGGAGGCGCTACCGACCATTTTCAGACCTTCAGCTCGTCGTAGCTGACCATGACGTGCTGGCGAAAGGCGGGCCGTGCGGTTAGCCGTGCATAATACGCCGCAAGGTGGGGGAGGGGACGACGGGTGATATCGATTGCAAAGTAGCGGTACAGCACATGGCCAAACTGGATATCGGCCAGGGTGAAGGTATCGCCCACCAGATAGCGACTGCCGGCGAGACGTGCCTCGGCAATCGCCAGCTTTTGCTCCAGGGCCGTCACCGCCGCGGCGATGGCCTGCGGATCCCGCTCGGCGGCGGGCGTGCGCACCACGCGCCAGAACACCGGCGCCGTAAAGCCGAGGGCGATATTCTGCTTTGACCACTCGGCCCAGCGATCAACCTCTGTACGAGCCAGCAGTTCGCCCGGCCAGAAGGCGTCGTCGGCGTAGCGACTGGCTAAATAGCGAAGGATCGCGCCGGTTTCCCACAGCGGCGGATTTTCGTCATCCTGCAGCACTGGCACCGTACGATTGGGATTGAGCTGATAAAACGCCTCGCTGTCGGTACCGCCATAGCGATGCCCCACGTCGAACCGGAGATAGTCCAACCCAAGCTCGCCAACACACCACATCAGCGCCTGCACGTTAGAGGAGGTTTTTCGGCCCCAGATGGTCAGCATCGGGATCTCCAGAGAATAATGAAAGAAGGAGCATAGCAGGTTGGGTTGAAAAGAGGAGGGGGCACAAAAGAAATGAACCACCTCGCCGCGCAGGGGGCGGACGCGCTGGTCAGATGTTCAAACCAGGGGCGTAGCTGAGCCAGCTATTCAGTGCACAGTATAAGAGGAAGAAACAGAGGGCAGCAGTTTGCCCTCTGTTTACTTGTGTGGTTTTGTACTAAGGTGTGGCGCTAAAAAACTCGCCAAACTTGACGGCCAGCCAGCCGACAGGCGTCGTGGCGCCGCCGACGATATTGGTGATCTCGGCCATCCCTTCCGGCACTGGAATATGCGAGTTCACCGCCGCCTGAGTGTATTCTTGCGAAATGTCCGTCCCGACATACAGGATGCAGGTCACGATCAGGGTTCCGGTTATGAACATGCGGAACATATTTCGTTTACAGAACGGCGTGACCATTGCCAGCAGGAACATTAATGAAGCCAGATCGACAAAGGGCAGTACGCGGTTGCCGGGCAGAATGATAGACAGCACCACAGCCATAGGGATTAACAGCAGACCGGTCGCCAGTACCGAAGGTTCACCGATCAGTAACGCCGTATCCATCCCGATGTAAAAATCGCGCCCCGGGAATTTAGCCTTCAGTTTTGCTTCAGCGGCATCACGGACAATCAACAATCCCTGCACCAGAATTTCAATCATTTTAGGCAGCAACAGCATGGCGGCTGAAACCTTAATGGCCAGTGAAACGGCAGCAGAAACGTCATATCCCGCCAGGAAGGCCAACAGCAGTCCCAGTACAAATCCCAGGGTAAGAGGCTCGCCAAAAACGCCGAATTTTTTATTAATACTTTCCGGATCGAAATTGATTTTATTGATAAGCGGGATCTTATCAATGATGTAATTACAGGCAATGCCAAACGGCACGTAAGCTATACAGGTAAGATGTGGGAATGATATCCCTTTAAGATTATAGTTTTTTTGTAAATATGGAGCCGTTAAATCTGCCGCCAATAGCGTCAACACAAAAATAGCGAATGTAATACCGACCGAAAGCCAGTAATTTCCCGTTCCGGCATAGACCACAGACCCCATGATCAGGAAAATCCAGTAGTTAAAAATATCGATATTCACCGTTTTGGTTAATTTCAACAGAAGCATAGCCAGGTTGATGACGATAAAGCCCACCACGACGGGCAGCATCAGCGGCGAACCCCAGCCAATGGTCGATGCGGTAGGCCAACCGGTATCAACGACCGTTAACTGCAGGCCGATACGCTCAACCATCGCCTGCGATGCGGGGCCCAGATTTGTCAGCAGCAGGCCAATCACCAGCCCCACCCCTTCAAAACCAATGCCTACCAGCATTCCTGCTTTAAATGCCGTACCGATTTTAACGCCAAAGCAAAGCGCGATAATAAAGAATATTACTGGCATCATTACTGATGCCCCCAGACTAATAATGCTGTTGATAATATCCATAATGATTCCTTAAAAGGCGGGCGAATTGGGCACGAGTTAACCCGTGCCCATTGGGCCCTGTTAATACCTTTAGTGGTTCTTTTAGTATTTAACTGAGTTTCTTTAAAAGGATCTCAGCGAAGAGTTTGGGCGAATTACTGAATGCGTCAATGGTACTCCCGGCAATATGCGGCGTAATGGTCACGTTATTCAGTGTATAGAATGCACTGTCGTCAGGGAGTGGCTCGTCATCAAAGGTATCAAGCGCGGCGCCCATGATTTGCCCGGATCTGAGCGCATCAATCATCTCTTTTTCATTGATTAACCCGGAGCGTGCCGTGTTAACAATGATGGCACTGCGCTTCATTAGCGCGAAATGGTGTGCGTTAATCAGATTTTCGGTTTCCGGCGTCAGGCGAGCATGTAACGAGATAACGTCGGCGCGTTGTACCAGTTCGTCCAGAGAATCGACTTTCTCATAACGTTCATGGTCTGCAACGTACTTATCGTAAAAGATAATCTCCGTGCCAAAGCCACTGAGAAATCCCGCGACCAGTTGGGCAATATGACCGAGGCCAACCAGCCCCACGACTTTTCCGCCAAGCTCCGGGATCGCCTGATGGTTCGGACTGTCTTTACGCCAGTATTTGTCACGCAGGGCATCGTGTGAACGGGCGATATTGCGCATTTCCGTCAGGATCATGCCGACCGTGAATTCGGCGACGCTGCGAGCGTTACGCCCCGGTGTGTTTATCACCTCAACGCCCCGGGCGTTCGCCACCTGAAGATTCACGTTTTCCACGCCACCGCGGAGCACGCCTACATATTTCAGCTTTGGTAGTTTATCGAACACCGCAGTATTGACGGGGGCAAACTGAGTGATCAGGATGTCAATATCATCCGTTCCCTGAAGCAGCGCTTCCGGTAAGGCCACGGCTTCTGCTCCTTCCTGTTCAACCCGCAGATTATCTTCCTGAAGTTTCTCAACGGAGTCATGTGACCACTCGCGTATTTCTACTTCAATTCCCTTATCCCTGAGCGCTTTCAGTCCTGATTCCATCATCGCTGCATTGATAAACAGATCGGCAATTGCCAGACATTTCATAATGATTCTCCCTAGATTAACGCATCAACATACCGCCGGTAACGTCCAGAGTTGCTCCCGTCATATAGCTGGTCTTAGGAGAAACCATGAAGACTCCGATGTCGGCAATTTCTTGCGGCTGGGCCACGCGGCCCACCGGAATACGACTGACGTAATAGTCAGGGTTTTGCTCAATGTTCTTACGGATCATCGCAGTATCCATGATCCCGACGGCGATATTGTTCACATTGATTTTTTGTTTGGCGACTTCCCGCGCCAGAGAGATAGCAAAGGCGACCAGGCCGGCCTTACTTGCCGCGTAGTGCGCATGTCCCGTCGTGGAGCCGTGGAACGCGGCCTGCGAGGTAATATTCAGAATGCTGCCCATCTGGTCATGCTGCAGGCAGTGATTTACAAACAGCTGACTGAGATGGAAGATGACTTTCAGATTGACATTCATCACCAAATCCCAGTCCTGCGGGCTGATCTCGGTGACGTAGCCGCTCAGCCAGATCCCGGCGTTATTCACCAGAATGTCGGCTTTGCCCAGTCTGTCGATACAGGTGGCAAACAGATTTTCCCGGCTCTGCTCGTCAGAGAGATCGGTTTTGACCGCGATGATCTCTACGTTCGCGCTGGCCTTCACCGTTTCGATCAGCCGTTCGGGATGCTCTTCCTCACGCATATAGGTAAAGCAGATATTGACGCCTTCTTTGGCGAGAGAAAGAACAAACTCTTTCCCCAGGCCGGTTGCGCCGCCTGTCACGATGGCCGTACGATTCGTTAAATTCAGATCCATTTTTTCCTCACTTAGTGCGCGATGTAGTTGCTGCAGCTTTTCCACGGCGACTGCATTTCTGATAACAGGTTTTTATAAAGCTGGTATTTGGTCTGGTAGACCCGGTGGTTTTCCGGATTAGGGGAGACGGTGCGTGAGACATGGACCATGTCGTTTGAGGCCGCAAATACCTCCGCAAACCAGCCCACCATGACGGCGGCGGTCATCGCGGTACCCAGGGTCCCGTGCTCTTTGACGTCAACGATTTCCAGCGTGGCCTGGAAGATATCGGCGAATATCTGCAGCCAGACCGGGGAGTTTGTGACGCCGCCAGCAATACGAATAGTGCGGCTTAACTTCGGGTTAATATTGCGTAAGCGCTCGGTGTGGTAGAGATGGCTGAAGGCCACGCCCTCATATATCGCCCGCAGAAAATGGGCTTTTTTATGAAAGCTGTTGACACCGATAAAGCCGGCCGAGGCGTCGGGAATGGTGTTAGAGCCAAACACGAACGGAAAGAACAGCAGGTGACTTTCATCCGGCGTCGTTGATGAAACCAGCTTATTGCACAGGTCATAGACCGACGATCCTTGTTCGGCGGAGGTTTTCCGATCGCTCTCCATAAAGTTGTTAATAAACCACTCCAGGTTGCTCGCGGAGGTGGGGCTGGCCTCGGTGATGAGCCATTTACCCTCAATGGGATAAATGGAGGTCATAAACAGATCTTTATCAATAACCGGGTGGTCGGTAACGTATTCGTTTATGCTCCAGGTGCCGGTGACGATCGCCATCTTATCGAGACTGTTAATCCCCGAGGCAATGGAAGAGGCCGAGATATCAAACACCCCGCCAGAAACCGGCGTACCTGCGCATAAACCGGTCAGACGGGCCACGTCGTCAGTGATTTTTCCGCAGCATTCTGTTGAGCGTTTGATGGGGGGCAATTTGTCCCGCAGTTCATCAAGTCCCCACCATGCCAGTAGTTCATCGTCATACTGGCAGTCACGTACGTTGATCAGGTTCGTCCCTGAGATATCGGTCAGCTCAAGAAAAGCCTCTCCGGTCAGGTAAAAACGGATCAGGTCCTTGACCATAAAAATATAACGCGCTTTTTGCAGCGTCTCGGGCTCGAAGTCCTTCAGCCATGCCAGCAGGGCGACAGGTTGTCCGGCCCAGATGGACTGCATTGTTTTTGGCAAAATGTCGGTAAGGAATTCTGGCGAGCGTTGCCATCTCTCAACGTACTCTTTTGCCCGGCTATCGGTGGATATAATGCCGTTACGCACCGGGTGACCTTCTTCGTCGACCAGATACAGACCGTTACCATGACCGGTGACGGCCACTCCTTTTATCTGGCTGGCGTCGATACCTGATTGCGCAATCGCTTTTTTAATCACTTCGACATTAGCGGCCCACAGCTCATCGATACTGCGCTCTGTGTGGAATTCCCGGGGTGTCAGCATCTGCGTGGATTTTGAGGCGATGGCGAGCACCTGTCCTTTACGGTCATAGATGGCTGCCTTGGTGACGGTTCCACCATTGTCGATGCCCATGACGTATTCATCTTTCATTCGCGTGGACTCCTTATTGGTTACCATAAGCCGGGCTCGCTGGTGGTTATCCCTTTAAATCCGGCATGGAATATTTTATCTACAAGGTATTTGCGCTTAACAAAGCCTCCGGCGATGAATACCACATCAAAGCCTTTCAAATTTCGGCTAATCAACTCCAGACACTGGCAGGCATATTCAGCAGGTAAGATTTCAATTGCGTCCGGTGGACTGTGTTTAACAATATCGAGCGACTGATCAAGCGATCGCGAATCGATAAGTAAAACCCGATATACGGTCAGCAATCCCTCCTTTTTGGCGTAGCGTAGCGCGGAGAGATTGGAAGAAATAACACCATCAACCTTGTAATAATTTTTCAGCAGATTGATCCCCGCCTGATCCGGTTTAAAGCCGCCCAGTAATTCAAGGTGAACGAGGACCTTCTTACCGCTTTGATGGCATTTGCCAATCAGCGACTGCAGATTGCCGATATTCGCTTCGGATAGCAGTACATATTCTGACTGGCAGGATAATGCTTTCTCAAAGTATTTATACTTCCTGATGGAAGGGATGATGGTGTTATTTGAAATCATATTAATTTCCGATGTTATTTAGCCATGTAGAGGCTGTATGCATCTTCCGCTGTTGCGTTTTCATGGATGATGGCATTCAGGCCTGCTACCACTTTCGCCGGCTGCGGATCCTGGGTAATGTTTCGTCCTACAGCCACGCCTTTCGCACCCATCTGCATACAGTGCTGAACAAATTTGAAGTAACCGTCGATGCCGGTTTTTGGCCCTCCTAAGGCAAGCACCGGCACGCCAGCAGCTTCAACGATCAGTCGGTCCTCTGGTGAACCGGTAAAACGCGTTTTGATGACGTCCGCGCCCAGCTCCACCGCTGCGCGGGCCGATGCAGCGATGATGGTCGGATTGTTAGAATCATCGCTGGTGACGGGATAACCATACGGGAGCGATTCGACAATCAGCGGTACGTTCCAGCGATCCGCTGCCTGCGCGAGTTGCATCGCCATAATGTGGGTTTTTTCTTCATTGAAGGCGCCGGGGAAGGTCATGCAGACCACGCCTTCGGCAGCGACTTTAAGCGCATCTTCGACGGAAAAAACGGGGGTAGTATCGGGAACGGTATTGTCAAAGATACTGACCGTGCTGTCGACGCGTAAGACAACGGGAACGCTGTTTAATGCTTCCCGATAATTCTTCAACATGCCGTACGTGACGAGCGCACAATCCAGGCCGTGTTCCACCAGAGCAGGGAGCTGATTTATCGTATTATCAATACCATTTGTTTTCGTGGAAAAATAGTAGCCATCCAGCGCTAAGGTCACGGATTTACCATCTTTTGCGAATATTCTTGCGAGACGACGTTCTTTAGACATTTATTTACTCCTGAGATAAAAAAACAAAAAAAAAGCCCTCAGAGACTCGCGTCTCTGAGGGCTTTCTGTTCACATACCCTTTTGATAATGGTTCGGGATTCCAAAGCATTATCAATGCAATTTTTTAGCAAAGTGAGAAAGGTTTAACTTTTTTAAATTAAATCTGTTCTCTTGCGTGATTAAATAACTAACACACGCGATAACTTATTGTCCAGTTGGTATCGTTGAAATGAGAGATTCATCACATCAATATGTTGTATTCCATGAGAAGTGCCGGGTTAAATACAGAAACAGAACCTTTAAAAACCAGGCAATAACGCATCCGGTCAAGGGTGAGAACGCCAGGCGTTTATTTCATCCGCATGAAGATCGCATCCATGCATGCCTATGCCTGCAGGTCGTCATCTACAACGCGCATTTATTCCTGTCCGGATGGCGTACAAAAACGCTATAGCAATGTTGTCGGCATGGCGATCTGTCCTTACTGATTTCATCCTGCCGCCCGGGCAAATTACTCGTCCGCTTTGTGCGCCCAGGCAGGCATCGCCGTCAGATAACGTTTTGCCCGTTTCCGTGATTCCGCTACGCCCACCTTTTGCCAGGAGTCGAGAAAAGCCGCCAGACCGGATACGGCCTCTTCCCAGGATTTCAGATTACCGTCGCTGTCGCTGCAATACGCGCAATATTTATCGCTGGCCCCTTGCGCATCAGGTGCGGACATCGGCATTCCGCAGGCCTGGCAAAAACTTTCGTGCTGTGTCATAGATCGCTCCTCCTGTCGTTTGATTGTCTACTAAACATACAGAATTTACGCATGGCGCTTAGCGTTTCAGATCAATAGATCCTGCCGTAACCGTTGTTGGGGATCTTCTGCCGGGGAGTGCGGGAGGGATAACGGGAAACTTACTCCGTATCGCACAGCTATCGCCTCCCTTATTTTTTATTGATGCAACGGTTGATCGCAGGCCGCGAGTATGGATTCATGCATCGCTTCGGAAAGTGTCGGATGCGCAAAGATCATCGACAGGAGACTTTCGTCTGTGGCCTCCAGGTGACGGGCGATGCCAAAGCCCTGGATCTGTTCCGTGACCTGTGCGCCAACCATATGCGCGCCCAGCAACTCGCCGGTTTCAGCATCGAAAATCGTCTTCACAAAACCCTCTGTCTCGCCGCTGGCCAGCGCCTTACCATTGCTCTGATAAGAGAACTTACCGATCCTGACGGGCCGTCCCCTGGCCAGAGCCGTCGATTCCGTCAGGCCCAGACTGGCAACCTGAGGCCGGGCATAAGTGCAACCGGGCACATAGTCGCGATCAAGCGGATGGGCGCCTTCGACACCGGCCAGGGTTTCAACGCAGATCACGCCTTCGTGACTGGCCTTGTGCGCCAGACACGGCGGGCCGGCTACATCGCCGATGGCATAAAGCCCGAATACGTTAGTGCGACAAGCCGCGTCCGTCTTGATAAAACCGCGGTCTAACTCAACGCCCAGCGTTTCCAGCCCCAGATCTTCAATATTCGGCTGTACGCCGACCGCCAGCAGCACACGTTCGACATCCTGGGAATATTCGCCGCCGGTGTTTTTCAGTGTGCAGCGCACCCCGGTATCGGTGAGCTGTACTTGCGTCACCAGGGTCTGGGTATGGACCTGAATACCGCGTTTTTCGAATGACTTACGCACTGCTGCAGACACCTCGGCATCTTCCACTGGCAAAATCTGCGAAGCTAGCTCGACCAGCGTTACTTTACAGCCCAGATCGTTATAAAGGCTGGCGAACTCGACGCCAATCGCCCCTGAACCGATGATTAAGAGCGATTTGGGCAATCGCTTAGGCCGCAGCGCCTCGAAATAGGTCCAGATATATTCGCCATCTGGCGTGATGCCTGGTAATGCGCGTGGCCGGGCGCCGGTTGCCAGGATCACGTGATCGGCCCGGTAATCGCGCGCTTCACCGCGTGCATCCTCGACCGTGATTTGCCCCTTGCCGCGCAGCCGCGCGGTGCCATCAATGACCTGCACGCCATTTTTCTTCAACAGGTACGCAACCCCTGCGGTGAGCTGTTGCGATACGGTACGGCTAAATTGCACCAGTTTTTGCAGATCGACGTTCACCTCGCCCACGCTGATGCCCAGCTGACTGGCATGGGTGATAGTGTGCGCAACCTCAGCGCCATGCAGCAGCGCCTTGGTTGGAATGCATCCCCAGTTCAGGCAGATGCCGCCCAGATGCTGTTTTTCCACTAATGCGGTACGAAGCCCTAGCTGACCGGCACGGATGGCGGCAACGTATCCCCCAGGACCACCGCCGATGATCAGCACATCGTATTTATCGTGCATAGCTCGTCTCCTGGATAAACATCAAGGTCGGGATTTCAATCAGTCGCTTGAGTTCCCGGAGAAAAGCCGCACCTGCCGCGCCATCGATGACCCGGTGATCGCAGGATAGCGATACCGTCATTTGCTGGCGCGCGACGATTTGCCCGTCGCTTACTACCGCCCGGAGCTCGCCGGCGCCAATGGCGAGGATTGCGCTTTGCGGTGGATTGATGATGGCGTCAAACTGCCGGACGCCGAGCATTCCCAGATTTGACACGCTAAAGGTCCCGCCCTGGAACTCTTCCGGCTTCAGCGTGCCCGCTTTGGCTCTGGTCACCAGCGAGTGAATTTCGTTCGATATGTCGCTAATCGATTTCCGGTTCGCCGAGCGAACAATAGGGGTAATTAGCCCGGCAGGCAGCGCAACGGCCACCGAAATGTCGGCATCCGCAAAGCGGCGGATACTTTGTGTCGCTTCATCAAACTGGATGTTGACGTCAGGCACGGCCACCAAAGCCAGGGCGCAGGCCTTCACCAACAGGTCATTAACCGAAATCTTGACGCCGGGTACTTCGCGGTTAATGTCCTGACGTAACGCTAACAGTCGTTCCAGATCGAGATCGACGTTCAAACGGAAGTGGGGAGACTGTTGCTTGGACGTTTGCAGGCGAGAAGCGATAGCCCGCCGCATACCGGACATCGGGATGCTCTCAAAGGGTGCCGGGGCACTCTCCTGCACAGGGCTGGTCTGCGGGTGCTCGTCGAGTAACAACGCCGCGGCCAGCACATCATCGCGACTCACCCGACCGCGTGAACCGCTGCTTCGGCAGTCATGTAAGTTGATACCCAGTTTGCCGGCCAGACGGCGCGCCAGCGGGGTAGCCGATACCTGGCTATCATCGGCATGCGAGCGGGGCGCTTTGCTGCGACGAACGGGAGGCGTCGGAGAGGCCAGACGACCGCCGGCGGCAACGATCGCGCTTTCCAGATCAGAAACAGAGATACGATCCCCGCGCCCGCTGCCGCGGACTTTGTTCAGGTCGACACCCCAGCGGGCAGACTGTCTTAACGCATGGGGCGTGGCATTAACCTGAGTCACATCGGTCACGCCTTGCAGACTGACGGGGATATCGGTCTGCCCAACAGGGGGCTCGGGGCTGTTGGATGGCGGGGAAACAACGGAAGCTGGCTTAGCGCCTGCCTGTGCCGCTACGCCCGGCGCGGCAGACTCCGGGCCAGGGGCTGCGGGTTTCGCCGAAGCCAGGCTGGCAGCAAATTCGTCCAGTTCAGCATCGCTGACCGACGCGTCAGCCGCCAGGGCCAGCACGGCGCCTACCTGAAGCGTCTCACCCTCGCGGGCGATTATCCGACGTAACGTACCAGCAAAGGGTGCCTCCAGCACATTAACGATTTTACTGGTTTCAATCTCACAGATTTCCTGCCCTGGGGTGAAGCTGTCACCCTCCTGGATTGCCCACCGAGCGAGCAAGCCTTCCTCCATGGAAAGCCCCCACTTTGGCATTTCAAGCGTCTTGATTTCGCTCATAGGTTAATCCTCCAGCACTTGACGAACGGCGGCTTCGATACGTTCTACGCCAGGGATCCAGAGTTTTTCGAGAGCAGGGGAGAACGGGACCGGCGTGTGTGGCGGCGTCACCAGCAGAACGGGCGCTTTGAGGAAATGGAATGCCTGGGACGCAATCAGCGCCGCGACATCATGAGCAAAACCGAAGCGTGCCGCGGATTCGTCGACAATCACGACCCGCCCCGTGGACGCCACCGATTCCAGAATCCCTTCCTCATCCAGCGGCGAAATGGTTCGCGGGTCGACCACCTCGACCGAGATCCCCTCTTTGGCCAGCTTGTCCGCCACCTGGTTGGCTTTATGCACCATTGCCGACAGCGCAATGATGGTGACGTCCTCTCCTTCGCGGGTATAGTTGGCTACACCTAGCGGGATGGTATAGCTCTCGTCCGGCACCTCGCCCTTGAGGTCGTACAGCATTTTATGCTCGCAGAATACCACCGGGTCGTCGTCGCGAATGGACTGGATTAACAGACCCTTGACGTCATAAGGCGTCGAGGGCACCACCACCTTCAGCCCTGGGGTGGTGGCAAAGATATTATAGGGTGACTGTGAATGCTGGGCCGCGGCGGAAAACCCCGCGCCGATCATACCTCGCATCACCAGCGGGGCCCTGGCTTTGCCACCAAACATGTAGCGGAACTTAGCCGCCTGGTTGTACAGCGCATCGTGACTCACGCCAAAAAAATCCATGAACATCAATTCCGCGACCGGCCGCAGACCCGTCGCTGCGGCGCCGGCCGCCATACCGATGATGGCCGACTCGGTAATGGGCGTGTCGATCACCCGATTGGAGCCGAACTGCGTCCACAGCCCTTTAGTGACCCCAAGCACACCGCCAAAGGCTTCTATCTTCGCCTCTTCGGGCGCATTTCCGCCATGACCGCCACGCAAGTCTTCACCGATGAGCACCACGCGTTCATCGCGTTCCATTTCCTGGGCCAGGGCTTCCTTGACCGCTTCACGATAGGTTTTTATTGTCATAGTTATCACCCTCAGTATGAGACGTACACGTCTGTCAGCAGGTCTTCCGGAGCCGGGTAGGCAGCGGCCCGGGCCTTCAATACGGCATCGTTGACCAGGGCTTCTACTTCCTCGTCAATCGCCGTTAGTTCTTCCTGGGTGATTTGTCGCTTGACCTTAGCGGTAAAAATCTTCAGCGGATCATGTTGTTCACGCAGGCGTTGCACTTCACCTTCCGCGCGGTATAGCGCGGGATCGCCCTCAAAATGACCATGCCAGCGGAAGGCTTTGGCCTCAATGACGCTTGGGCCACCGCCTTCTCGCGCACGCTTGACCGCCTCTGAGGTTGCCTCATAAACGGCAAAGAAATCGGTGCCATCAACGGTCACTGCCGGCAGGCCGAAGCCAGCGGCGCGTCGGGCGATATCACGCCCGCCCACGGCGTAGTCGTGACCGGTCCCTTCGCCGTAACCGTTGTTCTCGAAAATAAAGACGGCTGGAAGCTGGAGCACGACGGCCATATTGATGGCTTCAAAGACCAGGCCCTGATTAGAACCCCCATCGCCCGTAAAAGAGACACCGACGTTGCCGGTTTTTAGCGTCTTTGCCGTTAGCGCGGCGCCGATGGCCAGGGGAGGGGCTCCCCCAACGATAGCGTTCGCTCCCAGCATTCCTTTCGACAGATCGGCAATGTGCATCGACCCGCCCTTACCGCGACATAACCCGCTGTCCTTACCGAATATTTCGGCCATCATGCCGTGAATGTCGCAACCTTTAGCAATACAGTGGCCATGTCCACGGTGTGTTGAACCAATGAAATCTGCGCTCGTTAAATTTTCGCAGACCCCCACCGCGATGGCTTCCTCGCCGGTGTAAAGGTGAATGAAGCCCGGAATATCACCGCTGGTATTTTCCTGATGCAACCGCTCTTCAAAGGTCCTGATCTCCCGCATCTTGCGGTAAGCCTGCAATAACGCCTGTTTGCTGAGCATCGTTTAATTCTCCTCAATAAAGGTCACCCAGGCGGGGCCAACAGACAGGGCGGATAACCCTGGCCACACCCATGCAATGAATCTACGAGCGGTTAAAGGGAGTGCGAAGCCACCTTCATGGGGGGGTAGGTGGGGGTTTTCATGCTTGAGGTCAAACTTTCTAAATTTTGTGTAGTAATAAAGTTTGGCTGTCCCATGTCATCCCGGGGGCTGGCGTACAATTGAAAAAAAACAAAGCGAGTAGATAACCACGGATGAAGCCATCGGATTTAGAAAGTCGCCAATCACCCTCACTGGTCTCCGGGCCATTGCGGCTGACGCGAGGCTTGCCGCTAATCCTGACCAAATTCGTCCCGCCTCGCTCCTCGATACAATTGCTGGAGCGCCCCCGGCTGCTTCAGCTTCTCAGTCCCGTTCAGCGGTGCCGGCTGGGCGTCGTCTGCGCCGGCGCTGGATTTGGCAAAACCACGCTGTTGGCGCAATGGCATCAGCAGATGGTCGCCCAGGGCGAACGTATCGCCTGGCTGAGCCTCGATGAGGATGATGATGACGTATGGCAGTTTATTCCTTATCTGCTGCAAGCATTGCGTCCACTCTATGCTGACTGGGACGCCGATTTCTGGCGTGACATGGAAGAACAGAAGCTCTCCAGCTCCGAGCAACTGCTGGCCGGGCTCATTAACCAGCTACACTACTGCCCGCATGACGTGTACCTGATTATCGACGACTTCCACGTGATTAACGATCGTGGGGTCTATGAAGCGCTGGGGTATTTAATCAAGCATGCGCCTGCCGCCTTGCATTTGATCATTGGCAGCCGTTTCCACCCGAATCTTGCGCTGAGCCAGCTGCAGGCCCAGGACCAACTGGTGGAGATCTATGATCGAGACCTGCAATTCACGCTCGAAGAAACAAAACACTATTTTAGCCGCACGGTTGCGCTACCCCTCAGCAACCACCATGCACAGCGGCTACAGTCCGTGACAGAGGGCTGGATCGCAGGCATGAAGATCGCTTCATTGTCGGCAGAATTACAAAATAATCCCGAGCATCTGTTGCGCAATATGCATGGAGGAACACGATCCATTGCCCGCTATCTGAAAGAGGTGGTACTGGATCCGCTGCCGGAAGAGGTTCTCGATTTCCTGGTGAAAACGTCCTTCCTCAGTCGGTTAAATGCCGAACTATGCAATGCAGTGACTGGACGAGATGACAGTCAAGCAATGCTGGCATGGATTGAGCGACACAACCTTTTTTTGTCAGCCCTTGACGAACAAGGCTACTGGTTTCGCTACCACCCTCTGTTGCAGGAAAATCTTCGGACTATGCTGCAGCAGAACAACGCTATTGATCGCAAACAGCTACATGAATTAGCCAGTCATTGGTTCGTCGAACAGAAGCTGTGGTCTGAGGCGGTACGCCATGCGCTCAGCGCAGGCAAGCCGGTGCATAGCCCCGTGCAGGATGGCGCAAGCGCTCAGTCACTGGCGGAAGAAGGGGATATCGATACCCTGATCTCATGGATGCATCATTTACCGCCCAGCACCGATCCTTCGCGCATTGACCTGCAAATTAACCTGGCCTGGGCATTGGCGCATTATTTCCACTTTGATGAGTCGAGGCAGCTGCTTGATAACCTCGATCAGATGGTACTTCATCATCGCGATGATTTAACCCGCAGCACCTGGTGTAAATTGCGCGTTGTGCGGGCAATTTGCGAAGCCTTTGCGGAAAACATCCCGGAGAGTCTGGCTATTGTTCAGCCGTTGCTGGCCGAAGTGCCCTGCGGTGACACCTGGGTTGATGGTCTGATATGCAATATTCTCAGCTATTGCCATGTTGTTAACCAGCGCTATCACGACGCGCTGGAGGTTCAACAGCATATGCCCTCTCCGGAAAGTCCTTTAGATAATCTGTTTGTCTCGGTTTATCGCGCTTTTATTATTGCCCAATGCCATCTTTGTCAGGGCGATCTGGGAAAAGCCGGGTGGTATGCAGAGAAAACGTTGCGTCAGGCTGAATGTTATACCGGTACCCAGTCGACCAGTGGCGCGACGCTGGCGCCGCTGCTGGCGGAGATAGCCTATGAATGTCAGAGGGGTGACTCGCCCGATCATCTGTTAGCCGACCGGCTCGAATTCATCGACCGATTCAGTCCACCCGACGCGCTGAGTCGTTGCTATACCTATCTCGCGCGTCAGGCTCTGGATGGCGATATGCCGTATGAGGCCGAGCGATTGCTGGAGCATGCGCAGCGTCTTGCGGTGTCTCGCGGCTGGCAACGGCTCCAGGCCATGATGTTAGCCGAGCAGGTGAGGGTGCGACTGCAGCGCGGCAATTTCACAGGCGCAGAGCAACTGCAGCGACAGCTTGAACAAATGTCCGCCAGCTTCAGAATGGATGCCGAACATCCCTGCCAACGCGCTATCGTTATGTCTGCATCCCTTAGCCGCAGCCGGCTTCTTCTCGCCAGAGGCCTGGCGCCGCAAGCCTGCATTTTACTGGCTGAGATGGTCTCTGATCAGGAGAGCCGGGGGGACGGGTTAACCGCAGCGCGTCTGCGTACGCTCTGGTCATTAGCCTTGTGGAACAGCGGCAAAACTGCGGCAGCGCGCACGACATTTCAGCCAGTCGTGCAGCTGGCTGAACAACAGCATCTCAAAGGCCTCTTTCTTGACGCTGGCGATACCTTGCAACCTTTGCTTGCCGGTATGAATGAATCCTCTTCGGCTTGTAAAGAGAAAGGGGGAGTGCAGGGACCCTGGGCAGACAAGCGCGCGCCTGCAGACAGAACACCGTTTAATAGTGGAAGCCCCGATATTCATGGGGAGCTCAGCGAGCGAGAGTTGCAGATATTACAGCTGATCGCTGAAGGTCAGATGAACAAAGAAATCGCTCGCTCCCTCGCTATTTCTGCCGAGACGGTCAAATGGCATATCAAAAACATCTACGCGAAGCTTAAAGTGAATAGTCGCACTCAAGCGATGAGCCGGGCGCTGGAGATGAAATTACTGGATTAACGGTTTGAACAGGGGGGGGGGGCTGGGCACAAAATATTATTCAAACGAGCCACTTTCTTAACGGGCTATGAGCCATGGATAAGTGAAGTACTTGTAAGTCCATGGGGAGCTCTCTGAACAGTGATGGCAGTTTTGATGCCCAGGCTCAGCGATATGAACATTGGTTTTAAGGAGGCGACGCCAGGGGAAAGTCATCCCAGAGAGGCTTTAGGGGAGTGTTTTCTGTAACGTTTTGATTGAAGTGGTGCCGATAATAGGAGTCGAACCTACGACCTTCGCATTACGAATGCGCTGCTCTACCAACTGAGCTATATCGGCCCTGCAAGAGGTGTTCACGAGCGTGAATCACGAGGCAAAAGGTTAGAACTTAGCGGGCGATGCGTCAATAGTCAGTGGAATCAACTGCCTATTTTTGCATCGCCCGTTCTCATTTACGCACGAATGGTATCGTCGCCGAAACCAATCCACTTATAAGTGGTTAACGCTTCCAGCCCCATCGGGCCGCGGGCGTGTAGCTTCTGGGTGCTGACAGCCACTTCCGCGCCAAGGCCGAACTGGCCGCCGTCGGTGAAGCGCGTGGAGGCGTTCACGTAGACGGCGGAAGAGTCCACTTCATTGATAAAGCGGTTGGCGTTACGCAAGGTGCGGGTCAGGATGGCGTCGGAGTGCTGGGTGCCATGCTCGCGGATATGGGCGATAGCCTCATCCATATCAGCCACCACTTTGACGTTCAGATCCAGCGACAGATACTCGTCGTCATACTGCTCCGCTTTCACCGGCTCGACCTTCGCCGGGCCGTTCTGCAGCGCGGAGAGGGCGGAAGGGGCGGCGTGCAGGGTGACGCCGCTCTCGGCCATCTGCTTGCTCAACGCCGGCAGGAAGGTGTCGGCGATGTTGCGGTGCACCAGCAGCGTTTCCACGGTATTGCAGGTGCTCGGCCGCTGGGTCTTGGCGTTGACGATGATCTTCAGCGCAGGGGCGATCTCGGCGGTTTCATCAACGAAGATATGGCACACGCCAATCCCGCCGGTGATCACCGGGATCGTTGACTGCTCACGGCACAGCTTGTGCAGGCCAGCGCCGCCGCGGGGGATCAGCATATCGATGTATTTATCCATCTTCAGCATTTCGCCCACCAGCGCGCGATCCGGGCTCTCAATGGCCTGTACCGCGGCGGCCGGCAGACCGCACTCCTGCAGCGCCTGCTGGATCACCTTCACCGTGGCGGCGTTGGTGCGCCAGGTCTCTTTCCCGCCGCGCAGGATCGCCGCGTTGCCGGTTTTCAGGCACAGGGAGGCGACGTCGACCGTCACGTTGGGACGCGCTTCATAAATCACGCCGATCACCCCCAGCGGGACGCGGCGACGTTCAATACGCAGACCGCTGTCCAGCAGCCCGCCGTCGATCACCTGGCCGACCGGGTCGGCCAGATTGCACACCTGGCGCACATCGCTGGCGATACCGCTCAGACGCGCCGGGGTCAGCGCGAGGCGATCGAGCATCGCTTCACTCAGGCCATTGGCGCGAGCTTCGGCTAAATCTTCCGCGTTGGCGCGCAGAATATCGTCGGTCTGCGCTTCCAGATAATCGGCGATCTTTTCCAGTACCTGATTCTTTTCCCGGCTGGAGAGTAACGCCAGCTGCCAGGAGGCCGCTTTGGCGGCAATGCCCATTTGTTCCAGCATTTTCAGCTCCTTAACGGATGATCATATCATCGCGGTGGACGGCCACCGGGCCGTATTCATAGCCCAGAATGGCATCGATTTGCTGCGAGTGCTGGCCGGCGATAAGGCGCAGCGCATCGCTGTTGTAGCGGCTGACGCCGTGAGCGATGTCGCGTCCTTCGCTATTGCGGATGCGGATCACTTCGCCACGGGAGAAGTTGCCGCTGACGATTTTGATGCCTTTTGGCAACAGCGAGCTGCCTCTTTCGAGGATCGCCTGGGTCGCGCCCGCATCGACGGTCAGTTCACCGGCCGGCGGCGCGCCGAAGATCCAGCGCTTACGGTTCTCCAGCGGAGACTCCTGCGCGTGGAAGCAGGTGCCTACCGGCAGGCCTTCCATCGCGTGGCCGATGACGTCCGGGCGGTTGCCGGCGGCGATGATGGTATCAATCCCCGCGCGGCAGGCGACGTCCGCGGCCTGCAGCTTGGTGCCCATGCCGCCGGTGCCGAGTCCGGAGACGCTGTCGCCGGCGATGGCGCGCAGCGCGTCGTCGATGCCGTAAACGTCTTTAATCAGCTCCGCCTGCGGGTTGCTGCGCGGGTCGGCGGTGAACAGGCCTGGCTGGTCGGTTAACAGCAGCAGCTTATCTGCCCCGGCGAGGATCGCGGCCAGCGCGGAGAGATTGTCGTTATCGCCCACTTTGATTTCCGCGGTGGCGACGGCGTCGTTTTCGTTAATGACCGGGACGATGCTGTTATCCAGCAGGGCGCGCAGGGTGTCGCGGGCGTTGAGGAACCGTTCTCTGTCTTCCATGTCGGCGCGGGTCAGCAGCATCTGGCCAACGTGAATGCCATAGATAGAAAACAGCTGTTCCCACAGCTGGATAAGACGGCTTTGTCCCACCGCCGCCAGCAGCTGCTTGGAGGCGATGGTGGCGGGCAGTTCCGGGTAACCAAGGTGCTCGCGCCCGGCGGCAATGGCCCCGGAGGTCACGATGACAATACGGTGTCCCATGGCGTGCAGCTGTGCGCACTGGCGCACGAGCTCGACGATATGGGCGCGGTTCAGGCGACGGGACCCGCCTGTTAAAACACTGGTGCCCAGTTTTACCACCAGCGTCTGGCTTTCACTCATGATTCTCTGCCGTTCAAAAGGAATATCGATATCGAGCTGATGTTGTAGCAGGAGTCGGCCCGCTTGCCAACACCCGGGGCGGCGGGCGCGCCATTTTATTGCGCGGGATCGGGCATTCTGGAGAGGATATGTGACAAAAATATGTCAGATACATTTAAATACGCTTTTTTATAAAAAGTTCCACCTTGTCATAAATATTTAATATCCCGGCGTTAAAAAACCTCCAGTTTTTGATGGGCGAGCGCCCGCAATTGAATAGCGCGTATAAATAAATCACCAGGACTGAATAATGAAAAAGAGTACTCTGGCATTAATGATGATGGGCTTTGTGGCTTCAACAGCGACGCAGGCAGCGGAAGTTTATAATAAGAACGCGAACAAGCTGGATGTGTACGGCAAGATCAAAGCCATGCACTATTTCAGCGACTATGACAGCAAAGATGGCGATCAGACTTACGTGCGTTTCGGTATTAAAGGCGAAACGCAGATTAACGAAGACCTGACCGGCTATGGCCGTTGGGAATCTGAATTCTCGGGTAACAAAACCGAGAGCGACTCCAGCCAGAAGACTCGTCTGGCGTTCGCTGGGGTGAAGCTGAAGAACTACGGTTCTTTCGACTACGGCCGTAACCTTGGCGCCCTGTACGACGTGGAAGCCTGGACCGATATGTTCCCGGAATTCGGCGGCGACTCATCCGCTCAGACCGATAACTTTATGACCAAACGCGCCAGCGGCCTGGCGACCTACCGCAACACCGACTTCTTCGGTCTGGTGGATGGTCTGGATCTGACCCTGCAGTACCAGGGTAAAAACGAAGGCCGTGAAGCGAAGAAACAGAACGGCGACGGCGTCGGCACCTCGTTAAGCTATGATTTCGGCGGCAGCGACTTCGCCGTCAGCGCAGCCTACACCAGCTCCGACCGTACCAACGATCAGAACCTTCTGGCCCGCGGCCAGGGTTCGAAAGCGGAAGCCTGGGCGACCGGCCTGAAATATGACGCCAACAATATCTACCTGGCGACCATGTACTCTGAAACCCGCAAAATGACCCCGATCAGCGGCGGTTTTGCCAACAAAGCGCAGAACTTTGAAGCGGTGGCCCAGTATCAGTTCGACTTCGGTCTGCGTCCGTCCCTCGGCTATGTGCTGTCGAAAGGGAAGGATATCGAAGGGGTGGGGAGCGAAGATCTGGTTAACTACATTGACGTGGGCCTGACCTACTACTTCAACAAAAACATGAACGCCTTCGTGGATTACAAAATCAACCAGCTGAAAAGCGATAACAAACTCGGCATCAACGATGACGACATCGTCGCGCTGGGCATGACCTACCAGTTCTGATCAACTTCAGAACCACCCGCCGCAGCCCAGGCTGCGGCTTTTTTTTAGCGGCGGTTCTTCGCCAGATGGAGGGTGTCGCTGTTCATGGTGATCTGCGCGTTATACTCCTTCGGCAGACGGCGCGCCTGATAGAACGCCGATTCCCAGTAAGGGTTGTCCAGTGAAGAACGCATCACGCCCTGGCTGCTCGAGGCGTGAAGGAAATTATGATCGGTATCGTAAAAGCCGACGTGCATGCCGGCCCGGGTGCGGAAGAAAACCAGATCGCCGGGACGTAAATCGCGCTTATTGACCCGCACGCCCATGTGCAGCAGCTCGCGGGTGGTGATCCGCTCCATCGGCAGGTTAAAGCGATCCTTCAGCGTGCGCCAGACGAAACCCGAGCAGTCGACGCCGCTTTGTTCAGTCCCGCCCCATTCATAGGGGGTTCCCTGCCAGGTGTGCATCTGATCATGCAGGGCCGCCACCACCGGGATCAGATCGTCCGATCCGCTATCAATGGTCATATCCGCATGAGATATTGTGTTCTTTGCCTGTTTCGGTGAGGAGGAGCATCCTGCCAACAGCAAAAAAGGAATTAACAAGAGAGCATGCTTCAGTTTTGGCTTCATATCGTTATTTTCGAAGTAGCAAGCAGACTGCTTTGTTTTATAGCCGATTAAAAAGAACGGCTAAATAAGCTGATGCCGCCTTTACGTTTATTTACGATTAAAAATAAACAACGATGGGATGGATCAGCCATAAAGGGCAGTTGTCACTTCGCAACAGTCTGTGCCAGGATTCTGTCATCAACATCTCACGAGGCATTCCATGACGCATAACGCCATCGCCACCGAGACTTTACCCGGCGCCGCTTTCGACGCGGGGTGGATGACGTCTGCGCCTCATCATTGCTTCGCCACGCTCTGCCCACCGCCTCCCCCTCCAGACCGGGTTGTTTTCGGCGCTTAACGCCGTCTTTCCAGGCGCTTACCTGCCGGTATGACGCTTGATACCTTGTGTTTGACGTTCGGGAGCATGCTATGCACGTTCGCTATTCTCTGCTCGCCTCGCAGGCGACAACGGCCATTTTTGTGCTGCTGTGGGGCAGCGCGGCCATTTTCACCCGCTGGGGACTGGACAATGCCTCGCCGATGGCGCTGCTGGTCTTTCGTTTTCTGATTGCCCTGGTCGCGCTGGCGCCGCTGGCCATCGTCCGTCGGCGCTGGCTGCCCGCACCGGGCACCCGCCTGCAGACCGCGGCCACCGGCCTGATGCTGATTGGCGGCTATTCGGTCTGTTACTTCGAGGCGATGGCCAACGGCGTGACGCCGGGACTTATCGCCACCATGATGGGGATCCAGCCCATCCTCACGCTTTGCGTGGTGGAGCGCCGCCTGCAGGGGCGGCGGCTGCTGGGGCTGCTGCTTGCCCTGGCGGGGCTGGTGCTGCTGGTATGGCGCAGCCTGGCGGCGTCGCCCATGGCGATGGCGGGGATCCTGTTTGCGCTGGCGGCTTTGCTGCTGATGACTTTTGGCGCGCTGTGGCAAAAGCGCAGCCGTCAGTCGCCGGCGGATGTCCTGCCGCTGCAGTACGCCGTGAGTCTGGGGCTGTGCCTGTTGATCGCCCCGGTCAGCGGCTTCCGGTTTACCGTTAACGTCGGGTTGATTATTCCGGTGCTGTTTCTCGGGCTGCTGATTTCGGTGGTCGCCCAGCTGCTGCTGTATCGTCTGCTGAGCGCGGGAAATATCGTCAATGTCACCAGCCTCTTTTATCTGGTGCCGGCGATCACGGCGCTGCTGGATTATCTGCTGCTGGGCAACCGGCTGCCGGCGGCGGCGATGGTCGGTATGGTGGCGATCGTCGGCGGGATCGTATTGGTGTTCCGCACCGGCAAGGTCCGCGCCGGCTGACGACGAGCCGGGCACTGCGGCGTCCGGTTCATTTTCCTGTCATCTTTTTTACGCATGCTCCCGGCAGCTTATTTTGACCAGTAAGGGAAAGTACCATGGGCAACACGCTGACGATTTTTGATCTCGATAACACCCTGATACAGGGCGATAGCAGTACGGTCTGGAGCCAGTTTATGGTTCGCGAAGGGCTGGCGACGCAGAAGGGGTATCTTGCCCGCGAGGCGCAGCTGATGGCGGATTATGACCGGGGAGAGATGAATATCGCCGATTATGTGGCCCTGATCCAGGCGCCGCTGGCCGGAATACCGAAATCGGACGTTGATGCGCTGGTGGCCCGCTGCGTGCGCGAGGCGATCCTGCCCCGGGTCTATCCGCAGGCGTGGGAGCTCATTCGTCGTCTGCGGGCCGTGGGGGAGCAGATGCTGATTATCTCCGCCTCGGTTAGCCTGCTGGTGCAGGCGGTGGCCGCCGCGCTGGAGATCGATCAGGCGCTGGGCATTGACGTGGCGATGGTCGACGGCGGCTACAGCGGGGTCATTGCCGGGATCCCCAGCTATCAGCAGGGGAAGGTGGCGCGTCTGGCGCAGTGGCGCGAGGCGCATCCGCAGTATGACGGCGAGGTGACGTTCTATACCGATTCCATTAACGATCTGCCGCTGTGCCTGCATGCGGATCGCGTGCGGCTGGTCAATCCCTGTCCGCAGCTGCAGGCGGCCGGTGCCGGATACGGCTGGCCGGTGCTGAGCTGGCGGCTGGAATAGCGGAGCGGATAAATGTTTCTTCGGGTTCAGTCGTTCCAGACCGGATAAGCCCTGCAGGCCGGGTAAGGCACAGCCGCCACCCGGCGGAATATCGGCGCAACCGGAAATGTCCCTGCTCGCCCTGCGTTTAGCAGGGCTACCACTCCTGGGCTTTTTCCGGGCAGATTGCGCTCCCCATATTTTTTCTGCGCTATGTCACTCATGGTGCCTGGAGCGCACAGGGGGCGGCCAGTCGCCGCCGCCCCCTGTACCCCCGGGCTCCGGCCAGCACCGGCAGTTTCAGTCGCGCAAGTGGGTAAATTAATGACTGGTTGCTCGGGCCGTAGGCCGGGTAAGGCGCAGCCGCCACCCGGCATAAAAGCAGCTCCGTACCCGCTGTCATCGCCCGGTGGCGCTGCGCTTACCGGGCCTACGATGTGTCAGCCAGTGAGAGGACCCCGCAGGCCGGGTAAGGCGTAGCCGCCACCCGGCACAAAGGTGCGCTAGCGTTCGTCCTGATACAGCGGCACCACGGCGCCGCCGATATAGCGACGGCGCAGCCAGGCGGAGAGGGTGTCCATGATCATCACCACCGCCACCAGCAGCAGGGTGATAAACATCACCACATCCCAGTTCCACAGGCGCATATTCTCGGCATAGATAAGCCCAATACCGCCGGCGCCGACGAAGCCCAGCACCGCCGCGGAGCGGGTGTTGGATTCAATCTGATACAGGCTCAATGCGAGGAAGGTCGGGAACGACTGGGTAAAAATGCCAAAGCGATGCTTTTGCAGGCCGTTCGCGCCCACGGCGGTCAGTCCGCGCCCGGGGGAGCGGTCCACCGCTTCGTGTCCTTCCGCGTACAGCCGTCCCAGCAGGCCGGTGTCCTGCATGATGATCGCCAGCACCCCGGCCAGCGGCCCGAGGCCTACCGCGCGCACGAAAATCAGCCCCCAGATAGCCATGTCGATCCCGCGCAGCACATCAAACAGGCGGCGCATCAGCAGGGCGAGGGTCCCCAGCACCACGCCGCGCATGATGTTGCGGGCGGCGAAGAAGGAGAGCAGCAGCGCCAGCACCGTGGCGGTGAGCGTCCCGGCGAAGACGATAGCCAGAGTGATGCCGATTTGCGTGAAGTAATAGCCGAACGGCCAGTTCCAGAAGTCGTGCCAGACGAACATCCGCGCCAGATAGCGGCCAATCTGCTGTAGGCCGGTGGTCAGCTGTTCGCCGCTGATGCCGAACTGCAGAAAAAACCAGACGTAATAGAGCAGGCAGGCCAGCGCCACCAGTCCGACGTAGCGCAGGTAGCGCCCCTGGACCTGATAGAGCTGCTTATGCTGCCGCCGGCTGGCGGCGAGATCCGGTTGCATGTGCCAGACGCTCATTTCTTACCCTCCAGTACCCACAGGCGCAGACGACCGGACAGCATGTCCAGCGCCGACACCACCAGAATGATCAGCAGCAGGGTGATGCTCACCTGATCGTAGCGGTCGAGCTTGATGTTGGTCATCAGCTCCTGGCCGATGCCGCCCGCGCCCACCAGCCCGAGAATGGTCGACGAGCGGAAGTTGATTTCAAGCCGCATAAAGCCATAGGAGAGAAACAGAGGTTTCACCTGAGGCCACAGGGCGAAGCGAATTTTCTGCAGCGGGGATGCGCCGCAGGCCGCCAGGCCGCGTACCGGTTTGTTTTGCGCGCTTTCCACCGCCTCGTAGAACAGTTTGGTCAGGCTGCCGACGGTATGCAGCATGAGCGCCAGAAAGCCCGGAATCGCGCCGATGCCGAACGCCATCACAAAGATCACCGCCCACGCCAGCTCGGGCATGGTGCGCAAAAACGCCACCAGCACGCGAATGGCAAAGCGCACCGGCGCCGGGGACCAGGCGTTATTGGCGGAAAGAAACGCGAAAACCGTGGCAATGGCGACGGCCACCAGGGTTGAGGCCAGCGCCAGCTGCAGAGTTTCCCAGATCAGCGGCAGCTGGATCGGCAGGCGATAGCCCCACCAGGCCAGCGAGCCTTTGGTCTGCACGTCGGCGAACAGGTTGCCGGCGCTCAGGGGCGGAATGGTCTCTGCCATATAGTCAAAGAAATGGGGCAGCGAGTGCCAGATAGTCAGCAGATTAAATTCCGCGGCGCTGCCGGCGGCAAAATAGAGCGCCAGCAGCAGCAGCGACCAGCAGACGGCATCGCGCTTTTGCCGCGAGCGTACCTGCTGGTAATAGCGTTCAAATTCGGTGTGGGTCGTCTTCATGCGTCGGGGATCTTCAACGTAGCGCCGCCGCTTACCCTGGGGCAAGCAGGCGGCGTTGAGGCAGGATTAACGCGCGCTCACCAGCTCGCGTTTCATATCAATAATCTGCTGGAAGTCAGCCACGCTGCCCGGGCCGATGTGCTGAGTACCGCCCATCGCTTTGATAAAGCAGGCGTGATCCTCAGTATCCAGTTTTTTCACCGCCGCCACGACCTTCGCTTTAAAGTCCGCTGGCAGCGCATTGCTCACCAGGATCGGGCCGTTCGGGATCAGCGGTGATTGCCAGATAATGCGGATCTGCTTCATCAGATCCGGATGATCCATGCGAATCAGGCGGTTGAACGCGCCGGTGGTGTAGCCGGTGTTGTAATCGCCCACCATCGAGGCCCAGGTGACCGCGCCCGCGAACTGGCCATTCAGCACGCCGAGGATGTCCTGCTCGTGGCCACCGGAGAAGGTGACACTGGAGAAGGTGTTGTTGTATTTGTTGTCGGCGTTACCGCCAAATTTTTCTTTAAACGCATGGTTAGGGATCAGATACCCGGAAGTGGAGTCCGGGTCGGCGAAGCCGAAGGCTTTGCCTTTTAAATCGTCCAGCGTTTTATACGGGGAGTCAGCTTTGACAATCACCACCGAGTGGTAGCCGCGAGACTGATCTTTGTCGTCCACGGCGATACCAACGATATCCACCGCTTTGGGGTTATTAAGATAAACCGAGGCGTAAGAGGAGGGAGACATGCTCAGCACCACGTCGACTTTCCCTCCCAGCAGACCCTGGATCACTCCGGAATAGTCGGAAGAGTTGCGCAGTTTGGTGTCCACGTTCAGCTCTTTATCGAGGAAGGCCTTCACGCACTGGTTATCGCCGATTTGCTGGGTGGCGTTCTGGCCGCCGAGAATGCCCAGATTCAGCTCTTTCGGCTGCGCCGCCGCTGCCTGCCATGCCATCATCATGCCCGCGACCATTGCGGATAAACGAACTGCGCCAGTCATAGATTTTTTCATTATGTTGCCCGTGTGAGTGAAATTAATGCAATTGGCTAACTTCATCGCCGTACAGCCGCTGCAGCACATCCTGCGTCAGCCGGGAGGGGTGATCGTCAAAAATAAGCTGGCCGCTGGCGACGCCGATAACCCGGGTGCAGTAGGTCTTCACCAGCTCTACCGAATGCAGGTTTACCATCACGCTGATGCCCTGCTCGCTAATCTCGCGCAGTACATCCATGATGCGCTGGGTGTTTTTCGGATCCAGCGAGGCGACAGGCTCGTCGGCCAGCAGGATGCCGGGGTTCTGCATCAGCGCCCGGCAGATCGCCACCCGCTGCATCTGCCCGCCGGAGAGGTTCTCCGCCCGCTGCAGCGCGTGCGGCAACATGTTCATCCACTCGAGCAGCGCAATGGCGCGCGCCCGGTCGGCTTCAGGAAAGATTTTAAACAGCGATTTCAGGGTTGAGGTCTGGCTGAGGCGGCCCAGCAGGACGTTGGTGAGCACATCGAGACGGGGCACCAGGCAGAAGTCCTGAAAAATCATCCCGCAGTGGCTGCGCCAGGCATTGAGCGCGCGCCCTTTCAGCCGGGAGACATCGTGCGGGGTACCGACTTCCGGGTAACTAAGAATTTCGCCGCCGCTGGCGCTGTGGGTGCCGTTGAGGACATGCAGGAGCGTCGATTTACCGGCGCCGGAGCGGCCTATGATGCCAACCATTTCGCCAGCGTGCAGATCAAAACTGATGCCGTCCAGCACCTTGTGCTGGGCTTGATAAGCTTTACTCAGATTACGCACGCTTAAGACCTTCCGCTGCCGGCCGGCATTGAGTTCGGTGAACGGCTGGAAATCAGTTTCGGCCACCGCGGCAAGAGAGCTGTTCATAAGAGTGTCCAGGTTCGTCATTAACTGGCCACTATTAATAGGTCTTTATGTGAAATTTCGATGACGGTATTGCGAACAAACCGTGAACAGGCGGGAAAGGGCGGCGGTGAGCGGTTCACCGTGCGCGGTACGCTGGCGAAGCGCCGAAAAGCGGCTATGCTTTCGGGAACGCGGAGGCTGGCGTCCCCGTGCGGCAGGAACCCATCGGCAAAACTCGTTTTATCTTGCTAATGAGGTCTGTTTAATCGAATAGATAATGCTTCTGCCTTTGTTTAGCATTCATCATTCCGCAAAATTAACATATATATAACTATTTTGTGCGGCATGTTAATCTATTTATTAGTCTTATGCATTGGTGAATCATCCTGGTTATTGCTGATTTTTAGACTTATATTCTTTATTTTTGAATAAATTTGGTTTATTTGACAACTGCATTCTGCCCTTCATTAAGAATATTCCTAACATAATAGGGTGAAGATCCTGGGTAATATAAAATTCTGCTAAGAATTGAGGGTTATATTGCTAATAACCTTATGAAAATAAATACCTTTTTCTTTCGCTCAAAAATGAGATATTTTCAGTTTTTGTAAATATTGACCTGGGCGCGAAATTCATTGCCTTCCCGCATGTTGACACTCCATAGGAAAAAACTTAAATTCAACGCCAAGCAGAAAATAATTATAGTTTAACCCCGCTTATTCAATACTGATAAGTAATGCGTGTCTTATTTAATGGCGATTTACTAAAGGAATCGAATACGCCAGTAAACTTTATAGGCCTGGCAAGCAGTGACGTTTTAAAAATGATTACTTCAAGGACTATGAGGTTAAAAACTATATGGAATATAAAAGCTGTTCCGATAAGTATATTTGGTCTGCCGATGACTCCTACTTCTATAAAGGATTGTCTGAACTGATTGTAGATATCGACGAGTTAATTTATCTGTCGCTAGAGAAAATCAGAAAAGATTTCGTGTTTATCAATCTCAATACGGCTTCGTTAAACGAGTTTATCAGGCGCGACAGCGAATGGCTATCCGCGGTAAAGGGGAAACAGGTCGTATTAATTGCGGCCAGGAAGTCAGAAGCCTTAGCGAATTACTGGTATTACAATAGCGATATTCGCGGCGTGGTATATGTTGGCCTGAGTCGCGATATTCGAAAAGAGCTGGCCTATGTGATTAATGGCAGGTTTCTCCGTAAAGATATTAAGAAAGATAAAATTACAGACCGGGAAATGAAAATTATCCGCATGACCGCCCAGGGCATGCAGCCGAAATCGATCGCCAGAATTGAAAATTGTAGCGTGAAGACAGTATATACCCATCGGCGCAATGCCGAGGCCAAGCTGTATTCCAAAATATACAAATTAGTTCAGTAACACCCAGGTAAGTTAATTTTTGAATGGTTCACCGGGACATCATGTCCTTAATTCAACTCAGGAAGAAAAAGCGATGAAAAAAAAGGTTCTGGCAATAGCTCTGGTAACGGCGTTTACCGGTATGGGCGTGGCGCAGGCTGCTGACGTAACGGCTCAGGCTGTAGCGACCTGGTCTGCGACCGCCAAAAAAGACACCACCAGCAAGCTGGTGGTCACCCCGCTCGGCAGCCTGGCGTTCCAGTATGCCGAAGGCGTGAAAGGTTTTAACTCACAGAAAGGTCTGTTTGACGTGGCGATTGAGGGTGACGCAACGGCGACCGCCTTTAAGCTGACCTCGCGTCTTATCACCAACACCTTAACCCAGCTGGATACCTCCGGCTCCACGCTGAGCGTGGGCGTGGATTATAACGGCGCAGCGGTGGAAAAAACCGGTGATACCGTGATGATCGATACCGCCAACAACGTTCTGGGCGGCAACCTCAGCGCGCTGGCTAACGGCTACAACGCCAGCGGCCGTACCACCGCGCAGGATGGTTTCACCTTCTCGATCATCAGCGGCACCACCGACGGCACCACCGCCGTGACCGATTACAGCACCCTGCCGGAAGGGATCTGGAGCGGCGACGTCAGCGTACAGTTCGACGCCACCTGGACCAGCTGATCCTTGTGATGCGCCAGCAGGGGGGCTCCCCCTGCTTTTTTCACGGACGGAATTGTTATGAAAAAGCACCTTCTGGCCCTCGGGCTGCTGCTTGCCGGAGTATCGCCGGCGCAGGCGCTGGATGTCGGCGATATCTCATCGTTTATGAACAGCGGCAGCAGCACACTGAGCAAAACGATCAAGAACAGCACCGACAGCGGCCGCCTGATCAATATCCATCTCGAAAGGCTCTCTTCCCCGCTGGACGACGGACAGGTTATCCCGATGGATAAACCGGATGAGGTGCTGCTCACTCCCGCCAGCCTGCTGCTACCCGCCCAGGCCAGCGATGTGATCCGCTTCTTCTACAAAGGCCCGGCGGATAACAAAGAGCGCTACTACCGCATTGTCTGGTTCGACCAGGCGCTCAGCGATGCCCAGCGCGATAACGCCACCCGCAGCGCGGTGGCCACCGCTTCCGCTCGCATCGGCACCATCCTGGTGGTGGCGCCCCGGCAGGTGAACTACCGCTTTCAGTATGCCAACGGCTCCCTGACCAACACCGGGAATGCGACGCTGCGGATCCTCGCCTACGGCCCCTGCCTGAAGGCCGCCGACGGTAAGGAGTGCAAAGAGAACTACTACCTGATGCCGGGTAAATCACGCCGTTTTACGCGCGTGGACACGGCGGACAAAAAAGGACGGGTTGCGCTTTGGCAGGGTGAGCAGTTTGTTCCCGTGAAATAGACAGCTGTGCAGATGGATAACGACGATGCCTCTACAACGGATTTCCCCAGGACTGAAAACGCGGCTTGCCTTCGGCATGTTTTTTTTGTTCGTTCAGCCCGACGCCAGTGCGGCGGCCCCAGGCGCGCAGCAGATTGGCGGGGTGATTATTCCGCAGGCCTTCAGCCAGGCGCTGCAGGACGGCATGAGCGTTCCTCTTTATATTCATCTTGCCGGCAGCCAGGACACCCGGGACGATCAGCGGATCGGCAGCGCCTTTATCTGGCTGGACGGCGGCCAGCTGCGCGTTCGGCAGATCCGGCTGGAAGACAATGAGGGTAACGCCAGCGTCAGTGAACAGACCCGACAGCAGCTGATCGGCCTCGCCAACGCCCCGTTCAGCGAGGCGCTCACCATTACTCTGACCGACAGCGCGCAGCTGGATCTCAGCCTGCGCCAGCTGCTGCTGCAGCTGGTGGTCAAGCGCGAGGCGCTGGGCACCGTGCTGCGCTCGCGCAGCGAAGACATCGGCCAGTCGAGCGTCAACGCCCTGAGCAGCAACCTGAGCTATAACCTCGGCGTCTATAACAACCAGATGCGCAACGGCGGAAGCAACACCTCTAGCTACCTGTCGCTGAACAACGTCACGGCGCTGCGTGAGCATCACGTGGTGCTCGACGGCTCGCTGTACGGCATCGGCAGTGGTCAGCAGGACAGTGAATTATATAAAGCCATGTATGAACGCGATTTCGCTGGCCACCGCTTTGCCGGCGGGATGCTTGACACCTGGAACCTGCAGTCTCTGGGACCGATGACCGCTATTTCGGCGGGCAAGATTTACGGCCTTTCCTGGGGGAACCAGGCCAGCTCCACCGTCTTCGACAACAGCCAGTCCGCCACGCCGGTGATTGCCTTTTTACCGGCGGCGGGCGAGGTGCATCTCACCCGCGACGGCCGGTTGCTGAGCGTCCAGAACTTCGCCATGGGCAACCATGAAGTGGATACCCGCGGCCTGCCGTACGGTATTTACGACGTGGAAGTGGAGGTGATCGTCAACGGGCGGGTGGTCAGCAAACGCACCCAGCGGGTCAATAAGCTGTTCAGCCGGGGACGCGGCGCCGGCGCGCCGCTGGCGTGGCAGGTATGGGGCGGCAGTTTTCATATGGATCGCTGGTCGGAGAGCGGAAAAAAGACCCGGCCGGCGAAAGAGAGCTGGCTGGCGGGCCTCTCGGCCTCCGGGTCGCTCAGCACCCTGAGCTGGGCGGCAACGGGCTATGGCTACGACAACCAGGCGGTGGGAGAAACTCGCCTGACGCTGCCGCTGGGCGAGGCGATCAACGTTAACCTGCAAAACATGCTGGCCAGCGACAGCTCGTGGAGCAGCGTCGGCAGCATCAGCGCCACGTTGCCGGGGGGCTTTAGTTCAATGTGGGTCAACCAGGAGAGAACCCACATTGGCGATCAATTGCGGCGCAGCGATGCCGATAACCGGGCGATCGGCGGCACCCTCAACCTGAACGCGCTGTGGTCGAAGCTGGGAACGTTCAGCGTGAGCTACAACGATGATCGCCGCTACAACAGCCATTACTACACCGCGGATTACTATCAGACGGTCTACAGCGGCGCCTTTGGCTCGCTTGGCCTGCGGGCGGGGATCCAGCGCTATAACAATGGCGACAGCAGCGCCAACACCGGGAAATATATCGCCCTCGATCTGTCGCTGCCGCTGGGCAACTGGTTCAGCGCCGGGATGACCCATCAGAACGGCTACACCATGGCTAACCTCTCAGCGCGTAAACAGTTTGATGAAGGCACCATTCGCACCATCGGCGCCAATCTGTCGCGGGCCATCTCCGGCGATACCGGGGATGACAAAACCCTCAGCGGCGGGGCGTATGCCCAGTTCGACGCCCGCTACGCCAGCGGCACGCTGAACGTCAACAGCGCAGCGGACGGCTACGTCAACACCAACCTCACCGCCAGCGGCAGCGTCGGCTGGCAGGGCAAAAATATCGCCGCCAGCGGACGAACCGACGGCAACGCCGGGGTGATCTTCAACACCGGGCTGGAGGACGATGGTCAAATCAGCGCCAGGGTCAACGGGCGGATCTTCCCGCTCAGCGGTAAGCGTAACTATCTGCCGCTCTCCCCTTATGGCCGCTATGAGGTGGAGCTGCAGAACAGCAAAAACTCGCTCGACAGTTACGACATCGTCAGCGGGCGCAAGAGTCATCTGACTCTCTATCCCGGCAACGTGGCGGTGATTGAGCCAGAGGTGAAGCAGATGGTCACCGTCTCCGGTCGTATTCGGGCGGAAGACGGCACGCTGCTGGCGAATGCGCGGATTAACAACCATATCGGCCGTACCCGCACCGATGAAAACGGCGAGTTTGTTATGGATGTGGATAAGAAATACCCCACGATCGATTTCAGCTACGGCGGCAATAAAACCTGCGAAGTGGCGCTGGAGCTCAGCCAGGCGCGCGGCGCCGTGTGGGTGGGGGATGTGGTTTGCAGCGGCCTCTCGTCGTGGGCGGCGGTGCAGCAGACAGGAGAAGAGAATGAAAGTTAACCCATTAATCGCCCTGGCGATCCTCGCGCTGCTCTGGCCGGCGGCTGCGCTCAGGGCGGCGGTGACCAAGACCACCTGGTCGGATGCGCCGGCGCGCGAGTTTGTGTTTGTGGAAAACAACTCCGACGACAACTTTTTCGTCACTCCCGGCGGGGCGCTGGATCCGCGCATGACCGGCGCCAACCGCTGGACCGGCTTAAAATACACCGGCTCCGGGACCATCTATCAGCAGAGTCTCGGCTATATCGATAACGGCTACAACACCGGGCTCAATGCCAACTGGAAGTTTGATATGTGGCTGGAAAACTCGCCGGTTTCGCACCCCTTAACCGGCCTGCGCTGCATCAACTGGTACGCCGGGTGCGATATGGCCACCAGCCTGATCCTGCCGCAGACCACTGACGCCAGCGGGTTCTATGGCGCGACGGTGACCAGCGGCGGCGCGAAGTGGATGCACGGTATGATGTCGGACGCGTTTTATCAGTATCTGCAACAGATGCCGGTCGGCGGCAGCTTCACGATGACCATCAATGCCTGCCAGACCTCGGTGAACTACGACGCCAGCAGCGGCGCGCGCTGTAAGGATCAGGCCTCCGGCAACTGGTATGTGCGCAACGTCACCCACACCAAAGCCGCGAACCTGCGGTTGATAAACACCCACTCGCTGGCGGAGGTGTTTATCAACAGCGATGGCGTGCCAACCCTTGGGGAAGGGAACGCCGACTGCCGGACACAGACTATCGGCAGCCGTTCAGGATTAAGCTGTAAGATGGTCAATTATACCTTGCAGACCAATGGGTTAAGCAATACGTCGATCCATATTTTCCCGGCGATCGCCAACTCGTCGCTGGCCTCGGCCGTCGGGGCGTATGATATGCAGTTCAGCCTCAACGGCAGCTCATGGAAGCCGGTGAGCAATACCGCCTATTACTACACCTTCAATGAGATGAAGAGCTCAGATGCGATCTATGTGTTCTTCTCCAGTAACTTCTTTAAGCAGATGGTGAATCTCGGGATCAGCGATATCAATACCAAGGATCTGTTCAACTTTCGCTTCCAGAACACCACCTCGCCGGAGTCAGGCTGGTATGAGTTTTCCACCTCCAATACGCTGATTATCAAGCCCCGTGATTTCAGCATCAGCATTATCTCTGACGAATATACCTCGGCGCCGTCGCGGGAGGGGTATGTCGGCAGTGGTGAACCGGCGCTCGATTTCGGCTACATCGTCACCACCAGCGGTAAAACGGCCGCCGACGAAGTGCTGATCAAAGTGACCGGACCGGCGCAGGTGATTGGTGGGCGCTCCTACTGTCTCTTCAGCTCCGATGACGGTACGGCGAAAGTGCCGTTCCCGGCGACGCTCTCTTTTATCACCCGCAGCGGCGCGACGCAGACCTACGACGCCGGGTGCGATGACAGCTGGCGGGATATGACCGATGCGCTGTGGCTGACCACGCCGTGGACCGATATCTCCGGCGAAGTGGGGCAGATGGATAAGACCACGGTGAAATTTTCGATTCCGATGGATAACGCCATTTCGCTGCGGACGGTAGACGATAACGGCTGGTTTGGCGAAGTCAGCGCTTCAGGAGAGATTCATGTCCAGGCGACGTGGCGCAACATTAACTAAGGCCCTGCTGACGCTGAGCTGCCTGCTGGCGGCGCCGCTGGCGCAGGCGATCTCGGTCGGCAATCTGACCTTTTCCCTGCCGGCTGAAGCGGATTTCGCCAGCAAACGGGTGGTCAATAACAATAAAAGCGCGCGGCTGTACCGGATCACTGTCAGCGCCATCGACCGCCCTGGCGGCAGCGAAGTGCGCTCCCGGCCGGTGGATGGCGAACTGCTGTTCGCCCCCCGCCAGCTGGCGCTGCAGGCCGGGGAGAGCGAATATTTCAAATTTTATTATCATGGGCCGCGGGATAACCGCGAGCGCTACTATCGGGTCTCGTTTCGTGAAATTCCCACCCGTAACCTGACGAGGCGCAGCCCGACCGGCGGCGAAGTCAGCATGGAGCCAGTGGTGGTGATGGATACCATTCTGGTGGTGCGCCCGCGGCAGGTACAGTTTAAATGGTCTTTCGATAAGGCGGCCGGGACGGTGAGCAACACCGGCAATACCTGGTTTAAGCTGCTGATTAAACCCGGGTGCGATTCGACCGAAGAGGAGGGCGACGCGTGGTATCTGCGTCCCGGGGACGTGGTTCGCCAGCCGGCATTGCGCCAGCCGGGGAACCACTATCTGGTCTATAACGACAAATTTATTAAGATCAGCGATACCTGTCCGCTGAAGCCCCGTCCCGCGGAGTGAGCCTTATCCGGCGGTCGCGCGGCGGGTAAAGCGCCGGCTGGCCAGCAGGCTCAGACCGCAGCACAGCAGGTAGTACACCGCGCCGGTGAAGACGAAGATCGCCAGGGGATAGATTTGCACCCGGTTGTTGACCTGGCCGGCCACGGTAGTCAGCTCCGGGACGTTGACGATAAACGCCAGCGAAGTGTCCTTCAGCAGGCCGATAAAGATCCCCACCAGCGACGGCTGAACGTTGCGCAGCGCCTGCGGGAGCAGCACCAGGCGCAGCGTTTGCCCGGGGGCGAACCCCTGGGTCAGCGCCGCCTCATACTGTCCTTTCGGCAGCGACTGCAGCCCGGCCAGCACCGAATGCATCACCGAGGCGGCGGTAAACCACGCCAGCGCCAGGGTCACGGTCACCGCGCCGGGCAGATCGCCGCCGGTCAGCATCGGCAGCAGATACCACAGCCAGAAGATGACAAATATCAGCGGGATGCCGCGGATAATTTCCGCCCACAGGAACAGCAGACGTCGCGTCAGCCCGCCGTAGCGCCAGGCCAGGCCCGCCAGCGCAATGCCTCCCGGCAGCGCCAGCAGGGTGGCGCCGATGGCCATCAGCAGGGTCAGGGCCACGCCGCCGGGCTGGCCCTCCGCCAGCCGGCCCCACAGCAGGTAATCAAGGTTATCGGCGATCACCGCCAGATTAGCGTTCATGTTGGGCGCTCCGTTGCAGTTTTCTTCCCGGGCCGAGACGCGTTAGCGCCACGCCCATCGCCACCCCCAGCGCCAGATACAGCGCGGTGCCGATGGCAAACGCCTCCAGGGCGTGCGCGTTATAGCTCTCAATCTGCCGCACCTGATAAGTCAGTTCCGCAAAGCCGATGCCGCTGGCCAGCGATGAGAGTTTCATCAGGTTGAGATACTGGCCGACAATCGGCTGCCAGGCGTTGGCCAGTCCCTGCGGCAGGAGGATAAAGCGCAGCTCCTGCCACGGGGTAAAGCCCTGCGACAGCGCGGCTTCCCGCTGCCCGTGGCTGACGGCGCGCAGTCCGGAGGCGATCTCTTCCACCAGAAAGGCAGAGGTAAAGACCCCCAGCCCCCACATCGAGCAGAGGAACTCCGGCGTCAGCCACCAGACGTTGCCCGGCAGAATGGACCAGGCGTGCTCGTCGTTTACCACGTCCTTCACCGCCAGCGGCAGCAGGTTCCAGGCGGCAAAGTACCAGAACAGCAGCTGGACCAGCAGCGGAGTATTGCGAAACAGCGAGACCCACGCGGCCACCAGCCCGCGCCCCACGCGGCCGCCGCCGAGACGCAGGGCCAGCAGCAGGACCGCCAGCGCAGTGGCGAGCAGGATCCCGGCGACGCTGACCCAGACGGTGGTGAGAAAACCAGAGATAATCCATTGCAACGGCTGTCCGCTCAGGACGCCGTGCCAGTCAAGCATCGGCGTCACTCGAGGCTCTCCTGGTGCAGCGGATCCAGCACCTTCTGCAGAAAACGCCGCGCGCGGGCATGCTGCGGATGGGCGAAAAACTCAGCCGGTGGGGCGACCTCGAGAATGTCGCCGCCGTCGATAAACACCACCCGGTCGGCAATTTCGCGGGCAAACTGCATCTCGTGGGTCACCACCAGCATGGTGATCCCACTGTGGGCGAGGTTTTTCATCACCTGCAGCACTTCGCCGATCATCTCCGGGTCGAGGGCCGAGGTGGGCTCGTCGAACAGGATAATCTGCGGCGAGGAGGCCAGAGCGCGGGCGATGGCCACCCGCTGCTGCTGGCCGCCGGAGAGCTGCGCCGGCATCTGCTGCGCTTTCTCCTCCAGCCCGACCTGGCGCAGCAGCGCAAGCGCCCGCTCCTGAGCCGCGCTTTTTCCCCAGCCGTGGACGCGCTCCAGCGCCAGCGTGATGTTCTCCTGCGCCGTCAGGTGGGCGTAAAGGTTGAACTGCTGGAAGACAAAGCCGACGCGGCTACGCAGCTGGCGCAAGGCGCTGCCGCTCAGCCGGCTGGTGGGTTTACCGTCGATCAGGATCTCGCCGCCGCTTAAGGATTCGAGCTGGTTGATCAAGCGGATCAGCGTCGATTTTCCCGATCCGGAAGGACCGAGGATCGCCACCACTTCGCCGGGCTCGACCTGCAGGTTGATAGCGTTAAGCACCTGATGATCGCCGTAGCGCTTGGCTACCTCACGAAACGTTATGCTGGCGCGCTGCAGACGTGAAAAATCCGCGGCCGGGGCCGCGGAGTGGGAGAATAAACCCGAGAACATATTATTTCGCTTCTATGGTAAAGGCGCGCGGCTGCGGCGTTTTAGTGGCAGGGCCAAACCAGACATCGTAAATTTTCGCGGCTTCGCCGGTTTTCTCCAGCTTCACCAGCTCATCGTTGACGGCTTTCAGCAGGGCCGGTTCGCCTTTCTTCACGCCCACGCCAATCTCTTCTTTGCTGAGCAGATCGGGCAGAATTTTAAACTTGGCTTTATCCGGCGCTTCCGCCAACAGACCGGCAAGGATAGTGCTGTCCTGGGTGATGGCCTGGACGTTGCCGTTGCGCAGGGCGGTCAGGGCCAGCGGAATATCGTCATAGGAGAGGACGCGAGCCTGCGGGAAACGCTGGTGCAGGGCCTGTTCGCCGGTGGTGCCTTTCACCGCGCCGATGCGCGCTTTGCTGTACTCATCAAGCTTATCCGGAGAACCGGCCGGCACGAGGAACTGCTGGCCGGTGACGAAATACGGCGTTGAGAAATCAATAACCTGGGCCCGCTCCGGGGTGATGGTAATGTCGGCGACGATCAGGTCGGCTTTGCCGGACTGCAGCAGCGGAATACGGTTGGCCGGGTTAGTGGCCACCAGCTCGAGTTTGACGCCGAGCGCTTTCGCCAGCGCCTGGGCAAAGTCGACGTCGTAGCCGACGATATGGTGGGTTTTGGCGTCTACGGAGCCGAACGGCGGGTTGGCGTCAAAGGTGGCGACTTTCACGACGCCAGCGGCTTTGATGTCAGCCAGCTGGTCGGCCTGCGCCTGCGAGGCGAGCAGCAGCATACCCAGCGCCAGTGCGATTTTTGTGGTTTTGTTGCGCATAGTTTTTCCCCTGAATCCCTGTTTTGTTTTGTGGACATCACGCTCCCATAAATTGCCCATCGGCGGCAAAGAAGAAAAAATTCTTATCTATAACCAAAAAGAACTTAACAAACCTGTGGGTATTCTTTATGCGCCGCTGGCGTTTTCCCGGTGCGACAACGACCGCCGAACGGTTCCCTCTCCCTCAGGGAGAGGGTTAGGGTGAGGGGAAAAGGACCGGGGGTAATATGCGCCAGCCAGGATTGCAAATTCGGAATTAATATTTCCCGCGCCCGGCCAACTGTGGTTGAAATAGACCCAGGCGATACGCTTCCCGACAGAGGAGAAAACGAAAGTGGCATTGTGGCAACGGTTAACGGGCTGGCTGGCTTTTTTGTCCAACGGTGAAGCCGGACAGCAAGATACCCAACGCGTCATGGAGGCGATCCTGCCGGTGGCCAGCCTTTACGGCGTGGACATTGGCAACGTGGAAACCCGGTGGTTCCGTCATGATAAGACATACTGAGCGACGCAGGACGCGAGAAGCCTACTGGAACGAGGTGTGCTTTGTGTAGCAAGAGACTGCCTGAGGTTGCGGCCTCGCAGGAGGCGCCGCCGCAGCCCAGGCAGTTTTGACCATGCCTATCCCCCCAGATACATCCGCTTAATTTCCGGATTAGTCAGCATCTCCCGCGCCGCGCCTGACAAGGTGATCCGGCCATTCTCCAGGACATACGCCCGATCGGCGATCGCCAGCGCGGCCGTCGCATTCTGCTCCACCAGCAGCACCGTCATATTCTCTTCGCGCAGTTGCTTAATGATGCCGAACAGCTCGCCGACAATTTTCGGCGCCAGTCCGAGGCTCGGTTCATCCAGCATCAATAACACCGGCTCGCTCATCAGCGCCCGGGCGATGGCCAGCATCTGCTGCTCGCCGCCGCTCATGGTGCCAGCCATCTGATGGCGCCGCTCCTTGAGCCGTGGAAAGAGGGCGTACATGCGATCGCGCAGGCGGGTGTAGCCGGCGAGATTATTGTAAGCGCCCATGCGCAGGTTCTCTTCGATGGTCAGGTTGGTAAAGACCCGGCGTCCCTCCGGCACCAGCGCAAGCCCGCGGCGCACGATCTGGTGGGTCTGGCTGCACGAGATATCGTCGTTAAGGAAGCTGACGCGCCCGCTGGAGCGCACCAGGTTGACGATCCCATTGAGGGTGGAGGTTTTACCGGCGCCATTGCTACCGATCAGGGTGACGATCTCCCGGTCATAGACGTCGATATCGACGCCCTTCAGCCCCTGGATCACGCCGTAAAAAACCTTCAGTTCCCGGGCGTTAAGCATAATTGGCTTCTCCCAGATAAGCGGAAATGACGTCCGGATGCTGGATCGCCTCGGCCATCAGGCCGCTGAACAATGGCTTACCATACTCCAGGACCATCACCCGTTCGCACAGGCGGTTGACGAAGGGCATATCGTGCTCGATTAACAGGACGCTGAGCTGATAGTCATGGCGCATGCGGAAGATCAGCTCCGCCAGATCCTCGGTCTCCTTTGGGTTCATCCCGGCAGCCGGCTCATCGAGCAGCAGCAGCTTCGGCGCGGTGGCCAGCGCGCGGGCGATCTCCACTTTGCGCTGGTTGCCATAGCTCAGGTTCGTGGCCTGCATATGGGCGAAGTGGGCGATGCCGATATCCTCCAGAATGGCCATCGCTTTGGCCTTCGCCGCCCGCTCGGCCGGAAAGTAGCGGCCAATGTGCAGGGCCGCCTCCAGCAGCGAATAGCGGCTGGCCCGGTCGAGCCCGACCATCACATTCTCCAGCACCGTCATAGAGTTAAACAGCCGGATATTCTGGAAGGTGCGAGCGATCCCGGCGTTCACCACCTGGTTGGGCTTCAGCCCCTTCAGCGAGGCGCCCGCGAGGGTGACGCTGCCGCTGGTGGGCTTATAGTTGGCGGTGATGACGTTAAACAGGGTGGTCTTACCCGCGCCGTTCGGGCCGATAAGGCCAAAGATCTCCGCCTCGTCAACATGGAAGCTGACGTTGTCGATGGCCCGCAGGCCGCCAAACTGCATGGTGACGTCCTGCACCTGCAGGATGATTTTATTTTCCGCCATAGCCGCCGCTCCTTCTTCCGGTCTGCCAAATCTCTTTTTTCCCCAGCAGCCCTTCGCGGGCGAAGAGCATGATAATCAGCAGCAGCAGGGAGAAGACCACCATTCTCAGGCCCGGATAGGCGCCGAGATCGTGACCGAAGAACTGCAGCGGCTGGTCGAGAAAGCGCAGCCACTCGCCGCTGCCGACCACCAGCACGGTGCCGAGCAGGGCGCCGGTGGTGCTGCCGAGTCCGCCGAGGACGATAATAATCAGCAGCTGGAAGGTGAGCATAAAGTCGAACAGCCCCGGGGAGATGGTGGTCAGCAGGGAAGCCAGCAGACCGCCGCCGATCCCTTCGAAGAAGGCGCTGGTGGCGAAGGCGCAGGTTTTAATGCGGAAGGTGTTGACCCCCATGGCGATCGCCGCATCTTCGTCGTCGCGAATAGCTTTCATCATCCGACCATACTTCGACCACACCAGTTGAAGGATCATGCCGGTGGCCAGCAGGGCGAACAGCCCGCACCAGAACAGAAGATGCGGCTGCTGCGGAATATCGTTCAGCCCGATGGCGCCGTTGGTGATTTGCGGGTTGTTAATGGCGAGGATCTTGATGATAAACCCGAAGCCGAGGGTGACGATGGCCAGGTAGTCGCCCCGCACCCGGAAGACCGGCACGGCGAGGCACACCGCCAGTGCCGCCGCGCACAGGCCGCTTATCAGCAGGGCGGGGAGGAAACCCGCGTGCAGGCTGAGGATCCACGGGCTGGGGGCGGCCATTTCAAACATGTCTACCTTGCTGTCGCTGGAGAGGATCAGCAGGGCGGTGACGTAGGCGCCCACCGCCACGAAGCCGTTCGGCTCCAGCGACAGCTGGCCGGTCACGCCGTTGATCAGGTTGTAGCTGACCGCGAGGATCATAAAGATAAAAATGGTGCTGATGACGCGAACAATGTAGTCATTGAAAACCACGTTGATTCCGGCCAGCAGCGCGATACAGATGACAATAATGGCCAGGTTGCGCAGCTGCGCCCCGGCGGTCGTCGTCGCGTTGAGCATCAGAAACGGCTCCTTTCCAGACGTTCGTCGCCCATAATGCCGACTGGGCGGAACAAGAGGACCAGAATCAAGAACAGGAAGGCGAAAGCATCTTTATAGCCGCCCAGTTCGGGGACGATCGCCACCGCGACCACTTCGGTAAAACCGAGGATAAAGCCGCCCAGCACCGCGCCGGTGACGCTGCCGATCCCGCCGAGCACGGCGGCGGCAAAGGCCTTCAGGCCGATAAGCACGCCCATCAGGGGATCGATCGTTGGGTAGCTGATGGAGTAGAACACGCCGCCGAGCGCCGCGAGGCTACTGCCGAGGGCGAAGACCAGGGAGATGATCCGGTTGGCGTCAATGCCCATCAGGCGCACGGTGTTGACGTCAAAGGCCACCGCGCGGATCGCCATCCCATAGCGGGTGCGGTACAGCAGCCAGAGGATCGCCAGCAGCAGCAGGACGGTGATCAGCGGCACAATCCACGCCACGTTGGTAATGATGACGCTGCCAAAGGCCCGGGTCTGGTTGAAAAAGTCCGGGGCGGAGAAGAAGCGCGAGCTGCCGCCGAACAGCACGTTAAACAGGTTTTCGAGGAAGAAGCTGACGCCGATGGCGGTGATCAGCATGGAGATTTTCGAGGCCTGACGCAGCGGACGATAGGCGACCCGGTCAATTAGCATACCAAACAGGCCGCACAGCCCGAGGGTCAGGAAAACGGCTACCCCGAAGGGTAGCCCAACCGAAGAAAATAAAAACAGCGTACTAAACGCGCCGACCATCATCACGTCCGCATGGGCGAAGTTGATCAGCCGCAGCACGCCATAAACCATCGTATAACCGATGGCAATCAGGGCGTACATGCCCCCAAGACTCATTCCATTGACCACTTGCTGGAGAAAAATGGCGCCGTCCATTTTGTAGCCTCGTCACAACTTAAGGGTTAACCACGGTACGAAACGCCAGCTTGCCATCTTTCACTTCGTTGATGACCGCGCTGCGAATGGCATCGCCGTTCTGTAAGGTCAGCGTGCCGGTCACGCCCTGGAAATCTTTGGTGGCGCGGATTTTTTCATTTACGCAGACCCGATCGTGGGGATCGCTGCACTGGTTCATGGCGTTGACGATGACGTTATAGGCATCCGCCGCCATTGCGCCCCAGGTATGGGTCGGCTGCTGGTATTTGGCTTCCCAGGCTTTGATGAAGGTTTCCCCCGCCGGGGTCTGCTCTTTGGCGTTCGGCGAGTAATAATCGGTGGTCATATAGCCGTTGACCGCGTCTTTACCGACATCGAAGAAGACCTGATCCGCGGCCAGACCATCGCCGCCCACCACCGGTTTGTTGAGCCCCAGCTGTTTAGACTGCACGGCAATCAGCGCCCCTTCGGTGTAGTAGATCGGCATATAAATCATGTCGACATTCTTCGCCTTGACGCTCGCCAGCTGGGCTTTAAAGTCCTTGCTGCCGCCCGGGGCCTGGACCTCGATGGGAATGGTGCCGCCGTTTTTCAGGAACTGGGTGCGGAACGCTTTCGCCAGGCCGACGGAGTAATCGTTGCTGCTGTCAAACACGATGGCGGCGGTTTTGGCTTTCAGATCGCGGGAGGCCAGATTGGCCCCGACCACCCCCTGGAAGCTGTCCGAGAAGCAGACCCGGCTGACGTACGGATGGTTGCGGGTGACCCGGTCGTTGGTGGCGGTGGAGGAGACCAGCGGCGTTTTGCTGTCGTCGGCGATTTTGGTCATCGCCAGGGTGTTGGAGGAGGTGACTTCCCCGATCACGGCATCCACTTTATCGCTGGAGACCAGGCGCTGCATGGCGTTGGCCGCTTCGACTTTGTCGCTTTTATCATCGATAACGATAAGCTTGATGGTATCGCCATTTTTTAACGTCGGGGTGATGGCCTGAATAATGTCCAGACCTTTCTGCGACGGCTGGCCATAGCCGCTGAGGGCGCCGCTCAGGGGTAATACCACCCCGATTTTAATTTCCGCTGCCTGCGCGCTGCTGGCGCCGACCAGCGCGGCAACCAGCGTGGCCATTAAAGACGCTTTCCCGGAAAACGATTTCATGGGTATTTCTCCGTCGGTCGATTATTTATCTTTAACCATCAATGACTGCATAACATTGAGGAATAATGCGCCAGCTTATCCGGCGAATTATTGGCTGTTATGTTGAATAGATAACGAGATATATACCCTAAATAATTCGAGTCGCATGAAGGCGGCAAGTGAGCGAGTCCCCAGGCGCTTACAGAAGTAAGTGACTGACAGCCAACGCACATGCAACTTGAAGTATGACGGGTATTTTTAATGCGCTGAATTACCTTACAACGTCCGTTTCGTTTTTACTCATGCAATATTCTTATTACCTGCAGGCAAGGGCATAAGGCTGGCGACCACACGGTTTTTGATACGGTGAACGCATTTTGCCGGGTGGCGACAGGCGCCTTCCCCGGCCTGAAAACAGGCAATATACCGGTTAAACGGTTTTCGTCGGCCCGCGCAAGCGAAGCGCCGCCGGGAAATTTCAGCGTGCACCCGAATATAATATTCAGGTGCGCCCGGTAATATTAACAATCTATTCTGTGGCTCACGTGACTTATTATTTTAAAGGGGGCAACGGTTTTATTTTCCCATGCAGCGCCGGATTATCGCTTTCATCTTTCAGGCGCACGCCGGTAAGCCGTCGTAAAAAAGCCTGCTCCAGCAGCCAGGCCAGTTTAAAGGCGGCGGCGTCATGGCTCAGTCCTTCCGGGCGAATATTGGAGATACAGTTACGCTCCGACTCCAGCCGCTGCCGATGCGGCTGCCAGGTGAGGTAGACGCCGAGGCTGTCCGGCGAGGAGAGACCCGGTCGTTCGCCAATCAGGATCGCCACCGCGCGGGCTTTCAGGGTTTCGCCAATATCATCCCCCAGCGCCACCCGTGACTGATGGGCCAGCACCACCGGCGCCAGGCCGATACCCAGCGTCTGCAGGTAGGGCAGCAGGGCGCGGATCAACGGCACCGCCTGGCGCTCTACCGCCCATGAAGAGAGGCCGTCGCCGATCACCAGCAGCAGGTCGGCGGGGCGGACGCCGCTGGCGGCGAGGTCGGCGCGGCTTTCGTCGGCAAGCTGCCTTCCGAGATCCGGACGCCGCAGATAGGTGTGACGGTCCGGCGCGGCGCTGTGCACCGTCAGAGCGTCGAGGCCGAGCGCCGCCAGCGGCGCCACCAGCTGCTGGCTGGCGAACGGCTGATGAATAGCATCCCGCGCTCTGGCGTGGGCCAGACCAAAGTTGAGGACTTCGCGGGTCGGCAGGCTGGCGCCGCTGCGCCCCAGGGCAATCCGCGCATCGGTAAATTCACGCAGCGGGTTCCAGGCGTCGGGACGGTTCATACGGAGGCTCCTTGCGGCAGGACGGACAACAGTGGATGACGGGCGTCGGTGAGCCGCAGCGCGCCGTGCGGATCGATAATCTGCATCTTCGCCAGCCAGTCGGCGAACTCCGGGGCATGCTTTAAGCCCAGCAGACGACGGGCGTACAGCGCGTCATGGAACGAGGTGCTCTGGTAATTGAGCATGATATCGTCCGCTCCGGGCACGCCGATCAGGAAGGTGAGCCCGGCGGCGCACAGCAGGGTCAGCAGGGTGTCCATATCATCCTGATCCGCTTCCGCGTGGTTGGTATAGCAGACGTCGCAGCCGATCGGCAGGCCCATCAGCTTGCCGCAGAAGTGATCTTCCAGCCCGGCGCGAATAATCTGCTTGCCGTCGTAGAGATACTCCGGACCGATAAAGCCGACCACCGTATTGACCAGCAGCGGTTCAAAGTGGCGGGCGACGGCGTAGGCCCGCGCCTCGCAGGTCTGTTGGTCGACGCCGTGGTGGGCGTTGGCCGACAGGCAGCTCCCCTGCCCGGTCTCAAAATACATCACATTGTTGCCGAGGGTACCGCGACCGAGGCTGAGGGCCGCTTCGCGGGCCTCCTGCAGCATGGCAAGATTGATGCCGAAGCCGCTGTTGGCCGCTTCGGTTCCCGCCACCGACTGAAACACCAGATCCACCGGCGCGCCGCGCTCAATCAGCTGCAGCGTATTGGTGACGTGGGTCAAAATGCAGGACTGGGTGGGAATGGCGAAGCGCTGGATAATATCGTCCAGCATCACGTTCAACTGCGCCAGCACCGGTAAGCTGTCGCTGGCCGGGTTGATGCCGATCACCGCGTCCCCGGCGCCGTACAGCAGCCCGTCGAGCATACTGGCGGCAATGCCTTTCAGGTCATCGGTGGGATGGTTGGGCTGCAGGCGCACGCTGAGGTGGCCGGGCAGGCCGATGGTGTTGCGAAAGCGCGTCACCACCTGACATTTGCTGGCGGCGAGGATCAGATCCTGATTGCGCATCAGCTTGCTTACCGCCGCCGCCATCTCCGGGGTGATAGCGCGGGCGACCCGCTGCAGCGTGGCGGTATCGGTGGCATCGTCCAGCAGCCAGTCGCGGAAATCGCCGACCGTCAGGTGACGCAGGGCGGCAAAGCCCTGCGCATCATGGGTGTCGATGATCAGGCGGGTCACTTCGTCCTGCTCGTAAGGGATAAGCGGATTGTCGAGGATGTCGGTCAGCGGCACCTCGGCGAGGGTCATTTTCGCCGCCATCCGCTCTTCGGCTGAGTGGGCGATAACCCCCGCCAGGGCGTCGCCGGAGCGGGCCGGCGACGCTTTCGCCATCAGCGTTTTCAGACTATCAAAGCGCCATACCTGGCCCGATAGCGTGGTTTTATACATGCCGCCTCCTCAGGAGACCGTTCGCAGTTGAGGATCCACTGGCGCCCGTTCACGGGCCGCTGCGGTTTTGCGGAACCACAGGTAGCCGCCGAGCATCATCGCCGCGAAAATCAGCGCCAGCAGCAGGTTATACCAAACCATCGCCACCAGGCAGAGCAGCGCCATGCCGAGGGCAAAGGCCGGCGCCAGCGGGTAGAGCGGCGCGCGGAATGGACGGATCAGCTTCGGCTCGCTACGGCGCAGTTTGAACAGCGCCGCCATGGAAGTGATATACATAACAATAGCCCCAAATACCGACATGGTGACGATGCAGGCGGTCAGCGGCATGCCGCTGATGGTGATCAGCGAGTCGGAGAAGATCGCGGCGATGCCCACCACGCCCCCGGCAAGGATCGCCAGATGCGGAGTGCGGGTGCGGCGATTGAGGGTGGCCAGACCGGCGGGCAGATAGCCGGCGCGGGCGAGGGAGTAGATCTGCCGCGAGTAGCCCATAATGATGCCGTGGAAGGAGGCGACGAGGCCAAACAGCCCCAGCCACACCAGCATATGCAGCCAGCCGCTGCCGTTGCCCACGACCGTCTTCATCGCCTGGGGCAGCGGATCGTTAATATTGGACAGCGCGCGCCAGTCGCCGACGCCGCCGGCGAAGACCATCACCCCAATCGCCAGCACCGTCAGCGTCAGAATGCCGCCGCCCAGGGCGCGGGGAATGGTGCGCTGCGGATCTTTGGCCTCTTCGGCGGCCATGGAAGCCCCCTCAATGGCGAGGAAGAACCAGATAGCGAACGGAATGGCGGCGAACATCCCCGGCAGCGCCAGGCCGCTAAAGCTTTCCGCGCCCGCCCAGCCGTTAGTGGTGAAATGGCTCCAGGAGAAGCCGGGGGCGACTACGCCCATAAACACCAGCAGCTCGAAGATGGCCAGCAGGGTGACGATCAGCTCGAAGGTGGCGGCGATGCCGACGCCGAGGATATTGAGCGTCATAAAGATCACGTAGGCGCCGCAGGCGACCCATTTCGGATCCAGCGCCGGAAACTGCACGTTGAGGTAGGCGCCGATGGCCATGGCGATGGCCGGCGGGGCGAAGACGAATTCAATCAGAGTGGCAAAACCGGCGATAAAGCCGCCGGTGGGCCCGAAGGCGCGGTAGGCATAGGCGAAAGGGCCGCCAGCGTGCGGGATGGCGGTGGTCAGCTCGGTAAAGCTGAAAATAAAGGCGCAGTACATGGCGGCGACCGCGAGGGCGACGACCATAAACCCCATCGTGCCCGCCTGCGACCAGCCGTAGCTCCAGCCGAAGTACTCCCCGGATATCACCAGTCCGACGGCGATCCCCCATAAACGAAAACTGCCGAGCGTTCTTTTTAAGGTGGTGGTGTGCTCTGTCATACGTGTTGCCTCGCCAGATAGAAAGGTTCTGAACGACAGGCTGCAAAGAGAGTGCCAGAACGTTGTCCGTCGCGATGAGGCGCCAGTTCGGGGAGCGCCCGTCGGCGCTGCGCAAAAATGGGGCAGGCTGCACGCTGTCGGCGCGCGACCTGGTGCAGCGGCTTTGCTTTTTCAGCGGCGGCACGGTATAACACTTCTTCTTTTGGATGTTTAGATGTCTATACGTTTATACGCATCATGACCCGGGCAAGCGGGCTGGCGTGAGAAAATAAAATGCAAAGCACAACACAACAACAAGGTGGGCAACTGAAGCGCACCATGAAAACGCGTCATCTGATCATGCTGTCGCTCGGCGGCGTGATTGGCACCGGCCTGTTCTTTAATACCGGCTATATCATCTCCACCACCGGCGCGGCCGGGACGCTGCTGGCGTATCTGATTGGCGCCCTGGTGGTCTGGCTGGTGATGCAGTGCCTCGGCGAACTGTCGGTAGCGATGCCGGAGACCGGCGCTTTCCACGTTTACGCGGCGCGTTACCTTGGCCCGGCGACGGGCTATACCGTGGCGTGGCTCTACTGGCTGACGTGGACGGTGGCGCTGGGTTCGAGCTTTACCGCCGCCGGCTTCTGTATGCAGTACTGGTTCCCGCAGGTGCCGGTCTGGATCTGGTGCGTGGTGTTCTGCGCGGTGATCTTCGGCCTTAACATCATTTCGACCCGCTTCTTCGCCGAAGGCGAGTTCTGGTTCTCGCTGGTGAAAGTGATCACCATCATCGCGTTTATTATTCTCGGCGGCGCGGCCATTTTCGGCATCATTCCGATGCAGGATGGCTCCCCGGCGCCGGGCCTGCGCAATATCACCGCCGAAGGCTGGTTCCCGCACGGCGGCCTGCCGATCCTGATGACCATGGTGGCAGTGAACTTCGCCTTCTCCGGGACGGAGCTTATCGGCATTGCCGCCGGGGAGACGGAAAACCCGCATAAGGTTATTCCGGTCGCCATCCGCACCACCATCGCCCGGCTGATTATTTTCTTTATCGGCACCGTGTTTGTGCTGGCGGCGCTGATCCCGATGCAGCAGGCGGGGGTGGAGAAAAGCCCCTTCGTGCTGGTGTTTGAAAAGGTGGGTATCCCTTACGCGGCGGATATTTTCAACTTCGTGATCCTGACGGCGATCCTCTCGGCGGCCAACTCCGGCCTGTACGCTTCCGGGCGGATGCTCTGGTCGCTGTCGAACGAGAAGACGCTGCCGGCCTGCTTTGCCAAAGTCAATAAACGGGGCGTGCCGGTGACCGCGCTGTCAGTGAGTATGCTGGGCGGCGTGCTGGCGCTGTTCTCCAGCGTGGTGGCGCCCGACACGGTGTTTGTGGCGCTGTCGGCGATCTCCGGTTTTGCGGTGGTGGCGGTGTGGTTGAGCATCTGCGCCTCGCACTTTATGTTCCGCCGCCGCCATCTGCAGCAGGGTAAGGCGCTGAGCGACCTGCAATATCGCGCCCCCTGGTATCCAGTGGTGCCGATTCTGGGCTTTGTGCTGTGCCTGGTGGCCTGCGTGGGCCTTGCTTTTGACCCGAGCCAGAGAATTGCGCTGTGGTGCGGGATCCCCTTTGTGGCCCTGTGCTATGGTGCCTGGTATCTTACTCGTTCACGGAAAATGACTCAGGAGCCCCAACATGTCGCAGACTAATCCGTTTACCGCCCTGCTTGCCGCCCAGCCTTTCGTGCTGCTGGACGGCGCTATGGCCACCGAGCTGGAGGCCCGCGGCTGCGATCTGGCTGACAGCCTGTGGTCGGCGAAAGTGCTGCTGGAGAACCCGCAGCTGATCCGCGATGTGCATCTCGACTACTTTCGCGCCGGGGCGCAGGTGGCGATCACCGCCAGCTATCAGGCCACCCCGGCGGGTTTTGCCGCACGCGGGCTGGATGACGCGCAGTCCCGGGCGCTGATCGGCAAAAGCGTCGAGCTGGCGCGCAAAGCGCGCGAGGCGTACCTCGCCGAGAACCCGCAGGCCGGCACGCTGCTGGTCGCCGGTTCGGTGGGGCCGTATGGCGCGTTTCTTGCCGACGGCTCGGAGTATCGCGGCGATTATCAGCGCAGCGCGGCAGAGTTCCAGGCCTTCCACCGCCCGCGCGTCGAAGCGCTGCTGGATGCGGGTGCCGACCTGCTGGCCTGTGAAACCCTGCCGTCATTCGCCGAGATCCAGGCCCTGGCGGCCCTGCTGCAGGAGTATCCCCGCGCTCGCGCCTGGTACTCCTTCACGCTGCGCGACGCCGAACATCTGAGCGACGGCACGCCGCTACGCGAGGTGATGGCCGCCCTGGCGGATAACCCGCAGGTGGTGGCGGTGGGGATCAACTGTATCGCGCTGGAAAATACGCCCGCGGCGCTGGCGCATTTGCACAGCCTGACGGCGCTGCCGCTGGTGGTCTATCCTAACTCCGGCGAGCATTATGATGCGGTGAGCAAGACCTGGCACCATCATGGCGAAGCCTGCGCCAGCCTGGCGGATTATCTGCCGCAGTGGCTGGCGGCCGGGGCGAAGCTGATCGGCGGCTGCTGCCGCACCACGCCGAAGGATATTGCTGAGCTGAACGCGAAGCGCTGAGTTTTTTGCCGGGTGGCGCTGCGCTTGCCCGGCCTACATATTGCGCGAACCGGAGGCCGGGCAAGGCGCAGCCGCCACCCGGCGCCAACCATCTGCCACCAACCCACCGCTCAAAATCAACTATCCTTTCCCGCTTTTGTTCTAAAAACGATTCGCTATTAGCCAGAATTTTTAATTACTTCATCTCCATCCTGATGCCGGAAATACTGCACCTATAACAACTCAGGGGAAGCAGACATTATGGCATTCACATCGCGAATTACTCTTCTGGCGGCGCTGGCCGTCGCCGCCTTCCAGGCGCAGGCGGTCAACGTGACCGTGGCGTATCAAACCTCCGCTGAGCCGGCGAAAGTCGCCCAGGCGGACAACACCTTCGCCAAAACCAGCGGGGCGACCGTCGACTGGCGGAAATTTGACAGCGGCGCCAGCGTGGTGCGCGCTTTGGCCTCCGGCGATGTGCAGATCGGCAATATCGGCTCCAGCCCGCTGGCGGTGGCCGCCAGCCAGCAGGTGCCGATTGAAGTGTTCCTGCTTGCCTCAAAGCTCGGCAACTCCGAAGCGCTGGTGGTGAAGAAAAGCATCACCAAACCGGAAGATCTGATCGGCAAGCGCATCGCCGTGCCGTTTATCTCCACCACCCACTATAGCCTGCTGTCGGCGCTCAAACACTGGGGCATCAAGCCGGGCCAGGTGCAGATTATTAACCTGCAGCCGCCGGCGATTATCGCCGCCTGGCAGCGCGGGGATATCGATGGCGCTTACGTCTGGGCGCCAGCGGTTAATGAACTGGAAAAAGAGGGCAAGGTGCTGACCGATTCCGCGCAGGTTGGGGAGTGGGGCGCGCCGACCCTCGACGTCTGGGTGGTCCGTAAGGACTTCGCCGAGCAGCATCCGGAGATTGTCAAAGCGTTCGCTAAAAGCGCCATCGACGCCCAGCAGCCCTACATCGCCAACCCGGAGGCATGGCTGAAACAGCCGGACAACATCAGCAAGCTGGCGCGCCTGAGCGGGGTGCCGGAAGCCGATGTCCCGGGGCTGGTGAAGGGCAATACCTATCTCACCGCCGCTGAGCAGGCGCAGGCGCTGAACGGGCCGGTCAATCAGGCCATCGTGGATACCGCGCGCTTCCTGAAAGAGCAGGGCAAAGTGCCTGCGGCGGGAACCGATTATCGTCAGTACGTCACTGACCGCTTTGTGAAGTAAAGGAGGCGGCGATGCTGCAAATCTCGCATCTTTCCGCCGACTACGGCGGTAAACCGGCGCTGGCGGATATCAACCTGACGCTGGAGAGTGGGGAGCTGTTGGTGGTGCTGGGGCCTTCGGGCTGCGGTAAAACTACCCTGCTGAACCTGATTGCCGGATTCGTGCCCTATCAGCACGGCAGCATCACCCTCGAAGGTCAGCGGGTGACCGGGCCGGGCGCAGAGCGCGGCGTGGTCTTCCAGAATGAAGGTCTGCTGCCGTGGCGCAATGTGCAGGATAACGTGGCGCTGGGCCTCCAGCTGGCGGGCGTGGATAAAGCGCAGCGCCGGCAAGCGGCGGCGCAGATGCTGAAGAAGGTGGGTCTGGAAGGGGCGGAAAAACGCTTTATCTGGCAGCTGTCCGGCGGTCAACGCCAGCGGGTGGGCATCGCCCGGGCGCTGGCGGCGAATCCGCAGCTGTTGCTGCTGGATGAGCCCTTCGGCGCGCTTGACGCCTTTACCCGCGAGCAGATGCAGACATTGCTGCTGAAACTGTGGCATGAGACCGGCAAACAGGTGCTGCTGATCACTCATGACATTGAAGAGGCCATCTTTATGGCCACCGAGCTGGTGCTGCTGTCGCCGGGGCCGGGACGGGTGGTGGAGCGGCTGCCGCTTGATTTCAGCCGTCGCTTTGTCGCGGGCGAATCCTGCCGCAGCATCAAATCCGACCCGCGCTTTATTGAACAGCGGGAATACATTTTGAGCCGGGTGTTTGACCAACGGGAGGCTTTCTCATGAGCGTGGTACTGAACGACAAACCGCGTCAGACGACGCTGAAATGGCGCTGGCCGCTCTCCCGTCAGCTTACCCTCAGCGTGGCGACCCTGGCGGTGCTGCTGACCGTCTGGTGGGCGGTCGCGGCGCTGCAGCTGATTAGCCCGCTGTTTCTGCCGCCGCCGGGACAGGTGCTGCAGAAGCTTATCACCATCGCCGGGCCGCAGGGCTTTATGGATGCGACGCTCTGGCAGCATCTGGCGGCGAGCCTGACGCGGATCGTCATCGCCCTGCTGGCGGCAGTGCTTATTGGCGTACCGGTGGGGATCGCCATGGGGCTCAACTCGACGGTGCGCGGGATCCTCGATCCGCTGATCGAGCTTTATCGTCCGGTGCCGCCGCTGGCCTACTTACCGCTGATGGTGATCTGGTTTGGCATTGGTGAAACGTCAAAGATCCTGCTGATCTACCTGGCGATTTTCGCCCCGGTAGCGATGTCGGCGCTGGCGGGGGTGAAAAGCGCGCAGCAGGTGCGGATTCGCGCCGCCCGTTCGCTGGGCGCCAGCCGGGCGCAGGTGCTGTGGCTGGTGATCCTGCCCGGCGCGCTGCCGGAGATCCTCACCGGGCTGCGCATTGGTCTCGGGGTGGGCTGGTCAACGCTGGTGGCCGCTGAGCTGATCGCCGCCACCCGTGGGTTAGGGTTTATGGTGCAGTCCGCCGGCGAGTTTCTCGCCACCGATGTGGTGCTGGCGGGGATCGCAGTCATTGCCATTATCGCCTTTTTACTGGAACTGGGGCTGCGCGCGCTGCAGCGCCGCCTGACGCCCTGGCATGGAGAAGTACAATGAGTGAACGTCTGAGCATTACCCCGCTGGGGCCGTATATTGGCGCGCTGGTGACCGGGGCGGATTTAACCCGTCCGCTGAGCGACAACCAGTTTGAGCAGCTGTATCACGCGGTGCTGCGTCATCAGGTGGTATTCCTGCGCGAACAGAATATCACCCCGGCGCAACAGCGCGACCTGGCGCTGCGATTTGGCGACCTGCATATTCATCCGGTCTACCCTCACGCCCCTGGCGTGGAAGAGATTATCGTCCTCGATACCCACAACGATAATCCGCCGGATAATGACAACTGGCATACCGATGTCACCTTTATCGACACGCCGCCCGCCGGCGCCATTCTGGCGGCGAAAGAGCTGCCGGCGACCGGCGGGGATACTCTGTGGACCAGCGGCATTGCCGCCTGGGAAGCGCTGTCAGAACCCTTCCGGCAGCTGCTGAGTGGCCTGCATGCGGAACACGATTTCCGTAAATCGTTCCAGGAATATAAGTACAACCACACGGAAGCCGAGCATCGGCGCTGGCAGGAGGCGGTGGCGAAGCATCCGCCCCTGCTGCACCCGGTGGTGCGTACCCACCCGGTGACCGGCAAGCAGGCGCTGTTCGTTAATGAAGGCTTTACCACGCGGATTGTCGACGTGACCGAGAAAGAGAGCGCGGCGCTGCTGAGCTTCCTGTTTGCCCATATCACCAAACCGGAGTTTCAGGTGCGCTGGCGCTGGCAGCCGAACGATGTCGCTATCTGGGATAACCGGGTGACGCAGCATTACGCCAATGCCGACTATCTGCCGCAGCGGCGCATTATGCACCGGGCGACGATCCTCGGCGATAAGCCGTATTTCCGGGCGTCGTAGCCGCGGTTAATGTTGCCTGCAGAACTACCCCTGCCATCCGCCACCCTGGCCGGATGGCAGGATAAACCGGCTATCCGGCCTGCAAAGCTAAATGCGCGCCAATATAGCGCTGATAGCGGTTCGCTTTCAGATAGGTCAAATCCACCAGCACCAGACCATCCACGCAGTTATTGAAATCCGGATCGCTGCCGAAATCGATAAACTGCACGCCGCCCGGCTCGCACACTTCCGAGTACTGCTTATACAGCGGCGGGATCGCGCAGCCGAGGTTGCCGAGCAGGGACTTCAGCCGGGCCAGGTCGTCGTTGTAATCCTCCCCGCCAAACTGCGCCAGCACGTCGGGCAGCGAGGCCGGATAAGGGCGACGGGACTCCGCCAGCGGGTGCGTCGCCGGGAACCACAGCCGGTAGAACGCCACCAGCAGATCGCGAGCGGCGGGCGGCAGCCCACCAGAAATCGATACCGGGCCAAACAGATAGCGATAGTGCGGGTAGCGCGCCAGATAAGCGCCGATGCCGGACCACAGGTAGTCCAGCCCGCGTCGACCCCAGTAGCGCGGCTGGATAAAGCTGCGCCCCAGCTCAATGCCGTGCTGCAGGATGTCGTCCATTCGCCCGTCGTAGTGGAACAGACTGGAGCTGTAGATCCCCTCCAGGCCGCGCTTTGCCAGCTGTATGGCCGTCGGCATAAAGCGGTAAGCGCCGACGATCTCGAGGTCTTCTTCATCCCACAGGATCAGATGCAAATAGTCGTCATCATACCCGTCGATATCCCGCCGTTTGCCGCTGCCTTCGCCAACCGCGCGGAAGGCGATTTCCCGCAGGCGTCCCAGCTCGCGCAGCAGCGGCGCCTCCTCCTGACCGTTGCGCTGCCAGAGGTAAATCACTTTGCCATCGGCGGTGCGGCCCAGGCATTCGGCCTTGTGCAGTTCGCGTTTGAGCCGCGCCCGATCTTCCGGGCGGGCGATGGCGCTTTCAGTTTTGAACTGCCCAGGCAGCCCTTTGCGCAGCTGTTCAAGGTGCTGATAGCAGCGGCCGGTAAGTTCGCGAGCGCTGGACTGGGCATCGAACCAGCTCGACCAGGGGATCTGCTGGCCGATACGCACCGGCAGGCTGCTGTTGCGCCGGCGAAACATCTGCTGCATCAGCAGGAGCAGCGGCAGGTTGTCGGAGACCAGGGTGCTGGCGTAAAACAGGGCGCTGTTGTGGGCATGAATCCACGCCGGCAGCAGCGGGGCGCGATATTTCGCCGCCAGCTTAATAAAGCCCGAGTGCCATTTTTTATCGCGAATGCCGCGACGGGTAAGGCGAGAGACTTCCCCCGCCGGGAAGAAAATCAGTACCCCACCGGCCTGTAGCTGCTGGTCCATCTGCTGCAGCGCCGTTTTAGCGGTGCGGCCATGAATATTATCCACCGGGATAAACAGCGAGCTCAGGGGCTCAAGGTGGGTGAGCATGCGGTTGGTGACCACTTTGACGTCGCGTCGCACGCGGGATACCGCATACAGGAGCGCCAGGCCGTCGAGGGTGCCGGTGGGGTGGTTGGCGATAATGACCAGCGGGCCATATTCGGGGATTTGTTCGAGATCGTGCGCCGGGATGGCGCAGCGGATATTGAGGTATTCCAGCACCTGTTCGACCGTATCAAGCCCCTTCAGGTGGCGGTGACGGTCGGCAAATTGTTGAAACTCTTCCTCATAAAATAGCTTTTTTAACAGTTTCTTTTGCCAGGGGGCGGGCCTCGCCTGAGGCCACAGGTCATCGAGTACGTTGTCGAGACTAAACATAGTGGCTCCTCCTCCGTCCTGCCCAGACAGTAGAAGGTAGAGATGTCGTTCAGATTACAGTTGGGTGAAGATTCGGTCGCAGCAAGCGAGGTTTCCCGGATAGCGGCTAACGCCTCATCCGGGCTACGGTTGGCGCCGATTTGTAGCCCCGGTAAGCGTCAGCGCCACCGGGGAGAGGCTATCGGCGTTCACCGCAGCTAAGATCAAAGCTATCGCCAGCCCAATTTGGGGGATATAGCCCGCGCTGGACATCGCGATGAAAGGTTGAAAATGGCCAATCGATCACTCGGGTGACCCAGCCATGCTTAAGTGGATTGATATGGATGTAATCAACGTGTCGGCGGTAATCATCTTCATCGCGTATGGCATGCTCCCAAAAGCGAGGTTGCCAGAGGGGGTGTCGTTTTAACGTTCTGGTAAAACAGCCTTTGATATCTCTCCAGCGTGAAGAAAAATCGTCATCATTATGAGGTAGTGTCCAGATGCAATGCAGATGTTCAGGCAACACCACCCAGGCATCAATAATAAAGGGGCGATGTTGTTTAACTACGGCGACAGAGTAGCGCAATAATTCTATGTTTTCAGTTAGGTGCATGCTTCTACGGTCTTTAAGGTTAACGGTGAAGAACCAGGTTCCCCCTTTAATGTAATAACGTCGATAAGCCACCACAGGATCTCCTGGAATTCGGTATTTATGATGTGGTTTAACACGTTAGAAGGCGAAATCCGGTACGCCAAGAAGAACGCGCAGAAGATGGAAAGCGGCGTGCAAAATTTTAGCTACAGATATTGTTTAGCGCCTGTCCCCGGATAGCGGCGCAAGCGCCTTATCCGGGCTACGGTGTGGTGGTCGCGATAAATACAGCGCACCGGAGATGAGGTTTGGTAGCCCCGGTAAGCGTCAGCGCCACCGGGGAGAGGGAGGCTTAACGGAGGATGTTTTTCTCGGCCAGGTCGAGGGCGAAATAGCTGAAGATCAGATCGGCGCCCGCGCGTTTGATAGCGCCGAGGCTTTCCAGAACCACTTTCTCTTCATCGATAGCGCCCGCCTGGGCGGCGAATTTGATCATCGCGTACTCCCCGCTGACCTGATACGCGCCGAGCGGCAGATCGCTGCGCTCGCGGATATCGCGCAGAATATCCAGGTAGGCGCCCGCCGGTTTCACCATCAGGCAGTCGGCGCCCTGGGCTTCATCGAGCAGCGACTCGCGAATGGCTTCCCGGCGGTTCATCGGGCTCATCTGATAGGTTTTACGATCGCCCTTCAGCGCGGTACCGGCCGCTTCGCGGAACGGGCCGTAGAAGGAAGAGGCGAACTTGGTCGAATAGGACATGATCGCCGTATTGGTGAAGCCGGCGGCGTCCAGCGAGCGGCGAATCGCCTGCACCTGACCATCCATCGCGGCGGAAGGGGCGATGAAATCCGCGCCGGCGGCGGCAGCGACAACGGCCTGTTTGCCGAGGTTTTCCAGGGTCGCGTCGTTATCCACCCCGTGGTCGCACAGCACGCCACAGTGGCCGTGGGAGGTGTATTCGCAGAAGCAGGTATCGGACATGACGATCATCTCCGGCACCGTGGACTTACAGATCCGCGACATACGCGCCACCAGACCATTTTCATTCCAGGTATCGCTGCCGGTGGCATCGGTGTGATGAGAAATACCAAAGGTCATCACCGAGCGAATGCCGGCATTGGCGATGCGTTCGATCTCGCGCGCCAGATATTTTTCCGGAATGCGCATCACCCCGGGCATCGCCTCGATCGCTTTGTAATCATCAATTTCTTCTTCAACAAAGATCGGCAACACCAGGTCGTTCAAACTCAGTGTTGTCTCTTCAAACAGGGCGCGCAGCGCAGCGGATTGACGCAGGCGGCGGGGGCGAGTGATTAAATCTGTCATGGTTTGCCTGATTTTGTGAAATGAAAGAGGGTAGTGTAACTGAAATGGCAGCGGGATGTTTCGCCAAAACGATCGTTATGTCGCATCGGCGAAACCTCCCCCGGGCTTACTGACTGGCCGTCTGCATGTTGGGCTGCATGCCGCTCAGCTCGCTGACCAGATCGTTGATGCCATCGCTCATATTGTTGAAACGGGTTAACGGCGAGCGGGTCACCACCACAAAAGCGCCGACGTTAGCCTGCGGATTCATCGCCATATAGGTGATAAACCCGCCGCCGCCGCCGGTTTTCTGAATAATCCCCGGATGGCCATTCTTCGGCTTCATATACACCCAGCCAAGCCCCAGCGCGTCGGCGCGGCCAGGCACGTCCATACCGATCACCCGAGTCAGCTGGTTACGCTGATAAATCAGCGTCTGCATCCGGTCGGCCTGCTGGCTGCGGGTATAGAAATCGGATGACAGGAACTGCTGCATCCAGCGCATCATATCCCCCGGCGTCGAGTAGACGCCGCCGCTGCCGATCGCCGCCAGAGTGTTGTTACACGGGCTGGCGCCTTTCTCCGGGATCATCAGCCGCTGGCACTGATCCGGCGATGGGGTAAAAGTAGTGTCCTTCATCCCCAGCGGCCGGGTGATCTGCTCTTCAAACAGCTGCGGATAAGGTTTGCCGGCGGCGGTGGAGAGCGCGTCCGCCAGTAAATCGAAGGCCAGATTGGAGTAGGCTGCCTGTGAGCCCGGCGCGGTCTTCAGGGTGGCGGTTGAGAGCCAGTTCCAGCGCTGCTGGCGGGTTGGCCAGACAAACACCGGACGATGAGCGGCGCCGCCAGGCTGCTCGCGCGGCAGGGCGCTGGTATGGGTCGCGAGATTCACCAGAGTGATTGGTTTTCCCTGCCAGTCAGGCACTCGGGCGCCCGGCGGAGCGTATTTGCTCAGCGGATCGTTGAGTTTCACCACCCCCTGGTCGAGCAGCTTCACCAGCATCTCGCTGGTCATCAGTTTGCTGAGGGAGGCGATACGGATCACCGAGTCGAGCTGCGGGTGTTGATTATTCCCCGGGCGGGTTTCGCCAAAGCTGCGAAACACACGCTGATTGCCATCGATCACCACCAGCGCCATGCCGGTGGCGCCGCTGCCGTAGTAGATATGATTGGCGTAACGATCGACCACATCCGAGGCGAAAACCGGGTCAACGGTAGGCTGTGCGGCCTGCGCCGAGGTCCACGACGCCGCGCACAGCGCAGCAAAAATGAGCAAACTACGTTTCAACGGAGATCATCCATTAAATAAATAAAAAAGAAGAGGGTATTTATACTACGAAGTGGCGCAGAACAAAGCGGGATTCACGACATTCCTGCAGGAAAAAGGTAACGGTGCGTAAAAAAGACTTTTTTACGCTTTCGGATACCGGCTTTTTTCGCCGGCGCGTATGATGACCGTTTGGCTGAAGGTTTGCGGGAGAAAACAATGGCGGCTCAACGGGTAGTGATGGTCGTGGATATGCAAAACGGCGTGTTCGCCACGCCGCGTCTGGCGCGCGAGCGCTGCGTCGCGCAAATTAATCGTCTGGTGCGCGCGGCGGATAAAGTGATTTTTATTCAGCATGATGAGGCCGGCGGCCTCGAAGCCGGCAGCGAAGGCTTCGCCCTGCTCCCTGAGCTGGAACAGCCGGCCGGCGCGCTGTATGTCACCAAAACCGCCTGCGACGCCTTCTACCACACCTCGCTGGAGCAGGTGCTGCGGGAACACGACATTCAGCAGTTCGTCATCTGCGGTTGCGCCACCGACTACTGCCTCGACACCACCATTAAAAACGGCGCCAGCCGCGGGTACGGCATTGTTATCGCGGAAGATGCCCACACCACCGCCAACCGCCCCGCCGCGCAGGCCGCGACGCTGATCGCCCACTACAATGAAGTGTGGCGTACGCTGACCGTTCCTGGCAATCCTTTACAGGTGAAACCCACAGAAACAATTCTGCACGCCTGGCAGCAGAACTAAGCTGTTGATATCCGGTCTTATCATCCGTCTGCCCCGCGAGAGCGCTTTCACGCGGCGGCCGACGTATGCGTCGTATACAGCAATAGCAGAACGATAAGAAGTTAGCAGGAGACAATGATGTTTAAATCTTTTTTCCCCAAACCGGGGCCGTTTTTTATTTCTGCCTTTATCTGGTCGCTGCTGGCGGTGATCTTTTGGCAGGCGGGCGGCGGCGACTGGCTGCTGCGGGTCACCGGGGCATCGAAGGATGTGGCGATCAGCGCGGCGCGCTTCTGGTCGCTCAACTATCTGGTGTTCTACGCTTACTATCTGTTTTGCGTCGGCGTGTTTGCGCTGTTCTGGTTTGTCTACTGCCCGCATCGCTGGCAGTACTGGTCGATTCTCGGCACGTCGCTCATCATCTTCGTCACCTGGTTTCTGGTGGAAGTGGGGGTGGCGATCAACGCCTGGTATGCGCCGTTCTATGATCTGATCCAGAGCGCGCTGGCCACCCCGCATAAGGTCAGTATCAACCAGTTTTATCATGAGATCGGCATCTTTCTCGGCATCGCGCTCATCGCGGTGATTATCGGCGTGATGAACAACTTTTTCGTCAGCCACTACGTCTTCCGCTGGCGCACGGCGATGAACGAACACTACATGGCCCACTGGCAGCATCTGCGCCATATCGAAGGCGCCGCGCAGCGTGTGCAGGAAGATACCATGCGCTTTGCCTCCACCCTGGAAGATATGGGCGTGAGCTTTATCAACGCGGTGATGACCCTGATCGCCTTCCTGCCGGTGCTGGTGACGCTCTCCGAACACGTTCCCGACCTGCCCATCGTCGGTCACTTGCCGTATGGCCTGGTTATTGCCGCGATCGTCTGGTCGCTGATGGGGACCGGCCTGCTGGCGGTGGTGGGGATTAAGCTGCCGGGTCTGGAGTTTAAAAACCAGCGCGTGGAAGCGGCCTATCGTAAAGAGCTGGTCTACGGCGAGGACGATGAAACCCGCGCCACGCCGCCGACGGTGCGCGAGCTGTTCAGCGCGGTGCGTCGCAACTATTTCCGTCTCTATTTTCACTATATGTACTTCAATATCGCCCGCATTCTCTATCTGCAGGTGGATAACGTTTTCGGCCTTTTCCTGCTGTTTCCGTCGATCGTTGCCGGTACGATTACCCTCGGGCTGATGACGCAAATTACCAACGTTTTCGGCCAGGTGCGCGGTTCGTTCCAGTACCTGATCAGCTCGTGGACGACGCTGGTGGAACTGATGTCCATCTACAAACGTCTGCGCAGCTTTGAGCGCGAACTGGACGGCAAGCCGCTGCAGGAAGCGATCCCGACATTACGTTAATCAAGACAAGGAAGCAGGATGGCCGCACGTTTATCGCGCATTATACCCGGTTCATTGACGCTGCTGGCGGCCGTGGTGCTCAGCGCCTGTACCAGCCAGCAGGCGCCGGTGCTGAAAGAGGGTGAGAAGCCCGTTGACGTGGCGTCGGTGGTGCGGCAGAAAATGCCCGCCAGCGTCAAGGATCGGGAGGCCTGGGCGCAAGCCATCGCCACCGCCTTTGACAGCCAGAAGCTGGCGCCGACGGAAGAGAACGTCTGCTCGGTGCTGGCGGTCGCGCAGCAGGAGTCCAATTATCAGTCCGATCCGGTGGTGCCGGGGCTGAATAAAATCGCCTGGCAGGAGATCGACCGCCGGGCGGAAAAAATGCACATTCCGCTGTTTCTGGTCCATACCGCGCTGAAGATCACCTCGCCAAACGGCAAAAGCTATAGCGACCGTCTGGACAATGTGAAGACGGAAAAGCAGCTGAGCGCTATTTTTGATGACTTTATCGGGATGGTGCCGATGGGGCAGAAGCTGTTCGGCTCCCTGAACCCGGTGCACACCGGCGGCCCAATGCAGGTCAGCATCGCCTTTGCTGAGCAGCATACCTCCGGCTACCCGTGGAAAATGAACGGTACGGTGCGCCAGGAGGTCTTCAGCCTGCGCGGCGGCCTGTGGTTTGGTACCTATCATCTGCTGAACTACCCGGCCAGCTACAGCGTGCCGTTGTACCGTTTTGCCGACTTTAACGCCGGCTGGTATGCCAGCCGTAACGCCGCCTTCCAGAACGCGGTGGTGAAAGCCAGCGGGGTGAAACTGGCGCTCGATGGCGACCTTATCCGCTATGACAGCGATGAGCCGGGCAGCACCGAGCTGGCGGTACGTCGCCTGGCGGGCCAGCTGGGGATGAGCGACAGCGAGATCCACAGCCAGCTGAAAAAGGGCGACAGCCTGGCGTTTGAGAAGACCGACCTCTATCAACAGGTTTTCCGTCTCGCTGATAAAAAAGCGGGCAAAACCCTGCCGCGGGAGATGTTACCGGGGATCCAGCTTGAGAGTCCGAAAATCACCCGTAATCTGACGACGGCGTGGTTTGCGAAACGGGTCGATGAGCGGCGGGCAAGCTGTATGGCGCGGCGTTAACGGCGCCGACGCCAGCGTACAATGATCGCCAGCAGCCCGATGAACGCGCAGCTGACCAGGAAAGGGATCAGGCCAAAGAGGGTGCCAACGGCGAGACTGATGTCGACCTGCGGACGGCTGGCGTCCTGGGCCTGCATCAGGCGCTCAAACACCCCCGGGGCGTGGATCAGCATGCTGAGCATCTGCGCGCCGGCCCAGCAGCAGATCAGCACGAACAGCCCGTAGGCGACATGGCTGCCGGTCAGCGCCCCTCTTTTTTTATTTCCCAAAAGCGATTTTGAAAAACTGAATTCAGCCATAGGCCCTCCCACCTCTGTACTGCTGGTTTTTTCTCCAGCTCTATGGCAGGTATTCTGGCAGTGCGACGCCGTCGCCAGTATCAGATTGCTGGTAATTGCCCTCCAGGAATAATCCTGTTTTCGCCGTTGTGTTAACCGCGCCAGAGGAAGGGAAAAGGGAGACCGGCGTCGCAATCCAGCAACATTCTCCATATCGCTACAGACCGCCGCGGGCGGCTATGCGAAGATGCGTTTTTTGCTGTTGGAGGCCGCATGAAGCTCACTGATAAAATTCGCCGCGACTGGCACTACTACGCGGTGGCGCTGGGGTTAATTTTTATTCTTAATGGCGTGGTGGGGCTGCTGGGGTTTGAGACGCAGGGCTGGCAATCCTACGCCGTCGGTCTGGTCACCTGGGTAATAAGCTTCTGGATTGCGGGCTTTGTGATCCGCCGCCGCCCGGCAGAAGAGGCCTGAGGCCGCCGCTGCCAGGCGGGGTAAAACGCGTTTTAGTTCATGGAGGTTTTCAGCGCCCGGTCCGCGGCATGGCGCTCCAGCGCCAGCTCAATCAGGCGGGTGATCAGACTGGTGTAATCGAGGCCGCTGGCCTGCCACAGCTTCGGATACATACTGATATTGGTGAAGCCCGGCAGGGTGTTGATCTCGTTGATCACCACCTCGTTGTCGGCGGTGAGGAAGACGTCGACGCGGGCCATGCCGCTGCAGCCCAGGGTCTGGTAAGCCTGCACCGCGATAGCGCGGATCTTGTCGTTGATCTCCGGGGCGATAGCGGCCGGGACCACCACCTTCGCGCCCTGGTCGTCGATATACTTGGTGTCGTAAGCGTAAAACTCGCTGTTGAGGACAATTTCACCGCAGGTGCTGGCTTGCGGATGGTCGTTACCCAGCACCGCACACTCAATTTCCCGCCCTTTAATGCCTTGCTCCACCACCACTTTATGGTCAAATTCAAAGGCCAGGGCCACCGCCTGATGGTACTGCTCTTCGTTTTTAACTTTGCTGACGCCAACCGACGATCCCTGGTTGGCCGGCTTAACGAACAGCGGCAGGCCCAGCTTCGCTTCGACATCGGCAAAGCTGAACTGCGCGCGGTTGGCGCGGGTTAGGGTGATAAACGGTGCGACGGCGAGACCGGCGTCGCGCAGCAGGCGTTTGGTCACATCTTTGTCCATACAGGCCGCAGAGCCCAGCACATCGGATCCGACGAAAGGCAGATTGGCCATGCGCAGCATCCCCTGCAGGGAACCGTCTTCGCCCAGCGTGCCGTGGACGATGGGGAAAATTACATCGATGGCCGCCAGCGGCTGGCCGCTTTCGGCGTTAATCAGTTGCTGCGCCTCGCGGCCCGGGATCTGCGCCAGGGTCACCGTTGAAGGGCGCAGGGCGATGCGGGCAGGATCCTGAGCGTTGAGCAGGTAGTTGCCGGCGTCGTTGATGTGCCATAGCCCCTGTTTATCAATCCCCAACAGAACCACATCGAAGCGTGATTTATCAATCGCTTCCACGATATTCTTCGCTGACTGCAGCGACACTTCATGCTCTGCCGACTTACCGCCAAAAACGATCCCAACCCTCATCTTTGCCATTTCAACTTCCATCCAGATTACATCAAAGGGCATAACATACCATGTGAAACCGCCGCCTGCCTGCCATAATATTTACCTGATCAATTGACGGGAGCGGGCGTGAGAGGAAAGACGCTGCTGGTGCTGGCCGGGCTGCTCGGCGCGGGCCTTGTGGGATATCGCTATCTGCCGCCACACCTGAATCCGCTGGCGCCGCTGGCCCTTGACGATCCCCCGGGCTGGCTGACGTCGTTCAAGCTGCGCAGCCTGACGGCCGACCAGTGCGCCTCCCTGCTGGCGGAGGCCAACCGCCGGCGGCTCATCGCCAGCCAGCCGGTGGCCGACAGCGAGGGCGCCTGCCCGCTGCGTAACGTGGTGCGGGTGGCTAATTTTGGCTCGGTGCAGTTGAGCAGTAGTTTCCTCGCCAGCTGCCCGCTGGCGCTCAGCAGCGCGCTGTACGTCGAGCAACAGGCGAAGCCGCTAACCCGTCAGCTGATGGCCAGCGATCTGCGCCAGATCGATCATCTCGGCAGCTTCGCCTGCCGCAATATCTACCATCGGGAACAGGCGCGGCGTAGTGAACACGCGACGGCGGATGCCCTTGATGTTAGCGGCTTCCGCCTGACGGACGGCAGACGCATCAGCGTCCTGCAGGGCTGGCGCAGCGATCGCTCTCACCCCTGGCTGGCGGCGCTGTTAAGCAACAGCTGCCCTTACTTCGGCAACGCCCTGGGGCCGGAGTACAACGCGGCGCACGCCAACCATTTTCACTTTGGGATGCGCGGGCAGGGCTTCTGCTTTTGAGCATAAAGCCCTGTGAGCAGCCTGAATGACCAGAAAATGCTTCGTCAGCCTCTCATGCGCAGTCATAAAACACCAAACTCACCGCCAGCGCATCTATGGTAGTACACCAGTGCAATGAAATTGCTAAGCTAGGTAATAATTGGCAAATCATTAATGAATACGCGTAGTTATGGAATCCTGGAAGGTTAATCTTATCTCTGTCTGGTTTGGTTGCTTTTTTACCGGCCTGGCGATCAGTCAAATTCTCCCCTTTTTACCGCTCTACGTCTCCCAGCTGGGCGTCACCTCGCATGAAGCGCTGTCGATGTGGTCGGGGCTGACCTTCAGCGTCACCTTCCTGGTCTCGGCGATCGTCTCGCCGATGTGGGGGAGCCTGGCGGACCGCAAAGGTCGCAAGCTGATGCTGCTGCGCGCCTCGCTGGGAATGGCGATCGCCATTTTGCTGCAGGCCTTCGCCACCAACGTCTGGCAGCTGTTTATTCTGCGGGCGATCATGGGCTTAACCTCCGGTTATATCCCTAACGCCATGGCGCTGGTGGCCTCCCAGGTGCCGCGCGAGCGCAGCGGCTGGGCGCTGAGCACCCTGTCGACGGCGCAAATCAGCGGCGTGATCGGCGGCCCGCTGCTGGGCGGCTTCCTGGCGGACCACGTCGGGCTGCGAATGGTCTTTTTTATTACGGCGATCCTGCTGACCATCAGTTTTCTGGTGACCCTGTTTCTGATTAAAGAGGGCGTTCGCCCGCAGGTCAGCAAAAGCGATCGTCTCACCGGGAAACAGGTCTTTGCCTCCTTGCCCTATCCGGGGCTGGTAATCAGCCTCTTTTTCACCACTCTGGTGATCCAGTTGTGCAACGGCTCAATCGGCCCGATTCTGGCGCTGTTTATCAAGTCGATGGCGCCGGACAGCAACAATATCGCTTTTCTGGCCGGGATGATCGCCGCGGTGCCCGGGGTGTCGGCGCTGATCTCTGCGCCACGGCTGGGTAAGCTTGGCGACCGCATCGGCACCTCGCGGATCCTGCTGGCGACGCTCTGCTGCGCGGTGGTGATGTTCTTCGCCATGTCCTTTGTCACCACCCCGCTGCAATTAGGTACGCTGCGTTTTCTGCTCGGCTTTGCCGATGGCGCGATGCTTCCGGCGGTGCAGACCCTGCTGCTGAAATACAGCAGCGACAGCGTCACCGGGCGCATCTTTGGCTATAACCAGTCGTTTATGTATCTGGGCAACGTCGCCGGGCCGCTAATTGGCGCTTCCGTATCAGCGATGGCCGGCTTCCGCTGGGTGTTTATTGCTACCGCCATTATCGTTTTCATTAACCTCTGGCAACTGGCATGGATGCTGCGCCGTACCCGCCGGGCTAACGCCTGAACCTCTGCTGACGGTATTTAACGCAATACCGTCAGCGTTATTCAACGTCGGTCGATTTACCATTACTTTTTGTTATCGCCATTGCGTGAGCGCTATTCCATTTTATTATTTCCGACATCATTTAGTTATAAACAGCCCCGGTTGTGATTAAACAATACTATTTATAGTGGTATTTTGTTGTGGTAAAACGTTTCGCTGTATATTGGGTGTTGCGACGATTCTTATTTTAAGTAATTCTGGGGTCCGTCATCAGGTATGACATCTCAATCGAAAAACAGGCCTCGCATAAGGAACTGGTGCTATGAAGAATCTCATTGCTGAGTTACTGGTTAAACTGGCGCAAAAAGAAGAAGAAGCAAAGGAACTGACGGTGCAGGTTGAAGCGCTGGAGATCGTGGTCACCGCATTATTGCGCCATATGGAGCACGATGCCCAGCAGGCATTGATTCAGGATATTGAGCAGGCGATAGACCAGGTGACGCCTTGTCCGCCGGTCAACGACCAGGATGCCATCCTGCTGCAGCAATATCTAAAGAAGCTGTTGCGGCATCCTCGTAGCTAATCTTTGCGACGCGACAAGGATGCCGTCATTTTTCTGTCATCTCCCTTTTATAAAGTCTCCCACGTTTTGTTTTTTAAGTATTTTTTACATGGAGATGACAAAAGTGAAATTAAGCGCCCTGTTTATTGCCCTGCTGCCTCTGCTGGGCTCGCCGGTTATTCATGCGGAAACCACGACCGCGCCGGTTCTGGAAAATCGCGCTGCCCAGGGAGATATCACTACTCCCGGCGGCGCGCGTCGTTTAACGGGCGATCAAACCGAAGCGCTGCGCGCCTCGATAATCAATAAGCCGGCCAAAAACATTATCTTGCTGATTGGCGATGGGATGGGCGATTCTGAAATTACCGCTGCGCGAAATTATGCGGAAGGGGCGGGCGGTTTCTTTAAAGGCATTGACGCCCTGCCGTTAACCGGGCAGTACACGCACTATTCGCTGGATAAAAAAACCGGTAAACCGGACTACGTCACCGACTCGGCGGCCTCCGCCACCGCCTGGACCACCGGCGTGAAGACTTATAACGGCGCGCTGGGCGTCGATATTCATGAGAACGCGCATCAGACCATCCTCGAGCTGGCGAAAGCGGCGGGCCTGGCCACCGGCAACGTTTCTACCGCCGAGCTGCAGGACGCCACCCCCGCGGCGCTGGTGGCGCATGTGACATCGCGTAAATGCTACGGCCCTACGGTCACCAGCGAAAAATGCCCCAGCAATGCGCTGGAGAAAGGGGGCAAAGGCTCCATTACCGAACAGCTGCTGAATGCCCGGCCGGATGTCACCCTGGGCGGCGGCGCGAAGACTTTTGCCGAAACGGCGACGGCGGGCGAGTGGCAGGGCAAAACCCTGCGTGAGCAGGCGGAAGCGCGCGGCTACCAGATTGTGACCGACGCGGCCTCTCTTGCCGCCGCGACGGAAGCCAGCCAGGATAAACCGCTGCTGGGACTGTTCGCCGACGGCAATATGCCGGTACGCTGGGAAGGGCCCAAGGCGTCTTATCACGGTAATATCGATAAGCCGCCGGTAACCTGTACCCCAAACCCGAAACGCGACGCCTCGGTGCCGACGCTGGCGCAGATGACGGAGAAAGCGATTGACCTGCTGAGCCGCCACGAGAAAGGCTTCTTCCTGCAGGTGGAAGGTGCCTCCATCGATAAGCAGGATCATGCGGCGAATCCGTGCGGCCAGATCGGCGAAACGGTTGATCTCGACGAGGCGGTGCAGAAGGCGTTGGAATTTGCCAAAAAAGACGGCAATACCCTGGTGATCGTCACCGCCGACCATGCGCACGCCAGCCAGATCATCCCGGCGGATAGCAAAGCCCCGGGCCTGACTCAGGCTCTGAATACTCACGATGGCGCAGTGATGGTCATGAGCTACGGCAACTCAGAGGAAGAGTCGATGGAGCACACCGGCACCCAGCTGCGCATTGCGGCCTACGGTCCGCATGCGGCTAACGTCGTCGGCCTGACCGATCAGACCGACCTCTTCTCAACTATGAAAGCTGCCCTGAGTCTGAAATAAGTCGCTGCCGGTGGCGAAATCGCGTCACCGGCTGGTTTTTTTTCTATCTGCGTCCAGACTTACAACGATCCACTCACAGAAGGATGGTGCGATGAAAATAACCTTACTGATGACCCTACTGTTTGGCTTGATCTTTATCAGCGCGGTTGGCGCGGCAGAAAAAACGCCCACTCCTCAGCAGCAAAGGATGACGGACTGCAATCAGCAAGCGTCAGCCAAAACGCTGAAAGGGGAGGAGCGCAAAACCTTTATGAGTCAGTGTCTCAAAAAAGAGACCACGACCTCGCAAGGAAAGCCCCTCACGCCCCAACAGCAGAAGATGAGCGACTGCAACAAAGCGGCTTCGGCAAAATCACTGAAGGGCGATGAACGCAGTACCTTCATGAGTAGCTGCCTGAAGAAAGCCTGAAAAAAAGGGAGCGCACGCGCTCCCTTGTTCTTTGACCTCTCAGGGCTTGCAGCCCGCCAGCTCAGCTTCAGGAGCGGCTCAGTTTCTCTGATTTTTCCATGCACTGGCTGATGGCTTCGATCACCGCGGAGCGGAAGCCTTTTTCTTCCAGCACGCGCACGGCTTCGATGGTGGTCCCGCCAGGAGAGCAGACCATATCTTTCAGCGCTCCCGGATGCTCACCGCTCTCCAGCACCATTTTGGCAGAGCCCATCACCGCCTGCGCGGCGAATTTGTAGGCCTGGGCGCGCGGCATCCCGCCGAGGACGGCGGCATCGGCCATCGCTTCGATAAACATGAAGACATAGGCCGGCGCGGAGCCGCTCACACCCACCACCGGATGGATCATCGGCTCGGCAATTTGCTCCGCCTGGCCAAAGCAGCGGAAAATGGTCAACACTTCAGCCACATCTTCGCTGCTCACCAGCGCGTTTGGCGTAACGGAGGTCATGCCGGCGTTAACCAGCGACGGGGTATTGGGCATCGCGCGAATAATTTTGCGATCGTGGCCGAGCGCGCGCGCCAGCTGGTCAAGCGTGACGCCGGCGGCGATGGAGACCACCAGCGACTCTTTATTCAGGCTGGAGGCGATATCGCCCAGCACTTTGGTCATGATCCCCGGCTTCACCGCGCCGAAGACGATATCGGCAATTTGCGCCACTTCCTGGGCGCTATCGGCGGCGTTGATGCCGTACTGGTCGCGCAGAGCCGCAACCTTGTCCGGCGACGGGGTGTAGACCCAAATTTGTCCCGGCTGTACCTGGCCGCTGGCGATCAGTCCACCCAGAATGGCCTTACCCATATTGCCGCAGCCGATAAAGCCAATTTTCTTATCCATCACCATTCCCCTCTGCTTTTTTCGTTACGATCTGATTAGCTTATCATCCTGGCGCTTTCATGGGGGAGAAAAGCAGGTAACATTGGCGACACTTATTGCAGGTAACAGGAGCTGGCATGGCCATTTGGGTGGATGCAGACGCGTGTCCGAACGTGATTAAAGAGATATTGTTCCGCGCGGCAGAGCGGACCCAGACGCCGCTGACGCTGGTGGCGAACCAGCCGCTGCGCGTACCGCCGTCGCGTTTCATCCGCACCCTGCGGGTTGAGCAGGGTTTTGACGTGGCGGATAACGAAATTGTCCGTCAGTGCGCGGCGGGGGATTTAGTGATCACCGCCGATATTCCGCTGGCTGCGGAGGTGCTGGCGAAGGGCGGGGCGGCGCTCAATCCGCGCGGAGAGCGCTACAGCGAAGCGACGATCCGCGAGCGGTTGACGATGCGGGATTTTATGGAGACATTACGGGCCAGCGGCGTTCAGACCGGCGGCCCGGATAGTTTATCGCAGCGCGATCGGCAACAGTTTGCCGCCGAGCTGGAGAAGTGGTTGCTGGCGGTTAAACGTCAGCAGGGTTAAACCCAACTGTCGTCATCGCTGCCAATATCATCATCGCCAAAGCCGGCGTCGAAGTCGTCGTTCCAGGTGTTGTCGGCAAGGAACTGATCGTCTCCCTGACGGAACGGATCGTCACCCGCGGCGGTCTCCTGTGCGGCGGGGGCGTCAGCATCAGGCTGCGGCTTCTCTTCGATGATATTCACAATCTCCTGCGGGTGCGAGCCGCTGAACATGCTGGTCAGCATATTGCCCAGCACCACCCCGCCCGCTACGCCTGCGGCCGTTTGCAGCGCGCCCGCCATAAAGCCGCCGCCGCGTGCGGCAGCCTGCGGGGCATAGCTCTGCTGCTGCTGTGGGGCATACTGCGGCTGTGAGCTGGCCTGCGGGCGACCGTATTGCTCCGCGCCCGGGATCGGGTCAGAACCGCGTGACGAGCCGCCGCCGCCAAACAGGCCGGAGAGGAAACCGCCGCTGCTGGGCTTCGCCGCCTGCAGCTGGCTGACCTGGCTCTCCAGCGCCTGGATGCGATCGTTGAGCTGTTTAATCGCGGCTTCCTGGATAAGGATGGTTTGCGCCATATAGTAGGGGGCCGCCGGCTGCGCGCTCACGTGTTGGGCAATCCGCTCCTCGGCGCTGGCATCGCGCGATGCACTGTGCGCCTCAGCCTCTTTCAGCCGGGAAAACAGTCCATCAATAAGGCGTTGTTCTTCAGATTGCATGTTACATTCCTCTGTCACACTGTCGAATAGGCATCAGGGTGCGTCTGAAACACGATGTTGTAAATATGTTGCTTCGTAAAGCTATGCATAAATGTGTTACCGTTTACGCCAGCAGTGGATAAAAAATAACGCCAGGCAGAAAAGTAAAGCTGGTTAAACACCAAATGCAATGATAAGTTTACATTAAGAGCCCTTTGTCTCACTGCGGTGATGGGGTGTAAAGAAGTTGTGTAACGTTTTATTTACGACTACGTTGCGGAACAGACAGCGATAATACGTTCTTTCGTTTTCCTTTTTTTGCGACAGACGGAACCAGGGGGTCTTCGGTTATGACACAGCCAATCTTTCTCATCGGGCCACGCGGCTGCGGTAAAACCACCGTCGGCCATGCGCTGGCGCGAGCGCGACATTTTCAGTTCTCCGATACCGATCATCGGCTGCAGGCCCATGAGCAGCGGACGGTGGCGGAGATCGTGCAGGCGGAAGGGTGGGCGCGCTTTCGCGAGCTGGAGACCCTGTCGCTAAAGGCCGTGACCCTGCCGAATACGGTGATCGCCACCGGCGGCGGCATCATCCTCGCGGAATGTAACCGTCAGTTTATGCGGGAGAACGGCGTGGTGATTTATCTTCAGGCGTCGGTGTCGGCGCTGATTGACCGTCTGGAAGCCTACCCGAAAGCCGAACAACGGCCGACGCTCACCGGGAAACCGGTGCGTGAGGAAGTGGGCGAGGTGCTGGCGCAGCGTGAAGCGTTATACCGTGATGCTGCCCATCATATTGTCGATGCTACAGCCTCCCCGGATCGGGTGGTGGAGCAAATTATGACCATGCTGTGCGGCGCGACGGCAGCTCCGGTAAGTTAAGAATTTACTTACATTAAGGCGGCGAGGGGCGCCTATACTTGATAGTTCTGATACCGGAAGAAGGAAGAACTATGCCAAACAGACCCCCATATCCGAGAGAAGCGCGCGTGGTTGCGGTAGAGAAAGGTCCTCAGGGTCAGACGGTGACCTGGTATCAACTCCGCGCGGACTATCCTGAGCCCGATTCGCTAATCAGCGAACATCCTACCGAGCAGGAAGCCGTGGATGCCAAGCGGCGTTATGAAGATCCCGACAAGTCTTAACCCCTGAGCCCGGATTGCCTGTCCTGCGGGCAATATCGGGCGTATCTCACATTTTTTATTTATCAGTCGTACTAATGAATTTCTAACACACGGATTTTTCAGGCACGCCGCCGCCGCCCGGTAATCTTTACATTCAACCGCGGCGTGGAGCTGCTACGCTTCTCGACGGTTGATTTTTACTCACCAGGGGGGCGAATGCTGTGTGTGGTAAGCCTGTGTTGAAGCAGTGGTAGTGAAAAGGTACATGATATGAGTAGTGCAACGATGGCAATTTTGACCATCGGCGTTGTGCCGCTGGCGGGAGTATTACCGCTCCTGACCGAACATATCAGGGAAGAACAGATCGCTCACATCAGCCTGCTGGGCGAGATGACGCGTGACGACGTGATGGCAGAGTACGCCGTGGGTGACGGCGAACAGGGTCTGTTGACCTTGCTCAGCGATAACCAGCTGGTGATGGTGTCGCGACAAAAAATTGAACGTGATGTTCGCAGCGTGATCGCCATGCTGGATCGACAGCATTTTGATGTGATCCTGCTGCTCAGCTCCGAACAGCTGACCGGTTTTACCACCCACCACGCGATCCTCCTCGAGCCGCAGCGGATCATTCCGCCGCTGGTGGCGTCGATCGTCGATGGGCACCAGGTCGGGGTGATCGTGCCGGTGGAAGAGATCATGCCCATGCAGCGACAAAAGTGGCATTCACTGGAGAAGTCACCGTACTACGCGTTGGCCAACCCGTTTACCGGTAGCGACAGTGAGCTGTTAACCGCCGGTCAAGCGCTGCTGGAGCAGGGGGCCGACGTGCTGGTCCTCGACTGTCTCGGTTACTATCAGCATCATCGCGATGTGTTACAAAAAGCCCTTGATGTCCCGGTTTTGCTGTCGAATGTGCTGGTTTCCCGACTGGCGGCAGAACTATTAGTCTAATGTGTTAATTTCACGTGACAGGGGCAAGGAGCGCCCCCTATATTGAGCCTTTCAACGACGATCAGAAGGGCTTGTTTATGCTTCAAAGCAATGAATACTTTGACGGAAAAGTGAAATCCATTGGCTTCACCAGCAGCAGTACCGGTCGCGCCAGCGTTGGCGTGATGGCGGAAGGAGAATACACCTTTGGTACGGCGCAGCCGGAAGAGATGACGGTGGTCAGCGGGGCGCTGAATGTCCTGCTGCCGGGTGAGACTGAGTGGAAAGTTTACGCCGCCGGCGAAGCCTTCAATGTGCCAGGCAACAGCGAATTCCATCTGCAGGTGGCTGAGCCAACCTCCTATCTGTGCCGCTATCTGTAAGTCAGCGTAACGCCCGGCGCTTGCCGCCGGGTTGTATTTTTTTCCTGTCAGGCAGGAAAGAAAGCGGCGCTTAGCGCTGCGCTTAGCGCTGCGCTTCGCCGCCGAGCCCTTCCACCAGGCTTTGGATCAGGGCAGCAAGTTCGCCGGTCATTAAGATAAAGTCGGCGTCAAAGCGCTGGGCGAAATCTTCCCGATCGATATCTTCGTTTTGGTCGCGTAATTCATCGCAGAACTTGAGGCGCTTAATTGACGCGTCGTCGCAGATCACAAACTGAATACGCTGCTGCCAGTCCAGCGCCAGCTTGGTGACGACCTTCCCGGCCTCAATGTGCACAGCGATTTCGTCGCTGACCAGATCCTGCTTCTTGGCGCGGATCACGCCGCCATCTTCCAGCATCGCTTTCAGCTCGGCTTCGTCCAGCAGCTGGAAGCCCTGCGCTACGGTGCCGGAGCGGACCCACTCGGTCAGCGTCAGCTCGATCGGATTCTCCAGGGTCAGCGGCACCACCGGCAGCGAGCCGAGGGTTTTACGCAGCAGGGCCAGGGTATCTTCCGCTTTTTTCGCGCTGGCGCAGTCCACCATGATCAGGCCGTTGACGGTGTCGATCCACATCATCGTCTGGCTGAAGCGGCTGAAGGCGCGCGGCAGCAGCGAGTGCAGCACTTCATCTTTCAGGGAATCTTTCTCAGTCTTCTTCAGCTTGCGCCCCTGATCGGCTTCGAGCTTCTGGATCTTCGCCTCCAGCGCCTGCTTGATCACCGGCGACGGCAGGATCTTTTCTTCTTTACGCGCGCAGATAATGATCTGGCCGTTCGCCGTATGCGTCAGCGCGTCGCTGTGCGATCCCATCGGCGATACCCAACCGGTTTTCGCCATATCCTGGCTGCCACAAGGGGTAAATGTCAGCTCGGCCAGCTGTTTTTCCATCTCCTCGGCGCGCAATTCGATATCGCGGCTGAGACGGTAAACCATTAAATTTTTGAACCACAGCATGATAATTTCCACGGCTTTGTCGTTAAATCAGGCGGGCATGATAGCGAATTGTCGCTATGCTTGCATTGTTAATCGGGGTGAGGAGCTGAGCGTGCGTATTGGTATTGATTTAGGTGGTACAAAAACCGAAGTGATAGCCCTGAGCGACCAGGGAGAGCAGCTGTTTCGCCATCGGTTACCCACGCCGCGGGAGGATTACCGGCAAACCATCGAGACTATCGCTACCCTGGTGGCGATGGCCGAGCAGGCGACCGGACAGCGTGGCACCGTGGGGATGGGGATCCCGGGCTCGATTTCGCCCTATACCGGGGTAGTGAAAAACGCCAACTCGACCTGGCTCAACGGTCAGCCTTTCGATAAGGACCTCAGCCTGCGCCTTGACCGTGAAGTCCGGCTGGCTAACGACGCCAACTGTCTGGCAGTGTCGGAAGCGGTGGACGGCGCGGCGGCGGGGGCGCAAACGGTGTTCGCGGTGATTATCGGCACCGGCTGCGGCGCGGGCGTAGCGCTCAACGGGCGGGCGCATATCGGCGGCAACGGTAACGCCGGCGAGTGGGGACATAACCCATTGCCGTGGATGAACGACGATGAGCTGCGCTACCGTGCGGAAGTGCCTTGCTACTGCGGTAAACAGGGGTGTATCGAAACCTTTATCTCCGGCACCGGCTTTGCCACTGACTATCAGCGGCTGAGCGGCAAGGGGTTAAGCGGCAGCGAGATTATGCGCCTGGTGGGTGAAGGTGACGAAAAAGCCGAACTGGCGCTGAGCCGCTATGAACAGCGGCTGGCGAAATCGCTCGCCCACGTGGTCAACATCCTCGATCCGGACGTCATCGTGCTGGGCGGCGGGATGAGCAACGTCGAGCGGCTGTATCAGACGGTGCCGGACCTGGTGAAACAGTGGGTCTTCGGCGGCGAGTGTGAAACGCCGATCCGTAAAGCGATGCACGGCGACTCCAGCGGAGTACGCGGCGCGGCATGGCTGTGGCCGCTACAGGGGACCTGAACCACTTCCCCTCACCCCGGCCCTCTCCCGGAGGGAGAGGGGGAAAGGCGGCGTCGGTGGTTGGGGGTGTGGCAGGAACCCCCGGTCTCTTGCGGGGAGAGGGGTAATCGCAACAACGTGCGAAACGGAAAACCAGCGCCGGACGGTTCCCTCTCCCCCCGGAGAGGGTTAGGGTGAGGGAACATCGTAATGACTCAGACCTCACTCCACCGCAAACGCTCTATCCAGCCGACTGTAGCCCAGGCCATTTATCTTCTTCACTTTGATCTGCACCGGAATGCGATCTTTCATCGCCTCCACGTGGCTGATCACCCCGATAATCTTGCCGCTGGCGTTGAGGGCATCCAGCGCGTCCAGCGCCGTGTCCAGCGTTTCGCTGTCGAGGGTGCCGAAGCCCTCATCAAGAAACAGAGAGTCAATCCGCGTCTTATGGCTCACCAGGTCTGACAGCGCCAGGGCCAGCGCCAGGCTGACGAGGAAACTTTCGCCGCCGGAGAGGGTGCGGGTGTCGCGCACGGCGTCGGCCTGCCAGGTATCGACCACCTCCAGCTCCAGCGCTTCGCTGGCTTTGCGCTGCAGCAGATAGCGCCCGTGCAGGCGGTTAAGCTGCTGGTTTGCCAGCCAGACCAGATTATCCAGCGTCAGCCCCTGGGCGAATTTGCGGAACCGATCGCCGGTGCTGGAGCCGATCAGCGAGTTGAGATAGCCCCAGTCATCCGCCAGCTGCGCCGCCTCTGCAATCTGCCGCCCCAGCGCCTGCTGATGCTGACGGCTCTCTGCGTCCTGCCTGAGCTGCTGACGGATCTCGCCCTGGCGGGTGGTGTTGTCCCGCAGCCGCTGGGCCAGGTCGTGCAGCTGAGTTTGCAGGGCGGGGATGTCCGCGTCCGTCCCGTGCGGACGCAGCGCCAGGTGCGCCTGCTGCTGCCGGGTCGCCTGCTCGCAGAGCGCCGTCGCCTGCTGAAGCTGCTGCTCCAGCGTCTGTTTTAACTGCGTTAGCCGCTGGGCGGTCTCGTCGTCCAGCAGCGCGGCGAGGAACGCCTGCCGATCGTTAAAGCGGCTGGCGGCCAGGGCGGCGGTAAATTGCGCCTGCGACTGGTCCAGGCGCGCCTTCTCTTCGGTCTCCAGCTGCTGCTGGGCGACAAGCTGGCTGTGCAGCGCCAGGCACTCTTCGTGGATCGCGCGCCAGTTGTCGGGGATCGCCGGTTCCGCTTCAGCTTCAGCCTCTGCCTCGTCGCTGGCTGGCAGCGTCTCGAGCAGCGGCTGCAGGGCGGCAATCTGCTCCTGAATGGCGCCATGCCGGGTCTGTTGCGCCTGCCACTGGGCAAATTCGCTTTCGCGAGCGTTCAGCCAGGCGGATTCTGTCCCTTCTTCCGGTAGGGTCAGCGTCAGGGCCTGCAGGGCGCTCTCCAGCCCCTGGCGCGTGGCCGTCAGCTGCTGCAGAGCCTGGCGCTCCAGCGCCTCCTGATCGTTGAGCTGGCTCTGCAGCATCAGGCGCTGGCTGAGCTGGTAGAGCTGCTGCTCGTAGCGCTCCTGCTCCTGGATCCAGTCGTTTATCTCTTGCGCAATATCCCGCGTGACCTGCAGAGAGGCGCAGGTTTCCTGCCACGCTTTAGTGAGCGCTTGCTCTTCCTCAGCGAGCCGCCCGGCCGCTTCGGTCTCACGCTGGAGCTGCTGCGTCAGGGCGTTGACCTGCCCGAGGATCAGCAGACCTTCTTCTTTTAGCGCGGCGACCTCTTTTTCCAGCGCATCGCGGCGGCGCTGATTATCCGTGACTGTTAGCGAAGCGTATTGCTCAATCGCCGGATGTTCACAGGAGCCGCACAGCGGGCAGGGCTTACCCGCCTCAAGCCGGGCGCGGTAATCTTCCAGATCTTTAATCGTTTCTTCCCGCTGGCAGAGCGCTTTCAGGTCGAGATAGTGCTGGTTTTTTTCTTTGTACTGCGCCCGGCGTTGCGCCAGGGTAGCGTTGAGTTTTGCCTGCTCCGCCTGCGCCTGCTGTACGCTTTCGGCGTTCTGGCGCAGACGCTTGCGCAGCAGCTGATGCTGTTCATGCAGGGAGAGCAGCCGCTGGCGCAGCGGTCGCGACTGGGTTTGCTGCGCTATCGCCGCCGCAACGTCATCGGCGCTCAGCGACAGAGGACTGGCTGGCAGCGCGGTCAGCTTCTGGCGCAGCGCGGCCAGGCGGCTGGTCTGGGCCGTCAGCTGCTGTTTATCCCGCGTTAGCTGCGAAAATTGCGCCCGCCAGCCGGCAATCTCCTGGCCCCACAAGCGGAATCGCTCATGGGCCGCCAGCCACTGCGCCAGATCGGTCAGTTCAGCCTGCCGCTGCTGCTGAGCGTGCAGGGCGCTGCGGCGGATGCGCGCGCGCAGCGCCGTGCTGGCAAGTAAGCGAGCATTTACTTCATTGATTCGCTGGCGGGTTTGCTCCAGGCCTGCCGCGTGCTCCTGCTGGCGCTCCCACAGGGGGCGCAGCTGGGCGGCGGGCTGGGCCAGCTCAAGCTTCGCCAGCGCCGGCGCGGCGTCGGCCAGCGCCTGGCGGGCCTGCTCCTGGCCGCTGACCGCCTGCTGCTGCTGCTGCGCCAGCTCGTCGCGGCGCGTTAGCCACTGGAGCTGCCGCTGCTGGTTTTGCTGCTGCGCCAGCAGGGCTTTCTCTTCGTCAGTAAGCACCTGCAAACTTTCCTGCAGCGCCTGCTGCTGGGCCTCCGTCAGCAGTACGATGCCCGCCGCCTGGGCTTCGAACTTCTCCAGCGTATGGCGAGCGGCTTTGTGCTGCTCATAGACCATCGCCGAAATCTGACCGTAGATTTCCGTGCCTGTCAGCTCCTCCAGCAGCTCCGCGCGATCGCTCGGCTTCGCGTTCAGGAAGGCGGCAAATTGTCCCTGGGAGAGCAGCATCGAGCGGGTGAAGCGGCCATAGTCGAGGCCGGTGAGCGTCGCGGTTTGCTCCAGCTTATCCGAGACCTTATCGGCGAGGATTTTGCCGTCGGCGCAGCGCGCCAGCTCGACGCGGGGCGCCTGCAGGTTGCCATCCGGCTGGTTACGCGCCCGGTTCTGGCTCCAGAAGGCGCGGTAGGCGATGCCCTTCACTTCAAACTCCACCTCCGCCAGACACTCGGCGGTATCGCGGGTCATCAGGTCGTTTTGCGACTGGGAGACTTTATTCAGGCGCGGCGTTTCGTGGTAAAGCGCGAGGCAAATGGCGTCGAGCAGGGTGGTTTTCCCGGCGCCGGTGGCGCCGGTAATGGCGAACAGGCCGTTGCTGGCGAACGGCTCGGCGGTAAAGTCTATCTTCCATTCCCCTTTCAGGGAGTTAAGGTTTTTCAGACGCAGACTGAGGATTTTCATGCGTTTTCGTCCTCCGCGGTGAGCGTATGCAGCGTATGGGCGAACAGCTCGTGCAGCCGGGCGCGCTTCTCATCGTCAATCTCGGTCAGCGCCAGCCGGCGCTCGAACACCTCTTCCACCTTCAGTTCGCTGAGGGTCTCCCGCTGGGCGTTGAGCAGTATTTTCTCGCGCTGCTCGCGGCTGCGGCGCACCAGCAATACTTCCACCGGCAGATCCTCCGTCAGCGCCTGAATTTGACGCTGAATATCGTGCAGGTACTCCTCGGTGGTGATTTCGATATCCAGCCACACCGGCGGGTCCTGTTCAACGCCGCGCCACTGCTCCAGCTGGGCGGTGATGGCGGCCAGATCGCCTTTGATGACCGCCAGCGGCTGGGTGACGGGCACCTCGAGGGTTTCCACGGCGCTGAGTCGCCCATCGCTAAAGCTCACCAGATGCACCGATTTCGCTTTGCCGGTTTCATCAAAGCTCAGCGGCAGCGGCGAGCCGCTGTAGCGGATGTGCTCGCAGCCGCCGACCACCTGCGCCCGGTGAATATGGCCCAGCGCAATGTAGTCGGCAGGGGGGAAGTGCTGCGCCGGGAAAGCATCCAGCGTGCCGATATAAATGTCGCGAACGGCATCGCTTTTGCTGGCGCCGACGGTGGTCAGATGGCCGCTGGCAATGACGGGCAGGGGGCGATCGCCGCGCAGCGCGCAGGCCTGATGATACTGTTCCTGATAATAGTCGCTGATGGCGTGCAGCAGTTGCTGCTGTTTTTCCCGACCGGAGTGGCCGGCCTGGCTGATGACCAGCTCGCGCGGGCGTAAAAACGGCACCGGGCAGAAGATAGCCCCAGGGGTGCCGTCGCGCCGCGGCAGCTCAATGGGCGGGCAGCCGGCGTTCGCCACGACGGTGGTGTGTAAAAAGGCGAGGATATCGCGGGATTCATTGAGCATCGCCACCGAATCGTGGTTGCCCGCCAGCACCACCAGGCGACAGCCGGTCTGCTGCAACTGGACGACAAAGCGGTTATACAGTTCGCGAGCGTAGCTCGGCGGCGATCCGGTATCAAAAATATCGCCGGCTACGATGATGGCGTCGACTTCATGCTCCTGCGCGCGGGCCAGCAGCCAGGTCAGGAAGGCGTCATGTTCGGCCGCACGGCTTTTGCTGTAAAAATTCTGGCCCAGGTGCCAGTCGGAGGTGTGAAGGATGCGCATAAATCTTCCCTAGCGAAAAAAGCATGAGCGGCAGTATACCATTTGTCGGAGAGGGGTAAGTCCGCGTCATGCTTCAAAATACCCGATCATCAGACGGTCATTTTTTTCATAAATCTGTCACAAAAGTGACGCATAATGACGCCGCACTTCTATACTGATGGCTAAAAAACACAGGGTAAATAATGGCGAGAAGAATTCTGGTCGTTGAAGATGAAGCTCCAATCCGCGAAATGGTCTGCTTTGTTCTGGAGCAAAATGGCTTTCAGCCTGTCGAAGCGGAAGATTATGACAGCGCGGTGAATCAACTCAATGAACCCTGGCCTGATTTGATTCTCCTTGACTGGATGCTGCCGGGCGGTTCTGGGCTGCAGTTTATTAAGCTGCTCAAGCGCGAGGCGATGACCCGTGATATTCCGGTGGTGATGCTGACCGCGCGCGGAGAAGAAGAGGATCGCGTTCGCGGCCTGGAGACCGGGGCGGACGACTACATTACCAAGCCTTTCTCACCGAAGGAGCTGGTGGCGAGAATCAAAGCGGTGATGCGCCGTATTTCGCCGATGGCGGTGGAAGAGGTGATTGAAATGCAGGGGCTGAGCCTCGATCCCTCATCGCACCGGGTGATGACCGGCGAAAGTCCGCTGGACATGGGGCCAACGGAATTTAAATTATTGCATTTCTTTATGACCCATCCGGAGCGGGTGTACAGCCGCGAGCAGCTGCTGAACCACGTTTGGGGAACCAACGTCTATGTGGAAGACCGCACGGTGGACGTCCATATTCGTCGCCTGCGCAAAGCGCTGGAACACAGTGGCCATGATCGGATGGTGCAAACGGTTCGCGGCACGGGGTATCGTTTCTCCGCCCGTTTCTGAATTTTGACAGGAGTGTGACCCGTGCTGGAACGGCTGTCATGGAAAAGGCTGGCGCTGGAGCTCTTTTTAGCGTGTATTCCGGCCCTGATTCTGGGGGCGTTTGTGGGTCATTTGCCGTGGTTTTTACTGGCGGCAGTGACCGGTTTGCTGATCTGGCATTTCTGGAATTTGATGCGCCTGTCGTGGTGGCTGTGGGTGGACCGGAGCATGACCCCTCCGCCCGGCCGCGGCAGCTGGGAGCCGCTGCTGTATGGTCTGCACCAGATGCAGATGCGTAATAAAAAGCGTCGACGTGAGCTGGGAAGTCTGATTAAACGCTTCCGCAGTGGAGCGGAATCGTTGCCGGACGCGGTGGTCCTGACCACGGAGGAGGGAGCCATTTTCTGGTGTAATGGCCTGGCGCAGCAGATTTTAAACCTGCGCTGGCCGGACGACAGTGGGCAAAACATTCTTAACCTTCTGCGCTATCCTGAATTCGCCACCTACCTGAAACAGCGTGATTTTTCAAAACCGCTCAATCTGGTGCTGAATAATGCCCGTCATCTGGAAATTCGCGTGATGCCCTACAGCGACAAGCAGTGGCTGATGGTGGCGCGCGACGTGACGCAGATGCATCAACTGGAAGGGGCGCGGCGTAACTTCTTCGCTAACGTCAGCCATGAGCTGCGCACCCCGCTGACGGTGCTGCAAGGCTATCTGGAGATGATGCAGGAGCAGGTGCTGGAAGGGGCGACCCGTGAAAAGGCCCTGCACACCATGCGTGAGCAAACCCAGCGTATGGAGGGGCTGGTGAAGCAGCTGCTCACGCTGTCGCGTATTGAAGCCGCGCCGGCGCTGGCGATGAATGACCGCATCGACGTGCCGATGATGCTGCGGGTGGTGGAGCGCGAGGCGCAGACCCTCAGCCAGGATAAGCAGACGCTGTTTTTTACCGTCGATGAGCAGCTCAAGGTGCTGGGCAACGAGGAGCAGCTGCGCAGCGCCATTTCTAACCTGGTTTATAACGCGGTGAACCACACCCCGCCGGGCACTGAAATTCGCGTCAGCTGGCAGCGAACGCCGCAGGGGGCGCTGTTCAGCGTCGAAGATAATGGGCCAGGCATTGCGCCGGAGCATATTCCCCGTCTGACCGAGCGTTTCTATCGGGTGGATAAAGCCCGCTCCCGGCAAACGGGGGGGAGCGGCCTGGGGCTGGCGATTGTCAAACACGCGGTCAACCATCATGACAGCCGACTGGAAATAGAGAGTACGGTGGGCAAGGGAACCCGTTTTAGCTTCCTGCTCCCGGAACGATTAATTGCCAGAAACGACACCTGAGCGGCGCACTGTCAGCTTATCTTGCCAATGACCAGCTTCGGCTGGTCATTTTCATTGGCAGTCATTTTCCCCTCGCCTATTTAATGAACGTGCGCTGCTTTTTTGTTCGCATGATAAGCCACGGGTTTTCCATCAATATGGTAAATGATTCTGGTGTTAAACTGATAATTGGCATAATCATCTGCTTTTGCGATCGTGCCTTGCTTTAAAACGTTATAAGCGTTTAAATTGCGCCTGCGCAGTCGATGACAGACTGCTTTTGCGTGGTAATACCAAAAACAATTCTTTCCCACGCCGCTTCGGGAGCATATCTCGCTGAGTTTACCGGCAATCGCCGCTGTATCGTCCCTGAGAGGGTAGCGCGGTATTTTTCCATTTTTTTACAACACCACATCCACAGGCAGTAATGAATTTATGACCCATCAGTTAAAATCTCGCGACATCATAGCGTTGGGCTTTATGACCTTCGCGTTGTTCGTTGGCGCAGGCAATATTATTTTCCCTCCGATGGTTGGCTTACAGGCGGGCGAGCACGTCTGGACGGCGGCGATCGGCTTCCTGATCACTGCGGTGGGTCTGCCGGTGCTGACGGTGGTGGCGCTGGCGAAAGTCGGCGGCGGCGTTGAAAGCCTGAGCACCCCGATTGGTAAAGTGGCGGGTATCCTGCTGGCGGTGGTGTGTTATCTCGCGGTAGGACCGCTGTTCGCGACCCCGCGCACCGCGACCGTCTCTTTTGAGGTCGGGATTGCGCCGCTGACCGGCGACGGCCCGCTGCCGCTGCTGATCTATAGCGTTATCTACTTCGCGCTGGTGATCCTGGTCTCACTCTATCCGGGCAAACTGCTGGATACGGTGGGAAATTTCCTTGCGCCGCTGAAAATTATCGCCCTGATTGTGCTGGCGGTTGCCGCAGTTGTCTGGCCGGCGGGCCCGATCAGCGACGCGATGGAAGCGTATCGTACCGCGCCATTCTCCAATGGCTTCGTCAACGGCTACCTGACCATGGACACCCTCGGCGCGATGGTGTTCGGGATCGTGATTGTCAATGCCGCACGCTCCCGCGGCGTCAGCGAAGCGCGTTTGTTGACCCGCTACACCGTCTGGGCGGGCCTGATGGCAGGCGTCGGTCTGACCCTGCTGTATCTGGCGCTGTTCCGTCTGGGCTCTGATAGCGCCACCCTCGTGGACCAGTCCGCTAACGGCGCGGCAATCCTCCACGCTTACGTGCAGCATACCTTCGGCGGGGCGGGCAGCTTCCTGCTGGCAGCGCTGATCTTCATCGCCTGCCTGGTGACGGCGGTGGGTCTGACCTGCGCCTGCGCTGAGTTCTTTGCCCAGTATCTGCCGTTCTCCTATCGCACGCTGGTCTTCATCCTCGGCCTGTTCTCGATGGCGGTCTCCAACCTTGGTCTGAGCCACCTGATTCAGGTGTCGATTCCGGTGTTGACCGCTATCTATCCGCCGTGTATCGCACTGGTTGTATTAAGCTTTACCCGCAGTTGGTGGCATAATTCGTCACGTGTTATCGCGCCGGCCATGTTTATCAGTCTGATGTTTGGTATCATTGACGGGATTAAGTCATCGGCGTTTGCCGCTATCCTGCCGGCCTGGACCGCGCGTCTGCCGCTGGCGGAGCAAGGTCTGGCCTGGCTGATGCCGACCGCCGTGATGGCAATCCTCGCGGTGATCTGGGACCGTGCCGCCGGACGTCAGGTGACCTCCAGCGCGCACTAACCGGCGTTGAGGACAAGCGTTTAACCACGGGACTTCGGGTTCCGTGGTTTTTTATTTTTTGTGTTAAACGGCATTGAAAAACCACGATGGAAAGTAGTAACAAGCTTAAGCGCGGGCTAAGCACCCGGCACATCCGCTTTATGGCCCTGGGTTCCGCCATCGGCACCGGGCTTTTTTACGGTTCAGCCGACGCGATTAAAATGGCCGGACCCAGCGTACTGTTGGCCTACATTATCGGCGGCGTCGCGGCATATATCATTATGCGCGCGCTCGGTGAGATGTCGGTGCATAACCCTTCCGCCAGCTCATTCTCCCGCTATGCTCAGGAAAACCTCGGCGGACTGGCGGGCTATATCACCGGCTGGACCTACTGCTTTGAAATCCTGATCGTCGCCATCGCCGACGTCACCGCCTTCGGTATCTACATGGGCGTCTGGTTCCCGACGGTGCCGCACTGGATCTGGGTGCTCAGCGTGGTGCTCATCATCTGCGCCGTCAACCTGATGAGCGTCAAGGTGTTTGGCGAGCTGGAGTTCTGGTTCTCGTTCTTCAAAGTGGCCACCATCATCATTATGATCCTCGCCGGGTTCGGCATCATTATCTGGGGGATCGGCAACGGCGGCCAGCCGACGGGCATTCATAACCTCTGGAGCAACGGCGGCTTCTTCAGCAACGGTTGGCTGGGAATGGTGATGTCGCTGCAGATGGTGATGTTCGCCTACGGTGGTATCGAAATCATCGGCATTACCGCCGGTGAGGCGAAAGATCCGGAGAAATCCATTCCACGCGCTATCAACTCGGTGCCGATGCGCATTCTGGTGTTCTATGTCGGCACGCTGTTTGTCATTATGTCTATCTATCCGTGGAACCAGGTGGGTACCGACGGCAGCCCCTTTGTCCTGACCTTCCAGCATCTGGGCATTACCTTCGCGGCCAGCATTCTTAACTTCGTGGTCCTGACGGCCTCGCTGTCGGCGATTAACTCCGACGTGTTCGGCGTGGGCCGTATGCTGCACGGCATGGCCGAGCAGGGGAGCGCGCCGAAGGTGTTCGCTAAAACCTCGCGTCGCGGTATTCCGTGGGTGACGGTGATGGTGATGACCATTGCGCTGCTGTTTGCGGTATACCTCAATTACATCATGCCGGAAAACGTCTTCCTGGTGATCGCCTCGCTGGCCACCTTCGCCACCGTGTGGGTGTGGATTATGATCCTGCTGTCGCAGATTGCCTTCCGCCGCCGTCTGTCGCCGGAGGAGGTCAAAGCCCTGAAATTCAAAGTCCCCGGCGGGGTGGCGACCACGGTTGTCGGCTTGGTGTTCCTGGCGTTTATTATCGCCCTGATCGGCTATCATCCGGACACCCGCATCTCGCTGTACGTCGGTATGGCGTGGATTGCGCTGCTGCTGCTGGGCTGGGTCTTTAAGACCCGTCGTGAGCGCCGCCTGGCGCAGGCACAGTAATCAACATCGCCCCGGTCAGCATCGCGCGACCGGGGCGGCTTGCCGACCCGCGTCCTCCCCCGTTATCCTCCCCCAAAAAATCCTGTGACGATGAGTTCTGCGCCTGACGGCTATGGCAAGGTGTGCCCATTCTGCACAATGAGGATTCACGATGTTGAAGGCATGGCACCTTCCGGTTGCACCCTTTATCAAGGTGCAACAGGACCGACTGTTTATTACCCTGTGGTTGAGCGGTGAGTCGCTGCCGCAGCGGATCACGCTGCGCGCGGAAGAAGATAACGAAGAGCTGTCGCTGCCGATGCAGCGCCTCCGCCAGGCGCCGAGGCCGGGTGTAGTGGCATGGCGCGGTGAAATCCATCTCGCCAGCGGTCAGCCGCGCCGCCGCTACAGCTTTAAGCTACTGTGGGCCGACCATCAGCGCTGGTTTACGCCGCAGGGCTTCAGCCGTTTCCCGCCGGCCAGGCTGGAGCAGTTCGCCGTCGACCTGCCGGACGCCGGCCCGCAGTGGGTGGCCGATCAGGTTTTCTACCAGATTTTCCCCGATCGCTTTGCCCGCAGCGCTGCGCGTGACGCCGAACAGGATGCGGTCTATTACCATCACGCGGCGGGACGGGAGATTGTGCGCAAGGCGTGGGACGAACCGCTTACCGGCGAGGCGGGCGGGTCGACGTTCTACGGCGGGGATCTCGACGGCATCAGCGAAAAACTGCCTTACCTGAAGCAGCTCGGCGTCACCGCCCTGTATCTGAACCCGGTCTTCGCCGCCCCCAGCGTGCATAAATACGACACCGAGGATTATCGGCGCGTCGATCCGCAGTTTGGCGGCGACGCGGCGCTGCTCCGCTTGCGCCACAACACCCAGCGGGCGGGGATGCGCATGATCCTCGACGGCGTGTTCAACCATACCGGCGATTCCCATCCCTGGTTCGATCGCCACCAGCAGGGCAGCGGCGGCGCCGGCCACCATCCGGACTCCCCGTGGCGCGACTGGTTTACCTTCTCCGGGGAGGGGCAGGCGCACAACTGGCTGGGCTATGCCAGTCTGCCGAAGCTCGACTATCGGTCGACCAGCCTGGTCAACGAGATCTATGCCGGCGAGGACAGCATCGTACGCCACTGGCTGAAGGCGCCGTGGAGTATGGACGGCTGGCGTCTGGACGTGGTGCACATGCTGGGCGAAGGCGGCGGGGCGCGGAATAACCTGCGGCATATCGCCGGCATCACCCAGGCGGCGAAACAAACGCAGCCGGAAGCCTTTGTCTTTGGCGAACATTTTGGCGACGCGCGCCAGTGGCTGCAGGCGGATGCCGAAGATGCGGCAATGAACTACCGCGGCTTCACCTTCCCGATCTGGGGATTCCTCGCCAATACCGATATCTCTTACGATCCGCAGAAGATAGACGCCCAGACCTGTATGGCGTGGATGGATAATTATCGCGCCGGGCTGTCGCATCAGCAGCAGCTGCGGATGTTCAACCAGCTCGACAGCCATGATACGGCGCGTTTTAAATCTCTCCTTGGCAAAGACGTAGCGCGTCTGCCGCTGGCGGTGGTGTGGCTGTTCAGCTGGCCCGGGGTACCGTGTATCTACTACGGCGATGAGGTGGGCGTAGATGGCAATAACGATCCGTTCTGCCGCAAACCGTTCCCGTGGGATCCGGCGCTGCAGGATACCCAGTTGCTGGCGCTGTATCAGCGAATGGCGAAACTGCGTAAAGCCCACCAGGCGCTGCGCTACGGCGGCTGCCAGGTGATTTACGCCGAGGATAACGTGGTGGTGTTTGTCCGCGTCTACAAACAGCAGCGGGTACTGGTGGCGATTAACCGCGGCGAAGCCTGCGAAGTGGTTATCGAGGATTCGCCGCTCTTGGACGTGGGAGCCTGGACGCTGCAGGAGGGCGCCGGCGCCTTCCATAACGGGGTACTGACGCTCCCGGCTATCTCCGCCTGCGTCTGGTCCGGTCGTTAACGATAGAGCTGGCTCAGCAGGTCGTCGCGGAGGAGCGCCTCCCGCCACCAGCGCTGAGCCAGCCCGTCATTCCCGCTGCGCCAGGCCATGTAGGTGATATCTTTTTCCCGCCAGCCGGCGACGCTTTTCTCCACCAGACAGCCTTTTTCCAGCCACGGGCGGGCGATATGACGCGGCAGAAAGCCGCAGCCCAGCCCGGCGCACAGCAGTTCGACTTTGCTGGCGAAATCATCGACGCCGATTTGCGGCTGTTCATCAAGCAGATTGCTGTTCAGCGGATGGCAATAGCGGGCGCTGTCGCGGATCACCACCGCCCGGTGCTGGCTGAGCTGCTTATTGCTGAGCGGCGTTTCCGCTCCCGCCAGCGGGTGGGCCGGGGCGACCACGAAAATGTTATCCAGCGCACCGAGGGTTTGCCATGACCACTCGGCGGAGGTGGGCGGCTCATTGATGGCGCCGAGGATAATATCCGCGCCATGGTGGGTCAGCTCTTCCCATGAACCGGCGAGGGTGTGATGACTGAAGTTCAGCCGGGTCTGCGGGTTTTGCGCGTAGAACTCGGCGATCAGCGGCAGCAGGGCCGAAAAGGGAAACGAGGCGTCGAGGGCGATCGCCAGCTCTCGCTCCCAGCCCGCGCTCAGCTGCTGGGCCTGCTTTTCCAGATCTTTGGCGGCGCTTAAAAGCTGTCGCCCCTTCTCCAGCATCAGCCGCCCGGTATCAGTAAATTTTGCCCGATGGCCGGAACGATCCAACAAGACGATCTCCAGATCGCTCTCCAGCTTCTGGATCATATAGCTCAGAGCGGCGGGGGTTTTATACAGCGACTCTGCGGCGGTGGCGAAGGATCCGTGTCGGTCCAGCGCATCAAGGATCATCAGAACATCAAAGTTTACGCGCATCAGGAGTTTCCATTCATTAATTTCCCCTTGTTGTACCTAAGCGCAATAATCAATGCCAGTGAATAAATCAGAACAGTTTGCCGTAAAATTTTGATGAACGCTGGCATGAGTAAATACTAACCGCTGACAAAATATAAACCACAAAAAAACTTTAATAACTTGTTAGAAATAACTCGCTATACTCACCATGCTTTATCAGTCAGGATCTACACGACGCATTAACCATCATGTCATCTTTTTAACTAATTGATTAAGAAGGTATTTAATGTCTATTCGTGAACTGCTCGATCCCACTAATTCCGCCCTTATCTTTATTGATCATCAACCACAGATGTCATTTGGCGTGGCGAATATCGATCGCCAGACCCTCAAAAATAACACCGTGGCGCTGGCTAAAGCCGGCAAAATTTTTAATGTACCGGTGATTTACACTTCCGTAGAGACCAAAAGCTTCAGCGGTTATATTTGGCCGGAATTATTGGCCGTGCATCCTGACGTCAAGCCGATTGAGCGTACTTCAATGAACTCCTGGGAAGACGATGCCTTCGTTGCGGCGGTGAAAGCGACCGGCCGTAAAAAGCTGGTGATCTCCGCTCTGTGGACCGAAGTTTGCCTGACGTTTCCGGCGCTGATGGCCCTGGAGGCGGGCTACGAAGTGTATGTGGTCACCGATACCTCCGGCGGTACCTCTGTCGACGCCCATGAGCGCTCCATTGACCGGATGGTGCAGGCGGGCGCGGTGCCGGTGACCTGGCAGCAGGTGCTGCTGGAGTACCAGCGCGACTGGTCGCGCAAAGCGACTTACGATGCGGTGATGGACCTGGTGCGCGAACACAGCGGCGCCTACGGGATGGGCGTGGATTACGCTTATACCATGGTGCATGGCGCGCCAGAGCGTAAAGCTTAAATACACTTCACCCTTCAGGCTGCCTCTTTGTTAGCTGGGTTTGCCCGCCCCGGTCACTGACTGATGTCAGCTCCCGGGACGTGCCGGCTTGCCGCCTCGACGCAGCATGAATGACGTTGTGTATGGTCATCTATGGCTAATGGCGAGAATCATCCTGCCATTCCCCTGAAGCAAGGAATCTTTATGGCGCAGCAAAAATCGGTGACCCTGGTCATCAGCCATCTGCTCGATCCGCAACACGGCCAGCGCTACGAAGAGTGGCTCGGCAAAATCATGCCCATCGCGGCTGAGTTTCCCGGCCATCTCGGGGCGAATGTGATCCGGCCCGCCGCAGGGCAGAATCTGTGGAGCGTGATTATCCGCTTCGACACCCTGGAGCATCTCTATGCCTGGACGCAGTCGGAAACCCGTCGTCAGCTGGTGGCGGAAATTGCCCCGCTGCTGACGGAGGGCGATCGGACGGAGGTGCGGACCGAACCGGCCTTCTGGTTTACCCCGCCGGTGGCGAATGTGCGCCAGCCGCGGCGCTGGAAACAGTTTCTGATCACCCTGCTGGTGATTTTCCCCAGCACCAACCTGGTGCCGACGGTGACCGGCATGCTGTTGCCGTCGCTTAAGGGGAGCCTGCTGCTGCACCTGATCAATGATGCCTGCGTGGTTGCGCTGGTGGTCTGGTTCTGGATGCCCATCGTGACCCGCCTGTTTGCTGGCTGGTTGAAGAAAAACTGAGTCAGCCTCCCCAAGGAGTGTGTTATGTCGCAAACTGCCACACTGATTCTGACCCACGGCCAGATTCATACCCTCGATCGTACGAATCCGCTGGCGGAAGCCGTGGCCATCGCCGACGGAAAAATTGTTGCCACCGGAAGCCACGATCGGATCATGAGCTTTGCCGCCGAGGGAACGCAGATCGTCGATCTCAAAGGGCATACGGTGATCCCGGGCCTCAACGATTCTCACCTGCATCTGATCCGCGGTGGGTTGAACTACAACCTTGAGCTCCGCTGGGAGGGCGTGCCCTCGCTGGCCGATGCCCTGCGAATGCTTAAGGATCAGGCGGATCGCACACCGTCGCCGCAGTGGGTGCGGGTGGTCGGCGGGTGGAGCGAATTCCAGTTCGCCGAACGACGGATGCCGACCCTGGAAGAGCTAAACGACGCGGCGCCCGATACGCCAATGTTTGTGCTACATCTCTACGATCGCGCACTGCTGAACCGCGCGGCGCTGAAAGCCGTGGGGTATACCAAAGAGACGCCGGATCCGGTGGGCGGAGAGATCGTCCGCGATAGCCACGGCAACCCGACCGGGATGCTGATTGCCAAACCAAACGCCATGATCCTCTACGCCACCCTGGCCAAAGGGCCGAAGCTGCCGCTGGATCTGCAGGTGAACTCCACCCGTCAGTTTATGCGCGAGCTGAACCGACTGGGGCTGACCAGCGCCATCGACGCCGGGGGCGGTTTCCAGAACTACCCGGAAGATTACGAAATTATCGAGCAGCTGCACGCAAAAGATCAGATGACCGTGCGCATCGCCTACAACCTGTTTACCCAGCGACCGAAGCAGGAGCTGGAGGACTTCGAGCGCTGGACCGATATGCTGAAGCCGGGGCAGGGAACCGATTTCTATCGCGCCAACGGCGCCGGCGAGATGCTGGTGTTTTCGGCGGCGGATTTTGAAGATTTCCTGCAGCCGCGGCCGGATTTGCCGCAAGGCATGGAAGATGAGCTGGAGCGGGTGGTGCGCCATCTGGTGGAACATCGCTGGCCGTTCCGCCTGCATGCCACCTACGACGAGTCCATCAGCCGGATGCTGGACGTGTTTGAGAAGGTGAACCGTGACATTCCGTTTAATGGCCTGCACTGGTTCTTCGATCATGCCGAGACCATTACCGAGCGCAACATTGAGCGGGTGAAGGCGCTGGGGGGCGGCATTGCGGTGCAGCACCGGATGGCCTTCCAGGGCGAATATTTTGTCGATCGCTACGGCAAAGAGGCGGTGAAACATACGCCGCCGGTAGCGAAAATGCTGGAGCTGGACGTACCGGTAGGGTTAGGGACCGATGCCACCCGCGTCGCCAGCTATAATCCATGGACCGCGCTGTACTGGCTGGTCTCCGGGCGCACCGTTGGCGGGATGGCGATGTATGACGACAACAACCGCCTGCCGCGCGATGTCGCGCTGGAGCTGTGGACGGCGGGCAGCGCCTGGTTCTCCAGCGAGCAGGGTAAAAAGGGCCGTCTGGCCGCCGGTCAGCTTGCCGATCTGGTGGTGCTGTCGAAGGACTATTTCAGCGTCGCGGAAGAGGAGATCAAAGGCATTGAGTCGGTGCTGACGGTGGTTGATGGCAAAGTGGTGTACGCCGCCGGTCACTTCTCGCCGCTGGCGCCGCCGCCGATCCCGGTGCTGCCGGAGTGGTCGCCGGTGGTGAAGGTCCCGGGCCATTACCGTTCCGCTCCGCCAGCGGCGGCCAAAATTGGCGCCATAGTGCAGATGCACCAGTGCTGCGGTAGCTGCGGTGTCCACGGCCATCAGCATGATATCGCGCGAAAATCGTCGATCCCGGTCTCCGACGAGCAGGCCTTCTGGGGCGTGCTGGGTTGCTCCTGCTTTGCCTTCTGATGCCTGACGCCTCCGCCCCGGTTGCTAAGGGGCGGAGGTCTCAGCCACCTTTCACGCATCAATAGCGCTGCTGTGAGCCAAAAAGCGCCATGCGGCGGGCAATCATTTCGCGTACTGGCTGCAGTCCCTGGGCGATCACTTTCCGCGGATCGTTCACATCGTGCCCGGTATCGGCAGCAAAGATCGCCTTCACCTGCTGGCACCAGGCGTACATATTTTCGGTATTAACGTTAATCTTGGCGGTGCCGCAGGCAATCGCCCGGCGCATATCCTCATCGGCAATACCGGTGCCGCCATGCAGCACCAGCGGAACCTTCACCCGCTCGGCAATGGCTTTCATCTCGGTAAATCCCAGTCGGGCTTTGCCTTTATACAGGCCATGGGTGGAGCCCAGCGCGGCGGCGAGGCAATCCACCTGGGTTTCTGTCACCAGGGTGTAGCACTCCTCGGGATCGGCGTAGATGACTTCGGAATTGACAATGCCGTCTTCACTGCCGGCGATAGTCCCCAGTTCGGCCTCAACAGAGATACCTTTGCTGTGCGCCAGCGTCACCAGATGGCGAGTAATGGCCAGGTTTTCCCTGAACGGCAGATGCGAGCCATCAAACATAATGGAACTGAAGCCGGCGGCGATCGCCGCTTCGCAGGCCTCCCGGGAGGTGCCATGATCCAGATGCAGCGCCACCGGAACATCAATATGCAAATACTCCATGGCGTTAACTACGATGTCATGAATACATTTTAACCCGAGCATATGCTTAACCGTGCCGCCGGACACGCCCAAAATAACCGGTGAGCGGCACTGCTGGGCAGTGCTTAATACGGCGCCGACCCATTCCAGATTATTAATGTTGAACTGACCGACGGCGTAGCCGTCCCGCAGGGCATGCTGAAGCATGTCCTTCATCGACACTAACATATTCACCTCTTGATATTTATTAAATGCAGTTATTCTTCAAAATATTGCTTTAAGTTTCTCTCGTAGCTATTTAACGAGTGGTGGACGACCGCCAGGTCCGGCATAGATTCCCGTACCCCTTTTTTCTCAATAGAAATGGCGGCGGTCAGGCTGGCAAATAAAATAATATTATCTATGTGCCATGAGTAGTGGACGCCATAGGTGAAGGCGCCGTGAAATACATCCCCGGCTCCGGTGGTATCAACGGCATTGCACAGCCAGGAAGGAACGATCTGCAGCATACCGCTTTTTAAAAAAGCGCAGCCTTTTTCGCCAAGGGTAATAAATGCTTCACCGCGGCAAATTTTATTCAGCTCAATCAGCGCCGCTTTAATTTCTGCTTCGGTGCTCAAAGAGCGATAGCTCATATAATCGCGGGCAAAATGTTCGCTCACTACAAAATAGTCGGTCCAGGCTGCGAGTTTTATATTGCTGGCGCGCAGTGACCCGCCGTCCATCACCACTCTGGCGTTGGGCAGTTTCTTAATTAAATATTCACTGATTTCCGGCTCATGGCCGTCAATTAAAATGGTGACCGGATCCTCGGCGGCAATCAGTCGTTCGGCGAGGTCGTCCAGTTTGAGCTTTTGATCGTAGGTCAGGGAAGGCGGTGTCTGCATCTTGCGGGTAATAATCGTCCGCGAACCCGTTAAGCGATTGACCAGCACCGAGGCCAGCGGGGTGATCATGTCATCGGAGAAAACCACCTGGCTGGTATCCACCCCCGCTTCGGCAAACTCATCGATAATGCGCTGACCGTAAAGGTCCTGATGCAGATGGCCGATGTAATAGACCTCCTCACCCCATAATCCCAGCAGCCAGGCTGCATTGGCCGCCGGGCCGCCGCCGCTTTCTATAAAATCATGACAAAAGTTTTTGGTATTCTCCTTGGGCCATTCATTGAGAAAGAAAAACTGATCGAAACAGGCAAATCCAATGGACAAAATAGCCATAACCACTCCTGATTATTTGTCAGCGGCGGGAAGCGTGACCTTCCCGCAGGGAAAAATGACCTCGCTTATTCATTTTTCTGCTTGGCAGTAAGCTCCTCATAGCTGAGCGTGTTGCCCACTACCCGTACTTGACGGAAGCAGAAAGGCACCAGCAGCGCGACGAGCAGCGCCAGACAAATCAGGTAGATAGTGACCTGGCCAAACTGGGTGAACGCGTTACCAATAATGATGCCCCATACTGCGAAGTCGAAATCGGCGAAGGTGCTGTTTTCAAACCCGAGGTTGCCGAGCGCCGGCAGCAGCATCGCCGGCAGGAAGGCGAGGAAGATCCCGCCGATAAAGGCGGCGATGATACACCCGCGCTTACCGCCCAGCTTGTCGGCAAAGACCCCGGAGGTGCCGCCGCAGAAGAAGTGCGGCACCATGCCGGGAATAATCAGCGCCATGCCCAGTCCGCCGAGCATGAGCATCCCGACCAGACCGCCTACAAAGGAGCTGATGAATCCCACCACCACCGCGGTGGGGCTAAAGGTAAAGAACACCGCGCAGTCAACGGCCGGGATGGAGTCCGGGATCAGTTTCTGGCTGATGCCCTGGAATGCCGGCACCAGATCGCCGAGGATCAACCGCACGCCGTTGTAGACAATGGCTACGCCAACGGCGAACTGCAGACCGGTCAGCACGGAGAAGATCAGCATATTCTGGTCGGTGATGGTGCTCAGGTACGCCGATCCGGCGACAGCGCTGCAGATGAAGTAGATAACAAACATCACGATACCGGTGGTGACGGTGGTATCGCGCAGAAAACCCCATTTTTCTGAAATTTCGGTATCGGCGAAGGAGTTTGCCGGATTGCCGGTCCGGCTGGCGATCCACGCCGAGAGGTAGTAGCCCAGGGAGCCGAAATGGCCCATGGCGATCCCGCCGTCTTCGGTTACCTGCCTGGTGTAACGCTGGCCAATGGCCGGGGAAATGGCCGACCATGAGCCCAACAGGAATCCGCCGATCAGGATCAACATCCAGCCCTGGAACTCCGCCGCCTGCAGGACGGCGGAGAACAGGCAGGCGAGAAAGAACGAATGATGGCCGGTGAGAAAGATATATTTATATTTGGTGCAGCGGGCTATGATCAGGTTGAAAATAAAGCCCAACAGCAAAATACTCATGGTTTCCACGCCCAGCATTTTCTGGGCGACGGAGACAATGGCTTCATTGTTAGGAATAACGCCGCGGATATTAAATCCAGCTTCGATAATACCGCCCAGCGGGTTGAGATTGGCAACGATAACGCCTGCGCCAGCGCTCAGCATCAAATAGCCTAAAATCGGCTTTAATGTGCCGGTAAGGAGTTTGTTGCCGGGGGAGCGCAGCGCCACTAAGCCAACGAAGGCGATAAGCCCCATTAAAAAAGCGGGTTGACTGAATATTTCCGTTAAGAAACTAAGAATAGCCTGCATGGTCGTTCCCTCTATGCTGATTAAGAGTGAGTCGCAGCAATTTTCATCAGCGCGTCGGTAATATCCTCGGCGATTTTTGCTTTATGGACGTAGCTGCGAATAATGGCGACATGACAGTGGGCCGGAAATTGATTTGCCAGTTCTTTGATCGTGACGTAAAGGTCGGCTTTTTCCCCGACGGCGTTAGCAAAATCGACCGAAGCGACGTCCGCTTTGATACCTAATTCTTCACAGATCTTCTTCACATTATTCGCAGCCATCAATGAACTGCCAATACCGTTACCACAAACCGTTCTGATAACTAACATAATGACTACTCCATTTGTTTTTGGATGAAATGTAAGACTGAATTCACGTCATTTTCCTGCTGAAGAAAAGTCACGATATCTGACTCGATCAGCGAGGCAATCAGTTGGATCATTTTGATATGACTGTCAGCATCGGCGCCGGCGATCGCGATGACGACGGTAACCGGATCGAACTCATCGTGGCCGAAGGTCACTGGTGTGGCGGTGGTGACAAGCGAAAATCCGGTCTGCAATGCCCCTTTTTCCGGGCGGGCGTGCGGCATGGCAATCCCGTCATCTATCACGATGGCGGCGCCAAAATCCTCGTATACTGTCAGCATCTCGTTGACATATTCGGCGCTGCAAATCTGGCGCCTGGCGAGTAATGAACCCGCCAGTTCGATGGCCTCCTCCGCATGGGAAATATTCTGCTTCAGGGCGATTAACGTCGGGTCAAAAATAATATCCATTCTCTTCTCCTGAACGTATTCCTGTTCCTGAGTAAAATCATGACCAAATACATTGATAAAAATGATGGATGAGATCACATCCGCGGTTTTAAATATTGATGGCGATCACATCGACGGCAAAGTGCTGGCTGAAAATCATATAATTAATTTATTTGTTTTTCAGACTGTTATGAAGTGGTTGAGATTTAACGCTGAAATTTGACAGAGAAAAAATGAGAGGCAGAGCGAAATTTTTCAGCAGAAGTGTATTGCTGGTCACAAATATCAGCGGGTCATTTTCTTAAATTTTGACGCCGCTAACAAAAAAGGCCCGCTTGAGCGGGCCTTTTATAAAAACGTGTGCCGATTACAGGCTGGAGACGTTTTCGGTCAGGTATTTTGCCACGCCTTCCGGAGAGGCAGCCATACCTTCTTTTCCTTTTTCCCACTGCGCCGGGCAGACTTCGCCGTGCTCTTCGTGGAACTGCAGCGCGTCAACCATGCGCAGCATTTCGTCGATGTTACGGCCCAGCGGCAGGTCGTTAACCACCTGGTGGCGAACCACGCCGTTGGCGTCGATCAGGAAGGAGCCGCGCAGCGCTACGCCTTCGTCCGGATGCTCGATACCGTAAGCTTTCTGGATTTCACGTTTGATGTCGGCAACCATCGCGTATTTAACCGGGCCGATACCGCCCTGGTCTACCGGGGTATTACGCCATGCGTTGTGCACGAACTCGGAGTCGAAGGAAACGCCAACCACTTCCACGCCGCGTTTCTGGAATTCTTCGTAACGTTTGTCGAACGCGATCAGCTCAGACGGGCAAACGAAGGTGAAGTCCATCGGCCAGAAGAACAGAACGGTAGGTTTACCGTTGGTGTGCTGTTTGAAATTGAATTTCTCAACGATCTCACCATTACCCAGCACAGCGGCTGCAGTAAAATCCGGCGCTTGACGAGTGACCAGAACCATTTGATTCTCCTGTAATTACTAAGGTTATTTGGAACGCAACGCGGGCAAGTATAGAGCCTGTCCGCCAATAACACAAAGAGGCGCTGACAATCGTTCAGCCAGCTTTTACCTATCAATGTCGCAGCGATTACAGCTGTTTGTTTTTCGCCTGACGCATCATCTGCGGATAAAAGCGCCAGAACTGCCCCTCCAGCCGGTCGTAGTGAGTATCCAGATCCTGCCAGGAGTCGCGCAGCGCCTCGAGACGCGGGCGGCGGCTGGCCATGCCATTGAGCACGCGCTGAATAAAATCCATCTCCTGATAGCGCTCCAGCCAGCGCTCCGACCACAGGTATTGATTGAGATTGACGAAGCGGGGCGGCGAGTCGGGCAGGATCGGCACGATCTGCCGCTCGGCGTAGCGCACGAACTCGTCCAGCGGCAGGTCAGGGGAGAGTTGCGCCCAGTGCTGCGACAGGAAATGATCCCACATGACGTCGAGGGTGATGGGGGCGACGCGGCGGGTCTGCGGGCGAAACCACTCCCGCGCCTCTTTGACTTCCGCCAGGTTGTCAGTCAGCACGTCAATTCGCCGATGCATATAGATGCCATCGACGATCGCCGCCGGATAGTCGCCCTGCGGGTTGCCGCGCACAAAGTCGGCCATCAGATTGCCGGGCAGCGAACTGTCGGCGAGATGGGCCAGGTGCAGGTGGGCGAGAAAATTCATAGCGACGACATCCTTTAAATACTTTATGGCGAGCAGAGTGAGCGGTGTAGCGCTGCGCGTCGCCCTGAACGGCAGCCCCGGTGCCCGAATGGCGTGCTGTCTGGCCGCGCGCGGCCCTCTGCCACCGGTGATGCATTCGGCTGCCGCATGGCGGCATTCGGAATGATTTGGAATATAGATTATGTCATTCGTCCGGAGGGGTAAAGGTTGCAGGCAGAACGCCCCGGCACTAGACTACCCGCCTCTTTATTCAGTCTGAGTTACCGTCATGCGCGTTACCGATTTTGCTTTTGAACTACCCGAATCTCTGATCGCCCACTATCCGATGCCTGAGCGCAGCAGCTGCCGCTTACTTTCCCTGGACGGGCCGACGGGCGCGCTGACGCATGGCACCTTCACCGACATCCTCGATAAGCTCAATCCTGGCGATCTGCTGGTGTTTAACAACACCCGGGTGATCCCGGCGCGTTTGTTCGGTCGTAAGGCCAGCGGCGGCAAGATCGAAGTGCTGGTGGAGCGGATGCTGGATGATAAGCGCATCCTCGCCCATATTCGCGCCTCGAAAGCGCCGAAGCCGGGCGCCGAGCTGCTGCTGGGCGACGACGAGAGCATTCAGGCCACCATGCTGGCGCGTCACGGCGCGCTGTTTGAAGTGGAATTTAACGACGAGCGCCCGGTGCTGGAGATCCTTAACGGGATTGGCCATATGCCGCTGCCGCCCTACATTGACCGCCCGGATGAAGACGCTGACCGCGAGCTTTATCAAACCGTCTACGGCACCAGGCCGGGCGCGGTAGCCGCCCCGACCGCTGGTCTGCACTTCGACGAACCGCTGCTGGATAAACTGCGCGCCAAAGGCGTTGAGATGGCGTTTGTCACCCTGCACGTGGGCGCGGGTACCTTCCAGCCGGTGCGCGTCGACAGCATTGAAGAGCACACCATGCACTCTGAATATGCGGAAGTGCCGCAGGAGGTAGTCGATGCGGTGCTGGCGGCGAAGGCGCGCGGCAATCGCGTGATCGCGGTGGGCACCACCTCGGTACGCTCGCTGGAGAGCGCGGCGCAGGCGGCGAAAGACGCCCTGATTGCGCCGTTCTTCGACGATACGCAGATTTTCATCTACCCGGGTTATCAGTACCAGGTGATCGATGCGCTGGTAACCAACTTCCATCTCCCTGAATCCACACTGATTATGCTGGTGTCGGCGTTTGCGGGTTATCAGCACACCATGAACGCCTATAAGGTAGCGGTGGAGCAGAAATATCGCTTTTTTAGCTACGGGGATGCGATGTTTATCACGTACAATCCGCAGGCTATTTCTGAGCGTCCCTGAAGAGGCCGGCCCGCCGGCTTTTTGGACGCCATGACGCATTTTTTTAGCCACGGAATCATTCCGTGGCGAGTATGAAAACGTCGGACTGTTTTTCTGACGCAGGAGCAAGCATGAAATTTGAACTGGATACCACCGACGGTCGCGCCCGCCGCGGTCGCCTGGTGTTTGAGCGCGGCGTGGTGGAAACACCTGCCTTTATGCCCGTTGGCACCTACGGCACCGTCAAAGGGATGACGCCGGAAGAGGTGGAAGCCACCGGCGCGCAGATTATTCTCGGCAACACCTTCCACCTGTGGCTGCGCCCGGGTCAGGAGATCATGAAGCTGCACGGCGATCTGCACGATTTTATGCAGTGGAAAGGACCGATCCTGACCGACTCCGGCGGCTTCCAGGTGTTCAGCCTTGGCGATATCCGTAAGATCACCGAGCAGGGCGTGCATTTCCGCAACCCGATCAACGGCGATCCGATTTTCCTCGATCCGGAAAAATCCATGGAGATTCAGTACGATCTCGGCTCTGATATCGTGATGATCTTCGACGAATGTACGCCGTATCCGGCGGACTGGGATTACGCCAAGCGCTCAATGGAGATGTCTCTGCGCTGGGCGAAGCGCAGCCGTGACCGTTTCGATAGCCTTGGCAATAAAAATGCGCTGTTCGGCATCATTCAGGGCAGCGTTTACGAAGATTTACGTGATATCTCGGTGAAAGGTCTGGTAGAGATTGGCTTTGATGGCTACGCTGTCGGCGGTTTGGCGGTCGGCGAGCCGAAGGAAGACATGCACCGTATTCTGGAGCACGTCTGCCCGCAGATCCCGGCCGATAAACCACGATACCTGATGGGCGTCGGGAAGCCGGAAGATCTGGTGGAAGGGGTACGTCGCGGTATCGATATGTTCGACTGCGTCATGCCGACGCGCAACGCGCGTAACGGCCACCTGTTCGTCACCGACGGCGTGGTGAAAATCCGCAACGCGAAGCACAAAAGCGATACCGCGCCGCTGGACGCCGAGTGTGATTGCTATACATGTCGCAATTATTCACGCGCTTACTTGCATCACCTTGACCGTTGCAACGAAATATTGGGCGCGCGTCTCAATACCATTCATAACCTGCGCTACTATCAGCGTTTAATGGCTGGTTTACGCAAGGCTATCGAAGAGGGTAAATTAGAGAGCTTCGTGACCGATTTTTACCAACGTCAGGGGCGCACCGTGCCTCCTTTGAACGTTGATTAATTTTAATAATGAGGGAATTTCAATGAGCTTTTTTATTTCTGATGCGGTAGCGGCAACGGGTGCACCGGCGCAGGGCAGCCCGATGTCTCTGATTCTGATGCTGGTGGTGTTCGGTCTGATTTTTTACTTCATGATCCTGCGTCCACAGCAGAAGCGCACCAAGGAACATAAGAACCTGATGAACTCCATCGCCAAAGGTGATGAAGTGCTGACCAACGGCGGTCTGGTCGGTCGCGTGACCAAAGTAGCGGAAACTGGCTACATTGCTATCGCGCTGAACGATACCACTGAAGTGGTTATCAAACGTGACTTCGTTGCTGCCGTTCTGCCGAAAGGCACCATGAAGGCGCTGTAATCTAACTTTTCCCAAAGGGAACTGCCGTGTTAAACCGTTATCCTTTGTGGAAGTATGTCATGCTGGTCGTCGTCATTGTCGTCGGCCTGATCTATGCGCTTCCCAACCTGTATGGTGAGGATCCGGCTGTTCAAATCACTGGCGCGCGCGGCGTCGCCGCCAGTGAGCAAACGCTGATCCAGGTCCAGAAAACTTTACAAGAAGAAAAAATTACCGCGAAGTCTGTGGCACTGGAAGAGGGCGCTATTCTTGCGCGCTTCGACACCACTGATACCCAGCTGCGCGCGCGTGAAGCGCTGCTTACCGTGCTGGGTGACAAATACGTCGTGGCGCTAAACCTTGCTCCGGCAACCCCACGCTGGCTGGCGGCACTCTATGCCGAACCGATGAAGCTGGGTCTTGATCTGCGCGGCGGCGTGCACTTCCTGATGGAAGTCGACATGGACACCGCGTTAGGCAAACTGCAGGAACAGAACATCGATAGCCTGCGCAGCGAGCTGCGCGACAAAGGCATTCCTTACGCGACCGTGCGCAAGGAAGACAACTACGGTCTGAGCATCGTCTTCCGCGACAGCGCGGCGCGCGACCAGGCTATCTCTTATCTCAGCCCTCGCCATCGCGATCTGGTGATCTCCTCTCAGGGTGACAACAGCCTGAAAGCGGTGATGACCGATGAGCGCCTGAAAGAAGCCCGTGAGTACGCGGTTCAGCAGAACATTAACATTCTGCGTAACCGTGTGAACCAGCTAGGCGTCGCCGAACCGCTGGTTCAGCGTCAGGGCGCTGACCGCATCGTCGTTGAGCTGCCGGGTATCCAGGATACCGCGCGGGCGAAGGAGATCCTTGGCGCGACCGCGACCCTCGAGTTCCGTCTGGTCAATACCAACGTTGACCAGTCCGCCGCCGCCTCTGGCCGCGTACCGGGCGACTCGGAAGTGAAGCAGACGCGTGAAGGCCAGCCGGTGGTGCTGTACAAGCGGGTGATCCTGACCGGTGACCATATCACCGACTCGACCTCCAGCATGGATGAGTACAACCAGCCGCAGGTCAACATCTCGCTGGACAGCGCGGGCGGTAACATCATGTCCAACTTCACCAAGGACAATATCGGCAAGCCGATGGCGACCCTGTTCGTGGAGTATAAAGACAGCGGTAAGAAAGACGCCAACGGTCGGGCTATCCTGGCGAAAGAGGAAGAGGTGATTAACATCGCCAACATCCAGTCGCGTCTGGGTAACAGCTTCCGTATTACCGGTATCAGCAACCCGAACGAAGCGCGCCAGCTGTCGCTGCTGCTGCGTGCCGGCGCGTTGATTGCGCCGATTCAGATCGTCGAAGAGCGGACTATCGGCCCAACCCTTGGTATGCAGAACATCAAGCAGGGTCTGGAAGCCTGTCTGGCCGGCCTGGTGGTCTCCATCCTGTTCATGATCCTCTTCTATAAGAAGTTCGGTCTGATTGCGACCTCGGCGCTGATTGCCAACCTGGTGCTGATTGTCGGCATTATGTCCCTCATCCCGGGGGCGACGCTGACCATGCCGGGCATCGCGGGTATCGTGTTAACCCTTGCGGTGGCGGTCGATGCTAACGTTCTGATCAACGAGCGCATCAAAGAAGAGTTGAGCAACGGGCGTACCGTTCAGCAGGCGATTGACGAAGGTTATCGCGGCGCGTTCAGCTCTATCTTCGACGCCAACGTGACGACGCTTATCAAAGTGATCATCCTGTACGCGGTCGGTACCGGTGCCATTAAAGGGTTTGCGATTACTACCGGTATCGGTATCGCGACCTCAATGTTTACCGCTATCGTCGGCACCCGTGCCATCGTGAACCTGCTGTACGGCGGCAAGCGCGTTAAAAAGCTGTCTATCTGAGGAGTGCGTTGTGGCACAGGAATATACTGTTGAACAATTGAACCACGGCCGTAAAGTCTGGGACTTTATGCGCTGGGACTACTGGGCCTTCGGCATTTCAGGTTTTCTGCTGATTGTGTCGATCGCCATCATCGGCGTCCGCGGCTTTAACTGGGGTCTCGATTTCACCGGCGGTACGGTGATCGAAATTACCCTTGAGAAGCCGGTCGATCTCGACCAGATGCGCGATTCCCTGCAAAAAGCGGGCTTTGAAGAGCCGCAGGTGCAGAACTTTGGCAGCAGCCGCGACATCATGGTACGTATGCCGCCGGTGCATGACGCCAACGGCAGCCAGGAGCTGGGCAGTAAGGTCGTGACGGTGATTAACGAATCGACCAGCCAGAACGCGGCGGTGAAGCGCATTGAGTTTGTCGGCCCGAGCGTCGGTGCGGACCTTGCGCAAACCGGCGCCCTGGCGCTGATTGCCGCGCTGGTCTGTATCCTGATCTACGTCGGCTTCCGCTTCGAATGGCGTCTGGCGGCGGGGGTGGTTATCGCCCTGGCGCACGACGTGGTGATCACCATGGGCGTGCTGTCGCTGTTCCATATCGAAATCGACCTGACCATTGTGGCCTCGTTGATGTCGGTTATCGGCTACTCGCTGAACGACAGTATCGTGGTATCGGACCGTATCCGTGAAAACTTCCGTAAGATCCGCCGCGGTACGCCGTACGAGATCTTCAACGTGTCGTTGACCCAGACGCTGCACCGTACCTTGATCACCTCCGGGACCACCCTGATGGTGATCCTGATGCTGTTCCTGTTCGGCGGCCCGATTCTGGAAGGCTTCTCGCTGACCATGCTGATCGGTGTTTCCATCGGTACGGCTTCTTCTATCTACGTCGCCTCCGCGCTGGCGTTGAAGCTGGGCATGAAGCGCGAGCATCTGCTGCAGCAGAAGGTGGAAAAAGAAGGGGCGGACCAGCCGTCAATTCTGCCGTAATACGGTTCAGTTGAAATAAAGCAATCCCGGCCCAGGCGGCCGGGATTTTTTTTGCCCGCGACAAAACCTGCTGACAGTATGCTGTCAGGAGCCCTCCCATACACTCCTTTTGAACTCAATAACGAGCAGGAGGAAGTATGAATAACGTGATTAACTGGTTTGAAATTCCGGTCGCCGATATGGATCGCGCCGTCGCGTTTTATGAGCCGGTGATGCAGGTGACGCTGCGTCGCGAAACCATGGACTGCGCCGAGCTGGCGGTGTTCCCGCATCAGGATCCGGCCCCCGGCGGCGCGCTGGCCAAATTTGAGGGTATCGCGCCTTCAGCGCAGGGCGCTATTATTTACCTGCATACAGACCATCTTGCCGCCACACTCGACCGCGTCGCCTCGGCGGGTGGGGCGTGTGTTTTCGGGCCGCTGACGCTGCCGAATAATATTGGCACCATCGCGCTGTTTACTGACAGCGAGGGCAACCGCGTCGGCCTGCACCAACCGGCTTAACCTGAACTTTTTGTGAAGTGAAACATGACCCGACGCGCCGACCGTTTATTTCAGATTGTGCAGATCCTGCGCGGCAGGCGGCTCACCACCGCCTCGCTGCTGGCGGAGCGGCTGGGCGTGTCGGAGCGCACCGTGTATCGCGATATTCGCGATCTCTCCCTCTCCGGCGTGCCGGTGGAGGGGGAGGCGGGTAGCGGCTACCGGCTGCTGGCGGGCTACGATCTGCCGCCGCTAATGCTGACCACCAAAGAATCCGAAGCGCTGATCGCCGCGATCCGGCTGCTGAAAACCTGGGGCGGCGAGGCGCTGTCGCAATCGCTGGAATCCGCACAGGAGAAGATGCTGGCGATCCTGCCGGAGGCGCGCCGACGCCAGGCGGAGCAGACCCGCCTGTTTGCCCCCGATCTCGGCGCCCATCGCTATGCCAAAACCTTCTTTGACATCATTCATCAGGCGGTCTCCGGCCAGCAGGTGCTGGCGTTGCGCTATCAGGATGAGTCCGGTCGGGTGACCGAGCGCGACGTGCTGCCGCTGGGGCTGTTTTTCTGGGGGGAGCGCTGGCTGCTGGTAGCCTGGTGTGAGCTGCGCAATGATTATCGCAACTTTCGCCTCGACCGCTGTCTGGCGGTCAGGGTGACCGAGCGTCGATTCAGCGAGTGCGCCGACCGCTCGTTAAATGATTTTCTGCGCAAGGTTCGGTGCGACGTGTGGGAGAAATAAAAACGCCCGGATGGCCCGGGCGCTGTCTTGCCGTTTCAGCAATTAGAAGTTGTAACCAACCACGAAGTAACCACCCCAGCCGGTTGAGCGGACGCTGAAATCGCCATCGCCGAAGTTCAGCTTGGCATCGTCAGCCCACTGGCCGCCGTTATGGAAGTAACGGGCCACTACCGAGTAGTGCCAGTGCGCGTAGTTCAGCGCCAGGATGTGGCTGGAGGCGATGGAGTTGCTGGTGCGCGCGTGCTTCCCGTTCAGATCGTAGAAGTTGTCATCGCCGAGGTCAGAACCCCAGTCGAAGTTGGTGAAGCCGATGTAGCTCAGCGAACCGCCCCACAGGTCGGTCAGCGGCACAAAGTATTTCACTTTGAAGCGGTAGCCGTCCCACTCGTTCTCATTGGACGCGCCGTAGTTCTGCCACTGGTATTTGGCGTAGACGTTCAACGACAGGCTCATCGGCAGGCCGGTGTCGATATCGGTACCCAGACCCATATACCAGGTGCTCTGCTCCTGGGAATCATTGCGGCCCATATCGTAGATATAGTTGTTCGCGAAATACCACTCTTTGAACGGCCCAAAGCTCAGATCGGTGTTGGTCAGCTTGTCGATAGAGAAGCGCGGTTCGATCTCCATAAACAGCGGAGAACCGTTGTTCCAGATACCTTTTGCCGTGCTATTGCCGCCGAAGAACACCGGAGCATCGATATAGCCGTAAAAATCAAACCAGTCTTTTTTGGCGAACGCTTCGTATTCCAGGTAGGTATCGTTACGGATCTGCGGTCCGAAACGGGTGTGGTAGCTCCCTACCACGTTAACACTCTGGTGCCACCAGTCAGACAGATACTGCGGTTTGTCGTTTTCTGCCGCGCCCGCGGTAAAAGAAGTGGAGAGCGCCACAACCGCACCCGCTGCCAGTAATGTTTTTTTCATAGTAATGCCACTGTTTAAATTGAGCCTGAAGGCGTTAAAAGAAGTGCCGAAGCGTTTCTAAATATTTCGTCTTTCTGTGGGGGTCTATTATAGGAATCATTGCTCACAAAAATACGTGTTGTTTCACATAACCAGAACATGCGTAATCGATTGCGTTCACGATTCTATGCATTTCTTGACAAAATGCTACTGAAAATCGCGATGCAGAACGATTTCTAATGAACTCTTGCGAAAAGTTGTAAGTGGAGAAGAATGACGGGGCAGGGTGTCGCCGGGCAGGGAAAGCCCGGCGCAAAGGCTTACTGTGCGGCGGCGGGCTGGATATCGTGGACGCGAATAAAACCGACTTTGTCCGGCGTTACGTTCAGGCGCAGCGGGATGTTGACATCGCTGGGTGCGAGGATGCTGGCCGGGGCGCTGATCAACTGATCCTGAACATTCACTTCCTGATAGCTGTGGGTAGTGCCGGTGATCTGTCCGGAGGCGACGGTGGCGGTAAAGGCCGGCAGCGGATCGTTGGATTCGCCCTGAATACGTAACGTCAGGCGTGATCCGTCGCCATCCGGCGTAATGCTCGCCACCGACATGCGCAGGGTGCCGATCTGGCTCTCCAGCCGCGCCGGGGTTTTCGCCTCCGGCAGCAAATAGACGCCGCGGGTAGATTTCGCGTTCAGCGCGTTTTGCTGGGTAATTTTGATCGTTTGCTGATTGAGCTGGGTCATCTCCTGGCTCAGGGTGCTCACGCTCTGGTGCATCTGGCGGATTTCGCTTTGCTGGGCGCAAGCGGTCAGGGTAAACAGGCTGCCCGCGATGGCGAGTTTCAGGTAACGTCTTGTCATGGTCAGGATTCCGTTTGCAGAGGATGCTTAATGGTAGCCAAACCGCCTGTCTCTCCCATAGATCCTTTGTCTCAAAAGCTCTTTCTTTGTAGTCAGGTCACTTCGCGGTAAACTACCCTTCAGTTTAACTACCTGTCAGGACGCGCTATGCATTGCCCTTTCTGTTTCGCCGTGGATACCAAAGTGATTGACTCTCGTCTGGTGGGGGAAGGCTCTTCCGTGCGTCGCCGTCGGCAGTGTCTGGTCTGTAATGAGCGCTTTACCACCTTCGAAGTGGCGGAGCTGGTGATGCCCCGGGTGGTGAAGAGTAACGATGTGCGTGAACCCTTCAACGAAGACAAGCTGCGCAGTGGGATGCTGAAAGCGCTGGAGAAACGTCCGGTCAGCGCCGATGACGTCGAAATGGCGGTCAACCATATCAAAACCCATCTGCGCGGCACCGGCGAGCGCGAAGTGGCCAGCAAAATGATCGGCAATCTGGTGATGGAACAGCTGAAAAAACTGGATAAAGTCGCCTATATTCGCTTCGCGTCGGTCTATCGCAGCTTCGAAGATATCAAAGAATTCGGCGAAGAGATCGCCCGCTTACAGGACTAAGCCATGCAGGACGAAATGTACATGGCGCGTGCGCTTAAGCTCGCCGCCCGCGGTCGCTTTACCACCCATCCTAACCCTAACGTTGGCTGTGTCATTGTAAAAGACGGCGAGATCGTCGGCGAAGGGTTCCACTATCGCGCCGGCGAGCCGCACGCCGAAGTGCACGCCCTGCGGATGGCGGGGGAACAGGCGCGAGGCGCCACCGCCTATGTCACCCTTGAGCCCTGCAGCCACCACGGCCGTACGCCGCCGTGCTGCGATGCGCTGATTGCCGCCGGCATCAGCCGCGTGGTCGCCGCGATGCAGGATCCGAACCCGCAGGTGGCGGGGCGCGGCTTGTACCGTCTGCAGCAGGCCGGTATTGAAGTCAGCCACGGGCTGATGATGAACGAGGCGGAAGCGCTGAACAAGGGCTTCCTGAAGCGGATGCGCACCGGTTTTCCCTGGGTGCAGCTCAAGCTGGGTGCTTCGCTGGACGGCCGCACGGCGATGGCCAGCGGCGAAAGCCAGTGGATCACCTCCCCGCAGGCGCGACGCGACGTGCAGCGTCTGCGCGCACAGAGCCATGCCATTCTGACCAGCAGCGCCACCGTACTGGCGGACGATCCGGCGCTGACCGTGCGCTGGCAGGAGCTGAGCGCCGATACCCAGGCGCTGTATCCCCAAGAGAATTTGCGCCAGCCGCTGCGCGTCGTGATCGACAGTCAGAACCGCGTCACGCCTGAGCATCGTATTGTGCAGCAGGCGGGGGAAACGCTGTTTGCCCGCCTGGGCGCCGATGAGCGCCAGTGGCCGGACAGCGTGCGCACGCTGCTGGTTCCGGAACATAACGGCCATCTCGATCTGGTGCTGCTGATGCTGCTGCTTGGCAAACAGCAGATCAACAGCGTCTGGGTGGAGGCGGGGGCCACGCTTGCCGGGGCGCTGCTGCAGGCGGGGCTGGTCGACGAGCTTATCGTCTATATTGCGCCTAAACTGTTAGGCAATGCGGCGCGTGGATTATGCGCGCTGCCGGGGCTTGAAGAACTGAGCCAGGCGCCCCATTTTAAATTCAATGAGATACGTCAGGTTGGCCCGGATGTCTGCCTGCATTTAACCACTGCGTGAGGCTTTCCTGATTATTAGGAAGCAGCGCTCAGAATAATATGATAAAATCCGCCCCCCTTGCGGGGCACATGAACCCGAAGGAAGAGTATGAACATTATTGAAGCTAACGTTGCTACCCCGGACGCTCGCGTCGCCATCACCATTGCGCGTTTCAACAACTTTATCAATGACAGCCTGCTGGAAGGTGCGATTGACGCCCTGAAACGCATTGGTCAGGTAAAAGATGAAAACATCACCGTTGTTTGGGTTCCAGGCGCGTATGAGCTGCCGCTGGCGGCTGGCGCACTGACGAAAACCGGTAAATATGACGCGGTGATCGCGCTGGGTACGGTGATTCGCGGCGGTACCGCCCACTTTGAATATGTGGCAGGCGGTGCCAGCAATGGCCTGGCGCACGTCGCTCAGGACAGCGAAATCCCGGTAGCCTTTGGTGTTCTGACCACTGAAAGTATTGAACAAGCCATTGAGCGCGCTGGCACCAAAGCCGGTAACAAAGGCGCAGAAGCTGCGCTGACCGCGCTGGAAATGATTAACGTATTGAAAGCCATCAAGGCCTGATTTTTGTAAGGGGAATTCCGTGAAACCTGCTGCTCGTCGCCGCGCCCGTGAGTGTGCCGTTCAGGCGCTCTACTCCTGGCAGTTGTCCCAGAACGACATCGCTGATGTCGAATACCAGTTCCTGGCGGAACAGGACGTAAAAGATGTTGATGTTCTGTATTTCCGCGAACTGCTGTCCGGAGTGGCGACTAACAGCGCGTACCTCGACGGCCTGATGAAGCCCTACCTGTCCCGTCAGCTGGAAGAGCTGGGTCAGGTGGAAAAAGCGGTGCTGCGTATCGCGCTGTTTGAGCTGTCCAAACGCGATGACGTACCGTATAAAGTGGCCATCAATGAAGCTATCGAACTGGCGAAAACCTTCGGCGCTGAAGATAGCCACAAGTTCGTCAACGGTGTGCTGGACAAAGCGGCTCCGGTAATTCGTCCCCACAAGAAGTAAACTGCAGGCCGGGTTTTGCGAGGGTCGTCTCGCAACCCGGCCTTATTTATTATTTTGCTGAGGCATAACGTATGGCATGTGGCGAATTCTCCCTGATTGCCCGTTATTTTGATCGCGTTAAAAGCGCTCGTCTTGATGTCGAGACCGGTATCGGCGACGACTGCGCTCTCCTGAATATTCCCGAGAAAAAAACGCTGGCAATCAGCACCGACACTCTGGTGGCGGGCAATCACTTCTTACCCGATATCGACCCGGCCGACCTCGCCTATAAAGCCCTGGCGGTGAACCTGAGCGACCTCGCAGCGATGGGCGCGGAGCCGGCGTGGCTCACCCTGGCGCTGACCTTGCCGGAGGTGGATGAAGCCTGGCTGGAAGCCTTCAGCGACAGCCTGTTTGTCCAGCTTGACTACTACGATATGCAGCTGATTGGCGGCGACACCACCCGTGGCCCGCTCGCCATGACCCTGGGTATACACGGCTTTGTGCCGCCTGGGCGCGCCATGAAACGTTCAGGTGCGAAGCCGGGAGACTGGATCTATGTCACCGGTACCCCGGGGGACAGCGCCGCCGGCCTGGCGCTGTTGCAGAACCGGCTGACGGTGGATACGCCGACTGACGCCGACTATTTGCTGGCCCGTCACCTGCGTCCGATGCCCCGCGTGCTGCAGGGCCAGGCGCTGCGCGACCTGGCGACGTCGGCGATCGATCTCTCCGACGGCCTGATCTCCGATCTGGGTCATATTCTCAAAGCCAGCGGCTGCGGCGCGCGTATCGAGCTTGATGCCATGCCGTACTCTGACGCGATGCTACGCCAGGTTGATTCTGAGCAGGCGCTGCGCTGGGCGCTCGCCGGTGGCGAAGACTACGAGCTGTGCTTTACCGTACCGGAACTGAACCGTGGGGCGCTGGACGTGGCCCTTGGCCATCTTGGCGCGCGTTTTACCTGTATCGGACAGATTGCGCCGGAGAGCGAAGGTCTGCAGTTTATCCGCGACGGTAAGCCGGTCACGCTTGATTTAAAGGGATACGATCACTTTGCGTAGTCGAGACGAGGCGCTTAGCCGCCTGAGTATGCGTAATCCATGGCATCTGCTGGCGACCGGCTTTGGCAGCGGCTTAAGCCCGGTGGTGCCGGGCACGATGGGGTCGCTGGCGGCGATCCCGTTCTGGTATCTGATGACTTTTCTCCCCTGGCAGCTCTACTCGCTGGTGGTGATGATGAGCATCTGTATCGGGGTCTATCTGTGCCATCGCACGGCCAAAGATATGGGCACCCATGACCACGGCAGCATCGTCTGGGACGAGTTCGTCGGGATGTGGATCACCCTGATGGCGCTGCCGACCCTGGACTGGCAGTGGGTGGCCGCCGGCTTCGTCATTTTCCGTATCTTCGATATGTGGAAACCGTGGCCGATTCGCTGGTTTGACCGCAATATTCACGGCGGAATGGGGATCATGGTGGACGATATCGTCGCCGGCGTGATCTCCGCCGGCGTGCTGTATGTTATTGGCCATCACTGGCCCATCGGTCTGCTTTGACCGCTTCTCCCCGGCAGCGCCATGCTGTCGGGGAAACCACGCCCGTCACTTAAATCCCACCACCGGATGCGGCTGATAGGGCGCCTCCAGTTTGTCGATCTGTTCCGGAGATAGCGTCAAATCCACCGCCTGCAACAGGTCATCGAGCTGTTCCTGACGCGACGGACCGATAATTGGCGCGGCGACGCCGGGCTTGCTTAACAGCCAGGCGAGGGCGACCTGCGCGCGACTGGCGTCGAGCTCTTCCGCCACGTCCGCGAGATTCCCGGCGATCTGCGCGTCGTTCTCTTCGCTGGTGCTGTAAAGCGATTTGCCGAACTCATCCGAGACCAGCCGGGCGGTGGTCTCACCCCATGGGCGGGTCAGCCTGCCGCGCGCCAGCGGGCTCCACGGGATCACCGCCACGCCGTTACGCTGGCACAGGGGCAGCATCTCATTCTCTTCTTCCCGGTAAATCAGGTTGTAGTGATCCTGCATGGTGACGAAGCGCGCCCAGCCGTTCTGCTGCTGAAGCGCCAGCGCCTGGGCAAACTGCCGGGCATGCATGGACGAGGCTCCGATATAGCGCGCTTTGCCGGCTTTCACCACCTCGTCCAGCGCTTCGAGCGTCTCTTCAATCGGGGTGCTGTAGTCCCAGCGGTGGATCTGCAACAGGTCGACATAGTCCATACCGAGACGGCGCAGGCTGTCGTCGATAGAGCGCAGGATCTGCGCCCGGGAAAGCCCTTCCGCCAGATCGCCGACCTGGTGATAGACCTTGGTGGCGACAACCACCTCGTCGCGGCGGGCAAAGTCGCGCAGAGCGCGGCCGACGATCTCTTCGCTACTGCCGTCGGAGTAGCTGTTTGCGGTATCGAAGAAGTTGATGCCGCCTTCAATGGCGTGCTGGATGAGCGGGCGACTGCTCTCTTCCGGAAGCGTCCAGGCGTGTCTGCCGCGGTCCGGCTCGCCGAAGGTCATGCAGCCGAGGCAGAGTCGGGAAACACGTAAGGCAGTATCGCCGAGGGGGATATAGTGCATGGTGCGCTCCTGCTATTCATCAAGGGTATCCCTTAAGCATAGCAGGAGCGGGAGGGGCGATTATGCCAGCCAGTCGAGGATTTTGGCTTCAATACCGGCGGCATCGAGGCCGAGGTCGGCGCGGATCTCTTCCTGAGTGCCCTGCGGAATAAAGACGTCCGGCAGGCCAATATTGAGCACCGGTACCGCCCGGCGATGGGCCATCAGCACTTCATTCACGCCGCTGCCGGCGCCGCCCATAATGGCGTTCTCTTCCAGCGTCACCAGAACGTCGTGCTCGCCTGCCAGCTGCAGAATCAGCGCGGTATCCAGCGGCTTCACAAAGCGCATGTCCACCAGGGTGGCGTTGAGTTTGTCCGCCACCGCTGCGGCCTCCGGCAGCAGGGTGCCGAAGTTGAGGATCGCTACCTTCTCGCCCTGGCGTTTCACTACCCCTTTGCCGATCGGCAGCGATGCCAGCGGCTCCAGCGTCGCGCCGGTGCCGCTGCCGCGCGGATAGCGCACCGCGCAGGGGCCGTCGCTGTAGTGGTAGCCGGTGTACAGCATCTGGCGGCATTCATTTTCATCGCTCGGCGTCATCACCACCATATCCGGAATACAGCGCAGGAAGGAGAGATCGAACGCCCCCTGATGCGTCTGGCCGTCTGCGCCGACAATCCCGGCGCGGTCGATGGCAAACAGCACCGGCAGCTTCTGAATAGCCACATCGTGGATCACCTGATCGTAGGCTCGCTGCAGGAAGGTGGAGTAGATGGCCACCACTGGTTTGTAGTCGCCAATCGCCAGTCCGGCGGCGAAGGTGACTGCATGCTGCTCGGCGATGGCGACATCAAAGTACTGATCGGGGAATTTCTTCGAAAATTCCACCATCCCTGAACCTTCGCGCATCGCCGGGGTGATGGCCATCAGCTTGCTGTCTTTGGCCGCCGTTTCGCACAGCCAGTCGCCGAAGATTTTCGAATAGGAAGGGAGACCGCCGCTGCTTTTGGGCAGTACGCCGCTGGTATGGTCGAACTTTGGCACCGCGTGGAAAGTGATCGGGTCTTTCTCGGCGGGCTCATAGCCGCGGCCTTTTTTGGTCATAATATGCAGGAACTGCGGGCCCTTCAGGTCGCGCATGTTCTTCAGGGTGCTGACCAGACCGAGCACATCGTGGCCATCCACCGGGCCGATGTAGTTAAAGCCCAGCTCTTCAAACAGCGTCCCAGGCACCACCATGCCTTTGATATGCTCTTCGGTCCGCTTAAGCAGCTCTTTAATCGGCGGTACGCCGGAAAAGACCTTTTTGCCGCCTTCGCGCAGGGTGGAGTAGAGCTTACCGGAGAGCAGCTGCGCCAGATGATTATTCAGCGCCCCGACGTTCTCGGAGATCGACATTTCATTGTCATTCAGCACCACCAGCAGGTCGGGTTTGATATCCCCGGCGTGGTTCATCGCTTCAAACGCCATCCCGGCGGTGATCGCCCCGTCGCCAATCACGCACACCGCGCGCCGCTGTTTATCCTCTTTCGCGGCGGCGATAGCCACCCCGATGCCAGCGGAAATGGAGGTGGAGGAGTGACCGACGCTCAGCACGTCGTACTCGCTTTCACCGCGCCACGGGAAGGGGTGCAGGCCGCCTTTCTGGCGAATGGTGCCGATTTTGTCGCGGCGGCCGGTCAGAATTTTATGCGGGTAGGCCTGGTGACCGACGTCCCAGATCAGGCGATCGAAGGGCGTGTTATAGACGTAGTGCAGCGCCACGGTCAGTTCCACCGTGCCGAGGCCAGAGGCAAAGTGACCGCTGGAGCGGCTGACGCTGTCCAACAGGTAGCGCCGCAGCTCATCACACAGCTTCGGCAGGCTCTCTTTTGGCAACAGGCGCAACTCCTGGGTGGAATCTACCAGCGCCAGGGTCGGGTATTTGGCAATATCAAAACTCATCAGAGACTCATTTATTGTTTATTTATCGCGCTGAATAATGTAATTCGCGAGCGCTTCCAGTGCCGAAGTATCCAGAGATTGTGCGGCCAGTTCATCTAACGAACGGCGGGCATCAGCGATCAGGTCGTGCGCTTTCTTCCGGGCTTGCTCAAGACCCAGGAGGGCGGGATAGGTGCTTTTACCCAATTGCTGGTCGGCACCCTGACGTTTGCCAAGGGTCGCAGTATCCCCTACCACGTCGAGAATGTCATCCTGGACCTGGAAGGCCAGGCCGATATTTTCCGCATAGCGATCCAGCGCGGGCAGGGCGGCACGCCCGCGCTCGCCGGCGCTCAGCGCCCCCATGCGGACGGCGGCGCGGATTAGCGCGCCCGTTTTGTGGCGGTGGATACGTTCCAGCGCCTGCAGATTCACCTGCTGTCCTTCCGCCTGTAGATCCAGCGCCTGGCCGCCGCACATGCCCGCCACGCCGCTGGCCTGCGCCAGTTCGGAAACCATCGCCAGACGATCCCGGTCAGGGACGTCCGTCATCGGCGCATCACTGAGTATAGAGAACGCCAGCGTTTGCAGGGCATCTCCCGCAAGAATTGCGTTGGCTTCGCCAAATTTAATATGGCAGGTCGGCAGTCCGCGACGCAGATCGTCATCATCCATCGCCGGCAAATCATCATGCATCAGAGAATAAGCATGAATGCATTCGACCGCGGCGGCAGGGGCATCCAGCGTGGTGCGGCTCACGCCGAACATCTCGCCGGTAGCGTAGACAAGGAAGGGACGCAGGCGTTTACCGCCTAAGAGTGCGCCATAATGCATCGCTTCCACCAGCGGAGTGTTCTGAAAGGGCTGCGGCGCGATAAAACGGCGCAGCGCCTCGTTAGCCTGTTCCACACAGGCCTGCAATTGTTGCGGGAAATCCATTTATTCAGCGTCCGGCGTAAAAGGCGTGGTCGGGGAATCTTCACTATCCGCCAGCAGGATCTGCACGCGCTGTTCGGCCTGCTGCAGCTGGCTTTGCCCCTGGCGGGCCAGCTGGACCCCGCGCTCAAATTCGCTGAGCGCTTCTTCTAACGGCAAATCGCCGCTTTCCAGACGGTTTACGATCTGCTCCAGTTCGCCCAGTGCAGTTTCAAAGCTGGCCGGGGCCTCATTTTTCTTTGGCATAGTGAATATAGACTCTTGTTATTTCGCGACGGCAATACCGGGTATGGTAACGAAGTCACGCGTGTAAGCAAATAACGCGCAATGGTGATATACTCCGCGCCCAGGATGCAGGCACCGGTGTGCGCTGCTTTACAACTTTTGCTTAAAGCCCCGTCGGGCTTGCCAACGAACTATTGTCGCCATGAAGTTTATCATTAAATTGTTCCCGGAAATCACCATCAAAAGCCAATCTGTGCGGTTGCGCTTCATTAAAATCTTAACCGGGAACATTCGTAACGTTCTCAAAAACTATGACGAGACGCTGGCCGTCGTTCGCCATTGGGATCATATCGAAGTTCGCGCGAAAGATGAAAATCAGCGCCCGGCTATTCGCGATGCGCTGACCCGTATTCCCGGCATCCACCATATTCTGGAAGTCGAAGACGTACCGTTCACCTCGCTGCACGATATTTTTGAGCAGACGCTGCCGCTGTGGCGCGAGGCGCTGGAAGGCAAAACCTTCTGCGTGCGGGTGAAGCGTCGCGGCAAACATGAATTCACCTCAATTGAGGTAGAGCGTTACGTCGGCGGCGGCCTGAATCAGCATATTGAAACGGCGCGCGTGAAGCTGACCGACCCGGACGTTACCGTCAATCTTGAGATTGAAAACGATCGCCTGCTGCTGGTGAAAGGCCGCTATGAAGGTATCGGCGGCTTCCCGATTGGCACGCAGGAAGATGTGCTGTCGCTGATTTCCGGCGGCTTTGACTCCGGCGTCTCCAGCTACATGCTGATGCGCCGCGGCTGCCGCGTGCACTACTGCTTCTTTAACCTTGGCGGCGCCGCCCATGAGATTGGCGTCCGCCAGGTCGCGCATTACCTGTGGAACCGCTTCGGCAGCTCTCACCGCGTTCGCTTTGTGGCGATTAACTTTGAGCCGGTGGTCGGCGAAATCCTTGAAAAAGTGGATGACGGCCAGATGGGCGTGGTGCTCAAGCGCATGATGGTCCGCGCCGCGTCAAAAGTCGCGGAACGCTACGGCGTGCAGGCGCTGGTCACCGGCGAAGCGCTGGGTCAGGTCTCCAGTCAGACTCTCACCAACCTGCGCCTGATCGACAACGTCTCCGATACCCTGATCCTGCGTCCGCTGATTTCACACGATAAAGAGCACATCATCGACCTGGCCCGCGAGATCGGTACGGAAGATTTCGCCCGCACGATGCCGGAGTACTGCGGCGTGATCTCCAAGAGCCCGACCGTGAAGGCGGTGAAGGCGAAGATTGAAGCGGAAGAAGAACACTTCGATTTCAGCATCCTCGATAAAGTGGTGGAAGAGGCGAGCAATATCGATATCCGCGAAATCGCCCAGCAGACGGAAGAGACGGTGGTGGAAGTGGAAACCGTGAACGGCTTTGGCGCCAACGACGCGATCCTCGACATTCGCTCCATCGACGAGCAGGAAGACAAGCCGCTTAAGGTCGAGGGGGTTGAAGTTGTTTCTCTGCCGTTCTACAAGCTGAGCACCAAGTTTGGCGATCTCGATCAGAGTAAAACCTGGCTGCTGTGGTGCGAACGCGGAGTGATGAGCCGTCTGCAGGCGCTTTATTTGCGCGAGCAGGGCTTCAGCAACGTGAAAGTTTATCGCCCGTAACAGGTTGTTATGATGCAAAAGGCCTTCCCTGATGGAAGGCCTTTTTACTATTGGCAGGGGAGTGTATTAGCGCAGGGTCAGCGCCAGGTCATTGAGTTGATCGATGACAATATTCCAGCCCTCGAAAAATCCCATCTGCTCATGCTGCTCGCGGGTTTCATCATCGGCATGCAGCACTGTGGCCGTATAGCGACACCCGCCCTGTTCATCGGCAAAAGTGATGATGGCCGTCATCGCGAAGGGGGAAACGGCGGGGCGATAATCCGCCGTCAGCATCGAGGTCATGACGATTTTTTGTTGCGGGATAACCTCAAGAAAACAGCCGGGGTTATCGCTGCGTTCACCGTCAGGGCCGTGCATCACGGTGTGAAAGGCCCCGCCGGCGCGAAAATCAAAGGTCAGAACCTCGGTTTGCCAGGGCTTCGGGCACCACCAGGTTCGTAGTAATGCCGGGTCGGCCCACGCGCGCCACAGGGCTGCGGCGGGCGCGCTGAGCAGGCGGCTGATAACAAGATCGCGAGAATCGGTTGCGCTACGGGACATGCTACGACTCCTCAGGAAAAGGGGGAGCCAGTCCGCGGCGCGGACCGGCTATCAGGCTTCGTAGTAATTATAGATGCCGGCGGCCATCACCAACTGTGAGGCGACCTCATACGCTTTCTCGCGCCCCACCAGCAGATCGATCATTTTCAGGGCGAAATCAATCGATGTCCCTGGACCCTGGCTGGTTAACAGATTCACCCGCGGATCCCAGACCACCCGCTTATCCTGCCACTGATCGGCGGGGATCTGCGCCTTCAGCGCTGGAAAACCGGTCATGTTGCCGATCGGGAACAGATGATGAGGTACCAGCACGGTCGCCGGAGCGGCGCAGATAGCGGCCACAATGCGCCCAGAGAGATGAAACTGGCGGACGGTTTCCACCAACAGCGGGCTGTCGCGAAAGCACTCCGCTCCCTTGAGGCCGCCCGGGAGGACGATAATATCGAAATCGCCATCGGCCACCTCGACCAGAGGAGCATCCGCCAGCAGCTTGACGCCGCGCGAGCAGACGATGGTCAGGCCGCCGTCGCTGGCGACGCTGGCGGTGGTCACCTTCACCCCGCCGCGGACCAGCAGGTCGATAGTGGTGACCGCTTCGGTCTCTTCGCTACCAGGGGCGAGGCAAATCAGTGCCGACGCGCTCATATTCATTCTCCTTACGCTTGACCAGTTCAAATAAGCGGGCGTTTTCCGGTACGGCAACGCCGTGGGCGCGGGCGCGGTTGAGCAGAAAACCGGTGATATAGTCGATCTCCGTGTGCCGCTGGGCGCGAACGTCCTGCAGCATGGATGAGATATTTTCTGCCGTACTTTCAATCACCTGTTCGACATAAAATAGCAGGTTTTCTGCCGAGGTATGAATACCTTCGCGCTCCATCACTGCCGCCACCTCGCGACAAATGGCCGCAACTTCCTGCGGATAGTCGCGCAGATCGCCATTTTTACACCCTTTTATCGCGGTCAGGGGGTTAATCACGCAGTTAACCGCGAGTTTGCGCCAGGTGGCCGAGAAAATATTGTTGTGCCAGGCGACATCCGGCAGCACGTTCTGCAGCACTTCAGCGAGGTAGCTGTAGTCCTGTTCGTAGCTTTTCGCCGGCCCGATATGCGTGGTGCCCTGGGCGACGTGGATGATGACATTCCCGTCGCGGCGCGCCGCCTGGGTGGTGGAGGCCAGCAGCAACGGCTGTTTCACGCTGCGCAGCTCCTCGACGGTTCCCATGCCGTTATGCACCAGCACAATCGGCGTGGTGTCCGGCAGGATCGCGGCCAGGTGCTTCACCGCGTTTGAAACCTGCCAGGCTTTTAAAGTGACAATCAGCAGCTCGCTGCTGGCAAGAAAATCGGGATCGTTGGCCGTCAGCGACTCGTTGAACACCGAGCCGTCGGTTTCAATGACGTTGACGCTACAGAATGGCTGCGGCACGCGCAGCCAGCCCTGGACTTCATGTCCCTGTTTGCACAACGCGGTCAGCCATAGTTGTCCCAGTGCACCGCATCCCAGTACGGTTACTTTCATTGTTCCTCCTCATCTGCCGCTACCCCAGGCGCTGATGACTAAAGTCTATCTCGTCGCTTTTCGCATCGTCGCACGGAAAGGGGGTTTCGGCGTCGTCGGGCAGCATGGGGAAAATAGCGCGAGCGTTGCGTAATCAGCTAAGCTTCCGGGATAACAAGTTGAGTTATGCCGCGTTGCAGGTATTATGCAACGCAAAAGAAACGGAAGGAGAGGAAAAGATGCCATCTTTCGATATTGTCTCTGAAGTTGATCTTCAGGAAGCCCGTAACGCGGTAGACAACGCGAGCCGCGAAGTCGAGTCGCGTTTTGATTTTCGTGGCGTTGAAGCCACGTTTGAATTAAACGACGCCAACAAGACCATTAAAGTGCTGAGCGAGTCTGACTTCCAGGTGAACCAGCTGCTGGATATCCTGCGCGCCAAGCTGCTCAAGCGCGGCATTGAAGGCACCTCCCTCGACGTGCCGGAAGATATCGTACACAGCGGTAAAACCTGGTTTGTTGAAGCGAAGCTGAAGCAGGGCATTGAAAGCGCGGTGCAGAAGAAGATCGTTAAACTGATCAAAGACAGCAAGCTGAAAGTGCAGGCCCAGATTCAGGGCGAAGAGATCCGCGTGACCGGTAAGTCCCGCGACGATCTGCAGTCGGTGATGGCGCTTGTGCGCGGTGGCGATCTGGGACAACCGTTCCAGTTCAAAAACTTCCGCGACTAAGGCGGCCGACAGACAGCAAAAAGCGGGGAATTCCCCGCTTTTTTTATACCCCTTTGATGAGCTGCTCTATCTCAAAGCGGTTGGTGACTTTGCTGTCGATTTTGATATACACCGAACGCTCCTCGGGCACCACCAGCGCCTGATGAACCCCGCTGGCATTCAGCAGACGCGCCTGCAGCGCGCTGTCGACCACCACGCCGTCCGGTACCTCTACCCGCAGGCTGCTGACGTAGGGCGGCTCGCTCATGGTGCTGGCCACCAGCAGCCACAGCATCGCCAGCAGGGCGCCCAGCAGAAACACGGTCTGCGAATCAAAGAAACCATCGACCCAACCGCCAAGGGCGCCGCCAATCGCCACCCCGAGGAACTGGCTGGTGGAGTAGACGCCCATCGCGGTGCCTTTGTAGCCCGCCGGCGACTCTTTGCTAATCAACGACGGCAGCAGCGCTTCCAGCAGGTTAAACGCCAGGAAGAAGAGCTGAACGCCCGCCACCAGCTCCCAGAAGTAGCCTCCTGCGCCCCAGAGGACAATCTCCGCAATCAGCAGGATGGCGACGCAGAGCAAAAAGACGCGCTTCATCTTACGCTTCACTTCGGCGTAGATGATAAACGGCACCACCGAGATGAAGGAGATAACCATGGTGACCAGGTAAATCTTCCAGTGCTCGGCGGCCGGGAAGCCGGCGGCCTCCAGCTGTCCGGGCAGCGCGACAAAAGTGGACATCAGCATGATGTGCAGGCACATGATGCCAAAGTTGAGCTTCAACAGGCGCGGCTCCGCCAGCACCTTGCTAAAGCAGCCCTTCACCATCCCGGATTCGCGGTTAAGCACGTGGTTCTGGCTGTTGGGAACCACCCACAGGGTGAGCAGAATGCCGACGGTCGCCAGGATGGCGATCATCCAGAACAGGGCGTGCAGACCCAGCTGATGGGTAATAATCGGCCCCAGCACCATGGCGATAGCGAAAGTGACGCCGAAGCTGACGCCAATAAACGCCATCGCTTTAGTGCGGTTCTGTTCGCGGGTGAGATCGGAGAGCAGGGCCATGACCGCGGCGGCGATGGCGCCGGAGCCCTGAAGGGCGCGGCCAAGAATGATGCCCCAGATGGAGTCGGTGAGCGCGGCGATGACGCTGCCGAGCACGAAAATAAGCAGGCCGCCGACGATCAACGGCTTACGGCCAATACGGTCAGATAACAGTCCAAAGGGGATCTGGAACACCGCCTGCGCCAGACCGTAGATGCCGATCGCCAGGCCAATCAGCGCTTCACTGGCGCCCTGCAATGCCATGCCATACGTGGTCAGAACCGGCAGGACCATAAACATGCCAAGCATGCGCAGGGAGAATACCGTCCCCAAACCCCAGGTCGCGCGCAGTTCCCCTGGCGTCATTTTGTTATCGTTCATTACCACCTCAATATAAAAACTGCGCCTAGTGTAGCGGCGGGGGGTAAGAAGCGTAAATAAATGTTTGTTTAACAGATATTACGGGGCTGTTGCGCGATGCGACAAGTTGGTAAAAATCAATAAACCAGTGGAGGAGGACTCCACTGGCGAGGGGGAAAATTAAGGTAAAGTAAAGTCAACCCACTGGCTGCCGGCATCAGCCGATTTGACGCATTGCTCGACCCAATAGACGCCGTGCAGACCGGCTTCGACGTCCGGATACCAGAAGTCTTGCAGGAAGGCGCGATCGTCACGGTCCGTAGCGTCAATTGCCTGCGCATAGCGGCGATAGAGGTTGGCCCAGGCTTCAAACAGCCCTTCCGGATGACCGCCGCCGATGCGATCGTCCGCCAGCGCGTTTGCGCTCAGGTAGGGCATCCCGCGTTCCAGAATGCGCGCCGGCTCGCCCTGCACCTCATAGCTGAGCTGGTTAGGATGCTCATCCCACCATTCGATACTCGCTTTTTCGCCGACGATGCGTACTTTTTGCGAGTGCATGGCGCCGCTGTTCACCGCGCTGGTCCACATCGAGCCAACCGCGCCGTTGTCATATTCCATCAGGACAAAGGCGTTATCTTCCAGCGGCGCGCGAGAGGGAACAAAGCTCTGGCGGGAGCACATCAGCCGTTTGATATTGAGCTGTGGCGCCATGGTTTCGGCGACAAACAGCGGATGGGTGGCCAAATCTCCCAGCACATAGCTGGGCCCGGCGAACTTCGGCGTCACGCGCCAGCGGGTGGATTCTGCCTGCAGCTCGACGGCCTGGTTATGAAAGCCGTGGGCGAACTGCATATTGACGATGCGGATCTCGCCGAGCAGTCCATCGGCAATCATCTGCCGCGCCTGCTGGATCATCTGATAGCCGGCATAGCCGTAGGTGACGCCGACGATTTTGTTCTGTTTTTTACTCAGGTCCACCAGTTCGCGCGCCTCTTCGGCGGTAAAACAGAGGGGCTTTTCACAGATGACATGGAGGCCCGCTTCCAGCGCCGCTTTGGTGATGGCGAAATGGGTATTATTCGGGGTGGTGACCGAGACGACCTCGATGCCGTCAGGGCGCTGCGCCTCTTCACGAAACAGGGTCTGGTAGTCGGCGTAGCAGCGCTCCGGCGCGATGCCCAGTTGCTCACCGAACGCGCGCCCGCGCTCGGCATCGACGTCAAGCGCGCCGGCCAGTAGGGTGTAAACATTGTCACGCAGCGCCGCACAGCGGTGGCTGTAGCCGATCTGGCTGGTTCCCCCGCCGCCGACCATGCCCCAACGCAGGGAACGGGATAAGGGTTTCAGACCGTTTAACATGGTGCTCTCCTTTTTGAAATCATTCGCACTCTGAGGCGCTCAATGCCGACGCCTGCGGCAACGCGCATCCGGATAGACTGACCTAAACTTAAGGAAATGTTTGTTCTGTTTCAATTGTATTGTGGAATTTATTTTTCATATATGCGAAGGGGATCGAATAAGCAGAAGTTTATTTTCCGCTGGGTTGAAAAGGAGAGGGGAATCAACGGCGACGGGTACAGGCCGGAATGTGGCGGAATGCTTTTCGTTACAGAGCAAGATGAAATAAATTTTCTTTTTAACCTCAACGTGCGGTGCAATCCGCAGATTGCACCGGAGGAAGACGACGACATTACGCTCCGCGCACAGATGCGGGGGCTGGCGAAGCGGCGGGAGGATTACCGGCTGCAAAGATACCCTTCGCCGCCAGGCCTGCGACGGTGAGGGCTGCCGGGATGCCGAGGATCAAAAAGACGCTTTCGAAGGGCAGGTTGAGCGCCATCATCTCAGCGCCGGCAAAGGCGCTGAGGATCGCGCCGATCCGCCCGACGCCGTGCATCCAGCTGGATCCCGTCGCTCGCGCCTGCGTGGGGTAGTAACGGGCGGAGAGGGCGTTCATGCCGGTATTGGCGCCGTTCAGGCAGGCGCCGCTGATAAACGCCAGCATACAGAGCAGGGCAAAGCTGCCCGCCGCGTAGCCCATCGCCATGGTAAACAGGCCGCCGACGGCGTAGATCATCCCCAGCGCGCGATGGGGATTGATGCGGTCCATCAGCCAGCCGGCAAACAGCGAGCCGAGGGTACCTCCCGCCTGGTAGATGGCCGTCATGACGGCCGCCTGGCTGACGGTAAGCCCGACCTCCTTAACCAGCGTTGGCAGCCAGCTGCCGAGAATATAGACGAGGAACAGCCCCATAAAGTAGACCAGCCATAGCATCAGCGAGCCAAAGCCATACTGGCGGGAGAGCACAATGCGCATCGCATTCCCGGCCGCCGGCTGCGCCGGCAGGATAAACGTCACGTTGTCGCTGATTTGTCCGGGATAAAGACGATTGAGGATGGCGCGAATGCGCGCCGCAGGCGCTTGTTTTATCACCAGAAAACGAACCGATTCCGGCAGCCGCCAGATAAGCAGGGGGGCAAACAGCAGCGGTAGAATGCCGCCGAGCGCCATCAGCGAGTGCCAGCCAAACTGCGGGATCAGCCATGACGCGGTAAATCCTCCGGCCGCCGCGCCGAAGGTGAAGCCGCAGAAGATGACGGTAATAATAAATGAGCGCTGGCGTTCCGGAGCGTATTCCGACACCAGCGTCCCGATGTTCGGCATCGCGGCGCCCAGTCCGAGGCCGGTCATAAAGCGGAAGAACATCATCTGCTCAATGTTGTGCGAGAAGGCGGTGGCGATGGTCCAGAAGCCGAAGAAGAAGACGCTGTTGATGATGATCTTCTTGCGTCCCAGCCAGTCGGCGAGCGGGCCAGAGAAAATAGCGCCCAGCGCGAGGCCGATCAGCGCGGCGCTAATCACCAGGCCCAACTGGTGGTTGCTTACCCCCCACTCCAGCTTCAGCGTCGGGGCGATAAAGCCCATGATCGCGATATCAAACCCATCAAGAGCGATAACGCAAAAGCCGAGAAAAATAATCTGCTTTTGAAAGCGGCTCAGAGGATTACGGTTAATTAACTCTCTGACATCCAGGCGTTGAGTCTGTGTCATAGCGTATTCCTTATGCGCAGGAGCGCAGGTAGGGCTGCGCGGCATTGAACAGTAATTGCGCCCGCTGGAGGGGCGGCAGGGCGCCCTGCTCACCGTCCAGCGGCACTTCGAGGGAGACCGGTAGCGTTGCCGGCAGTGCCGCCATCAGACCGTGCAGATCCAGACCGCCTTCCCCCGGCACGTTGCGCGCTGAGCGGGCCTGGCGGATGAGCTCCTGCTCGCTTTCCGGCCGCTGCGCCGCGCCATCGCAGAGTTGCATATAGTTCAGATGATGCGCGGGCAGGCTGGAGAGGGCGGCGAGCGATTCCCCCGCGCGCCAGAAATGAAGGGCGTCCACCAGGATGCCGATATCTTCCCGCCCGCTGGCGGCGATCAGCGCCTGCGCATCGGCGATCGTGCGCAGCTGGGTCCAGGGCATCGGCTCAAGGTTCATGGTCAGGCCAAATGAGCGACCGGCTGCGGCGAGAGTGGCCAGGTTGTCGGCGCTGCGCTGCAGGTTGTCGTCATTCCCGGCGACTAACACCTGTCCGGCGCCAAGCCGCGCGGCGGTCTCCATAAAGCGCTGCAGCCGATCGTCGAGGGTAAACCCCGGGCTGAGGCGGACGATCTCCACGTCCGAGACGCGGATGCCGGTTTCCATCAGCGCGGCCAGGGTCGCGCGGACGGCGGGGGTATCGCCCAGCATGTCGTAGTCCGGGTCGGCGGGTGTGGCGGGCAGCAGCCGCAGTCCCACGTGGGTAAAACCGGTTCTGGCCGCTATCCGCACCTGTTCGGGGGGAGGGACATCGAGCAGGCTCAGCGCGGCGAGCGATAGGGTACGCATGTTCATAAAGGGCTCCGGTACAGTTGCAGGTGAAGTTAGCCAGGGGTATTGCCGTCCCTGGTTTTTATTGCTTTGTTTTTATTGTGTTTGCCGCCAGATTTTTGCCCACCAGGTAGCCGAAGGTCATAGCCGGCCCGAGGGTGATCCCTCCGCTGGGGTAATAGCCGCGCATCACGCTCGACATGTCGTTGCCGATGGCGAACAGGCCCGGTATCGGCTGCTGCTGCCCATCCAACACCCGAGCGTGTTCGTCGGTTTGTAACCCGCTAAAGGTGCCCAGCGAGCCGGGCAGAATGCGCACCGCGTAGAACGGCCCTTCGCGCAGCGCTCCGAGCGTCACCTGATGGTCACCCTGCGCGCGGTTATAGGCCGATGCGCCGCGGTGAAAATCGATGTCTTCACCGGTGCTGGCAAAATGGTTAAAGCGTGCAACGGTTTCCGCCAGCGCATCGGTATCGATGGCGCACCGCTTCGCCAGCTCGGCAAGGGTGTTTCCTCGCCGCAGATAGCCGGTACGCAGCCAGGCGGTAGGGGAGAACGGAAAGGGCCTGGCGTGGCCCAGGCCATAGCGGCGCAGCGCGCGCCGATCGGCCAGCAGCCAGGCCTGCGGCGTGTCGCCCGCGGGCGTCGCCGCCAGCAGGGCGGCGATAAAGTCGTGATAGGAGTCGGCCTCGTTAACAAAGCGTTTGCCGTTAGGCAGGACGGCGATCACCCCGGGCTTGGCGCGTTCCACCAGATGGGGAAACATCAGCTGCTGGCCGCTGGCGAGGGTGACGCGGGACACCGGCGCCCAGGCCAGCGGGTGGCGCAGGCGGGTATCGAACTGGCCGCCGGCGGATTCGCCAAGGCGGATCCCCTCGCCCTGATTGTCAGGCGGCGCGGCGGAGAAATGGCCGTAACCCTCCGCGGCATGAGGCACCACCTGCGCCAGGCGCTGCCGATCGTGGGGAAAACCGCCGCAGGCCAGCACCACGGCGCCCGCTTCGACGAGTATCTCCCCGCCGTCGCTGCGCAGCACTGCACCGGACACTCCCTGCGGACCCTGCAGCAGTCTGACCGCCGGGGCGTTGAGCTGAAAACGCACCCCGGCGTCGAGGGCGGATCGCAGCAGACGGGCGACCAGCGCATTGCCATTGACCAGATGCAGCCCTCGTCCGGCGCGCAGCCGCTGCCAGCCGTGGCGCAGCAGGCGGCGGGCGGCATACAGCGCAGAGCGCGGCGAGCGGGTAGCGTTGAAAAAATGCGCCATGTCCGCGCCGCCGGCGATGCCCATCCCGGCAAGACTGATGGTCTCCAGCGGCGGGCGCAGTCGGTGGAGCCAGTCGCCGAGCAGGCGGCCATCGTAGGGCTGAGCGGTGACCGACCGCCCACCGTTCGCCGCGCCCGGCGACGCGTGAAAGTCCGGCATGGTGCTGCCCGACAGAAACTTCACCGCCGTCCGTTGATGAAAAAAATCCACCATTTCCGGCCCGTAATGCAGGAAGGTCTGCAAGCGAACGTCGGCGGCTTCTCCCCCCATCTCATGCTGCAGATAGGTCAGCGGGGCATCGGCCGCTTCGTCGATGCCCTCCGCTCGCGCCAGCGGGTTGCAGGGGATCCACAGCCAGCCGCCGGACCAGGCGCTGGTCCCGCCGAGCACTGACGCTTTCTCCGCCACCATGACGCTGGCGCCGTGCACTGCCGCGGTGACCGCGGCAGAGAGTCCCGCCGCGCCGGATCCGACCACCAGCACATCCACCTTCACAGGCCCGCTCATGATGGACTCCTTATTGCAATGGTGAAAAAGCGGTGGGGCGCATCAGCACCGATTCGAGGCGCTCCACGGCGGCCAGTTCGCGGTTTTTCCGCGAGAAGGTCTGCCAACGCTCGTCCTGGGCCATCCGTGCGCGGCGTACCAGACGATCGTCCAGGCTTTCGTAAGCCCAGATGTGCACTACCTGATTGACCACGCCGATCTCGGTAAAAAAGAAGCCGATCAGTTTGCCAAGATGGTCAGTTTGCACCGCCAGGGCATCGCTTTGGTACAGCGCCAGCCAGTCGGCCATTTTCAGCGGATTGATGGTGTAGGTGCGTTTTTCGTAGATCATGATGTTTTCCTGATTAGTGGGTGGCGGGTTGCGCCAGATGGCAGGCGGCGAGGTAGCCAAACGTCAGCCCCGGGCCAAGGGTGATGCCGGGACCCGGGTAGGTGCCGGCCATCAGCGAATCCATGTCGTTTCCCACCGCGTACAGCCCCGCAATGGGGTTGCCTTCAGCGTTGACGACCTGGGCATCGGCGGTGGTGACCAGACCTCGAGAAGTCCCCAGATCGCCGGTATAGAGTTTGATGGCATAGAACGGCGCGCTGAGCAGGGGAGCGTTGCAGGCGTCAGGATGACGGCCCGGATCGCCCATCGCCCGGTTATAGCTGTTGCCGCCTTTGGCAAACTCACGGTCCACACCCTGCGCGGCGTCACGATTGTAGCGGGCGACCGTCTCGCTCAGGGCGTGGGCATCCAGCCCAAGCTGCTGCGCCAGCGCGGCCAGGGTATCGGCTCTATGCAGATAGCCAGCGGCGATCAGGGCGTCATTGTTCACCGGCGCCGGGCGCGCCAGCCCGAGGCCATAACACTTCATCGCCTGCGCGTCGCACAGTAAAAAGCAGGGGGCATTCTCCGCTGCACGCTGCATCGCGCTCGCAAAATGGTGATAGGAGCTGGACTCGTTAACGAAGCGTACCGCCCGCTGATTGACGGCAATCACGCCCGGCTTGGCCCGGTCGGTCACCAGGTGGGGGAAGCGCTCCTCGCTGCCGTCGGCCCGGGTCAGCACCGATACCGGCGCCCAGAAAAAGTTGGACGCGCGATCGGCTCCCTCGCGAGCGTTGAGTGCCGCCGCGAGACGCAGAGCGGCGCCATCATTGGCTGGCGGCGACATGGTGAAGTGCTCTCGGGTGTGAGGCCGATAGCGCGCCGCCAGCGCGCCAGCGGCAAAGCCGCCTGCGGCTAGCACCACCCCACGGCGGGCGTGTAGCGTCTCTTTTTGCCCCTGATAGTCAATCTCTACCCCGGTGACCGCGCCTTGCGATTCGCACAGCGCCAGCACATTGACATTCAGCCGAAGGCTCATGCCTTTACGCAGCGCCGTGGTCGCCATGCGGGCAATCAGCGCATTGCCCATCGCCAGGCGGGTGCCGCGAGGATATTTCACCCGGTCGCGGGCGTAGCGCAGCAGCAGCCGGGTGCAATGGGCCAGGGAGCGCAGCGAGCGACGCATATCGAGAAAATGTTGAATGTCGACGCGGTTGACCATCATCCCGCCAAACAGCAGCATCCCCGGCGGAGGCGAGCGCAGGTCGCGAAACGCGTCCCCCAGTTCACGGCCGTCATACTCGACCACCTCCAGCGCCCGACCGACGTCGACGGCGCCGGGCTCATCCGGATAGTAATCGGGTGAGAGCGGGCGCAGGCTATATTTCACCGCCCCCTCGCGCTCCAGAAAGGAGAGGGCCTCTCGCCCGGTGCGGACAAACGCCTCGGCGATATCTTCGCGGTAGTGGGCCTCGCCGATAATGGTTCGTAGATAGGTTTTGATCGCTTCGGCGCTACCGCTTTTGCCCTCGGCGCGCGCCTGGTCGGTATCGTGCAGCCACACGGCGCCGCCGGAGATAGCCGAGGTGCCGCCGAACTGACCGGCTTTCTCCAGCATCAGCACCGACAGCCCTTTGCAGCTGGCGGTGACCGCGGCGGCAAAGCCAGCGGCGCCACTGCCGATGACGATCACATCCCAGCTTTTCATGCCGCCGCTCCCTGCGCCGACGGGATGGCGCCGATAAACTGGCCCATCAGCGTCATCTGCGCCAGCGCCATTTCCGGCCCAGTCTGTACCCGGCAGCCGCGGGCGGCGGCGAAGGTGAGCAACGGCGTCATCACCGGGGCGGTGACAACGTCGGCCACGTGGGTGGCGCTGTCGAGCGTCTCCAGCAGCGCCTGGGGTAGGGGCAGTGCATCAAACCCGGCCATGCCGGCCGGCGAGCCGTTGATCAGCAGATCGACACCGTGCAGGCTGTCCGGCAGCGTGCTCAGTTGCACCGCCGGAAAGGCCTCGGTCAGAAGATCGTGCAGGCGTTGCCGGGTGGCCGGGTTTTGATCGTGCAGCGCCAGTTGGCGGATCCCCGCCTCGCACAATCCCCAGGCGATGGCGCTGCCGACGCCGCCGCAACCGGAGAGCAGCGCCTGCTTACCTGCCGGCTGAAAACCCTGTGCCTCGGCGACAAGCTGAAATCCGACGCCGTCCAGCATATCGCCCTGTAACCGGCCATCCGCCAGCTTGCGGATCACATTGATGGCGTTGAGTCGGCGAGCGCGCGGCGTAAGCTCGTCGACCAGCGCGGCGGCGCGTTGTTTATGCGGTACCGTCACCAGCACGCCGCTCATGTTCTGCCAGCCGCGCAGGGCGTTGAGGTAGGCGGCCACCGCGTCCGGGACGATATCCACCGGGATCATGACGCTGTCCATGTGCTGTTCGGCAAAGTAGCGGTTGAAGTTATCCGGTGATTTCACCTGGGCGATCGGATGACCAATCACGGCGACAACCTGGGTAGTTCCACTGACCATTTCAAACCTCATTTGTTAAATGAATGTTGTGAAAGTATTTCAGCGGAAGCTGGGAGCGACAACGCAGAATTCGGACATGTTGGTTGTTAATCGCACCATCGCTGCGATAATCGCAGGAAATCGATAATGATGTTGCAAAAATGTGAGCGAATATGCAAAACACCATTCATCCACGCGATCTGATCGTCGGTTTACAAAAAGGGTTGGCGTTGATCCAGCTTTTTTCCAAAAACTGCCCAAAGCTCACTGTTGCCCAGGCGGCGAAAATGAGCGGTCTGACGCAAAGCGCGGCACGACGTTTTTTGTTGACGCTGCTGCATGATCGTTATTTGCAAACCGATGGGCGCTATTACTGGCTTACCCCGAAGACCCTGCGGCTTGGCCAGGCCTATGTTGATTCGGCGCAGTTTCCACGCATGGTGCGACCGATTGTCGAATACATCGCCAGCCGGACCGAAGAGCACGCCTCGGTGGGGGTGGTGGATGAAGATGAGCTGGTCTATATCGCCCGCAGCCGGCATACGCCGTTTAACTCCACGTCGGTTCGGTTAGGGGAGCGGGTGCCCATCTTCTGTACCGCCGGGGGGCGATTATGGCTGGCTTCGCTGCCGGAAGCAGAGTGTGAAGCGGTTCTGCAGCGCATTACCCGGGAACAACGCACGCCCTATACGGTGACCGACGTCGCGCCGCTGATGGAGAAAATCGCTCAGGTGCGGCGTCAGGGATACGCCACCATTGAACAGGAGTTTGAGATTGGCATGCTGGTGCTGGCGGTACCGTTAACCGACAGGGAAGGAACCTGGTGGGGAGCGCTAAGTCTGACCAGCCATCAATCGCGGACCTCGCTGGAAGCGTTATGCCGTGATCATCTCGATCTGCTCTACAGCGCGCAGGCGATGCTGGTGGGGTAAACAGGGCAGCCGATGCGCTGCCCTCGGCAAGATGTCGCTTAGGCTGATGCTTTGTTCAGGAAACTGCTCCAGTCGCTGGCGGCGTTATCGACAAAGGTGTTCCAGCTGTTGCCGGCGGTATTGACGAAGCTTCCCCAGTTATCCTTACCGGCGGTCACAAAGGTTTCCCAATTTGACTGACCGGTCAGGAAGGAACCAAACGCCATTGTGCTGTCGCAGACGAACGAGGCGAATGCGTTGCCAGAGGTGAGGACAAATGAGGTGAAACCGATGCCCGAGTTGGCGACGAAGCTGGCGAAGCCGCTGGCCGCGCCGAACAGGTTAAAGCCGCCGGAGATGTAGTCCATTTCGTTCAGTGTTAACTCTTTCATTGCAATTCCTTGTATTGAATATTTCCAAAACGGGCATAAGCCCGAGGCGAAAGGTAGCACCGTAGAGCTGAACGGGGCGAGCGACGTCCGGTTGGTATAAGCTCATTTTTTCCTCATTTATTAGCGGGTAGCTACGAAAACGGTGTGGGGGAGGGGAGGGAAGTATGAATTGAGAAAGGAAAAAGACGTGAAACAGAAAAGAAAAAGCCCCGTAAAAACGGGGCTTTATATCATACTGGAGCGGGTGATTATCTCACATAAGCCAGCAGACTATGTGAATCCGGCACCATAAAGTCAACGGACATCATCACGGACAGCGCAGTGATGGCAACGATGGAAAAGACGAAGAGCTTACGCGCCCAGACTTTATCATCTGCCACTTTGTAGCCGCGCAGCGCCATGCCCAGCCACCAGACGCTGACCGCTGCCGCTACGACCAGGTATTTGTACCCGGCATAGCCGCCCAGCGAGAGCATCAGGGTCGCAACGGCAAAGGCGACGATGTACAGCGTAATATGGTTTTTGGCGACCGATATACCTTTCACTACCGGCAGCACCGGAATATTCGCCGCCTGATAATCCTTGAAGCGGAAAATCGCGATGGCGTAGGAGTGAGGCATCTGCCACAGGCTAAAGATAGCCAGCAGGATAGCCGCACCGCTGTCGAAATCACCGGTCACTGCGCAGTAGCCAATCACCGGCGGCGCTGCGCCGGAGAGTGAGCCAATCAGCGTGCCATAGACGGAGTGGCGTTTCATGTACAGGCTGTAGACGCCAACATAAACCACGAACCCCATCACCCCCAGCCAGCAGGCCAGCGGATTTGCGCCGAACCACAGCAGCATAAAGCCAGCAATACCCAGCAAGGTGGCGTACACCAGCGAAGCTTCTGGCGAGATCAGCCCTTTGACCAGCACCCGGTTTTTCGTCCGTTCCATCTTACGATCGATGTCCCGGTCGATGTAGTTGTTGAATACACAACCCGAGGCGACCACCAGGGATACTCCAAGGAGCGTCCAGACGAACAGCGGATAGTCGATGTGGCCTTTGGAGGCCAGCAGGAAACCGCCGATCACGGAGATCAGGTTGCCAAAAATAATGCCTGGTTTCGTAACTTGCAGGTATTGCTTAAACATACTCGCCGCTCTTAGTGCATCATCATGTTGTAGTTCAGGTTCCACATAATCCAGATGGAGCCGACAACCACGATCGCAATGATGATTACGGTGAAGATAAATGCGGTCAGGTTCCAGCCTTCATCGGACTTGCTGTTCATATGCAGGAAGTACACGAGGTGTACCACGATCTGCACCACAGCGGTCACCAGAATGGTGCCAAGGATAACCGCATGCGAGGCGGAGCCACTCATCACCATGGCGAACGGAATGACCGTCAGGATGATGGACAGGATAAATCCTGTCATGTAGCTCTTCACGCTGCCGTGAGAAGCGCCGCTATGATCGGTAGAATGACTCATTACATCGCCCCCATCAGATAGACAACCGAGAACACGCAGATCCACACCACGTCCAGGAAGTGCCAGAACAGGCTCAGGCACAGGATACGGGTGCGGTTAGTGCTGGTCAGGCCACGACGTGAAACCTGGAACATCAGCACCGCCATCCAGATAAGACCGGAGGTCACGTGCAGACCGTGGGTGCCGACCAGCGCGAAGAACGCGGACAGGAAGCCACTACGATCCGGACCAAAGCCTTCCATGATCAGGTGATGGAATTCATAGATTTCCATCCCGATAAATCCGGCGCCAAACAACCAGGTCAACGCCAGCCAGGAAACCACCTGGCTCTTGTTGTTTTTGTACATGGCGATAGCCGCCATGCCGTAGGTGATGGAGCTGAACAGCAGCAGTGCGGTTTCAACCAGAACGAACGGCAGTTCGAAAATATCTTTGCCAGTTGGTCCGCCGGCCGTGCCGTTCACCAGAACGGCATAGGTAGCAAACAGCGTAGCGAAGATAATGCAGTCGCTCATCAGGTAGATCCAGAAACCGAATACCTTCATCGGTCCTGTATCATGGTGCCCGTGTTCATGCGCGTGGGCAGTATGCGCAAGAGTATCAGTTGCCATTTTTCAGCCCTGCTTTGTTAATCTCATCGAAATGCTGTTTTTCCAGTTTTTCGACTTCTGCAACCGGTACGTAGTAATCCACGTCCTCGTCAAAGCTCTTAATAATCCAGGTCGCTACGATGCCGATGAAGCTGGCGATCGCCATCCACCAGATATGCCAGATCATGGCGAAACCAAATACCGTAGCGAAGGCGGCAATGACGATGCCGGCGCCGCTGTTCTTCGGCATATGAATTTCTTCATAGTGAGCAGGCTGTTTGTACGCTTCACCTTTCTCTTTCATTTCCCAGAAGGCGTCACGCTCGTGAACCTGAGGAACGATAGCGAAGTTGTAGAACGGCGGTGGAGAAGAGGTTGCCCACTCCAGCGTACGGCCACCCCATGGGTCACCGGTCAGGTCACGGTTCTGATCGCGGTCGCGAATAGAGACGTAGAACTGAATCAGCTGGCACAGGATACCGCAGGCGATCAGCGCCGCACCGCAAGCTGCAACAACCAGCATCGGGTGGAACTGCGGATCGATCTGCTGGCTCAGACGACGGGTCATCCCCATGAAGCCCAGCACGTACAGCGGCATAAACGCCACGAAGAAGCCGATGATCCAGAACCAGAAAGCGCGTTTGCCCCAGGTTTCGTTCAGGGTGAAGCCAAAGGCTTTCGGCCACCAGTAGGTCAGACCGGCGAAGCAACCGAACACCACACCGCCGATGATAACGTTATGGAAGTGCGCGATCAGGAACAGGCTGTTGTGCAGAACGAAGTCTGCGCCCGGTACCGCCAGCAGCACACCGGTCATCCCACCGACGGAGAAGGTGACGATAAAGCCGATAGTCCACATCATCGCCGAGTTGAAGACGATGCGGCCCTGATACATGGTGAACAGCCAGTTGAAGATCTTAACCCCGGTCGGGATCGCGATAATCATGGTGGTAATACCGAAGAAGGCGTTTACGTTCGCGCCAGCACCCATGGTGAAGAAGTGGTGCAGCCAAACGATGAACGACAGAACGGTAATACAGACGGTTGCCCACACCAGAGAGGTGTAACCGAACAGACGCTTACGCGAGAAGGTCGCGGCGATTTCGGAGAAGACCCCGAACACCGGCAGAACCAGGATGTACACTTCCGGGTGACCCCAGGCCCAAATCAGGTTGATGTACATCATCATGTTGCCACCCATATCGTTGGTAAAGAAATGGGTGCCCAGGTAACGATCCAGGGTCAGCAGCGCGATGGTGACGGTCAGAATTGGGAAAGAGGCGATAATCAGGATGTTAGCGCACAGAGATGCCCAGGAGAATACCGGCATCTTGAACATGGTCATGCCCGGGGCGCGCATCTTGATAATGGTCACGAAGAAGTTAATACCGGTCAGGGTAGTACCGATACCGGAGAGCTGCAGCGCCCAAATCCAGTAGTCGACCCCTACGCCAGGACTGTATTCAATTCCCGACAGCGGCGGATAAGCCAGCCAACCGGTCTGCGCGAACTCACCGACGCCCAGAGACAGGTTAACCAGAATCACGCCCACAACGGTGAACCAGAAGCTCAGGTTGTTGAGGAACGGGAAGGCTACGTCGCGTGCGCCGAGCTGAAGCGGAACCACCAGGTTCATCAGACCGATAACGAACGGCATCGCCACGAAGAAGATCATGATAACGCCGTGGGCGGTAAAGATCTGATCGTAGTGATGAGGCGGCAGGAAGCCTGCTTCCCCGGCCGAGGCCAGCACCTGCTGGCTACGCATCATGATGGCGTCCGCAAAGCCACGCAGCAGCATGACGATTGCCACGATAACGTACATGATACCGAGACGTTTGTGGTCGACAGAAGTCAGCCACTCGTTCCATAGGTAGGACCACTTACCGAAGTAAGTGATGGCTGCCAGAAGCGCCAGTCCCCCAATGATAATCGCAGCCACCGTTACCACGATAATAGGTTCGTGGTAGGGCACTGCATCCAGTGTAAGTTTTCCGAACATCGTTTTCTTCCTCGGCCCCTTAGTGAGCGGTTTCCGCGTGGCTCATGTCCATGCCTTCCATCCCGTCGTGAGCGGCATGCTCGCCTTCAGGTTTGGACATGTTCATGCTCTCGTGAGACATGAATTTGTTCACAACATCTTTGAACAGATCCGGTTTCACGTTAGAGAAGTATTCCACTTTGTTGTATTCGCTAGGCACAGCCACTTTCTCGAACGCGGCCATAGAGTCCATGGCGTTCGGAGACTGTTTCGCTTTTTCAACCCACTGATCGAAAGTTGCACGATCCGGGGTAGCAATCGCTTTGAACTTCATACCAGAGAAGCCCGGGCCACTGTAGCTAGCGGAGATACCGTCATAAGTACCAGCTTCGTCAGCAATGAGGTGCAGCTGAGTCTGCATCCCGGCCATTGCGTAGATCTGGCTGCCTAAGCGCGGAATAAAGAACGAGTTCATCACCGAGTTAGAGGTCACTTTGAAGTGTACCGGTACGTTCGCCGGGAAGGCGATTTCGTTAACGGTAGCAATACCCTGTTCCGGATAGATAAAGAACCATTTCCAGTCCATCGATACGACTTCGATGGTGATTGGTTTCTCGTCATGGACAAGCGGTTTGCTTGGCTCCAGTGCGTGAGTGGTTTTCCAGGTCAGAACGGCCAGGAACAGGATGATCAGAATAGGTACCGTCCAGACCACAGCTTCCACTTTATTGGAGTGTGACCAGTTCGGGCTATACTTCGCATCTTTATTGCTCGCGCGATACTTCCAGGCAAATCCTACTGCCATCAAGACGGCGGGAATAACGACAATCATCATCAGGCCGAAGGCCGTCAGAATCAAAGAGCGTTGCTCCAGTCCAATCTGTCCTTTTGGGTCAAGGAGTGCAGAATCACAACCACTGAGTAATACAGTACCTGCGATTAATGACATCCATCCCAAACTTTTATTGTATTTCCTGAGTCTCATTGAACGACCTCAATTCCACGGGATCTGGTGGCGTTTAAAGTGTATGGGCATTTTACGGTAAGGTTGCATTACTGTAAACATGATTGGATCTCTGTCAGTTCTGTGTTAGCGGCTTCTGCTTGGTTTGTCACATATGTTACGTAGTGTTACGTAATCGCTTGCAAAGCCTGATTTTCGTGGGATCGATAACGAAAGGGATAAGAAAAGGTGTACTTAGCGGCGAATGGGCATAACCACCCAAAAATTAGAACAATTGTTTAACATTTAATTATCAAATAAAAGACATTGTGGAAACGTGAAATAAAAACGGCGTAGCTGAATCGGTTAAATTATTTAAAGAATCGAATGAAAACTGTCAATAATTTCCAGAAAACAAAAACGCACAAAACAACAAATAGCGCGGCGGGCAATATAAAAGCGTTAATAAGCCGTTATAATTACGTTTCGTAATTACAACGGCTAATAATGATGCAGCGTCCTTAAATCAGGTGGGTTTTACGCAGCGCCAGGTAGTCGAGCAGGCCGCCGAACAAAATACCGCTAACGGCGGTCAGCGCGGCAACCTCCAGCAGTCCGGACAGGAAGCTGAACGACGTATAATCCAGCGCGTTGAGGATCAGCAGACCCAGCCATACCGCCAGCAGCAGGCAGCCCAGCGTCAGGATCCCCAGCGCCAGCGCATAGGCCTGCGGATATTCGCTACGCGGTATAAAGCTTGCCGTGCGTTGGGTATGCTCGAGCGTTTGTCGGCACAGCAGCAGCAGCGCGATCCCCGGCACCGCCGCGACCACGGAGAAGAGATAGAAGGTGGACCAGCCGTGGGCCTCGACAAACCAGCCGGCAATCGGCCCGACGTACACGCGGCCAACCGCGGACAGCGCCGAGAGCAGCGCGAACTGGGTGGCGGAGAACGACTTGTTGCACAGCGTCATCAGCAGCGCCACAAACGCCGCCGTCCCCATTCCCCCGCACAGATTTTCAAAGAATACCGCGGTCGCCATGGAATAGAGGTGCTTATCGGTAATCGACAGCAGCCAGTAGCCGGCGTTGGAAACCCCCTGCAGCAGACCGAAGATCAGCAGCGCCCGGAACAGCGTCAATCGCTGCATCAGGACGCCGCCGTACAGGGCGCCAAGAATGGTGGCGAACAGGCCTAAGGTTTTGTTCACCATTCCCACCTCGCCGGCGTCAAAACCGACGCCGCGGATGAGAAAGGTGGTGGTCAGACTCATGGCAAACGCATCGCCAAGCTTATAAAGAACGATGAGCAGCAGAATCAGCCAGGCGTTGTTACGGCCGAAAAAATCGCGCAGCGGTTCAGCTACCGCCTGCTCCAGCGACCGGGGAACCGGGATAACGTCGCTTGGCTCGGGCGCCAGCAGCGTGGCGATGATGCAGGGCACCAGCAGCGCCGCCATCAGCCAGTACATGCCCTGCCAGCCGAGATAGCGGTCGGCGATCCACAGGGCCAGACCACCGGAGACCAGCATCCCGAGGCGATAGCCCAGCACGCTGATCGCGGCGCCAGCGCCGCGCTCTTCCGCTGGCAGAACGTCGGTTTTCCAGGCGTCAAAAACAATATCCTGCGACGCCGAACAGAAGGCGATCACTACCGCCAGCGCCGCCATCCAGCGCAGCTGGGAGGCAGGTTCGAGAAAGCCCATCGCCGCGATGGCCAGCAGAAGCAGGACCTGGGTGGTCACCAACCAGCCGCGACGGCGCCCGAGAAACGGCGGCGTGTAGCGGTCCATCAGCGGGGACCAGAGGAATTTAAAGACATAGGCCTGGCCGACCAGCGAGAAAAAACCGATCGTTTTCAGATCGATGTTTTCCACCGTCATCCAGGCCTGCAGGGTACCGGAGGTGAGGGCCAGCGGCAGACCGGAGGCGAAGCCGAGGATCAGCAAAATCGCTGATTTAGGCTGCTGAAAAATGCGTAAGTAGTGACTGGACATAGCATAAAGCACGAACCCGGCGGAGGCCGGGTTCGTGGGGGCATTAACGCGCGTTTTGCTTGATGAAATCGTGGATGCTGGTGTCCTGCGCCATATCGGCGATGGTATCAGTCAGGACGCTGTTGACGGCATCAGCGATGTTTTTGTTCGAGGCCTGGAAGGCACCTTCAACCGAGTAGCTGGCGCGGTAGTTTTTGGTCATCTTCGTGCCGTTTGCCGCGGTGGCGATGATGGCGATATCGGCTTTGGTGGCGATGTTGTAGCGCACGTTGCCCTGGGAGACGTCAGCGTAGAGTTTGTTGACGATGATCTGCAGATCGACTGCGCCGTTCGGGCCAATCATGTAGCCGCGCGCGGTCATTTGTTTCTCCAGCACTTCCTGCAGCAGGAAGCGCAGATCGCGGGAGGCGGTAAGGGTGACCTGTTGGTTGTCGCGCGTCACTTTCGCCAGCGCCTGGTCCGGACGCTGGTCGGCGCCGTTGATGCTGACGGTCACGCCCATCAGGCTAGGATCCTGCTGCGGCAGCGTGATTTTCGGCGATACTTCAATGGTGGTCGGCGGCGTGGCGCATCCTGCCAGCATAAACATGGCGACCAACGGGAAAAGGATCTTCTTAAGCATGTTCAGGTCTCAACGCATGGTGTTGTTATAAGGAAAATTACCGCCATCATAGCATTGCCAACGGCAAGGGGAAGTGGCAACGCGTGTAAATCCATCGCCCTGGCGGTTTTCTGAGCGTCCCGCCACGGTTAATCGCTCTTTCCCCGGCGGATCTGGCGACCAGAGCCAGTAAACGTGATACTTTTGAATGAAAATATCAGAACAATGCTAATTTTTTGTTGTTTTCTCCTAATGGAAGCGGTAAAAGCGGCTAACATTTAAATGGAGTGGCGGCATCTCAGCGTTGTCGGAGGAGAAAATTCATGATGATACGTGAACAGATCGAAGCAAAACTTAGAGCAGCGTTCGACCCGATGTATCTCGAAGTCGTGGATGAAAGTTATCGTCACAACGTCCCTGCGGGCTCTGAAAGTCATTTTAAAGTGGTGTTAGTGAGCGATCGCTTCACTGGCGAGCGTTTCCTTAATCGCCACCGTATGATCTACGGCACGCTAACCGAGGAGCTGTCGAATACGGTGCACGCCCTGGCGCTGCACACCTACACGATTAAAGAATGGGAAGCGCTACAGGATACGGTTTTCGCCTCGCCGCCGTGCCGCGGCGCGGGGAGCATCGCCTAGAAATCCCATTTGCAACCGCTGGCGCTTTTCCAGTATGTTGCTTGCAGATTTAGCAAAAACGGCCTACGGGCCGTTTTGTTTTGCCTGGAAAATGCGCAAACTCAGCGCTTTTGCGGACAAAATTGAGCGGGAAATGTGAAAAATGCCGCAGCACCAGGCGACAACCGTTCTCGACTCACAAAAGTGATGCCGCTATAATGCCGCGTCTTATATATGAATGTCTTCGGGATGATTCTGACGACAGGGAATGTGTTTCTGATTTGAAGAGGGCATCCCGGTTCTGCGAAGCCACCTACACGCGCTTCCAGAGTTGACCGAGCACTGTGATTTTTTTGAGGTAACAAGATGCAAGTTTCAGTTGAAACCACTCAGGGCCTTGGGCGCCGTGTAACGATTACTATCGCCGCTGACAGCATCGAGAATGCTGTCAAAAGCGAGCTGGTCAACGTAGCGAAAAAAGTTCGCATTGACGGCTTCCGTAAAGGCAAAGTGCCGATGAATGTTGTTGCTCAGCGCTATGGCGCTTCCGTTCGTCAGGACGTGCTGGGCGACCTGATGAGCCGTCATTTCGTTGACGCGATCATCAAAGAAAAAATCAATCCGGCCGGCGCGCCGAACTACGTTCCGGGCGAATACAAACTGGGTGAAGACTTCACCTACGCGGTAGAGTTCGAAGTGTATCCGGAAGTTGAACTGCAGGGTCTGGAAGCGATCGAAGTAGAAAAACCGGTTGTTGAAGTGACCGACGCTGACGTTGACACCATGCTGGAAACCCTGCGCAAGCAGCAGGCAACCTGGAAAGAAAAAGAAGGCGCGGTTGACGCTGAAGATCGCGTAACCATCGACTTCACCGGTTCCGTAGATGGTGAAGAGTTCGAAGGCGGCAAAGCTTCTGACTTCGTACTGGCGATGGGCCAGGGTCGCATGATCCCGGGCTTCGAAGACGGTATCAAAGGCCACAAAGCGGGTGACGAGTTCACCATCGACGTGACCTTCCCGGAAGAATACCACGCAGAAAACCTGAAAGGTAAAGCGGCTAAGTTCGTTATCAACCTGAAGAAAGTTGAAGAACGTGAACTGCCGGAGCTGACCGAAGAATTCATCAAACGTTTCGGCGTGGAAGATGGTTCCGTCGCTGGCCTGCGCGCTGAAGTGCGTAAAAACATGGAACGCGAGCTGAAAGGCGCTGTGCGTAACCGCGTGAAGTCTCAGGCTATCGAAGGTCTGGTTAAAGCTAACGACATCGACGTTCCGGCAGCTCTGATCGACAGCGAAATCGATGTGCTGCGTCGCCAGGCTGCTCAGCGTTTCGGTGGCAACGAGAAACAGGCCCTGGAACTGCCGCGCGAACTGTTCGAAGAGCAGGCTAAACGCCGCGTAGTGGTTGGCCTGCTGCTGGGCGAAGTGATTCGCACCAACGAGCTGAAAGCTGACGAAGAGCGCGTGAAAGGCCTGATCGAAGAGATGGCTTCTGCTTACGAAGATCCGTCAGAAGTGGTTGAGTTCTACAGCAAGAACAAAGAGCTGATGGACAACATGCGCAACGTGGCGCTGGAAGAGCAGGCTGTTGAAGCCGTGCTGGCGAAAGCCAAAGTGTCTGAAAAAGCCACTTCCTTCAACGAACTGATGAACCAGCAGGCGTAATTTCGCCGCGATTGTTCAAGGTTCGGGCAAAAACCCGTTGCCGAAAGGCGGCGGGTTTTTTTTTAGGATAATGATAGCCTCAGGCACGGTGCTAAAACGCATTTACCATGATAGCGTTACAGCAAAAGCTTGTTATGCTTGAAATATGGCAACGCCATCCCCATTACCGAGGGAGGCAACTGCATCCGCAATCGCACGCGTGTTGAAGAGGCGGTGACGCGTTCAGCGGATAGAAACTGTGGCTGATAATCCGTCCGTAAGGTTACAATCAGTGCAGCAGGTATTTTAAAATTACTCCAGGAGACGGAAATGTCATACAGTGGCGAACGAGACAACTTTGCACCCCATATGGCCCTGGTGCCGATGGTCATTGAACAGACCTCACGCGGTGAACGTTCTTTTGATATCTACTCCCGTCTGCTTAAGGAACGCGTCATTTTTCTGACCGGCCAGGTCGAAGACCACATGGCAAACCTGATCGTGGCGCAGATGCTGTTTCTGGAAGCGGAAAACCCGGAAAAAGACATTTACCTGTACATTAACTCTCCGGGCGGGGTGATCACCGCCGGGATGTCGATTTATGACACCATGCAGTTCATCAAGCCGGACGTCAGCACCATCTGTATGGGCCAGGCCGCGTCCATGGGCGCGTTCCTGCTGACCGCCGGGGCGAAGGGCAAGCGTTTCTGCCTGCCGAACTCCCGCGTGATGATCCACCAGCCGCTGGGCGGCTATCAGGGGCAGGCGACGGATATTGAGATCCACGCCCGTGAAATCCTGAAGGTGAAAGGACGCATGAATGAGCTGATGGCGCATCATACCGGCCAGTCTCTTGAGCAGATTGAGCGTGACACCGAGCGTGACCGCTTCCTGTCTGCTGCGGAAGCCGTGGAGTACGGACTGGTCGACTCTATTTTGACCCATCGTAATTGATGCCCTGGGCGTAAGGGTGCCGCTTTACGCTTCATCCTTCTCGCCACGTTTGCTGAGCGGTTTGCATTTTTCCGGACGCTTGCCGGGCAGGCAGGCGGCCGGTCGCTTCGCTACCGCCGCGATGTAGCGCGAAGGATTTTGTGTATATACTAATGAAGGGCGGCACAACGCTATATGGCGGCTTGCGCCTGAGAATGGCATTTGCGTCGTCGTGTGCGGCACAAAGAACTTAAAAAGAGGTTTGGACTCATGACAGATAAACGCAAAGATGGATCGGGCAAATTGTTGTATTGCTCTTTTTGCGGCAAAAGCCAGCATGAAGTGCGTAAGCTGATCGCCGGGCCATCCGTGTATATCTGCGACGAATGCGTTGATTTATGTAACGACATCATTCGCGAAGAGATTAAAGAAGTTGCGCCGCACCGCGAGCGCAGCGCGCTGCCGACGCCGCACGAGATTCGCCACCACCTTGATGACTACGTCATCGGTCAGGAACAGGCGAAAAAAGTGTTGGCGGTCGCGGTATACAACCACTACAAACGTCTGCGCAATGGCGATACCAGCAATGGCGTAGAGCTGGGTAAAAGTAACATTCTGCTGATCGGGCCGACCGGCTCCGGTAAAACGCTGCTGGCGGAAACGCTGGCGCGCCTGCTGGATGTGCCGTTTACCATGGCGGACGCCACCACCCTGACCGAAGCCGGTTATGTGGGTGAGGACGTCGAAAATATCATTCAGAAACTGCTGCAGAAGTGCGATTACGACGTGCAGAAAGCGCAGCGCGGCATCGTCTATATCGACGAAATCGACAAAATTTCGCGTAAGTCCGATAACCCGTCGATTACGCGCGATGTCTCCGGCGAAGGCGTGCAGCAGGCGCTGCTGAAGCTCATCGAAGGCACCGTCGCCGCCGTTCCACCGCAGGGCGGGCGTAAACACCCGCAGCAGGAGTTCCTGCAGGTTGATACCTCCAAGATCCTGTTTATCTGCGGCGGCGCGTTTGCCGGTCTGGACAAAGTGATTTCCCACCGTGTGGAAACCGGCTCCGGCATTGGTTTTGGCGCGACGGTTAAAGCGAAGTCCGACAAAGCGAGCGAAGGCGAGCTGCTGGCCCAGGTCGAGCCGGAAGATCTGATCAAGTTTGGTTTGATTCCGGAATTCATCGGCCGTCTGCCGGTCGTGGCGACCCTGAACGAGCTGAGCGAAGAAGCGCTGATCCAGATCCTGAAAGAGCCGAAAAACGCCCTGACCAAGCAGTATCAGGCGCTGTTTAGCCTTGAAGGCGCAGAGCTTGAATTCCGCGACGAAGCGCTGGATGCCATTGCCAAGAAAGCGATGGCGCGTAAAACCGGCGCCCGTGGCCTGCGTTCCATTGTGGAAGCGGCGCTGCTGGACACCATGTATGATCTGCCTTCGATGGAAGATGTCGAAAAAGTGGTCATTGATGAGTCGGTTATCGCCGGTCAGAGCAAACCGCTGCTGATCTACGGCAAACCGGAAGCGCAGCAGGCATCTGGCGAATAATTAGCCATTTCACTCAAGCAGTTAACAAAAAGGGGGGATTTTATCTCCCCTTTTATTTTTCCTGCATTCCCGCCGTTGAATGTGTGGAATACATCCCCATATACTGGATTACATATTAACGACGATGCAGTGGAGTGTGGCGTCGTCGGCTACCTGGCGGACTTTAAACTAAGAGAGAGCTCTATGAATCCTGAGCGTTCTGAACGCATTGAAATCCCCGTATTGCCGTTGCGCGATGTGGTGGTTTATCCGCACATGGTCATACCCCTGTTCGTAGGGCGGGAAAAATCTATCCGTTGCCTCGAAGCGGCCATGGACCATGATAAAAAAATCATGCTGGTTGCGCAGAAAGAAGCGTCGACGGATGAGCCGGGTGTAAACGATCTTTTCACCGTTGGAACCGTGGCGTCTATTTTGCAGATGCTGAAGCTGCCGGACGGCACCGTGAAGGTGCTGGTCGAAGGGCTACAGCGTGCACGCATTTCTGCGCTGTCTGATAATGGCGAGCATTTCTCGGCGAAAGCGGAGTATCTCGACTCGCCGGCGATTGACGAACGTGAGCAGGAAGTGCTGGTTCGTACCGCTATCAGCCAGTTTGAAGGCTATATCAAGCTGAATAAGAAGATTCCACCGGAAGTGCTGACGTCGCTGAACAGCATCGACGATCCGGCGCGCCTGGCGGATACCATCGCGGCGCATATGCCGCTGAAGCTGGCGGACAAGCAGTCCGTGCTTGAGATGTCCGACGTCAACGAACGTCTGGAATATCTGATGGCGATGATGGAATCGGAAATCGATCTGCTGCAGGTTGAGAAGCGCATTCGCAACCGCGTCAAAAAGCAGATGGAGAAATCCCAGCGCGAGTACTATCTGAATGAGCAAATGAAAGCGATTCAGAAAGAACTCGGCGAGATGGACGACGCCCCGGACGAAAACGAAGCGCTGAAGCGCAAGATCGACGCGGCGAAAATGCCGAAAGAGGCGAAAGAGAAAACCGAAGCGGAACTGCAGAAGCTGAAGATGATGTCGCCGATGTCTGCGGAAGCGACCGTCGTGCGTGGCTACATCGACTGGATGGTGCAGGTGCCGTGGAATGCGCGCAGTAAGGTCAAGAAAGACCTGCGTCAGGCCCAGGAGATCCTCGATACCGATCACTATGGTCTGGAGCGCGTGAAGGACCGCATCCTTGAGTATCTCGCGGTGCAGAGCCGGGTGAACAAAATCAAGGGGCCGATCCTCTGCCTGGTGGGACCGCCGGGGGTAGGTAAAACCTCGCTGGGGCAATCTATCGCCAAAGCGACCGGCCGGAAATACGTCCGCATGGCGCTGGGCGGCGTGCGCGATGAAGCGGAAATTCGCGGTCATCGTCGAACCTATATTGGCTCGATGCCGGGCAAACTGATCCAGAAAATGGCGAAAGTGGGGGTAAAAAACCCGCTGTTCCTGCTGGATGAGATTGACAAAATGTCTTCCGACATGCGCGGCGACCCGGCTTCTGCGTTGCTTGAGGTGCTGGATCCGGAACAGAACGTGGCCTTTAACGACCACTATCTGGAAGTGGATTACGATCTCAGCGACGTGATGTTCGTGGCGACTTCCAACTCCATGAACATTCCGGCGCCGCTGCTGGACCGTATGGAAGTGATTCGCCTCTCGGGTTACACCGAAGATGAAAAACTGAACATCGCCAAGCGTCACCTGCTGCCGAAGCAGATCGAACGCAACGCGCTGAAAAAAGGCGAACTGACCGTCGACGACAGCGCCATTATCGGCATTATTCGTTACTACACCCGTGAAGCGGGCGTTCGTAGCCTGGAGCGTGAAATCTCCAAGCTGTGCCGTAAGGCCGTTAAGCAGCTGTTGCTGGATAAATCGCTGAAACACATCGAAATTAATGGTGAGAATCTGCATGATTATCTCGGCGTGCAGCGCTTCGACTATGGCCGCGCCGATAGCGAGAACCGCGTCGGTCAGGTGACCGGTCTGGCGTGGACGGAAGTGGGCGGCGACCTGCTGACCATCGAAACCGCCTGCGTACCGGGCAAAGGTAAACTGACCTACACCGGATCGCTGGGCGAGGTGATGCAGGAGTCGATTCAGGCTGCGCTGACCGTGGTACGTTCGCGGGCGGACAAGCTGGGCATTAACGCCGACTTCTACGAGAAGCGTGATATTCACGTCCACGTACCGGAAGGGGCGACGCCGAAGGACGGTCCGAGCGCGGGGATTGCCATGTGTACGGCGCTGGTCTCCTGCCTGACCGGCAACCCGGTACGCGCCGATGTGGCGATGACCGGGGAGATTACGCTGCGTGGACAGGTGCTGCCGATCGGCGGTCTGAAGGAAAAACTGCTGGCGGCGCATCGCGGCGGTATTAAGACTGTTCTGATTCCTGATGAGAACAAACGCGACCTTGAAGAAATTCCGGATAACGTTATCGCTGATTTGGATATCCATCCGGTGAAACGAATCGAGGAAGTTCTGACACTTGCGCTGCAAAACGAACCGTTTGGCATGCAGGTTGTGACCGCGAAATAGTGATTCTGCGCAAATTGCGCTAATAAAAATAGGGCTGGTAAGTCATTTCGGACTTGCCAGCCTTTTTTTGTGTAGCTAACTTAGATCGCTGGCAGGGGGGTCATCGACAACTGCTGTTGTAAGGGCATGACAGTCCTGATATAACTGCTGCGCGGTCGCACTATGAAGGACTCTGGTGCGATATAAATTATAAAGAGAGGAAGAGAACAGTGAATAAATCTCAACTGATTGACAAAATTGCTGCGGGTGCGGACATTTCTAAAGCTGCAGCTGGACGTGCGTTAGATGCTTTAATCGCTTCTGTTACTGAATCTCTGCAGGCTGGGGATGACGTTGCGCTGGTAGGTTTCGGTACCTTTGCTGTTAAAGAACGTGCCGCCCGTACTGGTCGCAACCCACAAACAGGTAAAGAAATTACTATCGCTGCCGCAAAAGTGCCGGGCTTCCGTGCTGGTAAAGCGCTGAAAGACGCGGTGAACTGATCGGCTTTCCCGTCAGGGAATGTGACGAAGTACAAGGGCGCATCGTGAGATGTGCCTTTTTTATTGCCTTTTCAGACCACTTTATGTGTGTTTATCGCCACTTGTGGGCTGACAATCACCCTGTTTTCTTGTCAAAATACGTCCTCACGCGCGGCGGCCATCACGTGCTATGCTGCGCGAGCTAAAGTCATCTACAGCGGAGCGTTGTTACACCATGATGGACAACCTACGCACGGCCGCCAACAGCGTCGTGCTCAAGATTATTTTCGGTATCATTATCGTCTCGTTCATTTTGACCGGGGTGAGTGGTTACCTGATTGGCGGTGGCAAAAACTATGCCGCAAAAGTGAATGGCCAGGAGATTGGCCGTGGGCAGTTTGAAAACGCCGTCGCCAGCGAACGTAACCGTATGCAGCAGCAGCTTGGCGACCAGTTCTCCGAGCTGGCGGCGAACGAAAACTACATGAAAACCATGCGCCAGCAGGTGCTGAACCGCCTGATTGACGAGTCGCTTCTGGATCAGTATGCCCGCGAGCTGGGCCTCAGCATCAGCGATGAGCAGGTGAAGCAGGCGATCTTCCAGACGCAGGCGTTCCAGACGAACGGTAAGTTCGACAACCAGCGTTTCAGTGGTATTGTCGCCCAGATGGGGATGACCACCGATCAGTACGCCCAGGCGCTGCGTAACCAGCTGACCACGCAGCAGCTGATTAACGCCATTGCGGGTACCGACTTCATGCTGCCCGGCGAGTCCGATCAGCTGGCGGCGCTGGTGTCTCAGCAGCGTGTCGTTCGCGAAGCGACCATCAACGTCAACGCCCTGGCGGAAAAACAGACCGCCAGCGATGAGGAAATCAACGCTTTCTGGCAGCAGAATCAGGCCCGTTTTATGGCGCCGGAGCAGTTCCGCGTAAGCTACATCAAGATGGATGCCGCCAGCATGCAGGAAAACGCCTCTGACGAAGAAATTCAGTCATGGTATGACCAGCACAAAGATCAGTTCACTCAGCCGCAGCGTAATCGCTACAGCGTGATTCAGACTAAAACTGAAGCTGATGCGAAAGCGGTACTGGCCGAGCTGCAAAAAGGCGCCGATTTCGCCACGCTGGCAAAAGAAAAATCGACCGATATTATCTCTGCCCGCAACGGCGGCGATATGGGGTGGATGGAAGATGCTTCTACCGTGCCTGAGCTGAAAGACGCCGGCCTGAAAGAGAAAGGCCAGCTCTCCGGGGTGATCAAATCCTCGGTTGGCTTCCTGGTGGCCCGTCTGGACGACGTCCAGCCGGCGCAGGTCAAGCCGCTGGCTGACGTGCGCAATGACATTGCGGCGAAAGTGAAGCAGGAGAAAGCGCTGGATGCTTACTATGCGCTGCAGCAGAAGGTGAGCGATGCGGCCAGCAACGATAATGAATCGCTGGCGGGCGCGGCGCAGGTCGCCGGACTGCAGGTGGTGGAAACCGGCTGGTTTGGCCGCGATAATCTGCCGGAAGAGCTGAACTTTAAACCGGTCGCTGACGCTATTTTCAACGGCGGTCTGGTCGGCGTGAACGGTGCGCCGGGCAGCAACTCCGACATCATTACCGTTGACGGCGATCGCGCCTTTGTTCTGCGTATCAGCGAGCACAAAGCCGAGGTGGTGAAACCGCTGGCCGAAGTGAAGGCACAGGTCAGCGATATCGTTAAGCACAATAAAGCGGAACAGCAGGCGAAGCGGGATGCCGATAAGCTGCTGGCGGCGCTGAAAGACGGCAAAGGCGATGAGGCGATGAAGGCGGCTGGCCTGAGCTTTGGCGCACCGCAGACGCTTTCCCGTACCGGCCAGGATCCGCTGAGCCAGCTGGCATTTACTCTGCCGCTGCCGCAGCAGGGCAAACCGGTCTATGGCGTTGGCAGCAACATGCAAGGCGATGTGGTGCTGGTGGCGCTCGATGAAGTGAAAGCAGGCAGCATGCCGGAAGAGCAGAAGAAGGCTATGGTTCAGGGGATTACCCAGAACAATGCCCAAATCGCTTTCGAAGCGCTGATGAGCAACCTGCGCAAGGCGGCGAAAATTAAGCTGGGCGACAGCATCGACCAGCAGCAGTAATTTCGCGTCATTTCGCAAAAATACGCAACACCATGTAATCCTCAAGGGCCGCTTTCGCGGCCCTTTCCATTTCTGTGATTTGCCTTTTGTCGGCCATCCGCACTGACGCTATCGTAGCCTTGCTGTCTATACACAAGGAGATATCAGCATGAAATATGGAATAAAAGCACTGATGGCCGCGGGCGTTCTGGTTTTCGCGGTAGGCGCACAGGGCGCGCTGGCTGCCCCCGCCAGCGGCAAAGCGGCGGTAACCAAAGAGCATGTCCAGGCGTCCTCTTCGGCGAAGGCGAAAGCGGAGCCCGGCGAGGCCAACAACGGGGCGACCAAAGTCAGCATTAACCACGCCAGCGCCGAACAGCTGGCGCAGGCTCTGAATGGCGTGGGGTTGAAAAAAGCCCAGGCGATTGTCAGCTACCGTGAGGAGTACGGACCGTTCAAAACCCTTGATGATCTGAAGCAGGTCCCGGGGATGGGCAGCGCGCTGGTGGAGCGGAATTTATCCCATCTGACGCTGTAAATTTTTTGCCAGCGCTTGCACAGCGGTGATTTTTTGCCAGGATAAAGAGGTTGCATCAAGTGGTGTGACCTCTTACCTCATAAACAACAATAACAGAAAGGCATTGATGCTATGCAGACACAAATTAAAGTTCGCGGCTATCATCTGGACGTCTACCAGCATGTGAATAACGCACGCTACCTGGAGTTCCTTGAGGAGGCCCGCTGGGATGGTCTGGAAAAGAGTCCGGCGTTTCATTGGATGACCGAGAAAAACATCGCCTTCGTGGTGGTGAACATTAATATTAACTACCGCCGTCCGGCGGTCCTGGGCGATGTGCTGACAGTGAGCAGCAAACTGGAGCAACTCAACGGCAAAAGCGGCACGCTCAGCCAGGTGGTCACTCTCAACCCCAACGGCGAGGTGGTGGCCGATGCGCTGATTACCTTCGTCTGTATCGATTTGAAAACCCAGAAGGCGCTGCCGCTGGAAGGGGAACTGCGTGAGAAACTCGACCAGATGAACTTGCGCTGACAACCGTCGCGTGCGTGCGTGCGTGCCGGGCGGTGGCGCACCTCGACCCACGGAAGGTGATGAACCCCTTGCCCCGGTAAGCGTAGCGCTACCGGGGAAGTTGAACTGAAGCTTTTGGAAGATACCTCTGCGGAGGCTATGCCTGTATCAGCCCGGTTTTTTGCTTCATCACCGCCATTACCCCGACTTTATCGGCCAGATACTGGTTAAGCCCGTTAGCGCGCAGGTTGCAGGCGGCGCACTGGCCGCAGCCATCGCCCTTAATGCCGTTGTAGCAGGTAAGGGTTTCCCGGCGCACCAGATCTAACTGACCCCAGTAGTCGGCCAGCGCCCAGGTCTCGGCTTTGTTCAGCCACATCAGCGGTGTTTCAAAGCGAATGTCTTTCGCCATTCCAAGGCTGACGGCGTGGTGCAGCGCTTTGACAAACTCATCGCGGCAGTCCGGGTAGCCGGAGAAGTCGGTCTCGCACACGCCGGTGATGATAGCTTCGGCTTTTACCTGATAGGCGTAGATGGCCGTCAGGGTTAAAAACAGAATATTGCGCCCCGGGACAAAAGTATTGGGAATGCCCTCGGCATCAGGCTGATAGTCCGGTACCGGAATGTTATCGCGGGTCAGGCTGCTAACCGCCAGTTCATTGAGCAGGGTAACGTCCAGCACTTTATGCGCGACGGCGCCAAGTTTCAGGGCGAGTTCGCGCGCAACGTCGATTTCCGCGCGGTGGCGTTGGCCATAATCAAAAGTGACGCAATGCACTTCATCATACTGTTGCAGAGCCTGCACCAGACAGGTGGTTGAATCTTGTCCTCCGCTGAAGACAACTACGGCGCGTTTCATGGCAATTCCTGACTAAATGAGTAAAGGCGATATGGTAGCGCCAGACGCCCGCCACCACCAGCTCTGTCACGTCGACGCCGGCAGCCAGGCGCTGGCGAAGTCGAACCAGCCGCGGGCGTTGAGGCGCAAGCCATTGACTCCCGGCGGGGCGCTGATCCGATAGTTATATTTAAACAGCGGCGTCATGATGGCGTCTTCCATCAGGCTGTTAAATACGTTGCGCAGCGCATCGTTGCGGCTGCGGGCTTCCGGCTGCGCCTGTACCGCGTCTAATGTCGCCTGCAGATGGGCATATTGCGCCCCGGTCAGCAAATTAGGCCACAGCATATCGCAGCGCAGCCACTGCTCCAGGGCATACTCCGGCGCTTCGCCGATCAGGCGGTCGCCCATCATCAGGTCGGCCTGCCCCAGATGCTGGCAGCCTTCCCAGTTTTTGGCGTCATGGAACAGCAGCGTCAGCTCGCAGCCCAGCACAGCCAGCCGCTGTCTCAGCTGTTCGGCCATGGCGTGGAGTTCGACCGGCAGATGGTAGAGCAGCGTGAGCCTGGCCGGCAGCGGCACCGCGCTGTTTTCCGGCCCCTGCGGGATGGACCATCCCGGCAACACCTCATGGCTTGGCGTAATCAGATCCTCGTCGAGCGGCAGCGTATCCAGCAACGACGAGCAGTGAATTATCGATACCAGCCGCTGGGCCTGCGCTTTGCTAAGCCGAGGGCTGTGACGCAGGGTCAGATAGCAGAAGCCAAGACTGATGCTGTTGCTGACCTGGCGCAGGTTATGCAGCTCTTCGCGATCGCCAATAGTGATCTGCACCGGGTGGCGGCAGCTGGTCCCGAGATCGCGATCGAAGAGCTGGGGGGTGATCCAGTACTCCACCGCCTGGATCAGCGGATGCCGCAGGTGGTAGCGAGGATGGTTCTCCAGGCGGACGAGTTCCGGACTAAACCGCTTCAGGCGGAACGGTCCGCAGCCGATGGCCGGATCGTCAGGATGGGCCAGCACGCTGCAATAGCTGGCGAGGCGGAACGGCAGCCAGTAGTCAGGACGATGCAGCGTGATAGTCAGACACTGGGCGTGAGTGACATCGATGCGGCTGATGCTGGCGAAGAGGGTCCGCAGGGCGGGCAGTTCCAGCAGCAGCAGTAAGCGCTGCCGCAGCTGTGCGGTTTCCACCGCATCGCCGTTGTGCCAGCACAGCGTGGAGCGGATATAAAACTGCCAGCGCAGGCCGTCAGGGGAGACCTGCCAGTGGTGCGCCAGATCGCCGATCGGCATATTGTCACCTTCGTCGAAGCGCGTCAGCCCGGCATAGATCTGCCCGGCCAGATGCTGCTCGGCGCGTCCGGGCAGAAAGCCGGGACGCAGCGGCTCCAGCGGGCGATAGTAGGGAATACGCAGCGTCGGGGTATTGTTTTGCCATTGACCGCCCAGAAAGGGGTGGAGCAGGGCTTTCAGCTCCACCGGGGCTAGCTGCGCCAGCTCCAGCGCGTTTTGCTGCTGACCTTTATGCAGCGCCTGCTCCATCATCTCATTGCGCAGACGTTCCGGCGTTTTGTAAAAAGAGAGCAAGCCGCGCTTGCCGCGCCCGGAGCTGGCCTGCCAGCTTAACCATCCAGCTTCCTGCGCCTGACGCAGTAGGGTACGGACGTGGCGTTCGCTGCAAAAACAGCGTTCCGCCAGCTCGCCGACGGTGACCTGCTGCGGCGCCCCGGCAGAGGGCTGCCACAGCCGCTGGTACTGGTTTAAACGGTGTAAGAGTCTCATAAGCGCTGTCGCCCACCGGGCCGCAATAAACCCGGAACAATTTATATTATCTATTCACTATTACTTCCGTATATCCCAGGTGATACTGCAACACAAGCGAAGCCCATCACACATCGGGGAAAACACCATGGCAAAACTGGCAGCATTTGATATGGACGGCACCTTACTGATGCCGGACCATCGTCTCGGAGAAAAGACGCTCACCGCGCTGAAACGGCTGCGGGAACGCGATATCACTCTGACGTTCGCCACCGGCCGCCATGCGCTGGAGATGCACCATGTGATGGGTGAATTTTCCCTGGACGCATTTCTGATCACGGGCAACGGGACGCGCATCCACTCGCTGGAAGGGGAGGAGCTGTACCGTCAGGATCTCAATCCCGAGGTAGCGGAAGACGTGCTGCATAGTCGATGGGATACCCGGGCCAGCATGCACGTGTTTAATGACGGCGGTTGGTTCACCGGCCAGGCAAGACCTGAGCTGCTGAAGGCGCATGTCTTCAGCGGGTTTCGCTATCAACTGTGCGATCCGAAACGTATGTCGGCGCATCATGTCACCAAGATCTGCTTCTGCGGCGATCATGACGATCTGCGCCGCCTGCGGATCCAACTGAATGAGGCGCTGGGCCAGCGCGCGTTTCTCTGCTTCTCGGCGATGGACTGTCTGGAAGTGCTGCCGGTTGGCTGCAATAAAGGCGCGGCGCTGGCGAGGCTGAGCCAGCACCTGGGACTCTCCCTACAGGAGTGCATGGCCTTCGGCGATGCGATGAACGATCGCGAGATGCTTCGCAGCGTCGGGCGGGGGTTCATCATGGGCAACGCGATGCCGCAGCTGAAAGCCGAGCTGCCGCATCTCCCGGTTATTGGCGACTGCCGGCATCAGGCGGTCTCCCATTTTTTAACGCATTGGCTGGATAATCCTGATCTTCCTTATTCCCCCGAATAGAGAGACCCTTCCAGCAAGCCAGATAGCATTCTATCTGGCTTTTTTTATGTTCTGCCGACCAGCCGGGCGATCTCCGCCTGCCAGGGTGCGATATCGCCGATGTTGGCCGCCACCCACTGCGGGTTGTAATAGCTTTCCAGATAACGCTCGCCGCTGTCGCACAGCAGGGTGACGAGGGAACCCGTGCGTCCTTCCTCGCGCATCCGCGCGGCCAGCTGCAGCACGCCCCACATGTTGGTCCCGGTCGAGGCGCCGACTTTTCGCCCAAGCTGCGTTTCCAGCCACAGAGCAGTGGCCACGCTCGCCGCATCCGGCACGCGCAGCATCTCATCGACAACATCGGGAATAAACGATGGCTCGACGCGCGGGCGGCCGATGCCTTCAATTTTGCTGCCGATCGGGCTGCGCAGGCTGGCGTCGCGGGTCTGCCAGTAATCGAGGAATACTGAATTTTGCGGGTCGACAACCATCAGCTGCGTCTCGTAACCCTGGCTGCGAATATAGCGGCCAATGGTCGCCGAGGTCCCCCCGGTGCCGGCGCTCATCACGATCCACGACGGCTGCGGGTGCGGCTCATGGCTCATCTGGCGGAAAATACTGTCGGCGATATTGTTATTGCCGCGCCAGTCGGTGGCCCGCTCGGCGAAGGTAAACTGATCCATATAGTGGCCGTTCAGTTCACGCGCCAGCGTTTCGGAAGCCGCGTAGATTTCGCAGGCGCTCTGCACAAAATGGCAGCGTCCGCCGTAGAACTCGATCTGTTCGATTTTTCGTCTGGCGGTGCAGGAGGGCATCACGGCGATAAACGGCAGCCCCAGCAGGCGGGCGAAATAGGCCTCAGAAACTGCAGTCGAACCCGAAGACGATTCGATAATCGTGGTACCTTCTTTGATCCAGCCGTTGCACAGGCCATAGAGAAACAGCGACCGCGCCAGACGATGTTTGAGGCTACCGGTCGGATGCGTACTTTCATCCTTCAGATAAATCGGGATCCCCGGAAAACCAGGCAACGCCAGGCGAATCAGGTGTGTATCGGCGGAACGCTGATAGTCGGCGTTAATTTCACTAATGGCGTGTTTTACCCAGGCGCTATTCATCTCGGATTCCTGTTTGTCATTTTGTGCCCAGCTTAGCGGATTGTGCGGGAAAAATTGTTGCTATTTGACCTTTCAATTACAATTGCGGGAGTAAATTATTCTCTCTGGTGGCCTTATGTTAGATAAAATTGACCGTAAGCTGCTGGCGCTGCTGCAGGAAGATTGCACCCTCTCTTTGCAGGCGCTGGCCGATGCCGTTAATCTGACCACGACCCCTTGCTGGAAACGCCTGAAACGACTCGAGGATGAGGGTATTCTCCGCGGGCGCGTCGCCTTACTGGATGCGGAAAAGGTGGGGCTGGGGCTGACGGCGTTTGTCCTGATCAAGACCCAGCATCACAGCAGCGACTGGTATTGCCATTTTGTGAGCGAAGTGACGCAGATGGCTGAAGTGCTCGGCTTCTGGCGGATGGCGGGGGAGTATGACTATCTGCTGCGGGTGCAGGTGGCCGATATGAAGCGCTATGACGACTTTTATAAACGGTTGGTGAACAGCGTGCCGGGGCTGTCGGATGTCACTTCGAGTTTTGCCATGGAACAGATAAAATACACCACCGCCTTGCCTGTCGAATAACGGTATTGCGCCGTAACCCATAACAAATCAGGATTTTACTGCTTGCGATTATTTGCACAACTCAGCTGGTATTTCCGCCGGGAGTGGCGCCGCTATCTTGGCGCAATTGCCCTGCTGGCCATTATTGCCGTCCTGCAGCTTGTTCCGCCGAAGGTGGTGGGCATTGTGGTCGACGGCGTGACGCAACAACATTACACCGCGGAGAAGGTGTGGATGTGGATCGGCGCGCTGGTGCTGATCGCGGTGATGGTCTACCTGCTGCGCTATGTCTGGCGCGTGCTGCTGTTCGGCGCCTCTTACCAGCTGGCGGTCGAACTGCGGGAAGACTTTTACCGGCAGCTGAGCCGCCAGCATCCGGCGTTCTATTTGCGCCATCGCACCGGGGATCTGATCGCCCGCGCCACCAACGACGTGGACCGGGTGGTGTTTGCCGCCGGTGAAGGGGTGTTAACCCTGGTGGATTCCCTGGTGATGGGCTGTGCGGTGTTGATTGTGATGTCGACGCAGATTAGCTGGCAGCTCACCCTGCTGGCGCTGCTGCCGATGCCGCTGATGGCCCTGGCGATCAAACGCAACGGCGATGCCCTTCACGAACGTTTTCGCGTCGCCCAGGCGGCCTTTTCCAGCCTCAACGATCGCACGCAGGAGAGCCTGACCAGCATCCGCATGATTAAGGCGTTCGGGCTGGAGGATCGCCAGTCGGCGCAGTTTGCCGCCGATGCGGCTGATACCGGAGCGAAAAATATGCGCGTGGCGCGAATTGACGCGCGCTTCGACCCTACCATCTATATCGCCATCGGGGCGGCGAACCTGCTGGCCATCGGCGGCGGCAGCTGGATGGTGATCCACGGCAGCCTGACGCTGGGGCAGCTGACCAGCTTCGTGATGTACCTTGGCCTGATGATCTGGCCGATGCTGGCGCTGGCGTGGATGTTTAACATCGTGGAGCGCGGTAGCGCGGCCTATGGTCGTATCCGCACCCTGCTCGAAGAGGCGCCGGCGGTGGACGACGGGACCGAGACGGTGCCGGCAGGCCGCGGCGTCCTGCAGGTCGCTATCCGCGATTTCATCTATCCGCAGGCGAGCAAACCTTCACTGGAACAGGTTAATTTTACCCTTCAGCCGGGGCAAATGTTGGGCATCTGCGGGCCGACGGGCGCCGGCAAAAGCACCATTCTGGCCCTGCTGCAGCGCCATTTTGACGTCACCAGCGGCGAGATCCGCTTTCACGATCTGCCGCTACCGCGTCTGCAGCTCGACAGCTGGCGCGAACGGCTGGCGGTGGTCAATCAGACGCCGTTTTTATTCTCCGATACCGTCGCCAATAATATCGCGCTGGGAAAACCGGACGCGACGCCGGAACAGATTGAGCGGGTGGCGCGGCTGGCCAGCGTGCATGACGACATTCTGCGTCTGCCCCAGGGGTACGATACCGAAGTGGGCGAGCGCGGCGTGATGCTCTCCGGCGGCCAGAAACAGCGTATCTCTATTGCCCGCGCCCTGCTGCTGGAGGCCGAAATTCTGATCCTGGATGATGCCTTATCGGCGGTGGATGGTCGCACCGAACACCAGATCCTGTATAACCTGCGCCAGTGGGGAGAGGGGAGGACGGTGATTATCAGCGCCCACCGACTGTCGGCGCTGACCGAGGCCAGTGAAATTCTGGTGCTGCAGCATGGGCATGTCGCCCAGCGCGGCCGCCATGAGGCGCTGGCCGTGCAGCCAGGCTGGTATCGCGACATGTATCGCTATCAGCAGCTGGAGGCCGCGCTCGACGAGGTTCCCCAGGAGCAAGAGGAGGTCCTGGATGCGTAGCTTTACCGAACTCTGGCCGACGCTTAAACGCCTGCTGGCCTATGGTTCACCGTGGCGTAAGCCGCTGGCCATCGCGGTGGCGATGATGTGGATCGCGGCGGCGGCAGAGGTGAGCGGTCCGCTGCTTATCAGCTATTTCATCGACAATATGGTGGCGAAACATACTCTGCCGCTGAAGCTGGTGGCAGGCTTGGCGGCAGCCTATATCGGTCTGCAGCTGCTGGCGGCGTTACTGCACTATAGCCAGTCGCTGCTGTTTAACCGCGCCGCGGTTGGCGTGGTCCAGCAGTTACGCAGCGATGTGATGGATGCCGCCCTGCATCAGCCGCTCAGCGAGTTTGATACTCAGCCGGTCGGGCAGCTTATCTCCCGGGTAACCAACGATACGGAAGTCATTCGCGACCTGTACGTGACGGTAGTGGCGACGGTGCTGCGTAGCGCGGCGCTGATCGGCGCGATGCTGGTGGCGATGTTTAGCCTCGACTGGCGGATGGCGCTGGTGGCGATCGCGATTTTCCCGGCGGTGCTGATCGTGATGATCATTTATCAGCGCTATAGCACGCCGATCGTGCGCCGGGTACGCGCCTGGCTTGCCGACATCAACGATGGCTTTAACGAAGTGATCAACGGCATGGGGGTCATTCAGCAGTTCCGCCAGCAGGCGCGTTTTGGCGAACGGATGCGTGAGGCCAGCTACGCCCACTACCTGGCGCGGATGCAGACGCTACGCCTCGACGGTTTTCTGCTGCGTCCGCTGCTGAGTCTTTTTTCCTCGCTGGTGCTGTGCGGGCTGCTGATGCTGTTCGGCTTTAGCGCGGCGGGCACGATTGAGGTCGGGGTCCTGTATGCGTTTATCAGCTATCTCGGACGCCTTAACGAGCCGCTCATTGAGCTGACCACCCAGCAGTCAATGCTGCAGCAGGCGGTGGTCGCCGGCGAACGCGTTTTCGAGCTAATGGATCGTCCACGCCAGGCGTGGGGCGCCGATGATGCGCCGCTGAGCAGCGGTCGAGTGGAAATCGACCATCTCTCCTTTGCCTACCGCGGCGATCGTCTGGTCCTCCAGGATATCACGCTGGATATCCCTTCCCGCAGCTTTGTGGCGCTGGTCGGGCATACCGGCAGCGGGAAGAGTACCCTCGCCAGTCTGATGATGGGCTATTACCCGTTAACCCACGGGGAGATCCGCATCGATGGCCGGCCGCTCGCTTCTCTCAGCCACAGCGCGTTGCGTCGGGGCATCGCGATGGTGCAACAGGATCCGGTGGTGCTGGCGGATACCTTCTATGCCAACGTCGCGCTGGGCCGGGACATCAGCGAAACCCAGGTCTGGGAAGCGCTGGAGGCGGTGCAGCTGGCGGCGGTGGCGCGCAGCATGAGCGACGGCCTGTACACCCAACTGGGCGAGCAGGGCAATAATCTCTCCGTCGGACAGAAGCAACTGCTGGCGCTGGCGCGCGTGCTGGTGGACACCCCGCAGGTACTGATTCTGGATGAGGCGACGGCAAACATCGACTCCGGTACCGAGCAGGCGATTCAGCAGGCGCTGGCGAAGGTTCGCCAGCATACCACCCTGGTGGTTATCGCCCATCGGCTGTCGACCATCGTCGAGGCGGATACCATTCTGGTTCTGCATCGTGGTCAGGCCGTCGAGCGGGGCAACCACCAGCAGCTGCTGGCGGCGAAAGGCCGCTACTGGCAGATGTATCAGCTACAGCTGGCTGGTGAAGAGCTGGCGGCCAGCGTCAGAGAAGAGTCGCTCAGCGCCTGATGCACCACCAGCAGGCAGCGAAGGCTGGGCGGCCTGTCGTGGTGCAAAAACGTTACATCAAATGCACCGCTGTGGTGCATTTTTGCCCGTTAAATGCCTTTACGCCGGCTAATGCCTGACCTCTCGCCTGTTTTTTGCCATCAAAGGGCCGCTCAGCGGCCTTTTTTCATTTCTGGCATAGCCCTTGCTTTATATCCATCGTGTTAGCTGCGGCCATTACCGAATACTGACTGGAGGGGACTTATGAAGCTGGTTACCGTGGTAATCAAACCATTCAAACTGGAAGACGTGCGTGAAGCCTTGTCTTCCATCGGCATTCAGGGCCTGACGGTCACTGAAGTCAAAGGATTTGGCCGTCAGAAAGGACATGCGGAGCTCTACCGCGGCGCCGAGTATAGCGTCAACTTTCTGCCAAAAGTGAAGATTGATGTGGCGATCGCCGACGATCAGCTGGATGAAGTTATCGATGTCATCAGCAAAGCGGCTTACACCGGAAAAATTGGCGACGGCAAAATTTTTGTCGCTGAATTGCAGCGCGTCATTCGCATCCGTACCGGCGAAGCTGACGAAGCGGCACTGTAATTTCCAGACCACACAGTGATGGGGAACGAAACAATGAAAATGGCAACAATGAAATCGGGTCTGGGGGCATTAGCCCTTCTTCCGGGGCTGGCGATGGCCGCGCCTGCGGTGGCGGACAAAGCCGATAACGCGTTTATGATGATTTGCACCGCGCTGGTTCTGTTTATGACTATCCCGGGGATTGCGCTGTTTTACGGCGGTCTGATCCGCGGTAAGAACGTTCTTTCCATGCTGACGCAGGTGATTGTCACCTTTGGCCTGGTCTGCGTACTGTGGGTCATTTATGGCTATACTCTGGCCTTCGGCACCGGCGGCAGCTTCTTCGGCAGCTTTGACTGGGTTATGCTGAAAAATATTGAACTGAAAGCGCTGATGGGCACCTTCTATCAGTATATCCACGTCGCCTTCCAGGGCTCGTTCGCCTGCATCACCGTCGGGCTGATCGTCGGGGCGCTGGCTGAACGTATCCGTTTCTCCGCCGTGCTGATTTTCGTGGTGGTGTGGATGACGCTCTCCTACGTGCCGATTGCGCATATGGTCTGGGGCGGCGGTCTGCTGGCGACGCATGGCGCGCTGGATTTCGCCGGCGGCACCGTTGTGCACATCAACGCCGCGGTCGCCGGGCTGGTGGGCGCGTATATGATGGGCAAACGCGTGGGCTTCGGCAAAGAAGCGTTCAAACCGCATAACCTGCCGATGGTGTTCACCGGCACCGCTATCCTCTACGTGGGTTGGTTCGGTTTCAACGCCGGGTCTGCCAGCGCAGCGAATGAAATCGCGGCCCTGGCGTTCGTTAACACCGTCGTGGCGACCGCCGCTGCTATCCTGGCGTGGACCTTTGGCGAATGGGCTCTGCGCGGCAAACCTTCACTGCTGGGCGCCTGCTCCGGGGCAATTGCCGGTCTGGTTGGCGTTACGCCGGCGTGTGGTTATATCGGTGTCGGCGGCGCGCTGATCGTCGGTATCGCCTCTGGCCTGGCGGGTATCTGGGGCGTGACTGCGCTGAAACGCTGGCTGCGTGTGGATGACCCTTGCGACGTCTTCGGCGTTCACGGCGTCTGCGGCATCGTCGGCTGTATTCTGACCGGTATCTTCGCGGCGACTTCTCTGGGCGGCGTCGGTTATGCGGAAGGCGTCACCATGGGCCATCAGCTGCTGGTGCAACTGGAAAGTATCGGCATTACCGTGGTCTGGTCCGGCGTCGTCGCTTTTATCGGCTACAAAGTAGCGGATATGACCGTAGGGCTGCGCGTGCCGGAAGAGCAGGAGCGCGAAGGGCTGGACGTCAACAGCCATGGCGAAAACGCTTACAACGCCTGACAGAAAACCCTTCTCCATGTAGCAAAAAGCCTCCCGTAGGGGAGGCTTTTTTTATGCGTTGCGGTTGCGCATCACCCCTTCCTGCACCGTTGAGGCAACCAGCGTGCCATCCTGGGTGTAGAACTCGCCGCGGACGAAGCCGCGGGCGCTGGAGGCCGAGGTGCTTTCGACGCTGTACAGCAGCCACTCATTGATATTAAACGGCCGATGGAACCACATCGAGTGATCGATAGTGGCGACCTGCATGCCGGGCTCAAGGAAACCAACGCCGTGCGGCTGCAGCGCCACCGGCAGGAAGTTAAAGTCCGAGGCATAGCCCAGCAGATACTGATGAATGCGCAGATCGTCGGGAACGGCGCCGTTGGCGCGCAGCCACACCTGACGCACCGGCTCGGCGATATGGCCTTTCATCGGGTTATGAAACTCCACCGGCCGGATCTCCAGCGGCTTATCGCAGAGGAATTTGTCTTTCACCTGCGGCGGCAGGAGATGCGCCAGCTTGCGGGCAATGTCGGTTTCCGAAGGCAGCCCATCAGGGGAGGGGGCGGCCGGCATCGCTTTCTGATGTTCATAGCCGTGCTCTGGCGCCTGGAAGGAGGCGGTCATATAGAAGATCGGCTTCCCGTTCTGGATGGCGGCGACCCGGCGGGCGCTAAAACTGTTGCCGTCGCGCAGCACCTCCACATCGTAGACGATCGGTTTTTGACTGTCGCCGGGGCGCAGAAAGTAGCTGTGAAACGAATGCACCAGACGTTCAACGGGCACGGTCTCTTTTGCCGCATACAGCGCCTGGCCCACCACCTGGCCGCCAAAAACCTGGCGCAATCCCAGGTCTTCGCTCTGTCCACGGAACAACCCTTCCTCAATTTTTTCCAAATCTAATAATGCCAGCAGGTTAGAGAGTGCCTGACTCATACTTTTCCTCAGTTAACAATGGCGGCGCCGCGCGCGTAATGTGGCAAAGTATAACCTGGAATCGCAAGTGGTCCGATGGGTGTAATAATCTGAATAACAACCGGTCAACAGGAAGAAATCTGCGATCTGTGCCACACTTATTGACGACACGAAAGTTCCTGCCGGCGAAGCGGCGGAACATCCTCCTGGGTATTAAGGGATGATAAGGAGAACATCATGAAATTTGCCTATATGTTTAGTGCCTTAGCCGTCGCCGCGACGCTGACCGCCTGTGCTAATCACCACTCGAACAATTCTTCGACGCAGGCGGCCGCACCCGACCCTTACGGTATTGCGACGCTGAGCGTGGCGCAGCAGCAGCCGAGCGTCACGGGGACGATTAATATCCGCCAGAGAATCGCTTTGCCGCCGGATGCGGTGCTGACGGTGACCCTGTCGGATGCTTCTCTGGCCGATGCGCCAGCCCGCGTATTGTCGCAAAAAGCGGTGCGTACCGAAGGCAAGCAGGCGCCATTCAACTTTGCACTGCCTTACAACCCGGCAGATATTCAACCGAACGCCCGCATTCTGTTGAGCGCAGCGATTACGGTTAACGGCCAGCTGATGTTCATTACCGATACCGTGCAGACGGTGATCAACCAGGGGGGCACCCATGCCGACCTGACGCTGGTTCCGGTTCAGCAGACCGCCGTGCCTGTCGCACAGTAAGCTCGCTAAGCCCCCGAATGGGGGCTTTTTTTTGGTCTTCAGTAAACCCAGCGATAGCGCTGGAGATCGATATGGCCGCCGCCGGAGACCTGCACCCCTTCGGCCAGCAGCGCCTGACGCTGCCGCTGCAGATCGGGGCCGGTGAGGGAGATATCGCCATGGCGATTGACCACCCGATGCCAGGGCAGAGTGGACCCTTCCGGCAGACGCTTCAGCACACCGCCCACCTGGCGCGCCGCGCGCGGCGAACCGGCCAGCCTGGCGACATCGCCATAGGTCGTGACATACCCTTCCGGTATCGACGCCACAATGTGCCAGACACGTTGGGGAAATGTATCGTGCGGATCCATATTCAGTCCTGTTACCCGAAAAACGCCAGCATAAGCGCTGATCTTCAGGCTGTACAGCCTGCCCGATCAGGCGGGCTGTTCGACGGTGAACGTCAGAGCGAGGCCGAGGATCTGCATGCCATGGACATTGTCGGAAGGTGAACTGGCGATGAGGCTCTCAAGGAATTTTAACCGCTGCGAGGTCGCGTTGATGATCAGCTTCGCGCGCAGGCCCGGCATGGTCAACGACGAGATGGGGTATACCACCCGACCGCTGATGTAGACCGGTAGCTTGCGCAGTTCCACCTGGCGCAGGACGCCGACGGTGGAATAGAGCAGCGCCAGCGGCGTGACCGCCCGCACCGGCGCCTGAGTAATGGTCACGAAGTCGAGCATTTTTTCAGGGCGCAGATAATTCACCCCCTGAAAGGCGATGGTCATCCCTTCAATGGCGGGTAAAGGCAGAGTGATGGTCTGTGGTGATGAGTCAGTCATTCGATTACCGTCGAGACAAGGTGCTGATGATAAAAGGGGACGCAAGATGGCTAAGTATGGTGGATATCCCGACTGTGTGCTGAGCGCGCGCTCGCAATCTCACAGGTTGAGCGTGAGTGACTGGTTTTATTCGCATTATTGCGCAATAAACCAGCAGGCAGTCGGGGCGTGCTTGCAATTCACCAGGTCAGCAGGGATAATGCGCCAGCGCGTTGGGTAACAACGCTCTCAATGGGGGCTCTGTTGGTTCTCCCGCAACGCTACTCTGTTTACCAGGTCAGGTCCGGAAGGAAGCAGCCAGAGCAGACGACGTGTGTGCCGGGATGTAGCTGGCAGGGCCCCCACCCATTTCGGCCTTCGTAATTTTCCCCTTGTATTTGTGCGGTCTTCTCTGCTGGCCAGAATTTATTCCTAATACAGATCACATATTATTTTTAGTTGCTAAAACACCCTCTACTTATACCATAATATTTACTTGTCATAAATCTGAAATGCTACTGAAATATTAATGTCATTTGCGTGTCATAAATAAAGCGCATCTTATTGGTGGGAATTTGTTGCCAGATCCATGCTATAAAATATATCTCTGGATCAGCATGTTAACTTCGTGTATTAATTATGATGATTTTATTGCACGGGAAGCGTAGCTATGACCACAGTGGTTTTGAATGTAAAAATTGACGCTGAGTTAAAAGAGAAGTTGCGTCATTATGCGGAAGTGAATAACGAGAACCTGGGTACGGCAACGGAAAAGCTGCTGCAGCTGGCTTTTCAGCTGGAGGCGTCAGCAGATGAGGCGGGGGTGACGGAAGAGGACATTGACAGCCAGCATACCGAAGAGGAAGCGACGCCATTAACCCCTAAAGAAATCAAAGCATTAAGAAAACTTCTGAAGAAGAAAAAATGAAACAACAATTCTCTACAGCCAGCAACTATAGCGAAGCCTGCGATATGTTGCGCTCAGGATACGTGAAACACGTTCGCCTGAACTGGAATATCGGTAGTGATGAGTTCTTTCGCATTGCCTCCGACTGGTGTGACACCGGCGCTAAAATTAAAAAAGATGAAGATGGCTTTATTATTTCCTTGAAAGGGTTTCCTATTCCGCGCCAGCATTAATGAAATTGCCTTATTTCCGTCACCGGGTTGCCATAACCAGATGGCAGGATACCCAGGCAATTTTATAAAAACATCTCATATACCTCATGGATGACGGACTTTTGACGGGCTGAAGCCAGCCCGTCGATATTTTCTTATATTATTTTCCGCAAACGCGCACTTTCCCGCTGTTCTGCAAGGCTGTGCCACAATGGTTGTAGCGTGGAGAAGGCCTGGCGCAATGCTTCATCCGGCAGCGTAAACGGCAGACGTAAATAGCGATCGAACGCGCCCTCCAGACCAAACCGCGTGCCGGTGCCGATATGGATCCCCTGGCTTTCCGCACGCGCAGAGAACAAAGTGGCTAGCATGTCAGGGAGTTCCACCCAAAAAGAGAGCCCGCCTTCCGGTGGCGTAAAGCGCCAGCGGGGAAAATACTCTTTCATCAGCTCTTCGCACATGTCCCGGCGCGCCTTCAGCATCTCCCGTCGCGGCGGCAGCAGCGTGGCGGCGTTTGCCAGCAGCCAGCTGCAGGCCAGCTGCTCCAGCAGCGGCGTACCCAAGTCCAGAGAGTCGCGGGCCTGAATAAGCGAGGCGATTGTTCGCGTGCTGGCGCGGATCCAGCCGATGCGCAGTCCCCCCCAGAAACTTTTCCCGGCCGAACCGATGGTGATCACCGCGGCGTCGGGATTAAAGCAGGCCAGCGGCGGCGGGGGCGGGGCGTTATACCAAAGGTCGACCATGGTCTCATCGATCACCAGCGTTGTTCGCGTCCTGGCCGCGATGTCCGCGACCCGCTGGCGGGTGAGGGCATCCATACAGCGCCCGGTGGGGTTGTGAAAATCCGGCATCAGCCATGCCAGACGCGGCGCGGTCTGCGCAATGATCGCCGCGAATCCATCGCAGTCCCACCCCTGCTGTGGGAGTGCGACCCCAATGGGCCGGCAGGAGGCGCCCTGAATGGCGCTGATGGCCATTGGATAGGTCGGGGCATCAATGACCACCCGGTCACCGGGGCCGGTGAACAGACGCAGGATCAGCGCGAAGGCGCTGAGCGCGCCGTTGACCACCATCACTTCATCGGGCCGCGTCGGCAGGCCACGTTCGCTGTAGCGCCGGGCAATCGCTTCCCGTAGCACCGGGAGCCCCTGCTGATCGTAACCGGTCTGGGCGAGATAGGGCGGCAACAGGGTCATGGCATGCTGGAAGGCCTGATGGACCTCCGGACCGGCGCTGAGGGCGGCGGTAGAGAGATTGATCGTCGAGGGAGTCGCAGAGGGCGACGGCAGGTCGGCAGGGCGTTCCGGCAAAACAATGCGCGACCCGCTCCCCTGGCGGCTTTGGATAAATCCCTCCTCCCGCAGCTGGCCGAGGGCGCTGGCGATGGTCGTCCGGCTGACGTTGAGGGCCGCCGCCAGCTCGCGCTCGCCGGGCAGGCGCGTCTGTAGCGTCAGACGGCCATCGAGGATCAGCAGGCGGAGCGCTTCCGCCAGCTGGCGCCATAGCGGTGTGCGAGAACTGGACTCCTGCCAGTTGCCGAGCAGGCGTACCAGGGACTGTGTTCCAAAGCGTCGGGCTGACATAGCGATCCACTTTTCCAAAACTGGCCATTAATTATCAGTCCATTTTTGCTGATGATGAGGGCATTCGCAATGATGTTGAGGAAAAAATATGCTTCGTCGCCTGCTGCAGTTATATATCGGTCTGGTGCTCTACGGCGTGTCCACGGCGCTCTTCGTGCATGCTAATCTCGGCGCCGATCCGTGGGACGTCTTTCATCTTGGAGTGGCTAAACAGCTGGGGATCAGTTTCGGGACCGTGATTATTCTGACCGGCGCCGCGGTGCTGCTGCTATGGATCCCGATCCGGCAGATGCCGGGGCTCGGTACGGTGAGCAATGTGATCGTGCTGGGGCTGGCGGCGGACGCCACGCTGGCCGTCCTGCCGCCGCTGGAATCGCTGGTGGCGCGCAGTGTGCTGCTGGTGGTGGCGATTGTGCTGAACGCTATCGCCACCGGGATGTACATTGGCGCGGGGTTTGGCCCGGGTCCGCGCGATGGCCTGATGACCGGCCTGCACGCTCGCACCGGCTGGTCATTGCGCGGTATCCGGACGGCGATCGAGCTTTCCGTGCTGCTGATTGGCTGTCTGCTGGGGGGCAAGTTTGGCGTCGGAACCGTCATTTACGCGCTGTCGATTGGACCGCTTATCCAGCTGTGCCTGCCGTGGTTCAGTCAGCCCGTCAACCGCAACGCGGTCAACACTCCCCGGGAGAGCGTCTCCTGAAGGGAACCCGCGCCCTCGTCGTCAAGAAGAGGGCGCTTTGTGGTTTACAGACCGCTCAGGCCATGAAGCATCATGTAGATCCCCACCACAATAATCAGTAAACCTGAGATCCAGGGCGCCTTGCGCGAGAGGTCGTTAAGCCACGGCCAGCGGCGGGCGGCATGTTTCATGCTCAGGGCGGCGATAGCCCCGGAAGCCACCAGCGTCAGCGCCAGACCGACGCTAAAGCCCAGCACCAGCGTGGCGCCCAGCGAGAATTTCTTCAGCTGTAAACAGATAAGCAGCACGGTAATGGACGCCGGGCAGGGGATCAGCCCGCCGGTCAGGCCAAACAGCACGATCTGCCCGGTGGTCACCTGGCGGCCATCGAAGCGCCGGTTAATCTCCTGAGCATGGGCCCGCTGATGCGCATCCTGCCACTCTTCCGCCACCAGCGGCGCGGCGGATGAGGACGCATGGTGATGGTCATGGTGGTGATCATGTTCGTGGTGATGATCATGTTCGTGGTGGTGATCATGGTGCGTGTGGGGCTGCGATTCGCGCCAGGTGCGCCAGAGCATCCAGCAGGCAATCAGCACAATGACAATCCCTGAGACCAGCTGAAACCAGGGTTCAGAGGTTTGGGCGTTCCAGCCGCGGCCAAACCACAGACCGGCCATGGCGATCAGCCAGACCACCGCCGTATGCGAAACCGTGGCCGCCAGCCCCAGCAGTACCGCCTGTTTTAAGGTTCCTCGCACCGCCACGATAAAGGCGGCCATCATTGTTTTTGAGTGCCCGGGTTCGAGGCCGTGCAGCGCGCCGAGCAGTATTGCGCTGGGAATAAACAGCCAGGCATTGCCCTGCTGCAAAAGGGAAGTGAAATCGTTCATATCGGGATCCTTGCCAAAAGTGCGTTTATCCTACTCCCCCCCAGTAGTAAAATACTACCCCCCAGTAGATAAAGCGGCTAATAAAAAGGATCATGGTATGCTGGCAGGCGTTGCTGACCACGCAGGTCGGTAATCCCGGACAGAAAAAAACGGTGGATCGCGTAATGTCACACACAGTGAGAGACAAAAAGAAGTTACTGACCCGGCTGAAGAAAATTCAGGGGCAGAGTACCGCATTAGAGAAAATGCTTAATCGCGAGCATGAGTGCGCTGAGGTGCTACAGCAGCTGGCGGCGATCCGCGGCGCGGTCAATGGCATGATGCTGCAGGTTATCCAGGGACATCTCACCGACCATGTGGTGAAAGAGCCAGACGAGACGCAGCGTGAGGCGGATCTGGAGACGGTGATGCAGGTGATTAAATCCTATCTGAAGTAGCCTCCGGCAGAGGGCGGCGAAGAGGCCGCGCCCGCTGACCTTCTGCGCAGGCCGCCTGCCGCTTAATGCGCATGGAGGTTCTCTTCCGCCCACAGAATAAACGACTCTTTTGGCAGCGCTTTGCTGTACAGCCAGCCTTGGGCGTACTGAACGCCATGCTGTCTCAGCCAATCGCGCTGGCTTACGGTTTCCACCCCTTCGGCGACGGTGGCCAAATTGAGCGCCTTGGCCATTTCAATAATGTGCGGCGTCAGCGGCCGGTACTCGAGGGTATCGACAAAGGATTTATCGATTTTCAGCGTGTCGACGTCCAGCTTCTGCAGATAGCTCAGGCTGGAGTAGCCGGTACCGAAATCGTCAATCGAAATGCGGTGCCCGGCCTCGCGGTAGTGTGCGATCACCGGCATGGTGGTCTCCGGGTCAACAAACCCGCGCTCGGTGATCTCAAGGATAATCTGTTCCGCGGCGATCCCCCAGTGCTGCAGCTGATCGTGTAATAGCTTGGGTAGGGTGGGAGAGCGTAAGTCATCCACCGACAGGTTGATGGAGATATGCACTTCCGGCCGCTGCCTCAGCCAGGGACCCAGGTCGGCAAAAATTTTCCTGACGATATCTTCCGTCAGCTGGGTGATCAGTCCGGTTTGCTCGGCCAGGGGAATGAAGATATCCGGCGATAAAAAGGTGCCGTCGGGTTGCTGCCAGCGCGCCAGCGCTTCGGCCCCGGCGATTTTTCCGTCCTGCAATGAAATAATCGGCTGATAGTGAACCTGAATCGCCTGGGAATTGAGGGCGTCCAGCATACTGTTGCGCGGTGAACGCAGGTGTCTCAGCAGGCGCAGCAGCAGCCAGGTGGCAAGCAGGCTGGTGAAGATGCCGACAGGGAGCCAGAAGATCAGCTGCTGGCGAATACGCTGCTGTAGCGGCAGCGTGGATGACCAGGTCACAATGCCGGATCCCAGCTCGGGAATGCGCTGGATCCGGTAGACCGTATTATCCAGGGTCAGCATATTCAGGTGCGGATCTTTAATCCGTTGCCAGACCTTCGCCGGCAGCGGCTGGCTGCTGATCACCATTTTCAGATGGTCCAAACCAAACAGCATGGTATGGATCTTCTCCTCGCTGGCGGGCACCACATCAATGAAGGAGATGGGATCGATCATTACCATATGCTGCCGGCTGGCCATGGCCGTCATCTGGTGATTAAGGCCAAGATCGTTAATCGAGGTCAGCCAGGTGCGATAGCCGTCGGGGGCAATGTGGTCCGGTGGCGGGAAGGTCACCGCAACGCTATGGTCTTCCAGGGAGGAGCATTGCGGTACGGAATCTTCCAGCCAGAGCACTTCCTGCACGTAGCGATGGGTATAGGCGATCCGGCGGAGGGCGAGCAGATGCTCCGGGCTACAGGAGGCAGCAGAGTGTGAGTCGGCCTCCCGCAGTGCTTCCCGGGCCTGATCGGCGACCTGCAGCGTGCGGACGACAATACGGTTGGAATAATCATCCAGCTCACGATAGAACTGCATTTTGGCCTGCCGCGCCGCCTGCCAGATGCTGAGCGAGATAGGCAGGATGATGGCCAGTATCAGCACTCCTGTAAACAGCGCCATCAGATGCCGGATCCTCATGCCTGTGTCCTTATCGTTCGCCGGGTGTCATCAGTATATGCGAAAGATAAACCGCGCGCAGCGGGAGAAATCGCGCTGCGCGGGGAAAAAAAACCGGCATCACAATAGCCTGCGATGCCGGGAGAGAAGGATGATTCCGATGCAGCAGAATAAAAATGAGGGTGTGAATGCCGGGCAGGATGTATTCCGGCATTCAGTCGCAGCATACGCTGCGCAGATGACAGCAATATGTTGGCTTAGTGGGCGTCCGGCGCCGTGATATCGGCGCTGATGCGCAGATCGTTCTCATCAAACACCATGCAGAAGCGGTCATCGAAGGCCAGATTAATCTTCTGCCACGGGCGGAAATGGACGTCGCCGGGCAGCAGAACCTTGACGTTATCGTGACCGTAGCACTGGCCGAACAGGTAGGTATTGTTGCCCAGACGCTCCACCACTTCACATTGAAACTCCACCACGGTACCGGTGGAGACTTCCGGCGTGAGGTGCTCTGGCCGGATCCCCAGCGTGATCGCGGCGCCGGGCTTCAGCGGTTGGGTGGCAACGTTCAGGGTGAGCTGTTGGTCCTGGGCGAGGGTGACCGTTAAGCGCTCTGCCTGCCAGTCGCTGACGGTGGCCGGCAAAAAGTTCATCTTTGGCGAGCCGATAAAACCGGCGACGAACTTGTTGACCGGATTGTAGTACAGCGCCATCGGCGAACCCATTTGTTCGACCTTCCCGTAGTTCATGACTACGATTTTATCGGCGAGCGTCATCGCCTCCACCTGATCGTGCGTGACATACACCATGGTGGTCTTCAGCTCCTGGTGCAGTCGGGCGATATGCAGGCGCATATCGACGCGCAGCTCGGCATCGAGGTTAGAAAGCGGCTCATCGAACATAAACACCCGGGGATTACGCACGATAGCGCGGCCAATGGCCACACGCTGCCGCTGGCCGCCGGAGAGCTGCTTCGGTTTACGATCCAGCAGGTGAGAGAGCTGCAGCGTTTTGGCCACCATTTCCACCTGGCGACGGATCTCCGCTTTCGGCACTTTATTGACTTTCAGCCCATAGCCCATATTCTCCGCCACCGTCATGTGCGGATAGAGCGCATAGGACTGAAAAACCATCGCCACGCCGCGGCGGGCGGGGACCACATCGTTCATCACCTCATCGCCAATCAGCACTTCCCCGTCACTGACCTCTTCCAGCCCGGCAATCATACGTAACAGCGTCGATTTTCCACAGCCGGAAGGGCCGACGAAGACCGCAAACTCGCCATCTTCAATATCGAGATTGACCTGGTGCAGCGTCACCGTGCTGCCGAACCTTTTGGTGACATTCCTCAGTCGTATATTGGACATCCACATTCCCCGAAGTGAGTAGCCGTTGTTTGCCGTTGGCGTGTCGCTGATTTGAGTGTGTTTGTATTACGTGTAACAAATCAGCGTGACGATATTCAACAGCGCTAAAATCATGTCCTGACTATAACTTCCGCGGTTTTTGCGCCATACAGCGGCGTTTCATTTCTGCAAGGATGATCACACAACTGGCAGCTTATGGTAGTTTTATCCCCAATCAAAGCGTAGCGTATAACAAAAGCGAACCAGAGTCTGTTTTCTATGTAACAAGGCAGTTTGAAATGATTTTTTTTCTAACTGGCAGACGTAAGTCAAATAAAAAACCATTAAATTGTTATACCTTCACATGAGGTTGATAATGAAAAAGAACACGCTTGCTGCACTGATCCTTACCACCCTCGCGGCGGGGCAACTTACCAGCCTGCAGGCGCATGCCGCCGGGCAGCTCAACGTTTGGGAAGACATTAAAAAATCCACTGGCATCAAAACCGCGGTCAGCGATTTTGAGAAGCAGTACAACGTGAAGGTCAATCTGCAGGAGATGCCTTATGCCCAGCAGCTGGAAAAGCTGCGCCTCGATGGCCCGGCGGGCATTGGGCCGGACGTGCTGGTGATCCCGAATGACCAGCTCGGCGGCGCCGTCGTTCAGGGACTTCTCTCGCCGCTCAACGTTGAGCAGGCGAAACAGGATGCCTTTACGCCAGCCTCTATCAACGCCTTCCGCATGGACAACGCGCTGTATGGGATCCCGAAAGCGGTGGAAACCCTGGTGCTTATCTACAACAAGGACCTGATCGACAAGCCGCTGGACAGTCTGCAGGCCTGGCTGGACTACTCGAAGACCCAGCGCGAGCAGAACAAATACGGCCTGCTGGCCAAGTTTGATCAGATCTACTACAGCTGGGGGGCGATTGGCCCGATGGGCGGCTATATCTTCGCGAAGAACGACGGCGGCGGTTTTAATCCGCAGCAGGTGGGGCTCAATACGCCCGGCGCCGTGGAAGCCGTGACCTTCCTGAAAAAATTCTATGCCGAGAAGGCCTTCCCCGCAGGGATCCTCGGCGATAACGGGCTGAACGCCATTGATTCGCTGTTTACCGAGAAAAAAGCGGCGGCGGTGATCAACGGCCCCTGGGCCTTCCAGCCGTATGAAGCCGCCGGTATCAACTATGGCGTGGTGCCGCTGCCGACCCTGCCGGACGGCAAGCCAATGAGCTCCTTCCTCGGCGTTAAGGGCTACGTGGTATCGACCTGGAGTAAAGACAAGGCGCTGGCGCAACAGTTTATCGAGTTCATCAACCAGCCGCAGTATGTAAAAGCCCGCTATGTCGCCACCGGCGAAATCCCGCCGCTGAAGGCGATGATTGACGACCCGGTGATTAAAAATGACGAAAAGGCCAGCGCCGTCGCCGTTCAGTCGGCTCGGGCGATGGCTATGCCGGGCATTCCGGAGATGGGGGAAGTGTGGGGGCCGGCCAATGCCGCGCTTGAACTGAGCCTCACCGGCAAGCAGGCGCCGCAGGCCGCGCTCGATAATGCGGTGAAACAGATCAAGATGCAGATTGAAGCGATGCAGGCCAGCAATCAGTAATTTACCGTCACGTGAAGTCACCGAGCGGGAGGGGGACCTCCCGTTTGTAGAAGGAGTCGAGTGTGAGCATCCATTCCAGCGAAAATTTTAGCGACGCGCGCGGGCCCGGGCGCCATGCGTGGTGCGGCCTGTTGCTGGCAATCGTGCCGGGTTTCGGCCAGTTTTATCATCGCCAGTGGCTGAAGGGGCTGGTCTTCCTGGTGCTGCTGAGCAGCTTTTTGGGTATTTTTTACGATTTCCTGCGCGAGGGGCTGTGGGGGCTCTATACCCTGGGTGAAGAGGTGCCCCGGGATAACTCTATCTTCCTGTTAGCGGAGGGGATTATCAGCGTGCTGATCGTCGCTTTTGGCGTGCTGATCTATTTTCTCTCGCTGCGGGACGCGTGGCTGAACGGCAAAAAACGCGATGAAGGGGTCGCGCTGAACAGCGTGCGTAAGCAGTACCAGATGCTGCTGAGCGACGGCTTCCCGTACCTGATGATCACCCCGGGCTTTATTCTGCTGGTCTTTGTGGTGATCTTTCCCATTCTGTTTGGTTTTGCCATCGCCTTCACCAACTACAACCTGTACCACACGCCGCCGGCGAAGCTGGTGGACTGGGTGGGGCTGAAAAACTTCGTCAATATTTTCACCCTCTCCATCTGGCGCTCCACCTTCCTGGATGTGCTGCAGTGGACCGTGGTGTGGACGCTGCTGGCGACCACCCTGCAGTGTACGGTGGGCGTGCTGTTGGCGATTCTGGTGAACCAAAAAGATCTGCGCTTTAAGCCGCTGATCCGCACCATCTTTATTTTGCCGTGGGCGGTGCCGGGGTTTGTCACTATCCTCGTCTTTGCCGGGATGTTCAATGACTCCTTCGGGGTGATTAACAACGCGATCCTGTCATTCTTCGGCATCAGCCCGAAGGCATGGCTAACCGATCCGTTCTGGACCAAAACCGCGCTGATCATGATGCAGACCTGGCTTGGCTTTCCGTTTGTCTTTGCCATGACCACCGGCGTGCTGCAGGCGATCCCGGACGATCTGTATGAAGCGGCGACGATGGACGGCGCCAGCGCCTTTACCCGCCTGCGCACCATCACCCTGCCGCTGGTGCTGTACGCGATCGCGCCGATCATCATCACCCAGTACACCTTCAACTTTAATAATTTCAACATTATTTATCTGTTTAACAACGGCGGCCCTGCGGTGGCGGGATCTAACGCCGGCGGGACGGATATTCTGGTGTCGTGGATCTATAAGCTGACGATGTCCTCGTCGCAGTACGCCATCGCGGCGACCATCACTATCCTGCTGTCGATCTTCGTCGTCGGCCTGGCGCTGTGGCAGTTCCGCGCCACCAAATCCTTCAAAAATGACGACATGGCGTAAGGGAAGCAACATGGCTCAATCACCCAGTATTAAACGCGAAAAGTGGATCCGACTCTCTCTCACCTGGCTGGTGGTTATCCTGGTCTCGGTGGTGATTATCTACCCGCTGGTCTGGACCGTCGGGGCGTCGCTGAACGCCGGCAATAGCCTGCTCAGTACCTCGATCATTCCGGAAAACCTGTCGTTCCAGCACTATGCCGATCTGTTCAATGGCAATGTGAATTACCTCACCTGGTACTGGAACTCGATGAAAATCAGCTTTCTGACCATGGTGCTGACCCTGATTAGCGTCAGCTTTACCGCTTACGCCTTCTCCCGCTTCCGCTTTAAAGGGCGGCAGAACGGGCTGATGCTGTTCCTGCTGCTGCAGATGATCCCGCAGTTTTCCGCGCTGATTGCCATCTTTGTGCTGTCGCAACTGCTTGGCCTGATAAACAGCCATCTGGCGCTGGTGCTGATCTACGTCGGGGGAATGATCCCGATGAACACCTGGCTGATGAAGGGGTATCTCGACGCGATCCCTAAAGATCTGGATGAGTCCGCCCGCATGGACGGCGCCAGTAGCTTTCGCATCTTTATTGAGATCATCATGCCGTTGTCGAGGCCGATCCTCGCGGTGGTGGCGCTGTTCTCCTTCACCGGCCCGCTGGGGGATTTCATCCTCTCCAGCACCATCCTGCGTACCCCGGATAAATACACGCTGCCTATCGGTCTGTATAACCTGGTGGCGCAAAAAATGGGGGCCAGCTACACCACCTACGCGGCGGGGGCGGTGCTGATTGCCGTGCCGGTCGCGATCCTCTATCTGGCGTTACAAAAATACTTCGTCTCCGGCCTGACCTCGGGCAGTACTAAAGGATAAGCACATGAAAAGATTTACACCCGCATGGCTTGCGGTTTGTCTGGCATGCAGTTTTTCCCTCCCTTCGCTGGCAGCGGACGCGCTTGAAACCCGCGCCTTTCAGGGTATGCCGGCGGACTTTATTAAAGGCGCGGATATCTCCACGCTGCTGGATGCCGAAAAGCACGGGGCAATTTTCTACGACCAGAATAACCAGCGTAAGGATCCGATCGCCATTCTGAAAGAGAACGGCGTCAACTATGTTCGCCTCCGCCTGTGGGTGGATCCGCAATCGGCAAGCGGCGAGGGCTATGGCGGCGGGAATAACGATCTGGCCACTACCCTGGCGCTGGCGAAACGGGCGAAAGCCCAGGGAATGAAGCTGCTGCTCGACTTCCATTACAGCGATTTTTGGACCGATCCCGGCAAGCAGTTCAAACCGAAGGCCTGGGAAAAGATGGATTATCCGCAGCTGAAAACGGCGATTCATGACTATACCCGGGATACCATCGCCCGCTTTAAGCAGGCGGGCGTCCTGCCGGATATGGTGCAGATCGGCAATGAGATCAACGGCGGTATGCTGTGGCCGGAAGGGAAAAGCTGGGGGCAGGGGGGCGGCGAGTTCGACCGGCTGGCCGGGCTGCTGAACGCGGCCATTGATGGTCTGAAGGCGAATCTGCGCAATGGCGAGCAGGTGAAAATCATGCTGCATCTGGCTGAAGGGACCAAGAACGATACCTTCCGCTGGTGGTTTGACGAAATAGAGAAACGGCATGTGCCCTATGACGTGATTGGTTTGTCGATGTACACCTACTGGAACGGGCCGATCAGCGCCCTGAAGGCCAATATGGATGACATCAGCAAACGCTATAACAAAGATGTCATTGTCGTCGAGGCGGCCTATGCCTATACCCTGGCTAACTGCGATAACGCGGAAAACAGTTTTCAGGCCAAAGAGGAAAAGGACGGAGGCTATCCCGCCACCGTGCAGGGGCAATATCGCTATATCCACGATCTGATGCAGGCCGTAATAGATGTTCCCGACCAGCGCGGCAAAGGTATTTTTTACTGGGAGCCGACGTGGATTGCTGTGCCGGGAAATACCTGGGCCACCCCGGCGGGGATGAAATATATCCATGACGAATGGAAAGAGGGTAATGCGCGGGAAAATCAGGCGCTATTTGACTGCCAGGGAAAAGTACTGCCGTCGGTAAAAGTATTTAATTAATTATTTGTCGTTCTTTTCAGGAAGTTTATTATGAATAAATTTGCACCTTTACATCCAAAGGTTAATACGCTGCTGCATGGCGCGGATTATAATCCGGAACAATGGGAGAATGACCCCGACATTATTGATAAAGACATTGCCATGATGCAGCAGGCAAAATGCAATGTGATGTCGGTGGGCATATTTAGCTGGGCGAAACTTGAGCCGCGCGAAGGGGTATTTGATTTCGCCTGGCTGGATACTATTCTCGATAAACTGTATGCCGCCGGCATTCATGTATTTCTGGCCACGCCGAGCGGCGCGCGTCCAGCGTGGATGTCTCAACGCTATCCGCAGGTTCTGCGGGTGGGGCGCGATAGGGTGCCGGCCCTGCACGGCGGCCGTCACAACCACTGTATGTCATCGCCGATCTATCGTGAGAAGACCCTGAAAATTAATAGCCTGCTGGCGGAGCGCTATGCTGCGCACCCGGCGGTGCTGGGCTGGCATATTTCCAATGAATATGGCGGCGAATGCCATTGCGATCTCTGCCAGGCCCGCTTTCGCGGCTGGCTGAAGGCGCGGTATCAGACCCTGGAGAACCTCAACCAGGCCTGGTGGAGCACCTTCTGGAGCCATACCTATAGCGACTGGTCGCAGATTGAATCGCCTGCGCCGCAGGGCGAGGTGTCGATCCACGGTCTGAATCTGGACTGGCATCGCTTTAATACCGCCCAGGTGACCGATTTCTGCCGCCATGAAATCGCCCCGCTGAAGGCGGCGAATGCCGCCCTGCCGGTGACCACCAACTTTATGGAGTATTTCTACGATTACGACTACTGGCAGCTGGCGGAGGTGCTGGACTTTATCTCGTGGGACAGCTATCCGATGTGGCACCGCGATAAAGACGAAACCGCGCTGGCCTGCTACACCGCGATGTATCACGACATGATGCGCAGCCTGAAGGGCGGCCAGCCGTTTGTGCTGATGGAGTCCACGCCGGGCGCGACTAACTGGCAGCCGACCAGCAAACTGAAGAAACCGGGCATGCATATTCTCTCCTCGCTGCAGGCGGTGGCGCATGGCGCCGACTCGGTGCAGTATTTCCAGTGGCGGAAAAGTCGCGGTTCGGTTGAGAAATTTCACGGCGCGGTGGTCGACCATGTCGGGCACATCGATACCCGTATTGGCCGTGAAGTCAGCAAACTCGGTGAGATACTGAGCAAGCTACCGGAGGTCCGGGGCTGTCGCACCGAGGCGAAAGTGGCGATTATCTTCGACCAGCAGAACCGCTGGGCGCTCGATGACGCCCAGGGACCGCGCAATCTGGGGATGGAGTATGAGAAGACGGTCAATGAGCACTACCGTCCGTTCTGGGAGCAGGGCATCGCCGTCGATGTGATTGACGCCGACGCTGCTTTAACGCCGTACCGGCTGGTCATTGCCCCGATGTTATACATGGTGCGCGACGGCTTTGCCGCGCGGGCGGAGGCGTTTGTCGCCAGCGGCGGCCATCTGGTGACCACTTACTGGACCGGCATCGTCAACGAATCCGATCTCTGCTATCTCGGCGGCTTCCCGGGCCCGCTGCGCAATCTGCTGGGCATCTGGGCGGAAGAGATCGACTGCCTGAATGACGGCGAGTTTAATCTGGTGCAGGGCCTGGCCGGGAATCAGTGCGGTCTGCAGGGCCCGTATCAGGTGCGCCATCTCTGTGAACTGATCCATACCGAAAGCGCGCAGACGCTGGCCACCTACCGGGATGATTTTTATGCCGGAAGGCCAGCGGTGACGGTGAACGGCTTCGGGAAAGGTAAAGCCTGGCATGTGGCCTCCCGCAACGATTTGGCCTTCCAGCGCGACTTCTTTGCCGCCCTGAGCAAGGAGCTGGCGCTACCGCGGGCGATCGCGGCGGATTTACCGCCCGGCGTGGTGGCTACTGCGCGCACCGACGGTGAGAGCACGTTTGTCTTCCTGCAGAACTACAGCGCGCAAAGCCATACCCTGAGCCTGCCGTCAGGGTATCGGGATTGCCTGACCGACGCGGCGGTGTCGGACCCGCTTACCCTGTCAGCATGGGATTGCCGTATTCTCCGTCGCCACGCCTAATCCTTTTTTCTCCACGCCTGCTCTGCCGAGCAGGCTTTTTTGTATCTATTACCCTGGAGTTTATGATGGTGAGTTTAAAATCTTTCCTGCACTATTTCTCTCCTGCACGTCCGGCACAGCCGTTAAGCGAAGCGGAAAAACAGCAAATCGAGGCGTTGGTTCAGGCCTTCGGCGGTGAAGCGAATATTACCCAAGTGGACGCCTGTATTACCCGTCTGCGGGTAACGGTTCGTCATCTGGCAGCCGTGGACTCGGACGCATTACAGCAGCAGGGCGCGCTGGGTGTCATTATTCTTGGCCAGCAGGTTCATGCTATTTTCGGTAAGCAGTCCGATGCGCTACGTCAATTGCTGGATGACCATTTTGCCGCGCGGAAATAAATAAAACGGGATAACCTGAAAACAGGTTATCCCGAAAATAAGACAAAGACAGCAGTGGCAATAAAGTTTACCGGAAGATAATTAACAGTCTTACAGCAGGAGATAAAAATAACGTATGAGTCTTAGCCGTGCGCGATTACCACCAGGCTTCAACCTGTACGCCGAAATTCCAGGTATTATTCGCCGTCTGGTCTTCAAACGGTTTACCATCTTCGGAATCATTCAGATACGACGCGAAAATACGTAATTCCGGGCGTGACATAAAGTCCGGCCCGTCCGCCAGGCCCAGCGCAATGGTATATTTCTCACCGGCCTGTTTGTAGCTGGTGCCATTGTTATAGCTGTCTTTCTGATAGAAACCGCCGACTTCGCCAATCAGGCGCACGTAGTCGGTGAACTGATACTGCCCGCGGGCGACCAGCGACAGCATCCGCGTTTTATCGGTATAGTCGGTAATGTCATCCGCCGAGCCCCAGGTCAGAACGTGGTTGATGGAGAACTTCTCGGTAATGGGGATCAGACCGGTGTTAATCACGCGATAGCCGGTGGCGTCGTTCACGTAGTTCCACATATCGTACCAGCCGCCGCCCTGGGAGACCATATTCTGCGCCAGACCTTTGTTGGCATACTGCAGCACGGTTTTGTTATAGCCGCCCAGCATATCCTGACTGATTTCACCGGTCAGCATCACGCCATTTTCGGCATCGTACAGTCCGCCGTAGCTATCCTGTTTTTTGGTGGTGTTCGGCATGGCGTAGTCGATGCCGAATTCGGTCCACGACCCGGACCACGGCTTCCATCCCGCGTAGCGTAAATCGATATAGTTGATATTGACGTTGCTGTCGCCATCGACGCGATAGTCAACGTCGTTGGCATCGCCGCGGATCCACGCCAGCGAGACGGCGCCCGGGCCAAGGGTGTAGTTTTCCACCCCGGCCCCGGAGCCGGAAATGTTCCAGTATTTAGTATCGATGATGTGCAGGTCGTGACGCTGGTAGTAACGTTTGCCGCCCCAGATCACCGCATTCGGATCGCCCGGGATCAGCCCTTTGATCTGCAGGTTCAGCTGACGTAAGCCGAACTGCGCGTCATCGTTCAGCGTGGTTTCATTATCGTTAGAGCCATCGGAGACCATGCTGACCATGCTGTCGAGATAGAAACTGACATCATCTTTTTTGTAGACCTCGGAGCCTAACTCCAGCTCGCCATAGGTATCCGATTCGTTCCCCAACCGGCCCAGCTTGTTCTTTTGCCATTCCGCTTCGCTACCGTCGCCGGAGACCCCAACCCCGGCACGCAAATAGCCATGAAAATCAACGGTCGGGATCGCAGCGGTAGCCGCAAAGGCGGAAGGGGCGATTAGCGCAGCGGCTAATGCTGTGGAAAGGACGCGCAGTGTCGTATTCATCTCTATCCTCTTATTGTTTTGTATTACGTTCACATAACTGATGTCATAAAATGCCTAAATGTAACTTCAGGCAAATGAGATATGATTATTGTGTGACTAACTGCAAATAATAACGCTGGTTTTTGTTGTGATGAGTGAGGTGATTCACAATTAACCTGGTTGTGAACGTAATACTTTTTGTGGTGTAATTTTGCGATGAGAGATAGCGGTGAGCGTTTTTTCAAATGGCCCCTGTTACAATCATGGGATAACAACATAAGGAACCGGACCATGAAGTCTAAAAGCGCTACTCTGGAAGACGTCGCTCGTCATGCGGGCGTCTCTTACCAGACCGTGTCCAGGGTACTCAACAAATCTGCCAATGTATCCGAAGCGACGCGCCGCAAGGTGGAGAAATCGATAGAGGCTCTGCGCTATGTGCCAAACCGGCTGGCGCAGCAGCTGGTGGGGAAGGAGAGCCAGACGGTCGGACTGGTGACGATTTCGCTGGCCTGGCATGCCCCCTCTCAGGTGGCGGCGGCGGTAAAACGCTATGCCAATCTGGAAGGTTACCAGGTCCTGATTTCAATGATTGATGAGAGCGTCAACCAAAGCATCCAGGATTCCATCAATGAGCTGAAGTCTCAGCGGGTGGATAAGGTCATTATCAACGTGCCGCTGGAGACTGAACAGGCGCAGAAAATCGCCGCTGACAATGATGATATCGTCTGCCTGTTTCTCGACGTTGATCCCTACAGTTCCGTGTTTAACGTTTCGTTTAACCCGGCGGACGGCACCCGGGCCAGCGTCAAATATCTCTATGAGATGGGGCATCGGGAGATTGCGTTGCTGGCAGGCCCGGACAGCTCTGTATCGGCGAAACTGCGGCTGAAAAGCTGGCTCGAGACCCTGGATGGCTACGGTCTGAAGCCGGTAACCGTCCTGCGGGGCAACTGGGATGCGCAGAGCGGCTACGCCGGCGCGCTGCAGATGCTGCGGGAAACGCCTAATTTCAGCGCCGTGCTGGTGGGCAATGACCAGATGGCGCTGGGGGTGCTCAGCGCCTTCCATCAGCATCAGGTGGCGGTGCCGGGAGAGAAGTCGGTGATTGGCTATGACGATACCTACGAAAGCTCCTTTTTCTATCCGGCATTGAGTACGGTCTCGCTGGACCTCGACCTGCAGGGGAAAGAGGCGGTGCGGCGGATCCTCGCCAGTACCAGCGGCGCGGCGCATACCTCATCCATCCTGCCGGCGCGCCTGGTGATTCGCCATTCCAGCGGCGCCAGAGTCGAGCAGGGGAAAGATCTGCAGGCTATCGCGGAGCAACTTCGCGCTATCGCCCACCGTCTGGCGCCCTGAAGCCAAAGGCGAGGAAACTCGCCTCTTTGTTATTACCCCTGATATGACCATGGTTGATCTTTGTCGTGGAACGGCGTACCTTAATTGTTATGTTATAACATAATGACGAGGTCATGATGAAAGCCCATATCCATCCTCCCTATCGCACGGTGGTGTTTCACGACACCAGCGCCAATGAATATTTTAAAGTTGGCTCAACCATCCGCACCGAACGCGTGATTGAGCTCGACGGTGAGACGTATCCGTATGTGACGATCGACGTCTCCTCGAAATCGCATCCGTACTACACCGGCAAACAAAAAACGTTCGCCAGCGAGGGTAGCGCGGCCCGTTTCCGCCAGCGCTTTGGCGGCTTCATTGATGCAAAAAGGAAGGCATGATGCAGGTCGTTAACTCATTACGCAGCGCCAAACAGCGCCACCCGGATTGCCAGCTGGTCAAACGCAAAGGGCGGCTGTACGTGATCTGTAAGAGCAACCCCCGCTTCAAAGCAGTGCAGGGGCGCAAAAAACGTCGTTAACGGAAGCTTTCCAGGGGACGGCGCTGCTGGCCGTCGGCGGTAAAATTGTCGGCGGCCAGCCATTGGCGCATGGCGCTATCCAGCTGCGGCCATTCGCCATCAATCACTGAAAACCAGTCCGTGTCCCGGTTGTGTCCTTTGCTCACCAGCGCCTGACGAAAACGTCCTTCGTACTGAAATCCCAGTCGCCTTGCCGCCCGGCCTGACGGCGTATTGAGGCTATTGCATTTCCATTCATAGCGACGGTAGCCGAGCGTCTCGAACACATACTGCATCAACAGCCAGTGCGCTTCGGTGGCCATAGCCGTTCGGCTCAGCAGCGGAGAGAAATGGACATGCCCCACCTCGACCACGCCATGGGTGGCATCGATGCGCATTAACGCCAGCGAGCCGACCGCCGTTCCACGCTGCTGGTCAACGACGGCGAAATGGATCGGATCGGCCAGCGTCGCAACCTGCGCCACCCAGGCGCTAAATTCAGCCAGGCTGGTTTCCGGTTCGCGCAGCAGCCACGTCCAGCTGCGGGCGTCGGGCGCCAGCTGATGGGCAGCAAACAGATCGCTGGCGTGGGCGAGGGTGAGTGGTTCGAGCCGACAGCGGCTGCCCTGAAGTACCTGCCGGGTCGGCCAGGGGCGGGGTTGCCAGTCGGGCAGCGCGGCGCCGAGCGCCTGTCCAAACTGATTGTATTCACACATTGCGGTTTCCTTATTGGGGATGTACAGGCAGCGTACGCGCTGGCTGGTTCCATAAAAAGTGCCATTAGAGTATGTTTTTATGGATCCACGAGGAGGCGACATGAATATACCGGACGATGCGTTTTATGGGTTGGTGACGCAGGGGATGCGGCAGCGAACGGACGAAACCCTGCAGCGCGCCCTTTACCACACTTTGCGCCATGCCATCCTGCAGGGAACCCTGGCGGCCAGCTGCCGTTTGCCAGGATCGCGCGTGATTGCCGGTCGACTGCATCTGTCGCGTAATACGGTGAATGCCGCACTGGAGCAGCTGACGCTGGAGGGATACCTGACGCGAAGCCGTCAGGGGACGCAGGTGGTGCCGCTCGCCGCTAGCGGTCGGCAGGAGGTAATCGCGCCACCCGTTGTGCTGTCTGAGCGGCTGCAGGGGCTGCCAGCCGCTATGCGCCGTGACTCGCCGGCGCTGCCGTTTACGCCTGGCATGCCGGCGGTGAACTATTTCCCGCTGCCGCTGTGGCGGCGGTTAATCGATAAGGCATTGCGCGACGAAGGCAGCACGCTGCTGGGCTACGGTGAGGCCGCGGGCGATCCCCAACTGCGGGAGGCTATCGCCCGCCATCTGGCGCTCTCCCGGGGCATCCGGTGCGATATCCGGCAGATCGTCATCACCGAGGGGGCGCTGGAAGGGGTCAACTTATGCGCCTCGCTGTTGACCAACCCGGGCGACAGCGTGTGGCTGGAAGAGCCGGGGTACCTGGGCGCCAGGAGTGGTTTCCAGCGAGCGGGGCTGCGGGTCTGCGGGATGGCCGTCGATGGTGAAGGGATGTGTATCGCCAACGGCGTGGCAGAGCCACCCCGGCTGATTTTCACCTCACCCTCTCATCAGTATCCCCTTGGGAGCGTCATGAGCGCCGCGCGGCGTCTGGCGTTGGTGGAGTATGCCCATCGGCACGGCGCGTGGATTGTGGAGGATGACTACGACAGCGAGTTTCGCCACAGCGGAGAGCCGATCCCGGCGATGCTGGGGATGGTCCCGGATGCCCCGGTGGTCTATCTCGGCACCTTCAGCAAAACCCTGTTTCCGGCGCTGCGTATCGGTTTTATGGTCATGCCGTCCGCGCTGGCGGATGCAGCTCAGGAGGCCATTGGCGCGCTGCTGCGCGGCGGGCACCGCGCTGAACAGCGTGCGCTGGCCAGCTTTATCGAGAAGGGACACTATGCGCGTCATCTGGCAGCGATGCGTCGTCTGTACCGCAAACGTCAGCAACAGCTGCGCGAGGCGCTGGCGCAAGAGATTACCGTGCCGTGCGAAGTCCTCGGTGGGGAAGGGGGACTCCATCTGACGTTGGCCATAGAGGGGATCGACGATCGAACGATTGCGCAGCAGGCGCGTCAGTTTCAGCTGGCGCCCGCTGCGCTAAGTCATTTCTATCTCGACCCGCGGCGGGGGCGGAGCGGGCTGGTGCTGGGGTATGGCAATACTTCGGCTTCCCGCTATCCGCTGGCGCTGCGGACGCTGAATCGTCTTATTGCGCAGTACCGGCGCGGGTCAGCGTAAAGACATCGTAAAAGGAGAGCTCGCCTTTGGTGTCGACCATTTTTTTAAGCTGTGCCTTCTGCTCGCTATCGACGTCCGGCGACTGCAGGATACGGTCGATCAGCTGTCGGGGGACAAAGCGGGTGTTGTACCATTCGCCGTTGTAACACACGCGAAAGTCGAGGACATCGATATCTTCGTAACGATAGCGTGGATAGACGTCAAAGAAGAAAAAAGCGTTGAACAGGATGAACAGCACCACCAACAACCAGACCGAATCTACCAGCGTTTCAGAGCGCAGCATGACCACCAGCGTCGCCAGAAACGCAGCATACATGGCAACAAACAGGCCCGGATGGTTGCGGATGAAACTGATGCTAAAACGCGGGCGATTATCGCGTTTTTCCTGCACGTTAAGTTCGTCAATGGTGTGAGTCAGCAGGCGTTGTATTTCTGTCATCTTGGTCCCCGAATTCTGCAATAAGCCCGCCCCGTGCGCCCGATGGATCAGGTGCGGCAGGCTCAGCCTGAAGGTTATTTTATGTTGCAGTATTCTGCGGAGAAAGTAACAGATCAGTTACAGAAAAGCATAACAGTTACGCATTCGGCGGCGGAAGGCGCTTGATGATCTGCGCCGGGTTGCCGCCGACAACGGTACTGGCGGGAACGTCTTTAGTGACCACCGCTCCGGAGGCGATGACCGCATTATCGCCAATGGTCACCCCGGGATTGATCACCGCCCGACCACCAATCCATACATTGTGTCCAATGGTCACCGGTTTGCCATATTCCTGGCCGCTGTTTCGGGCCTCAGCATCCAGCGGATGGGTGGCGGTATAGATATGGACGCCCGGCGCCAGCATGCAGTTATCGCCAATATGGATAGGGCAGACGTCCAGCATCACACAGTCGAAATTGGCGTAAAAACCGGCGCCGAGAAAGATATTGTAGCCGTAGTCGCAGCGAAAGCTTGGCTCGATATACGCATCGCCAGCGCGACCGAACAGCTCGGCCAGAATATGCTGACGTTCTTCCTGCGCATTCGGGGCGGAATGATTATAACGGTGCAGCAGCTGTCTGGCGCGCAGGCGATCGGCGCGAAGCGTTGGGTCGCCAGATAAATAGAGCTCACCGGCGATCATTTTGCGTTTTTCTTCACTCATTGGTCTTCCTTATACCTGACGTTAGAGGGTCGCAACAGTATAAAAAAGAAACCGGTTACAAGTTTGCTGTTGGCTGAATGCTGTGATGACTATCACAAAGATGTCCTGCTGAGGCTGGCGATTACCATCCGGTCAGCAGACCGCGTCGGGCGCACTAATTAGCGGATAAATTTCCAGACGGACGTCGGGATTTTATCGTACAGCTTATTCATAGTCAGTTCAGCCAGACGATGATCGGCGGCTGAGTAAAATACCGCCAGCTCATTATCAGAAAGTTCATATTTGTTTTTTTCAATGACGCGCTCCAGCGTGTCAATTGTCTGGCAACGACGTAAGCGCATCAAATAGTCTGTTTTAGTTAATGGCTTATCAGACATAATTCCACCTTTTGATTGTAATAATCCTAACACGAAAGACTGGCCGGATTTTCCCGGCTGGCGTTGACAAAACAACGAAATAACCGATTACCGGATTTTTTCCACTTTTGCAAATCCGTAGAGTTAATGCCGTAGTTACTGAACAACGTAAATGTGTCGTCCAGATATTCGTCAACCTGAGCGATCAGCTTATTATCCTCAGCGTACTTAATTTTATAATTAAGGGCGAATGTGGCAATGTGCTCGATCAGTTCATTTAACTGGAGATTGACAGCCGATGTCGGGTCGTTGACCCAGCCATGGTTGCTCTCTTCCAGGTTTGCAAGGCAGTCATGATACAGCGTTTCGCAGAGAAAGCGTAGTTGTGCGATATCATGTCTTTTTGGCGAGTATTCGTCCATAACGCATCCCCTTTTGAGTGGTTTAAACGACGACTAACAAACACCGTTGTGGGATGAACACGACTAACTGACCTGACACTAACTGAGTAATCCTGCTGATTTAACTATAATCCACTCTCCAGGAGATTTCATCGTGCTATTACGAAAAATTACAATTATCAGAGAGAAATTATCTTAAAAATAGACGAATTAATTTCTGCGGCCCGGGCGCGCAGCCTGAAAAATAGAGATGTCTTATCAATCATCGGTTTAAGACAGGCAGTCGTCGCGTTCAGAAACCGCCGGCCGTGAATGATGATATTAGGATTATTCCTGGTAAATGAGCGTGAGAAGACCCTAAGGGCTAAACAGCGCGATAGATATAGTCTGCAACACATCAATAGATATTAAATGCAGCGCGAAAAATAAACAATGGCAATATGTGCCCTGTCGGTAATGAACAAAAAAAGGGCCGCGGTGGCGGCCCTTTGTTCAGTAGTGCAGATTAATGATGCTCAACCTGATGGCTGTGCTCAATATCTTCCGTTTTCTTACTAAAGCGGCGACGAACCACCACAAAGAACACCGGCACGAAGAAGATAGCCAGGATCGTCGCGGTCACCATCCCGCCCATTACGCCTGTACCGACGGCGTTCTGCGCACCGGAGCCAGCACCGGAGCTGATAACCAGCGGCATAACCCCAAGGATAAACGCCAGAGAGGTCATCAGGATCGGACGCAGACGCATACGCACCGCTTCAAGCGTCGCCTCAATCAGCCCTTTGCCCTCTTTCTCCATCAGGTCTTTGGCGAATTCAACGATCAGTATCGCGTTTTTCGCCGACAGGCCGATGGTGGTCAACAGGCCAACCTGGAAGTAAACGTCATTGGTTAAACCGCGGAGGGTGGCGGCTAACAGCGCGCCGACCACACCTAACGGTACGACCAGCATGACCGAGAACGGAATCGACCAGCTCTCATACAGCGCTGCCAGACACAGGAAGACGACAATCAGCGAGATGGCATACAGGGCAGGGGCCTGGTTACCGGACAGCCGCTCCTGATAAGACATCCCGGTCCAGTCGTAGCCGATACCCGACGGCAGTTTACCCGCCAGCTCTTCCATCAGGCTCATCGCCTCACCGGTACTCTTGCCTGGCGCTGCCTGGCCAAGAATTTCCATCGATGGCAGACCGTTGTAGCGTTCCAGACGCGGCGAACCGTATTCCCAACGCGAGGTGGAGAAGGCGGAGAACGGCACCATCTGGCCATCACTGCCGCGAACATACCACTTGCCGATGTCCTCAGGCAGCATACGGTATTTCGCTTCGGACATGATGTACACTTTCTTCACGCGGCCGCGGTCGATAAAGTCGTTGACATAGCTTCCGCCCCAGGCAGCGCCTAGCGTGGTGTTAATGTCGCTGATGGAGACGCCCAGCGCCTGGGCTTTTTCCTGATCGATATCGACTTTGAACTGCGGTGTATCTTCCAGACCGTTAGGACGCACGCCGGTCAGCACGTCAGGATGCTGCGCCACCATGCCAAACAGCTGATTACGTGCCTGGGTCAGTTTTTCGTGTCCCAGGCCGCCCTGATCAATCAGCTGGAAGTCAAAGCCGGTCGCGGTACCCAGTTCAACGATAGCCGGCAGGTTAAAGGCGAAGACCATCGCGTCTTTAATCTGCGAGAAGTAGCCCATCGCCCGACCGGTGATCGCTTCAACTTTGTTTTCTTCGCCCGGACGTTGGCTCCAGTCTTTCAGCGAGACGAACGCGATACCGGTGTTCTGGCCGCGGCCGGCGAAGCCGAAGCCGTTAACCGCAAACACGGATTCCACGTTGTCCTTCTCTTTGGTGAGATAGTAATTCGTCATCTCATCCAGCACTTTCTGCGTGCGCTCCTGGGTGGCGCCGGCAGGCAGCTGGGCCATACTCAGGAATACCCCCTGGTCTTCGTCCGGCAGGAACGAGCTCGGCAGACGAACGAACAGCCACGCCATGCCCACCACGATGATCAGATACAGCACCAGATAGCGACCGGTGCTGCGCAGAATGTTGCCTACGCTGTCGGTGTAATGGTGCGTGCTCTTATCGAACATGCGGTTAAACCAGCCGAAGAAACCGGTGGTCGCGCCGTGGCTGCCTTTCTGGATAGGCTTCAGCATCGTGGCGCACAGCGCCGGCGTCAGGATCAGCGCGACCAGTACCGATAGCGCCATTGCGGAAACAATGGTGATGGAGAACTGGCGATAGATGGCGCCGGTTGAACCGCCGAAGAATGCCATCGGGATAAATACCGCCGACAGCACCATGGCGATACCTACCAGCGCGCCCTGAATCTGCCCCATCGATTTACGCGTCGCTTCTTTCGGCGGCAGGCCTTCTTCGGCCATGACGCGCTCGACGTTCTCGACCACCACGATGGCGTCATCCACCAGCAGGCCGATGGCGAGCACCATCCCGAACATCGTCAGGGTATTTATCGAGAAGCCAAACGCCGCCAGCACCGCGAAGGTCCCTAACAGGACCACCGGCACCGCGATGGTCGGGATCAGCGTAGCGCGGAAGTTCTGCAGGAACAGATACATCACCAGGAAGACCAGGATGATCGCTTCCACCAGCGTTTTAACCACTTCGTGAATAGAGATTTTCACGAACGGGGTGGTGTCATACGGGTAAACAATTTTCATCCCCGACGGGAAAAACGGCTCCATCTTCGCCAGTTCAGCGCGGATCGCGTTGGCGGTATCCAGCGCGTTCGCGCCGGTAGCCAGTTTAATACCCAGACCGGACGCTGGCTGGCCGTTATACTTCGCCACCACGTCATAGCTTTCGCCACCAAGCTCAATTTTGGCGACATCACGCAGACGAACCTGGGAACCATCCTGGTTCACCTTCAGCAGGATGTTGCCAAACTCTTCCGTATTGGTCAGACGCGTCTGTGCGACGATGGACGCGTTGAGCTGCTGGCCTTTCACCGGCGGCGTACCGCCTAACTGACCAGCGGCTACCTGGGCGTTCTGCGCTTTCAGAGCGCTGATCACGTCCACCGGCGTGAGCTGGAAGTTATTCAGTTTATTCGGATCCATCCAGATACGCATCGCGTACTGGGAACCGAAAAGCTGAACGTCGCCGACGCCGCTGGTACGGCTGATCGGGTCCTTCATGTTGGCCGCCACGTAGTCCGAAATATCGTCCTGGTTCATGGTGCCGTTGGTGTTAATAACGCCGACAACCATCAGGAAGCTGCTGGACGCTTTCTCAACGCTGATCCCTTGCTGCTGTACTTCTTGCGGCAGCAGAGGGGTGGCCAGGGCCAGCTTGTTCTGAACCTGAACCTGGGCGATGTCCGGATCGGTACCGGATTCGAAGGTCAGGGTGATGGTCGCCGTACCGGTGGAGTCGCCATTCGAGGACATGTACATCAGGTGATCGATACCGTTCATATTCTGTTCGATAACCTGAGTCACGGTGTTCTGCACGGTTTCGGCGTCAGCACCGGGGTACATGGCGGTAATGGAAATTGCTGGCGGCGCAATCGTCGGATATTGCGCCACCGGCAATTTGAGGATCGATAATCCCCCAGCCAGCATGATGATGATGGCGATCACCCATGCAAATATGGGGCGATCGATAAAGAAATTAGGCATGTCTTAACGGCTCCTGTTTAAGTTAAGACTTGGTTTGTTCTGATGGCGCGTTGCCTGCGGCTTGCTGTTTATCATCAGAAGCTACTTCCTGCGCTTTTACCTGCACGCCTGGTTTGATTTTTTGCAGGCCGGTGACGATAACGCGATCGCCGGATTTCAGACCGTCAGTGACCAGCCATTTATCGCCAATCGCTTGAGAAGCAGTGACCTGGCGGACTTCGACCTTATCGCCTTCACCCACTACCATGACGCTTGCATCGCCGCGCGGCGTACGGGTGACACCCTGTTGCGGCACCAGCAGGGCGTCAGGGTTAACCCCTTCTTCCAGACGGGCACGGACAAACATCCCCGGTAGCAGGGTGTGATCCGGGTTAGGGAAAATAGCGCGCAGCGTGATAGAGCCGGTGGTCTGATCGACGGTGACATCCGAGAATTCCAGCGTGCCGGCCTGCGGATACTTAAGACCGTCGTTAGTCACCAGCTCCACTTTCGCTTTCCCGTTTTCCTGTTTCAGACGGCCATCGGCCAGCTCCTGTTTCAGGCGCAGGAAATCATTGCTCGACTGGGTGACGTCGACATAGATCGGATCCAACTGCTGAACGGTTGCCAGGGCGGTTGTTTGACCATTTTGCACCAGCGCCCCTTCGGTCACCGCGGATTTACCAATGCGGCCGCTAATCGGCGAGGTGACTTTGGTGTAGGCCAGATTGATGCGCGCGGTTTCAACGGCTGCTTTCGCCGCGACCACGGCCGCATTGCTCTGCTGCGCCGTCGCGACGGCGGTATCGTAGTCTTGTTGACTGATATATTTAGTGCCTAACAGTTTCTGATAACGCTTGACCGTCAGTTGATCCATGTTTGCCGCCGCCTGGGCTTTTGCCAGGTCGCCTTTGGCGCTGTCATAGCTGGCCTGATAGGTGGCTGGATCGATCTGATACAGGGAAACGCCGGCCTGGATATCGCTACCTTCCACGAAGTTACGTTTTAAAATAATGCCACTGACCTGAGGACGAACTTCCGCAATGCGATAGGCGCTGGTGCGGCCTGGCAGTTCGGTGGTTATTTGTAGAGGTGCGGATTTGAGCGTCACAATACCGACTTCCGGCATGTGCTGGGCTCCTTGTTGAGCCGGTTTATCGTCACATCCTGTTAGCGCTAAGCTGCCTGAGAGCATCAGAACGACCGCCAGAGGCGTTAACCCTCTGTTTTTGTTCATATGTAAACCTCGAGTGTCCAATTTCAAAATGTTCAGTGGCTCAAACAACCACAAACCCACTACAGTCTTTCTATTATGGTCGTGCTATGGTACATACATTCACAAATGTATGTAAACGTAACCTCTGTAAAGTCATTAACCTATGGCACGAAAAACCAAACAACAGGCACGTGAAACCCGGCAACTGATTCTGGATGTTGCTCTGCGTCTGTTTTCGCAGCAAGGCGTATCATCTACCTCGTTGGCAACAATTGCAAAAGCTGCGGGTGTAACGAGGGGGGCTATCTACTGGCATTTCAAGAATAAATCAGATTTATTCAACGAAATTTGGGAGCTGTCAGACGCCAGTATTAGCGATCTCGAAATTGAGTATCGGGCAAAATTCCCCAACGATCCACTCTCAGTTATCAGGGAGATATTAGTCTATGTTCTTGAAGCGACAGTGACAGAAGAGCGTCGTCGGTTGATGATGGAGATTATCTTCCATAAGTGTGAATTCGTCGGAGAAATGACCGTAGTGCAGCAGGCCCAGCGGCAGCTCTCCCTGGCGAGCTACGAGCGTATCGAGCAAACCTTAAAAGAGTGTATCGCGGCGAAGCTGTTGCCTGCCAATTTACTCACCCGGCGAGCGGCGATTTTAATGCGCAGCTACCTTTCAGGCCTGATGGAGAACTGGCTGTTTGCTCCCGACTCGTTCGACCTGCATGCGGAAGCGCGTGACTACGTCGCCATCCTGCTGGAGATGTATCAATTCTGCCCCACGCTTCGCGGCCCGGAGAGCCTGCCAGCTTAACGAAGCGTGCGGATGAGCGTGAATTTTTAGCGCGGTCCGCCGCTATTCGCCAGCGATGAGAAGTGCTATTCTGCGCGCTTGCGACGACCCCCGGTATTCTCCGGCATTTGCATTCATTCATATTAACTATGCTGCACACGATCTCCAGGCAACGCGCCACGTTCATCTTTACCATTATGCTGCTCTGTTTTATTGGCCTTTTCAGTCCAGTTCAGGGCCGCGCCGCAGACCTCCCTGACCGGGCGGAGGTGCAGAGTCAGCTCAACACATTAAACAAGCAAAAGGAACTGACTCCGCAGGATAAACTGGTCCAGCAGGATTTGACCCAGACCCTGGAAACGCTGGATAAAATCGATCGCATCAAGAGCGAGACGACGCAGCTCCGCCAGCAGGTCGAGCAAGCCCCGTCGAAGCTGCGCCAGGCGGTGGATAACCTTAACAACCTGAGCGATGTCCCGAACGACGACGCGACGCGCAAGACGCTGAGCACGCTCTCCCTGCGTCAGCTGGAATCACGCGTCACCCAAACGCTGGACGATCTGCAGAATGCGCAAAACGATCTGGCAACCTACAACAGCCAGCTGGTTTCCCTGCAAACGCAGCCGGAACGGGTGCAAAATGCGATGTACAACGCCTCCCAGCAGCTGCAGCAGATCCGTAATCGTCTGAATGGCACCTCGGTGGGCGATGAGACTCTGCGTCCGACCCAGCAGGTGTTGCTGCAGGCCCAGCAGGCGTTGCTCAACGCGCAGATCGAGCAGCAGCGTAAGAGCCTCGAAGGCAACACTATCCTGCAGGATACCCTGCAGAAGCAGCGTGACTATGTAACCGCCTGGAGCAACCGGCTGGAGCATCAGCTGCAGCTGCTGCAGGAGGCGGTGAACAGCAAGCGGCTGACGCTGACTGAGAAAACCGCCCAGGAGGCGGTCACGCCGGATGAAACCACGCGTATTCAGGCCAACCCGCTGGTCAAGCAGGAGCTGGATGTTAACCACCAGTTGAGCGAGAAGCTGATCCAGGCGACGGAGAATGGCAACCAGCTGGTGCAGCGCAATATCCAGGTAAAGAACTGGCTCGACCGCGCTCTGCAGTCTGAGCGGGATATTAAAGAGCAAATTTCCGTGCTCAAGGGCAGCCTGCTGCTGTCGCGCATTCTTTATCAGCAGCAGCAGACGCTGCCGTCGGCGGATGAGCTGCAGGATATGACTAATCGCATTGCCGACCTGCGGCTCGAACAGTTTGAAGTTAACCAGCAGCGCGACGCCCTGTTCCAGAGCGATGCCTATGTCGCTAAGCTGGAAGAGGGGCACAGCGCTGAAGTAACCGATGAAGTGCACGCCGCGCTGCTGGAAGTGATCGACATGCGTCGCGAGCTGCTTGACCAGTTCAATAAACAGCTGGGGAACCAGCTGATGATGGCCATCAACCTGCAGATCAATCAGCAGCAGCTGATGAGCGTCTCCAGCAGCCTGAAAGAAATCCTGACCCAGCAAATTTTCTGGGTGAACAGCAATAAACCGATGGACTGGGAGTGGATTAAGGCCTTCCCGGAAGCGCTGAAAGGTCAGTTTAAGGCGATGAAAATCACCGTGAACTGGGAAAAAGCGTGGCCGGCGGTATTTATCGCTTTCCTCGCCGGATTACCGCTGCTGCTAATTGCCGGCCTGATCCGCTGGCGTTTGCAGTGGCTCAAGGATTATCAGGCGAAGCTGGCTTCTCAGGTAGGCCAACTACGCAATGATACCCAACTGCATACGCCGAAGGCGATCTTTATCGACCTGATCCGCGCCTTACCGGTGGTGCTGGTGATTCTGGCGATTGGCCTGATCTTACTCACCATGCAGTTAAATATTAGCGGACTGCTGTGGGCGTACAGTAAAAAACTGGCGATGTTCTGGCTGGTGTTTGGCCTGTGCTGGAAAGTGCTGGAAAAGAACGGCGTGGCGGTCAGCCACTTTAATATGCCGGCGCAGTTGACCAGCCACTGGCGGCGGCAGATTGTCCGCGTCAGCCTGGCGCTGCTGCCGCTGAATTTCTGGTCGGTGATTTCCGAGCTGTCGCCGCTGAACCTGATGGACGATGTGCTGGGGCAGTTGGTGATTTTCTTCAACTTACTGCTGATCGCGGTGCTGGTCTGGCCGATGTGCCGGGAAAGCTGGCGCGATAAAGAGTCGCACAGCCTGCGCCTGCTGACGATCACGGTGCTGTCTATCGTTCCGGTGGCCCTGATGGTGCTGACGGCGACCGGCTACTTCTACACCACGCTGCGCCTGGCGGGACGCTGGATCGAGACGGTTTATCTGGTAATGATCTGGAACCTGCTGTACCAGACCGTGCTGCGTGGCCTGAGCGTGGCGGCGCGGCGTATCGCCTGGCGCCGGGCGCTGGCGCGCCGTCAGCATCTGGTGAAGGAGGGCGCGGAAGGCGCCGAGCCGCAGGAGGAGCCGACTATCGCCCTCGAGCAGGTTAACCAGCAGACGTTGCGCATCACCATGCTGGTGATGATCGCGCTGTTCGCGGTCATGTTCTGGGCGATTTGGTCGGATTTGATCACCGTTTTCGCCTATCTCGACAGCATCACCCTCTGGCATTACAACGGCACCGAGGCGGGGGCCAGCGTGGTGCGCAGCGTGACGATGGGCAGCCTGCTGTTTGCCATTGTGGCGTCGATGGTTGCCTGGGCGCTAATCCGCAACCTGCCGGGGCTGCTGGAAGTGCTGGTCCTGTCGCGGCTCAATATGCGCCAGGGCACTTCCTACGCCATCACCACCATTCTTAACTATGCGATTATCGCCATTGGGGCGATGACGGTATTCGGATCGCTGGGCGTCTCCTGGGACAAACTGCAATGGCTGGCGGCCGCGCTGTCGGTTGGTTTAGGTTTTGGTCTGCAGGAGATCTTCGGTAACTTTGTCTCCGGCCTGATTATTCTGTTCGAACGTCCGGTGCGCATTGGGGATACGGTGACTATCGGCACCTTCTCCGGTACGGTAAGCAAAATCCGTATTCGCGCCACCACCATTACCGACTTCGATCGCAAAGAGGTGATCATCCCGAACAAGGCGTTCGTTACCGAGCGCTTGATCAACTGGTCGCTCTCCGACACCGTGACCCGCGTGGTGATCCGCCTCGGCGTCGCCTATGGTTCCGACCTGGATAAGGTGAAGGAGGTGCTGCTGAAGGTGGCGCACGATCATCCGAAAGTGATGCAGGAGCCAGCGCCGGCGGTCTTCTTCACCACCTTCGGCCCCAGTACGCTGGATCATGAACTACGTCTGTATGTCCGTGAACTGCGCGATCGCAGCTATACGGTTGATGAGCTCAACCGCGCCATCGACCGTCTGTGCCGGGAGAATGACATCAACATTGCCTTTAACCAGCTGGAAGTCCATCTGCGAAATGAAAAGGGTGATGAAGTCACGGAAGTGAAGCGGGATGGAAAGGGCGACGATTTAGCTCCCTCCGTCGCGTCTTAACTGAAGAGGGGCGGCGCAACGCCGCCCCTGTTGCATCAGGGCGCCAGCGCGGCGAGCTCCTCGTCGCTAAGCCCGGTGAGTTCCCGCACGATTTGTCGTTCGAGGCCGCGCGCCAGCATTCTGGCGGCGATGCTGCGAGTGGCGGCTTCTCGACCTTCCTGCTCGCCCTCCTGCTGCCCCTGTTTACGGCCTTTCTCTTCCAGCCATTCGGCAATGGTCATCATCAGCTCCTTATGCCTGGGCGACTGCGCCGCCAGCGCGCGGATCAGCGCCCCCGGATGTTCCGTTGTACCCGCCTGCAACATATAGCGCAGCAGCGTATTCAACTGCGCTTCTGTCAGATAGCCTTGCGTCATCAGCGCGATCAGCGGCACCTGCAGCTCGGCCAGATCGCGATGGCGGATATGCTTTTGCAACAGCTCCAGCATGGCCATTCGCCGATGACGGACTATCTGATTATCTGGCATAACGGTGAGGTCCACCAGCGGAAAATCACCGCTATAGAGCGCCTTCGCCAGCGCCGGTTCGGCGAATAGCTGTTGCCAGTTGCGGGGCCAGGGCCAGGGGGTGACCTTGCCGTGATAAAACAGAATCGGCACCACCAGCGGCAGCGTATCGTGGCCAGCGTCCAGATGACGCTGCATGGCGGCCAGCGCGTAGCGCAGCAGTCTAAACGCCATCAGCTTGTCCGGGGTACTCTGGTGCTCAATCAGCGCGTAAACATAGCCCGGTCCGTGGCGGGTGCGCAGTGAGTAAAGGATATCGGAATAGCTGGCGCGCAGGTCCTCTTCAACAAAGCTACCGGAGACCAGCTGCAGCGAATCCAGCTCGCAGATTGCCAGAAACGGCGCGGGCAGATACAGCTGCAGGAAATCCTTCGCCACCGCCTGATGCATCAGCATCTGGCGAAAAACCGCATCGTGCGGGGTTTGACTGACCTTTTCCATCAATATTGCCTCCATCGGCGTCATGCGCAGAGGACCACTCTGCCAGCACTCCGCCGTGGGCAACATCTTACTTCTGCGGCGTTTGCGAGGCGCTTTCCGCGTTTTTTAACTTGTTTGCATAATCCCGCCTGACAATTTCCAGCGCGTCCAGCACGGTTTGCGCCGGGATCTGATGTGATTCCAGCAACATGATTAAATCGACGGCCAGTTTGACCTCATCGGGGGCATTTTCCAGCGACATCGGACTCTCCTGTTAGCGCGTCAGCCGCGCCAGTACGTTTTCAATCTTATCCAGCGCCTGTCGGCAGCGCGCCAGCCGTCCACTGTAGACCTCGACTTCCCTGGCCAGCCGCTGCTGCTCGTCGAGGCTGGTAGCCTGCGTCAGCTGGCGCTGGCGTTGGTCGCGCATCGCCAGCAGGCGGCGCTCATACTCCTGATGCTGTAGGCGACGGCGCTGCCAGCGGCTCAGCGTTGGCGAGGCATGGTCCCAACTGCGCAGCGACCAGGTGGCGGTTTCGCGACGCAGCGCAGCGATTTGCGCCGCCAGACGCTCGGCGATCCAGGCTACCTGCGGCAACTGCTGGCGCTCGACGGCCTGGCGGAGCTGGTGAAAGTTGTGTTGGGCTTCCGCCAGATAGGCCTGCATCAGCGTGCTGCGGGTGTGGAAGAGCTGGCGGTCAAAGCGCGGGCTGAGGGTCGCGTGCTCCGCCAGCGGCGCCACCTGCGCGGCCAGCTCGCTGAGCTGATTGTTCAGCGTTTGTAAAAGTTGAGCTGTTTTCACCAACCCCCTCCATTCTCCATCAGCCAACTGTGCTACAGTAGCCGTATCTGTTTGATAACGATTCGCATTATGCCACCTGTTATTTTAACCATTATCGGCTGGCTGGCGGTAGCGCTGGGTACGCTGGGCGTCTTCTTACCGTTGCTGCCGACGACGCCGTTTATTCTGCTCGCTGCCTGGTGCTTTGCCCGCTCATCGCCGCGCTTTCACCAGTGGCTGCTGTATCGCTCATGGTTCGGCGGCTATCTTCGCCACTGGCAACAGTACCGCGCCATGCCTCGCGGCGCCAAACCGCGCGCCATTGCCATGATCGTGGCGACTTTTGCTATTTCGCTGTGGCTGGTTAAGCTTACGTGGGTGCGCATCATGCTGTTGGTCATTCTGGCCTGTCTGCTGATCTTTATGTGGCGCATTCCGGTGGTTGACGCAAAGCAACAAAAGCACTGATGCGCAATAATGCCTGTTGCAATTGTTGCTGACAGCCAGTAAATTCTGGCGTTTTCGAGCGCGGGTAAGCCTGGTCAAAGGTTAAACAAATGTTTCTTTGGCCCCTTTTGCACGCCCGTGGGTAACACCGTTTCAATCAGGCATACACTTATGACCGCAACTGCACAGCAGCTTGAATATCTGAAGAACAGCATCCAGAGTATCGAGGATTATCCAAAACCGGGCATTCTTTTCCGCGATGTCACCAGTTTACTGGAAGACCCGAAAGCTTACGCGCTCAGCATTGAACTGCTGACCGAGCGCTACAAAGACGCGGGAATTACCAAAGTGGTAGGGACTGAGGCGCGTGGCTTCCTTTTCGGCGCACCGGTTGCGCTGGCGCTAGGCGTGGGCTTTGTTCCGGTACGCAAGCCGCGTAAGTTGCCGCGTGAAACCATCGCTGAGAGCTATGAGCTGGAGTACGGCACCGATCAGCTGGAGATCCACGTTGACGCCATCAAACCGGGCGACAAAGTGCTGGTGGTGGACGATCTGCTGGCGACCGGCGGAACCATCGACGCGACGGTCAAACTGATCCGCCGTCTCGGCGGCGAAGTGCAGGATGCCGCTTTCATTATCAATCTCTTCGATCTGGGCGGCGAACAGCGCCTGGAGAAGCTGGGGATCCACTGCTTCAGTCTGGTGCCGTTCCCGGGCCACTAAGCAAATCCCTCCACATAGCCTCGCCGATCGGGCGGGGCTGTGATAGCATGACCCCTTCGTGATTTCACCTTCCAGCGTTTCAGAGCCAGCCCATGAGTTATCAGGTCTTAGCCCGTAAATGGCGCCCACAAACCTTTGCTGACGTCGTCGGCCAGGAACATGTGCTGACCGCACTGGCGAACGGCTTGTCGTTAGGGCGCATTCATCACGCTTATCTCTTTTCCGGTACCCGCGGAGTCGGTAAGACCTCCATCGCCCGCCTGCTGGCGAAAGGGTTAAACTGTGAAACCGGCATCACCGCCACCCCCTGCGGCGTGTGCGATAACTGCCGGGAAATTGAACAGGGGCGCTTTGTCGATCTGATTGAGATTGACGCCGCCTCACGCACCAAAGTCGAAGATACCCGCGACCTGCTGGATAACGTCCAGTACGCGCCGGCCCGGGGCCGCTTCAAGGTCTATCTCATCGACGAAGTTCATATGCTGTCGCGCCACAGCTTCAATGCGTTATTAAAGACGCTGGAGGAGCCGCCGGCGCACGTCAAATTCCTGCTGGCGACGACGGATCCGCAGAAGCTGCCGGTGACGATCTTATCCCGCTGCCTGCAGTTCCACCTGAAGGCGCTGGACGTTGAACAGATCCGCCATCAGCTGGAGCATATTCTTGGCGAAGAGCAGATTGCCTTCGAGCCCCGCGCGCTGCAGCTGTTGTCGCGCGCCGCCGACGGCAGCCTGCGCGATGCCTTAAGCCTGACCGATCAGGCTATTGCCAGTGGAGAAGGGCAACTGACGGCGGCGTCGGTGAGCACCATGCTCGGCACCCTCGATGACGATCAGGCACTGTCGTTGATTGAAGCCCTGGTCGCCGCCGATGGCGAGCGAGTCATGGCGGGCGTCAATGACGCCGCCGCGCGCGGCGTTGAATGGGAGGCGCTGCTGGTGGAGATGCAGAGCCTGCTGCACCGCATCGCCATGGTTCAGCTGTCCCCTTCGGCGCTGGGCACCGACATGGCCGCGGTCGAAGTGCGCATGCGCGAACTGGCGCGCACCGTACCGCCGGGCGACGTTCAGCTCTACTACCAAACGCTGCTGATTGGCCGCAAAGAGCTACCCTATGCCCCGGACCGGCGGATGGGCGTCGAAATGACGCTGCTGCGCGCCCTGGCGTTTCATCCGCGTAAGCCGCTGCCGGAGCCCGAGGTGCAGCCGGCGCAGGCCGCCGCGCCCGCGCCGCGCCAGCCGGTTTCCCCCGCAGCGCCGCCGCCACAGCCGCCGCAGAGTTTGCCGCCGACCACCAGCCAGGTGCTGGCGGCCCGCAGCCACCTGCAGCGCAGCCAGGGAGCAACCACCCCAAAAAAGAGTGAACCGGCAGCCGCTTCCCGCGCGCGGCCGGTGAATAACGCTGCGCTGGAGCGACTGAGTTCGATTACCGAGCGCGTCCAGGCTCGTCCGGCCGCGGCGGCGCTGGAGCAGGCCCCGGCGAAGAAAGAGGCTTATCGCTGGAAGGCGACGACGGTGGTTGAAGAGACCAAAGTCGAAGTCGCCACGCCTAAAGCGCTGAAAAAAGCGCTGGAGCATGAAAAAACGCCTGAGCTGGCGGCCAAGCTTGCCGTTGAAGCGGTCGAGCGCGACAGCTGGGCGGCGGAAGTGAGCCAGTTGGCAGTACCGAAGCTGGTCGAGCAGGTAGCGCTCAACGCGTGGAAAGAGCAGGAGGGCAATCGCGTCTGTCTGCATCTGCGCTCCAGCCAGCGCCACCTCAATTCCGCCGGCGCACAGCAAAAGCTGGCTGAAGCGCTGGGGGTGTTGTACGGTACGCCCGTTGAATTGACCATCGTGGAAGACGATAATCCCGCGATGCGCACGCCGCTGGAGTGGCGGCAGGCTATTTATGAAGAGAAGCTCGCGCAGGCGCGCGAAGCGATTATTGCGGATAATAACATTCAGACCCTGCGTCGTTTCTTTGACGCCGATCTGGATGAAGAGAGTATTCGCCCCATTTGACTGCAAGTTTGACTTGCAGTCAGTACCTTTAATGATGACTGACTGAGAGAGAAGCCTATGTTTGGTGGAAAAGGCGGCCTGGGTAACCTGATGAAGCAGGCCCAGCAGATGCAAGAAAAAATGCAGAAGATGCAGGAAGAGATCGCTCAGCTGGAAGTGACCGGCGAATCCGGCGCGGGTCTGGTGAAAGTGACCATTAACGGCGCGCACAACTGCCGCCGCGTGGAGATCGACCCAAGCCTGCTGGAAGATGACAAAGATATGCTGGAAGATCTGGTGGCTGCCGCGTTCAACGACGCTGCGCGCCGTATCGAAGAGACTCAGAAAGAGAAGATGGCTTCCGTCTCTGCCGGTATGCAGCTGCCGCCAGGCTTCAAGATGCCGTTCTGATGCAAACCAGCCCGCTGTTAACTCAGCTTATGGAAGCACTGCGCTGTCTGCCGGGCGTCGGCCCGAAGTCGGCGCAGCGCATGGCGTTTACCCTGCTGCAGCGCGATCGCAGCGGCGGGATGCGTCTGGCGCAGGCGCTGACGCGCGCGATGTCGGAGATCGGCCACTGTGCCGATTGCCGCACCTTCACCGAGCAGGAGGTGTGCAATATCTGCAGCAACCCGCGTCGCCAGGAAAACGGCCAGATCTGCGTGGTGGAGAGTCCGGCGGACATCTACGCCATTGAGCAGACCGGGCAGTATTCCGGCCGCTACTTCGTGCTGATGGGGCACCTGTCGCCGCTCGACGGCATCGGGCCTGATGACATCGGGCTCGATCGCCTGGAGCAACGGCTGGAGGCGGAGTCGATCACCGAGGTGATCCTTGCCACCAACCCGACCGTTGAGGGCGAGGCGACAGCCAACTATATCGCGGAGCTGTGCGCGCAGTATGGCGTCGACGCCAGCCGAATCGCCCACGGCGTGCCGGTGGGCGGCGAGCTGGAGATGGTCGACGGCACCACGCTGTCCCACTCGCTGGCCGGTCGCCACAAGATTACTTTCTGAACAAATGGAGGCGGCTATCGCCGCCTCCGCTTGAAAAATTTCCCCGCTGTCCCCATCTCCCACTCAACGGTTTTTTACCCATTTAAAATGGCATTGTTGAGGTTGAATCAGATGAAAGGACAAGAAACTCGTGGTTTTCAGTCAGAAGTAAAACAGCTTCTGCACCTGATGATCCATTCCCTCTATTCCAACAAAGAAATCTTTCTGCGTGAGCTGATTTCCAACGCCTCTGATGCGGCCGATAAGCTGCGTTTCCGCGCGCTGTCGCAGCCGGATTTGTATGAGGGAGACGGCGAGCTGCGCGTGCGGGTTTCGTTTGATAAAGACAACCGTACCCTGACCATTGCCGATAACGGTATCGGTATGAACCGGGAAGAGGTTATCGACCATCTCGGCACCATCGCCAAATCCGGCACCAAAGCGTTCCTCGAATCGATGGGTTCCGACCAGGCAAAAGATAGCCAGCTGATTGGCCAGTTCGGTGTCGGCTTCTATTCGGCCTTCATCGTGGCGGATAAAGTGACCGTCCGTACCCGTGCGGCAGGCGATAAACCTGAGAACGGCGTGTTCTGGGAATCCGCCGGCGAAGGGGAATATACCGTGGCCGACATCACCAAAGCCGATCGCGGGACCGAAATCACCCTGCATCTGCGCGAAGGTGAGGACGATTTCCTCAACGACTGGCGCGTGCGCTCCATCATCAGCAAGTATTCCGACCATATCGCGCTGCCGGTTGAGATTGAAAAACGGGAAGAGAAAGACGGCGAAACCGTTATCAGTTGGGAAAAAATCAACAAGGCGCAGGCCCTGTGGACTCGCAGCAAGTCTGAAGTTAACGACGACGAATACAAAGAATTCTACAAGCACATTGCCCATGACTACAGCGACCCGCTGACCTGGAGCCACAACCGCGTGGAAGGTAAGCAGGAGTACACCAGCCTGCTGTATATCCCGTCGCAGGCGCCGTGGGATATGTGGAACCGCGATCATAAACACGGCCTGAAACTGTACGTTCAGCGTGTGTTCATCATGGACGACGCCGAGCAGTTTATGCCGAACTACCTGCGTTTCGTACGCGGCCTGATAGACTCCAACGATCTGCCGCTGAACGTCTCCCGTGAAATTCTGCAGGACAGCAGCGTGACCCGCAACCTGCGCACCGCGCTGACCAAACGCGCGCTGCAGATGCTGGATAAGCTGGCGAAAGACGACGCCGAAAAATATCAGACCTTCTGGAAACAGTTCGGCCTGGTGCTGAAAGAGGGGCCGGCGGAAGATCCGAGCAACCAGGAGGCGATCGCCAAACTGCTGCGCTTCGCGACCACCCATACTGACTCCTCCGCGCAGACCGTGTCGCTGGAAGAGTACGTCTCGCGCATGAAAGATGGTCAGGAGAAGATCTACTACATCACTGCCGACAGCTATGCGGCGGCGAAGAGCAGCCCGCACCTCGAGCTGCTGCGTAAGAAAGGGATCGAAGTGCTGCTGCTCTCCGATCGCATCGACGAGTGGATGATGAGCTACCTGACCGAGTTCGACGGTAAAGCGTTCCAGTCTGTCGCTAAAGCCGACGAGTCGCTGGACAAGCTGGCGGATGAAGTGGACGAGTCCACCAAAGAAGCCGAAAAAGCGCTGGAGCCGTTCGTTGAGCGTGTGAAAAACCTGCTTGGCGACCGGGTCAAAGAGGTGCGTCTGACCCATCGTCTGACCGATACCCCGGCGATTGTCACCACCGATGCCGACGAGATGAGCACCCAGATGGCGAAGCTTTTCGCGGCTGCGGGCCAGGCGGCGCCGGAAGTGAAATACATCTTCGAACTGAACCCGGCGCATCAGCTGGTGAAACGCGCAGCCGATACCCAGGATGACGCGCAGTTCGGCGAATGGGTGGAACTGCTGCTGGATCAGGCGCTGCTGGCCGAGCGCGGCACGCTGGAAGATCCGAACCAGTTTATCCGCCGTATGAACCAGCTGCTGGCTTCCTGACGCGAACCTGAACGAGTAGCCCGGCCGAGCGACGCGACGCCGGGAACGGGATAAATGCCCCGTCTGAGCGATTTGCTCAGACGGGGCATTTCACATTGGATTGCATAAAATATCTCACCATTAACCGTTTCAGCCGCACCGCCTTCCTTGAGCCATCGCCGTTCTGGTGGTATGGTTTAGCGTTTTTGAAAAATTGAATCGACTTTTGAGGGGATTTTCGTAATGCGTATTATTCTGCTTGGCGCTCCGGGCGCGGGTAAAGGAACTCAGGCTCAGTTCATCATGGAGAAATACGGTATTCCGCAAATCTCCACCGGCGATATGCTGCGCGCTGCGGTAAAATCCGGCTCTGAGCTCGGTAAGCAGGCGAAAGACATCATGGACGCCGGTAAGCTGGTGACCGATGAGCTGGTTATCGCGCTGGTTAAAGAGCGTATCGCCCAGGAAGATTGCCGTAACGGCTTCCTGCTGGACGGTTTCCCGCGCACTATTCCGCAGGCTGACGCCATGAAAGAAGCGGGCATTACCGTTGATTACGTGCTGGAATTCGACGTGCCGGACGAACTGATTGTCGACCGTATCGTTGGCCGTCGCGTTCACGCGGCATCCGGTCGCGTATACCACATCAAATTCAATCCGCCGAAGGTGGAAGGCAAAGACGACGTGACCGGCGAAGAGCTGACCACCCGTAAAGACGACCAGGAAGAGACCGTGCGTAAGCGTCTGGTGGAATATCATCAGATGACGGCGCCGCTGATCGGCTACTACACCAAAGAAGCGCAGGCGGGCAACACCAAATACGCCAAAGTCGACGGCACCAAAGCGGTGGCTGACGTGCGCGCCGAACTGGAAAAAATCCTCGGCTGATAAAGCCTTTTCTCATCCTGCTGCGGCAGGATGAGAACTCCTCTCATTCCTACCTTTTGCTATGATTGGTTCCGTTTAGCGCCATTTCAGCTACAATTGGCTGCGATTCAAATGGTTAAGAGGCGGTAATGCATCAGACGAAAACAGGTATCTTGCTGGCCAATTTAGGCACTCCCGATGCGCCCACCCCCGGTGCGGTGAAGCGTTATCTGCGACAATTCCTCAGCGACAAACGGGTGGTGGATACGTCTCGTCTGCTATGGTGGCCGCTGCTGCGCGGCGTCATACTGCCGATTCGCTCTCCCCGCGTGGCTAAACTCTATCAGTCCGTCTGGATGGAAGAGGGGTCGCCGCTGATGGTATACAGCCGTCGCCAGCAGCAGGCGCTGGCCGCCAGACTGCCGGATACCCCGGTGGCGCTGGGCATGAGCTATGGAACGCCGTCGCTGGCCAGCGCGGTGGATGATTTATTGGCGCAAGGGGTGGGGCACATCGTGGTGCTGCCGCTGTATCCGCAATATTCCTGCTCGACGGTGGCTGCCGTCTGGGATGAGCTGGCGCGGATCCTCGCGAAAAAACGCGCCATTCCCGGTATCTCGTTTATTCGCGATTACGCCGGGCACCCGGACTATATCCATGCTCTGGCGGCCAGCGTGCGCGCCTCGTTTGCCGTTCATGGGGAACCGGATCTGCTGCTGCTTTCCTATCATGGGATCCCGCAGCGCTATGCCAACCAGGGAGATGATTATCCTCAGCGCTGTCGTGATACCACGCGGGAACTGGTCTCCGCGCTGGGGCTGCCACCGGAGCGGGTGATGATGACCTTCCAGTCGCGCTTTGGCCGGGAACCCTGGCTGACGCCGTACACCGATGAGACGCTGAAGATGCTCGGCGAGAAAGGGACGAAGCATATTCAGGTGCTGTGCCCGGGCTTTGCCGCCGACTGTCTCGAAACGCTGGAAGAGATCGCCGTCCAGAACCGGGAAATCTTCCTCGAAGCGGGTGGCAAGCAATATGAATACATTCCGGCGCTTAACGCGGACGCCGCGCATATTGAGATGATGGTCAACCTGACCGCGCCTTATCGCTGATCGCGCGCAGGGCGGGGAATATGCTACTATTTCCCGCTTGTTCCCTGTTATTTAAGCGCCACTATGAAATTTCCCGGTAAACGCAAATCCAAACACTATTTTCCCGTTAACGCCCGCGACCCGCTGCTACAGCAAATTCAGCCGGAGAATGAATCCAGCGTCTCCTGGGTGGTGGGTATCGACCAGACGCTGGTGGATATCGAAGCGAAAGTGGATGAGGCGTTTATCGTGCGCTACGGCCTGAGCGCGGGCCACTCTCTGGTGATTGAAGATGATGTCGCCGAGTCGCTGTACCAGGAGCTGGTGCGCAATAATCTTATTACTCATCAGTTTGCCGGCGGCACGATCGGCAATACCATGCACAACTACTCGGTGCTGGCGGACGATCGCTCGGTGCTGCTTGGCGTCATGTGCAGTAATATCGAAATCGGCGGCTATGCCTATCGCTACCTGTGCAATACCTCCAGCCGTACCGATCTGAACTATCTGCAGGGCGTTGACGGCGCCATTGGCCGCTGCTTCACCCTGATCAGCGATAGCGGCGAGCGCACCTTCGCCATTAGCCCGGGTCATATGAACAAGCTGCGCCCGGAAAGCATTCCGGAAGCGGTGATCGCTGGCGCCTCGGCGCTGGTGCTGACCTCCTACCTGGTACGCTGCAAGCCGGGCGAGCCGATGCCGGACGCGACGATGAAAGCCATCGAGTATGCCAAAAAGCATGATGTGCCGGTGGTGTTAACTCTTGGTACCAAATACGTGATTGCCGATAACCCGGCGTGGTGGCAGCAGTTCCTGCAGGATCATGTCTCGATTCTGGCGATGAATGAAGAGGAAGGGGAAGCGCTGACCGGTTTTGCCGATCCGCTGTCGGCGGCGGACAAAGCGCTGGACTGGGTCGACCTGGTGCTGTGCACCGCCGGACCGGCGGGGCTATATATGGCGGGCTTCACCGAAGAAGAGGCGAAGCGTAAAACCCAGCATCCGCTGCTGCCGGGGGCGATCCCGGAATTTAACCAGTTTGAATTCAGTCGCGCGATGCGTCACCAGGACTGCGTCAATCCGCTGCGTATTTATTCGCACATCGCGCCGTATATGGGCGGCCCGGAGAAGATCATGAACACCAACGGCGCAGGCGACGGCGCGCTGGCGGCGCTGCTGCATGACATCACCGCCAATAACTACCATCGCAATAACGTACCCAACTCCAGCAAACACAAATGCAAATGGCTGACCTACTCCTCGCTGGCGCAGGTGTGTAAGTATGCCAACCGCGTGAGCTATCAGGTGCTGAACCAGCACTCGCCGCGTTTAACCCGCGGCCTGCCGGAACGTGAGGACAGCCTGGAAGAGGCGTACTGGGATCGATAAGCGAGTCCCTCTCCCGACGGGAGAGGGCTGTACATCAGCCAGTGACCACTTCACCGGCGGGTGGCGTTTCCAGAAGCTGCAGCATGGCGCGGGCAATTTCCCGCTCGCCCATCACCACCTGATTGGCCCCACGGTCGATAATGTAATCCACTTCATCATCATAATGGGCGCGGGCGATAATCTCGATATTCGGACATTTTTCCCGTGCGGAGGCGACAATCTCGCCGGCCTCGTAGCCGTTGGGAATGGTCAGCAGCAGCCAGCGAGCGCAGTCGAGATGCGCCAGCTCCATGATCTCTTCATTGGCGGCATTGCCCAGCACCGCGCTGATCCCGCGCTCGCGTAGCTCATCCACGCGGGTACGCGAGGTTTCAACCACCACCAGTGGGATCCCCTGGGCCATCAGCTTCTCGCCCAGCAGGCTGCCGACGCGGCCGAAGCCGACCAGCAGCGCGTGGTTGCAAATATCGACCGGCACCTGCTTCTCGTCTTCCAGCACCTCTTCCAGGGTCTGCTCGTCGAGGGTTTCGGTTTTATCGAGATATTTCTCCAGCAGGGTAAACAGCACCGGGTTGAGCATAATCGAGATGATCGCCCCGGCCAGCACCAGGTTTTGCCCGGCCTGCGGCAGCAGGTTAAGCGCCATCCCCAGGCCGGCGAGAATAAAGGCAAATTCACCAATCTGCGCCAGGCTGGCGGCAATCGTCAGTGCGGTACGCGGCGAGTGGCCAAACATACGCACGAGGAAAAAGGCGGCTGCGGATTTACCAAAGATAATGATCGCCAGCGTCGCCAGCACCGCCAGCGGCTGCTGGACCAGCACCATTGGGTCAAACAGCATGCCGACGGAGACAAAGAACAGCACCGCGAAGGCGTCGCGCAGCGGCAGGGTGTCATGGGCGGCGCGGTGGCTCAGCTCGGATTCATTAAGCACCATGCCGGCAAAGAAGGCGCCGAGGGCGAAGGAGACATCAAACAGCTCCACGGCGCCGAAGGCGATGCCCAGCGCCAGGGCCAGCACCGACAGGGTGAACAGCTCGCGCGAGCCGGTGGCCGCGCTGCGCGACATGATCCACGGCACCAGCCGACGGCCGACCAGCATCATGATGGCGATAAAGGCCACCACTTTGCCAATGGTGATCCCGAGGTCGAGGGCGAGGGAAGCGAAGCCGACGTTGCCTTTCTCCGCCATACCGGCCACTGCCGGCAGCAGGACCAGCGTCAGGACCATCACCAGGTCTTCCACAATAAGCCAGCCGATGGCGATCTGCCCGCGCTGACTGTCAATCAGCTGTCGTTCCTCCAGGGCGCGCAGCAGCACCACGGTACTGGCGGTAGAGAGACACAGGCCAAAGACGATGCCGGTCATCAGCGACCAGCCAAGGGCGGCGGAGAGCGCCATACCCAACAGCGTCGCCACAGCTATCTGGGCGATGGCCCCGGGAATGGCGATCGACTTTACCGCCATCAGATCCTTGAGGGAAAAATGCAGCCCGACGCCGAACATCAGCAGGATCACGCCGAGTTCCGCCAGTTCCGGAGCCAGTTTGGTGTCAGCAACAAAGCCAGGGGTGAAAGGTCCGGCCAGCACGCCCGCTAAGAGATATCCCACCAGAGGAGAAATACGTAGCTTATTGGCAATCATGCCGAGAATAAAGGCGAGCACGAGGCCGCCGACAATGGTGGTGATTAGCGGTGTTGCGTGGTGCATTCCGTCTCCTTTCCAGTGGTGAATCGGTCCATTTTGCTACCCTGTCCGCGTAATAGTTTATGACAAAAACGTTCACTTTGTTTATGAATAATTCTTGAATTGTGCAAAAAAATGCAATTAGGGGATGAAAAGGCACAGAAGGGAAAATCGAGGGAGGAATGCGCGCATCAGGCCGATGGCGCAAGGGGGTACGGCGGCCAGCGTTACACTTTGGCCGCCGGATAATCAGGCTTTTTGCCGGTTATCAGGAAGAAATATCGTCAGGAATCCCAGCAGCGGCAGGAAGGCGCAGATTTTATACACCAGGTCGATACTGGTATGGTCCGCCAGCAGGCCCAGCACCGCGGCGCCAAGGCCGCCCATGCCAAAGGCGAAGCCGAAAAACAGACCAGAAACCATACCGATACGTCCCGGCAGCAGCTCCTGGGCATAGACCAGGATAGCGGAGAAGGCCGAGGCGAGGATAAAACCAATGATCACCGTTAAAATCCCGGTCCATTCAAGGCTGGCGTAGGGTAAAACAAGGGTGAAGGGCGCCACACCGAGGATAGAGCCCCAAATAACATATTTTCGCCCAATCTTATCGCCAACGGGCCCGCCAATCACCGTCCCGGCGGCCACCGCGAACAGGAAGGCAAACAGATGCAGCTGGGCATTTTGCACCGATAAGCCGAACTTATGCATCAGATAAAACGTGTAATAGCTGCTGATGCTCGCCATATAGAAATATTTCGAGAAAATCAGCATCAGCAGAATACCTACCGCCAGAATCACCTTATTGCGCGGCAGCGGATTGACGATCGCCGGCTTCGGTTTGCCCTTATTCATCCGGTGCTGTGCGGCGTACCAGCGGCTGATTTGCGACAGCACGACGATAGCCAGCAGGGCGGCCAGTACGAACCAGGCGACGTTGCCTTTACCATACGGGGCGATGATCACCGCCGCCAGCAGTGGACCAAGCGAACTGCCGAAGTTGCCGCCGACCTGGAACAGCGACTGGGCCAGGCCGTGACGGCCGCCGGAGGCCATCCGCGCCACGCGGGACGATTCCGGATGGAAAACCGAGGAGCCGGTACCCACCAGCGCGGCGGCCAGCAGCACCATACCGAAGCTACCGGCCAGCGCCAGGAGGATCAAACCGCAGAGGGTAAAGCACATGCCCACCGGCAGCGACCACGGCATCGATCGTTTATCGGTAATATAGCCAATCACCGGCTGGAACAGCGATGAGGTGAGCTGGAAGGTGAGGGTGATCATCCCGATCTGCACAAAGGTAAGGGAGAACTCGGCCTGCAGCAGCGGGTAGATCGCGAGAATGAGCGACTGGATCATATCGTTAAGCAAATGGGACAGGCTGATCGCGCCTAAGATGCCAAACGAGGTGCGCGCTTTTTGCGGCGGCGCAGCGGGGCCGGACACGGGTTGAGCGGTCTGATTGATTGCCATAGGTTCACGTCACTTTTTTATATAGCTTTCGTTATTTGTACGCCATGCGACTGCCCTGATTTTCCCGGCTACTGCATGGGAAATATGACGAACGGGCTAACGCACTGCCATACAACGCGAAGGCGTATAGAGGATGCAGGTGGAATTATTATCCAACTAACATACCTGCTGACAAGGTTTGAAGGAAGTCGCAATTCTGAAAACATATTTGTCAATGCGACTAACTCGCTATACTTTCGGCACTTGGGATTAAGTCAGGGAGTGAAGCATGCATTGTTTAAAACACAGCGTGGCGCTGGCGTTATTCGCCGCGTTATCGCTGGGCAGCCTGTCCGCGCAGGCCTATGAGCAGGATAAAACCTATAAAATTACCATCCTGCACACCAACGATCACCACGGCCATTTCTGGCGCAATGACTACGGCGAATATGGCCTCGCGGCGCAGAAAACGCTGGTGGACGGTATTCGTAAAGAGGTTGCGGCTGAAGGCGGTAGCGTTCTGCTGCTGTCCGGCGGGGATATCAATACCGGGGTGCCGGAGTCTGATTTACAGGATGCAGAGCCCGATTTTCGCGGCATGAACCTGATCGGCTACGACGCGATGGCGGTGGGGAACCACGAGTTTGATAATCCGCTGAGCGTGCTGCGCCAGCAGGAAAAGTGGGCGAAGTTCCCGTTCCTGTCGGCCAATATTTATCAGAAAAGCACCGGCGAACGGCTGTTCAAACCCTGGGCGCTGTTTAAGCGCGGCGGGTTAAAAATCGCGGTGATTGGCTTAACCACTGACGATACGGCCAAGATTGGCAATCCAGAATATTTCACCGATATCGAATTCCGCAAACCGGCGGAAGAGGCGAAGCTGGTGATCCAGGAGCTGCAGCAGAATGAAAAGCCGGACGTGATCCTGGCCACCACCCATATGGGCCACTATGACAACGGCAACCACGGCTCTAACGCGCCGGGGGATGTCGAGATGGCGCGGAGTTTACCCGCGGGCTCGCTGGCGATGATCGTCGGCGGTCACTCGCAGGATCCGGTGTGCATGGCGTCGGAAAATAAAAAGCAGGTCGACTATGTGCCAGGGACGCCGTGCGCCCCGGATCGTCAGAACGGCATCTGGATCGTCCAGGCGCATGAGTGGGGCAAATACGTCGGCCGCGCCGATTTTGAGTTCCGCAACGGCGAGATGAAGCTGGTGCACTATCAGCTGATCCCGGTCAACCTGAAGAAAAAAGTGACTTACGATAACGGCCAAAGCGAGCGGGTGCTGTATACGCCGCAGATCGCGGAGAACCCGCAGATGATGTCGCTGCTGACGCCGTTCCAGAACAAAGGTAAGGCGCAACTGCAGGTCAAGATCGGCAGCGTGAATGGTCATCTGGAGGGCGATCGCAGTAAAGTGCGTTTCGTGCAGACCAATATGGGCCACCTGCTGCTGGCGGCGCAGATGGCGCGCAGTAATGCGGATTTCGCGGTGATGAGCGGCGGCGGGATCCGCGACTCCATTGAGGCGGGCGATATCACCTACAAGGATGTGATGAAGGTCCAGCCGTTTGGCAATGTGCTGACCTATGTCGATATGAGCGGCAAGGAGGTGGTGGATTACCTGACCGCCGTCGCGCAGATGAAGCCGGATTCCGGCGCCTATCCGCAGTTTGCCAACGTCAGCTTTGTGGCCAAAGACGGCAAGTTGAACGATCTGAAAATCAAAGGCGAACCGGTGGATCCGTCGAAGACCTATCGGATGGCGACGCTGAGCTTTAACGCCACCGGCGGCGATGGTTACCCGAACATCGCCGATAAACCCGGGTATGTGAATACCGGCTTTATCGATGCCGAAGTGCTAAAAGAGTATATCGAGAAGAACTCGCCGCTGGATGCCGCCGCCTATGAGCCGAAAGGCGAGGTGAGCTGGCAGTAAGCCTGGGTTTCGGGTGAGCTATTTCCACGGTGGCGCTACGCTTACCGTGGCTATGAGTTGGGGAGCCCGGATAAGGCGCGTGCGCCGCTATCCGGGATAGTGTTATCAATCGCGGCGGGCGATATCGGCGAACTTCGCATCCAGAAGCTGCGCCAGATCGCTGGCCGCCAGCTCAATATCCAGCCCGCGTTTGCCGCCGGAAATATAGATAGTGGCAAATTCCTGCGCCGGGGAGTCAATCACCGTCGGCAGGCGCTTCTTCTGCCCCAGCGGACTGATACCGCCCACCAGATAGCCGGTGATACGCTGCGCCACCATCGGGTCGGCCATGTCGACTTTCTTGGCGCCCAGCGCTTTCGCCACTTTCTTCAAATCCAGTTGCCCGGCGACCGGGGTGACGGCGACCGCCAGATGCTTCATATCGCCATTAACGGCGACCAGCAGGGTCTTGTAAACCTGATCGGCATTGAGGCCGAGCTTGCGCACCACTTCATCACCGAAGTTGGTCTCATTGGGATCGTGATCGTAACTGTGGATCTGAAAGGGAATTTTGTTTTTTTCGAGTAATTTAACGGCGGGAGTCATAGCTATCCTTCTTACCAACCGGTTTTGCGTGACGTCAGAATACGCCCGCAGGTTGTCTAAAAAATAGTACCATCTTGCGCAATAGTGTTGGCAGTGATGGTCACTTTGAGCGACAATCAGACGATCCGGGATACAAATCCCGGGATAATAATAATGATGAAATTCCTCTTTGACGGGCCAATAGCAATATTGGCCATTTTTTTATGTCAGCATATCCGGCAGATTCCCTTCGCCATACAGATGCAGCGCGCCGACGGCGACCACGTAGCGCCCCGGCGGCAAGGCCAGCAGCGTCTCGCGCCAGGCGAGATTGCGCTGATGCATCAGCACATCATATAAAGACTGGCTGAAGGTCGTCGGCAGCGATACCGCACCGCGCGACGGCGGTTGCTCCAGCCACCAGCCGATCATGACCTGCAGTAAACGGGCGTTGGTGCGCCAGTGGGTCAGCGTATCTTCCAGCAGCGCCATTCCGCCATCGGGCAGGTCGCGCAGCAGCGCGATCTGGCTGTCGGCGCCTTCCAGCTCCATCACCGCTATGTTGCTCTCGCGGGCGGCCATCAGCAACTGATAATCGATACCGTAATCCGGCCGCAGCCCCAGCTTCTGCGCCTGGGTGGCCTGCAGAACCATCGCCACCTGCCACAGCGGCTGGCTGTCGAACAGCTCGACCGACAGGCCCAGCTCGCCGGCTCGCGCTTGTAGCTCGCTCAGCTGCGCGTCGCTCAGGCGCTCCGCCAGCGGCGGATAAGCGGGGAGATTGCTAAACGGGGTTTCATTGCCGCTGATATCGGCCTCGACGATTAACGCATCGGCCTGGCGTATTTTTTTCAGCAGTTTCGCTGGCGGCGGCGCCATGTCGCGGGTGCCCATATGGATGCTGCCGACGAGGTGCAGATAACGTTCGCCGGGCAGGACGATATCCATCGCAGGCCAGGAATAAGACGAGCCGACGGCGGCTCGCCACAGCATTTTTATCCGGTTTAACAGGCCCATACGCGCTCCGAAGTGTGAGGCATTCATGCTAGCGCATATGGTGATACACGTCACCCTTCCGGCGGGCTTTTCTTGTCCCGGAAAAAAAGCGGGCGCCGATCCTGTCAGCGTCCGCTTTCCTGCAACAGCGTTTACTCTTTTGGTTTAAAGCGCAACAGGCGGTTAGCGTTACTCACCACGGTGATTGACGACAGCGCCATCGCCGCGCCGGCGACCACCGGATTGAGCAGCGTGCCGGTCAGCGGCCAGAGGATCCCGGCGGCAATCGGGATACCCAGCGAGTTGTAGACAAAGGCCCCCAGCAGGTTCTGCTTCATATTGCGTAAGGTCGCCTTCGAAATCGCCAGCGCATCGGCCACGCCGTGAAGGCTATGGCGCATCAGGGTGATCGCCGCGGTTTCAATAGCGACATCGCTGCCGCCGCCCATGGCGATCCCGACATCCGCCTGCGCCAGCGCCGGGGCATCGTTAATCCCATCGCCAACCATCGCCACTTTGTGCCCCTGGCTCTGCAGACGCTTAATGGCGTCGGCTTTACCGTCCGGCAGCACGCCGGCAATCACTTCATCAATGCCGGCTTCTTTGGCGATGGCATTCGCGGTAGTGGGGTTATCCCCGGTGAGCATCACCAGGCGGTAGCCCTGACGATGCAGGCGCGCCAGGGCGTCGACGCTGTCTTCGCGCAGTGGGTCACGGATGGCGAACAGCGCGGCCGCCTGACCATCCACCGCCAGCAGCACCGGCGTAGCGCCGCGCGAGGCCTGCGCCATCATCTCGCTTTCTATATCGCTGGTGGCGATATGCTGCTCGTTGAGCAGCGCCTGGTTGCCGAGCAGCAGGCGATGACCTTCCGCCTCACCGCTGACACCAAGGCCGCGCAGGGTGCGGAAGCCGCTCACTTCCGGCAACGGGCTGTCTCCGGCTTTATCGAGGATCGCTCGCGCCAGCGGATGGCTTGAGCCCTGCTCGAGCGCGGCGGCAAGACGCAGCGCGGTAATCTCATCAACGCCAGTGAAAGTTTTCACCACCAACACCTGCGGCTTGCCTTCGGTCAGGGTGCCGGTTTTATCGAACACCAGGGTGTCGAGTTCACTGGCGCGCTGCAGAGCATCGGCGTCGCGCACCAGTACGCCGTATTCCGCCGCCCGGCCAACGCCGGAAATGATCGACATTGGCGTCGCCAGCCCTAAGGCGCACGGACAGGCGATAATCAGCACCGTGGTGGCGATCACCAGGGTATAGACGATCTGCGGCGCCGGGCCGAAGAAGTACCAGATCGCCGCGCTAATCAGCGCAATGGCGACCACCGCCGGGACAAACACCGCGGAGATTTTATCCGCCAGCTGGCCGATCTCCGGCTTGCTGCTCTGCGCCTGGCGCACCATGCGGATAATACGTGCCAGCGTGGTCTGGCTGCCGACGGCGCTGGCGGTGAACAGCACGCTGCCGTCCTGCACCACGGTGCCGGCGTGAATGGCATCGCCATCGCCTTTTTGCTGTGGTACCGGTTCGCCGGTGAGCATCGCTTCATCAAACCAGGCTTCGCCCTGGCTTATCACACCGTCAACCGGAACGCGATCGCCAGTGGTCAGGCGCAGCGTCATGCCGGCCTGAACTTCAGCGAGCGGCAGATCCTTTTCTCCCTCAGGGGTCACCACGCGGGCTGAAGGCGGCGTCAGGTCGAGCAGTTTTTCCAGCGCTTTTGAGGAGCGCTGGCGGGCGCGGGCCTCCAGCATATGGCCGAGGTTAATCAGACCGATAATCATTGCGCTGGCTTCGTAATAGAGATGGCGGGCTTCCATCGGGAACCACTGTGGCCACAGGTTGACGCTCATCGAGTACAGCCAGGCGACGCCGGTACCGAGCGCCACCAGCGTATCCATGGTGGCGGTGCCGTTTTTCAGGCTTTTCCACGCACTGCGGTAGAAGTGCCCGCCGGCGAAGACCATCACCGTAAGGGTGACAAGGCCGATGACCAGCCACAGCGAACGGTTGTCGTCACTGACCATCATGTTATCGCCGATCATGCCCCAGACCATCACCGGCACGCCGACCAGCAGGGCGACAATCGCCTGCCAGCGAAAACGTTTCATGGTGGCGATGGCGGTTTCCTGCTGACGTTCGCGGCGTTCCAGATCGTCCTCGATCGCCTCCGCGCCGTAGCCCGCTTTCTCCACCGCCTGCACTAATTCTGCGGCGGACGCACTGCCCATCACCAGCGCCGTGCGTTCCGCCAGGTTAACCCGCGCCTGTGAGACGCCCGGAACCGCGGCAAGCGCGTTCTGTACCCGGGAGACGCAGCTGGCGCAGCTCATGCCGTTGATCAGCAGCTGTTGACTGTCATCTTCGTCATGGGCTGCCGGAAGCTCAGGAGTGGCCGCTGTCAGTGCTTCCGACGGGATTGATGATTCTGCCAGCGGTTTAGCCTTTGGGTGGCTGAGCTCCGCGCCGTATCCGGCTTGTTTAACGGTTTCAATCAGCGCTTGAGCGCTGGCGCTGCCCGTCACATGGGCTTCAGTGAGGGTGACTTCCGCTTGCTCAACGTCAGGACGCTGCTCCAGACTCTCTTTCACGCGTTTGACGCAGTGGCCGCAGGAGAGGCCATCCAGCGTCAGGTCGATAGTGTTAGACATAAATAACTCCTGAATAATTTTCCGGTCAACGATTGACCAGAACCACTCTTTCATCGAGTATTAAGAAGGTTAAACCTTCCAGCAAGGGGAAGGTCAAGGAGAAAAAATGAATATCAGCGATGTGGCGAAAAAAACCGGCTTAACCAGCAAAGCGATTCGTTTTTACGAAGAAAAGGGGCTGGTGACGCCGCCGTTGCGCAGCGAAAACGGCTACCGCACCTACCGTCAGCAGCATCTCGATGAGCTGACGCTGCTGCGCCAGGCGCGGCAGGTGGGGTTTAATCTGGAAGAGTGCCGCGAGCTGGTGGCGCTATTCAACGACCCGTCACGGCACAGCGCCGATGTGAAAAAACGCACGCTGGAGAAAGTGGCGGATATCGAGAACCATATCCGCGAGCTGCAAAATATGCGCGCGCACCTGCTGGCGCTGGCCGAATCCTGTCCCGGCGACGACAGCGCGGAATGCCCGATTATCGATAATCTTTCCGGCTGCTGTCATCGCTAGGCGCAGGCTTAACGAACGACGGGTCTGATCCGTAGCGTAATCCCTTCCACGGCGACCACTTCGACTTGACTGCCTGGGGCGAGGTCCTCGTCAGCCATCACCGGCCATGAGCTGTCGCCCACGCGCACGTGGCCGCGGCCGTTTACCAGCGGGGCATCCAGCGTCAGACGGCGGCCTATCAGCTGCTGCCCGCGCTGGTTGAGTTGAGCATCGGCAGGACGCTGCAGTTTGACGCGCTTGCGCAGCCACTTCGACCACAGCCACGCCGCCAGCAGAGTGAGGACGGCAAACAGCGTGCCTTGCCATTCCCAGCTCAGCGGCAGGAGCCAGGTCAGGGCGCCGGTCACCACGCCGGCGACGCCGCTCCACAGCAGGTATCCGCTGCCGCCCAGCATCTCGGCCGCCAGCAGCAGCCCGCCGAGGCTTAGCCAGAACAGATGAGGGTGGGCGAGGATCATGTCGATCATGATTTTTTCCGATCGCCAGCGCCTTCTTTGATCAGCTCGCTGATCCCGGCGATCGATCCCATCAGGCTGCTGGCATCCAGCGGCATCAGCACCACTTTACTGTTGTTGGCGGCGCCAATCTGCTGCAGCGCATCGGTGTACTTCTGCGCCACGAAGTAGTTGATCGCCTGAATATCGCCTGAGGCGATCGCTGAGGAGACCATCTGGGTGGCGCGGGCTTCCGCTTCAGCGGAACGCTCGCGGGCCTCCGCCTGCAGGAAGGCGGACTGCCGCTCGCCCTCCGCCTTGAGGATCTGCGACTGCTTTTCCCCTTCCGCTTTCAGAATTTCCGCCTGACGCACCCCTTCGGCCTCAAGGATATAGGCGCGTTTGGTACGTTCGGCTTTCATCTGGGCGTTCATCGAGGCGATAAGCTCCGCCGGTGGGCGAACGTCGCGAATTTCGACGCGGGTGATTTTCACCCCCCACGGGTTGGTGGCGTCGTCAACGATATGCAGCAGGCGGGTGTTAATGCTGTCGCGCTGGGAGAGCATTTCGTCCAGCTCCATCGAGCCGAGCACGGTACGAATGTTGGTCATCGTCAGATTGACGATCGCCTGCTCAAGATTGCTGACCTCGTAGGCGGCCTTTGGCGCGTCAACCACCTGAATAAAGCAAACGGCGTCGATGGTGACGTTGGCGTTATCTCTGGAGATAACCTCCTGTGAGGGGATGTCGAGCACCTGCTCCATCATGTTCACTTTGCGGCCGATGCGGTCCATAAACGGCACGACTAAGCTTAATCCCGGCTGCAGCGTCTGGGTAAAACGCCCGAAGCGCTCCACCGTCCACTGGTAGCCCTGCGGGACGATTTTCACCGCCGCGGCCACAATGACCAGCGCGACGAAAATAAGGATAGGAATAAAAATCAGCATCAAAAACCTCCTGTCTTGTTGCCTGGTGAAGCGCTACAAAGAAATAGCGCGTGTTTAAACTGAGTATATCTTTCTCCACCACCGGGAGAAAGGAAAGTGCGGTAAACTAGCGGTGTTTCAGAAAATAATCAGGAAGCCTCATGAAGGAAAATAACGCGCTTTTGCGTCTCGAGGGTGTGGGATTTAAGACCGACGACGCAGTTATTTTACACAATATCAATCTTGAGCTCAGACCCGGGGAATTTAAGTTGATTACCGGGCCTTCCGGCTGCGGGAAAAGCACCTTGCTGAAAATTATCGCCTCGCTGCTCAGTCCGACCTCCGGACGCCTGTTTTTCGACAATGCCGATGTCGCGACGCTGTCGCCGGAAAGGTATCGCCAGCAGGTCTCTTACTGTGCGCAGACGCCGGCGCTGTTCGGGGATTCGGTTTACGATAACCTGATTTTTCCGTGGCAGATCCGCAATAAACAACCGGATCCGCAGGCGCTGGTGGCCGACCTGCAGCGCTTTGGTCTTGGCGAAAATATGCTGGAAAAATCGATTAATGAACTATCCGGCGGGGAAAAGCAGCGCGTCTCGCTGATCCGCAATTTACAATTTCTGCCGCGCGTGCTGCTGCTGGACGAAATTACCAGCGCGCTGGATGACAGTAATAAACAGAATGTGAATGACATTATTCATGGCTATGCGACGGAAAAGCAGGTCGCTGTTCTGTGGGTCACCCACGATCGCAACGAAATTTCGCATGCCGATGAAGTGATTACCTTGCAGCCTGCCGGCAGAAACATGCAGGAGGCACAGCATGAACGGGCATAACATTACGAACGAATCGCTGGCGCTGTCGATGGTGCTGGTGCTGATCGCTATTCTGGTGAGCTATCGGGAAAAGCTGGCGCTGGAAAAAGATATTCTCTGGAGCATCTGCCGGGCGATCGTGCAGCTGATTATCGTCGGCTATGTGCTGAAATATATCTTTAACGTCAACCATGCGGTTCTGACGCTGTTGATGGTGCTGTTTATCTGCTTTAACGCGGCGTGGAATGCCAAAAAGCGCAGCAAGTATATCGATAAGGCGTTTGTCTCGTCATTTATCGCCATCACCACCGGCGCCGGGCTGACGCTGGCGGTGCTGGTGTTCTCTGGCTCGATAGCCTTCGTGCCGATGCAGGTGATCCCGATTGCCGGGATGGTGGCCGGGAACGCCATGGTGGCGGTGGGGCTGTGCTACAACAATATGGGCCAGCGCTTCAGCAGCGAGCAGCAGCAGATTCAGGAGAAGCTGAGCCTCGGCGCGACGCCGAAAATGGCCTCGGCGCGGCTGATCCGCGACAGCATTCGCGCGTCATTGATACCCACCGTCGATTCAGCGAAAACGGTGGGGCTGGTGAGCTTGCCAGGGATGATGTCGGGGCTAATTTTTGCCGGTATTGACCCGGTAAAGGCGATTAAGTACCAGATCATGGTGACCTTTATGCTGCTGTCGACCGCCAGCCTGTCGACGATTATCGCCGGCTATCTGACCTACCGGAAGTTCTTCAACGCCCGCCATCAGCTGGTGGTGACGCAGCTGAAAAAGCGCCCGTGAACGATCCCGGGTTGCGGCGTTCACGCCTCACCCGGGCGACTAAGGCTAGGTTCCGCATCGTTCGCGTAGCCCGGATAAGCGCAGCGCTATCCGGGGCTGGCAACGGATTAGTACAGCAGCGAATAGAGCTGACGGCGGTATTTGGCGGCCAGCGCATCGCCGGTACCGAGGGCGGCGAGGATCTCCTGCAGCATCTTGCGCGCCTGGCCGTCGCCAGCGCCTAAATCCTTCTGCAGATGGCTGAACAGCAGCGCCAGCGCTTCTTCGTTACGCCCGACCTGATGCAGCTGTAGCGCCAGCTGGGAGGCCAGCTGCGCGTCCTCCGGATTCTGTTCCACCTGCTGCTGCAGCTGCTGGATTTCCGGCGTGTCGGCGGCCTGTTTGAGCAGCTCAATCTGCGCCACCAGACCCTGATAGTGGGTATCCTGATCCTGCAGCGGAATAGTCTTCAGTACATTTTCCGCTTCATCGGAACGGTGCAGAGCAATCAGCGTTTCCGCCAACAGCAGGCCAATCTGGCTGTCCTGATTCGACAGCTGCCAGGCCTCCTTCAGCAGCGGCAGGGCATCGGCGTATTTTTCTTCCTGCATCAGGGCCAGGGCCTGCTGCGCTTTCAGCTCCTCTTCGCGGGGCAGGACTTTATCCAGCAGGGCGCGGATCGCTTCTTCCGGCTGCGGGCCTTCAAAACCGTCCACTGGTTGGCCGTTCTGGAACAGATAAACCGTAGGGATGGCGCGCAGACCAAACTGTGAAGCGAGCATTTGCTCGGCGTCGCAATCGACCTTTGCCAGCGTAAACTGGCCGTTGTATTGAGCGGCCAGGCGCTCAAGAACCGGGGTCAGCTGTTCGCAGTGCTGGCTGCGGGCAGACCAGAAGTAAAACAGCACCGGGACGTTCATGGACTGCTGTAGCGTCTGCTGCAGGTTCGCTTCGCTAATGTTGACAATATTCTGTTCGGACATGGGCATTTCTCGTTAGTCGATTTCTGTTTTACATGGGGGCGGCATGCCGCGCTTCAACTCAGCCGTGGATAATTTTGTCCATCGCGCGGGCTGGCAGCAGGCGTTTGAGCAGCGCCACCGCGTGGGTGACCAGGGTGACCGGGTAGCGCAGCTTCGGCTTATCGCTGATAAAAGCGTGGCGCACTTTTTCCACTACCGCCTCCGGCCCGAGGGTAAAACGGGCGGCGATGCCCGGGTTTTCAACGGGCTTGTCGCTTTGCGTCTGGTTGACGTTATCGGTAAAGCGGGTGCGGATCGGGCCCGGCTCAATCAGGCTGACCTTGATACCGCTGTGACGCAGCTCCATGCGCAGCGCGTCGGACCATGCCTCGAGGGCGTATTTACTGGCGGCGTAGGCGCCGCGGCCGGGGCTGGCGATAAGCCCCATCACCGACGAGGTCATCACGATGCGACCTTCGCCGTGCGGCGTCATCGCTGGCAGCAGCAGCATGGTGAGCTGATGGGCACCGAAAAAGTTAGCGGAAAACTGCTGTTCCATCTGCTGGCGGCTGATGGTGTTCAGCGGGCCATAGACGCCGTATCCGGCGTTATTGAACAGGCCGTAGAGACGATTATCGGTCAGCGCAAGCACCTCCGCCGCCGCGCGCTCCACGCTCTGCGGGTCGTCCAGATCGAGCAAAATACCGGTTAGCCCCAGCTCCTGCATCCGCGCCACGTCCTCTGCCTTGCGGCAGGCCGCCAGCACGCGAAAGCCCTGGCGGGTTAAATCCAGTGCGCTTTCCAGACCAATTCCGCTGGAACAGCCTGTCACTAAAACCGTTTTTTGCATAACTTTACCTGTCAGCAACCCCTGGCGTTCAGGAGTCATGATTAACTAAGGGAGCCAGCCGGTTCGCCATCCACTCGGCGATAAACGGCTGCGCGTCGCGATTCGGGTGAATGCCGTCGTCCTGCATCCACTGGGGTTTCAGATACACCTCCTCCATAAAAAAGGGCAGGAGAGGAATAGCAAACTCTTTGGCCAGGGCCGGGTAAATCGCGCCGAAGGCTTCATTATAGCGGCGGCCATAGTTCGCCGGCAGGTGAATTTGCATCAGCAGCGGCTCGGCGTTGGCCGCTTTGATATCCTTAATAATGGTGCGCAGCGTCTGCTCGGTCTGCTGCGGCGGAAAGCCGCGTAGCCCGTCATTGCCGCCGAGCTCAACCAGCACCCAGCGCGGCTGATGCTGTTTAAGCAGCGCAGGCAGACGGGCCAGCCCTTGCTGGGAGGTATCGCCGCTGATGCTGGCGTTCACCACTGGCGTTTTCGCCTGCCACTTCTCATTGAGCAGCGCAGGCCACGCGGCGTTGGCCGCCATCCGATAGCCAGCGCTCAGGCTGTCGCCGAGGATCAGCAGCGTATCCGCCGCCATCGCGCGGCAGGTAAACAGGAACAAAAACAGGAAAGGCACATGCCAGCGGAAAACATACTTGAAGTTCATCATCTTAAGAAGTCCGTCGGTCAGGGGGAGCATCAGCTCTCCATCCTTACCGGAGTTGAGCTGGTTGTCAAACCGCGGCAGACCATCGCCCTGATCGGCGAGTCGGGCTCCGGTAAATCGACCCTGTTGGCGATCCTCGCCGGCCTGGACGATGGCAGCAGTGGGGAAGTATCGATGCTGGGCAAACCGCTGCATCGGATGGATGAGGAGGCGCGGGCGGCGCTGCGGGCGCAGCACGTCGGCTTTGTCTTTCAGTCGTTTATGCTGATCCCGACGCTCAACGCCCTGGAGAACGTCGAGCTGCCGGCGCTGCTGCGTGGCGCCAGCGACAGCCAGAGCCGGGGCGATGCCCGCGCGCTACTTGAGCAGCTGGGGCTTGGCAAACGCCTGCACCACCTGCCGGCACAGCTCTCCGGCGGTGAACAGCAGCGGGTCGCGCTGGCCCGGGCCTTCAATGGTCGTCCGGCCATTCTGTTCGCCGATGAGCCCACCGGCAACCTCGATCGCCAGACCGGGGATAAAATTGCCGATCTGCTGTTCTCGCTTAATCGCGAACACGGCACCACCCTGATCCTCGTCACTCACGATCCGCTGCTGGCGGCGCGCTGCGACCGTCGTCTGCGCCTGGTGGATGGCCAGCTGCGGGAGGAAGCATGATCGCCCGCTGGTTCTGGCGCGAATGGCGCTCGCCGTCGCTGCTGATCGTCTGGCTGGCGTTAAGCCTCGCCGTGGCCTGCGTGCTGGCCCTGGGGTCGATAAGCGATCGGATGGAGAAAGGCCTCAGCCAGCAAAGCCGTGAGTTTATTGCAGGCGACCGCACGCTGCGCAGTTCGCGCGAGGTGCCCGCTGAGTGGATCGCGCAAGCGGGCCAGTCAGGGCTGAGCGTCAGCGAACAGCTGAGCTTCGCCACCATGACCTTTGCGGGCGATACGCCGCAGCTGGCGGACGTCAAGGCGGTGGATGACCGCTATCCGCTGTATGGCACTCTCGAGACGCAGCCGCCGGGGCTGAAGCCCCAGGCGGGCAGCGTGCTGCTGGCGCCAAGGTTGATGGCGCTGCTGAACCTGAAAACCGGCGATACGATTGACGTTGGCGACGCCACGCTGCGCATTGCCGGGGAAGTGATTCAGGAGCCGGATGCGGGGTTCAACCCCTTCCAGATGGCGCCGCGGCTGATGATGAATATGGCCGACGTGGCAAAGACCGGCGCCGTGCAGCCCGGGAGTCGCGTCGCATGGCGCTATAAGTTCGCCGGCGACGCTGAACAGCTGGCCAATTATGAGCAGTGGCTGCTGCCGAAACTCGGCCCGGAGCATCGCTGGATTGGTCTTGACCAGGACGACAGCGCGCTGGGCAAATCCCTCGAACGCTCGCAGCAATTCCTGTTGTTATCCGCGCTGCTGACGCTGCTGCTGGCCGTCGCGGCGGTGGCCGTGGCGATGGGCCACTACTGCCGCAGCCGCTACGATCTGGTCGCCATACTCAAGACGCTGGGCGCCGGACGGGCGCAGCTGCGCAAGCTGATTGTCGGCCAATGGCTGCTGCTATTGACGCTGTCGCTGATAACCGGCGGGGCAGCAGGGCTAGCGCTGGAGCGCCTGCTGCTGCTGGTGCTCAAACCGGTTCTGCCCGCCGCGCTCCCGCCGGCCAGCGGCTGGCCGTGGCTGTGGGCGGTGGGCGCGACCGGCGTGATTTCCCTGCTGGTGGGCCTGCGCCCCTATCGGCTGCTGCTGGCGACCCTGCCGCTGCGGGTGCTGCGCCAGGACGTGGTGGCTAACGTCTGGCCGCTGAAAATCTGGATCCCGACGGTCAGCGCCGTGGTGGTGGGCCTGCTGGCCTGGCTGATGGGCGGCAGCCCCCTGCTGTGGTCGGTGCTGGCCGGGGCGGTGGTGCTGGCGCTGCTGTGCGGCCTGGTGGGCTGGGGATTGCTGTGGCTGCTCAAACGCCTGACGCTCAGCGCCTTGCCGCTGCGCCTGGCGGTGAACCGCCTGCTGCGCCAGCCGTGGTCGACCCTCAGCCAGCTGGCGGCGTTTTCCCTGTCGTTTATGCTGCTGGCGCTCCTGCTGGTGCTGCGCGGCGATCTGCTCGACCGCTGGCAGCAGCAGCTGCCCCCGGAGAGCCCAAACTACTTTCTGATCAATATCGCCCCTGAGCAGATAATGCCGGTGAAGACTTTCCTCGCCGAACACCAGACGCGGGCGGCGGAATTTTATCCGATCGTCCGGGCTCGTCTGACGCAGATCAACGGCCACTCCACGGACGGGAACAAAGACGAAGCGCTGAATCGCGAGCTTAATCTCACCTGGAGCGAACAGCGTCCGGATCATAATCCACTGGTGGCTGGCAACTGGCCGCCGAAGCCGGGCGAGGTATCGATTGAAGAGGGACTGGCGCAGCGACTGGGGGTGAAGATCGGCGATACGGTGACCTTTACCGGCGATACTCAGGACTTCAGCGCGAAGGTGAGCAGCGTGCGCAAAGTCGACTGGGAGAGCCTGCGGCCCAACTTCTTCTTTATTTTCCCCTCCGGGGCGCTGGACGGGCAGCCGCAGAGCTGGCTCACCAGCTTCCGCTGGGATAACGGTCCCGCGATGTTGACCCAGTTGAACCGCGAGTTTCCCACCGTTAGCCTGTTGGATATCGGCGCCATCCTGCGTCAGGTCGGCCAGGTGCTCTCCCAGGTCAGCCGGGCGCTGGAGGTGATGGTGGGCCTGGTCACGGCCTGCGGCGTGCTGCTGTTGCTGGCGCAGGTCCAGGTCGGTATGCGCCAGCGTCATCAGGAGCTGGTGGTCTGGCGCACGCTGGGGGCCGGAAAATCGCTGCTGCGCGCCACGCTGTGGGCGGAGTTTGCCCTGCTGGGGCTGGTTTCCGGCCTGGTGGCGGCGATAGGCGCCGAAGTGGCGCTGGCGATGCTGCAGACGAAAGTCTTTGATTTCCCCTGGACGCCGGACTGGCGGCTGTGGGTGATGCTGCCGCTGACGGGGGCGGTGTTGTTATCCCTGTGCGGCGGCGGGCTGGGGCTGCGTTTGTTAAAAGGGAAAGCGTTGTTCCGTCAGTTTAGCCAGTAAGATTATTGCATTTTGATGATGCGCCGCCGTTTTTGGCGGCGCTTTTATTTTAAGCGCACAAATTGATAACTCGTTGATTTTTAAGCGCACAAAACATTAAAAAACCGACAACACGCTGTACTGATTCGCGGTTAATATTCAGCTGGTAAATATAAGGTTGCTTATTAATCAAGGAAAAACTATGGCACATAAAATAAAAGCGCTGGCGATCTCGATCGGCGCAACACTGGTGTTCACTTCATTTGCTTCTCACGCGGAGATCACGCTGCTGAAACAAGATCCGCAGGCGGGCGATCCGTTAAGCCGGCTTAACTTTACCGTCGGCGGGAGTATTCGTCCGCAATTCAACATGATGACCGGCGATGGCGATAAAGGCTCCTATAAGCGTAACGGTTTCGACGGCGGCACCCGTTTCCGCTTCGCGGCGGATTACTACCTGTTCGATGATATTAGCTGGATCAGCTACTACGAACTGGGGGTGAACATTCCGGCGCTGTTCGACTGGGATAACCACTACGCGGAAGGGGCGAACAATACTACCCGCCGCATGCTGTATACCGGCCTGAAAAGCGATACCTGGGGGACGTTAACCTACGGTCAGCAGAACAGTATTTACTATGATGTGGTGGGGGTGAAAACCGATATCTGGGACTACGACATGATCGGCCAGGCGCCGGGCAACGGCATTAACGGCGATTACGATGGTTCTTATCGTTCACGTAATATGCTGAAATATAAGAAAACCGTTGGCGATGTCGATCTTTACGGCTCTTATCTGTTCGAAGACAGCGAATACCTGCCGGGTAACGGTCTACGCTATAAACGTAAAGGCGGCGGTTCTGTTGGCGCGGACTACCACATCATGAAGGATCTGACCTGGGGGACCGCGTGGAACTACACCCGCGCCGAAATGCGCGACCCGTCAAGCGCCGACAGCAAAACCTATGACCAGAACATCGTCGGTACCGCGCTGAGCTGGACCCCGGATAACTGGACCTTCTCCTTCGGCGGCGGCTGGTATCAGAACTTCCTCACCACCAAAAAAACCGATGTGCATAATTACTTCGCCGGCGACGCCTGGGGGATTGAATATTTTGCGGGCTATAAATTCCCGATCAATCAATACGCTGTTAAATCTATTCAGCCGTACTTTATGGGCGACCGCCTGCAGTACGTGAATGGCCGCAACTACCAGCGTATCGATAACGGTCTGGGGATTAGCTTCCAGCTGGATTACGGTTTCCGCGTTGACTACGAGCACGTGTTTACCTCCAGCACCGACAATCTGGGCGATATGAACCTGGTGCGTCTGCGCTACGACTTCTAAGCGGTCACATCTCCCCGGTCGCGATGCGCTCACCGGGGCTACAAATCGTGCCGACCGGTAGCCCGGCTAAGGCGTTTACGCCGCAAGCCGGGACAATCGAGCATGCGATTACTTCGCCAGCCAGGCGGCGACCTCCTGCCAGTTGCCGCGAAAAATAATCTTCCCGGCTTTTTTCCCCAACTGATAGCGATACATCGGGTCGTAGTATTCTTCCAGTAGCGGCACCAGCCAGGCGAAGTGCGCCTCGGTGCTGGCGGTGCGCTGCTGCTGCACCAGCGCCTCATCGAGGCGTTCAGTGAGCTGGGCAAAACGCTGCAGCCCCAGGCGACGGCGGATGGCAAACAGGCCGTGATGCAGATACTCGCCGTATGCCTGCCAGCCTTTCTCTTCGCCATAGGCGGCGATAAAGTCGCGATACATGCGATCGAAATACTCCTCGCGCAGCCGTTCAAGGCGAACGTCAAACGGATCTTCCACCACCGCCAGCGGCGATTGCGCCATGCGGATGCGCAGGCACTCCGGCAGATGGTTGGCGCCGATCATATGGCCTTCATCTTCCAGCACCCAGCGCGTCTGCTGTTCGGCTTTTTTGAGCAGGCTGACCGCCAGGTGGTTTTCAAAGGTGGCTTGCGGATGCTGCGGCTGTAGCGTGCGGCCAAACGAAGAGCCGCGGTGGTGGGCATGGCCCTCCAAATCGATACCGTCCGGTCGCGAGCAAACCAGCTGGGTTTTGCCGTTGCCGGTGCAGCCGCCAATCAGCACGATCGGCCGCTGTACCAGCGCGTCGGTAGACTGGATCGCCGCCTGGCGCAGCGCTTTATAGCCGCCGACGATCAGGGGGTAATCCACGCCAGCTTCTTTCAGCCACTGCTGGACAATATGCGAGCGCTGGCCGCCGCGGGCGCAGCACAGGTAACCGTGCGGGTAACGGGCGCATGCTTCCAGCCATGACCGGATCCGGCTGGCGCGCAGATCGCCCTGAACCAGCTTATGGCCGAGCGCCAGCGCCGCTTCCGGCCCCTGGCGCTTATAGCAGGTGCCGACTGCGGCGCGCTCTTCATCATTCATCAGCGGCAGGTTGATCGCCGCCGGCATCGCGCTTTGGCTAAACTCCACCGGGGCGCGTACGTCAATCAGTGGCGTATCGCTGGCGAGAATGGCGCGATAATCCGTCCCATTGGTCATGGGGTATCCTCTGAAGTCAAAACAGAAATGGGCTTTACAGCAAGGGGGGGATTGTACGCGCCTCAAGGTGTGCCGGGGAAGGGGATAGATCAAATCCCCGGCACGAAGAGTTTAGCTGAGCTGCGATTGCGCCCAGAACAGACCGCTGGTGTACTCCGCTGGCAGCAGCGGCTTGATCGCTTCCAGCGTCGCGCTCAGACGGTCAGTATCGCTGTCGGTCAGGTTCAGGTGGCCGACTTTACGACCCGGGCGCACCTCTTTATCGTACCAGTGCAGGTGGACCAGCGGCAGCTTCAGCCAGTCGTAATTGAGATCGGTACCGATCAGGTTGATCATTACCGACGGGCTGTTAACCACTGGCGGCGGCAGCGGCAGGCCGGTAATCGCTCGCAGATGCAGCTCAAACTGGCTGATGGAGGCGCCATTTTGCGTCCAGTGGCCGCTGTTGTGCACGCGCGGCGCCAGCTCGTTGATCAGCAGTCCCTCGGCAGTGACGAAGCACTCCATCGCCATCACGCCGACGTAGTTCAGCTCGTTCATGATCGCCGTCAGCATGCTTTCCGCTTGCTCCTGCTGGCGGACATTGGCCTGCGGGAAGGCGACGCTGGCGCGCAGAATACCGTCCTGATGCAGGTTGCGGGTCAGCGGGTAGAAGACGGTGCTGCCGTCATGGGCGCGGGCACCCACCAGCGACACTTCGCCGGAGAAGTTAATCCCCTGCTCGACGATGCACTCGCCGTAGTTATCGGCCGGTAGCTGATCGATCTCGTTTTCCCGCAGACGCCACTGGCCGCGGCCGTCGTAACCGCCAACGCGACGCTTAACGATCGCCAGTTCGCCAAGGCGGGCAAACACCGCCGGCCACTCGCTTTTATCCGCCAGCAGCTGCCACGGGGCAGTGGCGAGACCAAGCTTGTCAAACAGCTGCTTTTGCGTCAGGCGATCGGCGATAATCGGGAAGACGTCGCGGTTGACGAACGCCGGGTGGCGGGCCAGCTCGCGGGTGAGGGCGGTTTCCGGCCAGCGTTCAATTTCTGCCGTGATGACGCTCTGCTGGAATGGCACCGCTTCCGGATCGGCTTCCAGACCCACCGGCCAGACGGCGATACCCAGCGGCTCGCCGGCCTGGCGCAGCATGCGGCCTAACTGGCCGTTGCCGAGTACGCATACCTGTTTCATGCCGCACCCCGCGGGTCCGGGTTATCCAGCACTTCATCGGTTTGCGCCTGGCGCCAGGCGCTCAGGCGCTGGTGGAGTTCAGCATCATGCTGGGCGAGGATCTGCGCGGCAAGCAGACCGGCGTTCGCGGCGCCGGCTTTGCCGATGGCCAGTGTGCCGACCGGAATACCGCGCGGCATCTGAACAATGGAGTAAAGGCTGTCGACACCGCTTAAGGCTGCGCTCTGAACCGGTACGCCGAGCACTGGCACCAGGGTTTTCGCCGCAATCATGCCCGGCAGATGCGCCGCGCCGCCTGCCCCAGCAATAATCACCTGATAGCCATTGCTTTCGGCGCTTTCAGCGAAGCTGAACAGCTTATCGGGCGTGCGATGGGCGGAGACCACTTCGACATGGTACGGAACGTTCAGGGCATCAAGAATTTCTGCGGTAAATTGCATGGTAGCCCAGTCGCTTTTGGACCCCATCACGATGGCGATACGCGCCGAATTATTGCGGGAAGACATACGTCTTAAAACTCCTGTGGGTGTGTTTCACACTGCTTTAGAGGCCACAGAGAATAGCATGAACTGCCGGCAAGGAAAACGGTTGCGTGTGCATGGTTAGCCGTCTTTTGTCTCACTCTGCGATGACGACGATCGCGGCTTATTGGCCTTGATCTCATTCATGCAACAAGTGATAAGCAGTACTAACCCCCAGGGGAGCATCAGGGTACCCATCATCAGTAAATAGATTTGTACCAGTCGGCTCTCGTGAGGGCGGGTACAGAGCAAATAAATGGCATAGAAATAAATAACCCACGCCAGCATCGCACACCAGACAAACGTCAGCGTGTTGCCGAGAGCGACGCCGATTAAGGCGATATAACTTATCCCTAACGGATTGAGGATCGCGATGATCATTCCCCAGATCAGCGGCTGGCTCCACTTTTTCCTGCTCATGCTCGTTCCTTGAGAGTGATGTTGTGGAAGACTAGCATGCGCAATGCCGGCAGGAGCATACCTCCGTCCAGGCAAGAGGGGATTTCAGAATTGTGCTCGCGCAGGAATTAGAACGGGAAATGGATCAGTTCGACGTCGTCCGGCGTCACCTTCACCATCGAACCTTCGCTGTGCCAGGCGCCGAGTACCACGCGCCATGCGGGCTGGCCGTTGGCCTGCAGGTCATGGACCGCCGGGCGATGGGTATGGCCGTGGATCAGCCACTGCACGTGATGCCGCTCCATGGCGTTAACCACCGCCTGTGGATTCACATCCATAATTTCCATTGATTTGCTGCTGTTGGCGGCTTTGCTGTCGGCGCGCATGCGGGCGGCGATGCGGCGGCGGACAAACAGCGGCAGAGCCAGGAACAGACGCTGGATCCACGGGGTGTGGACTTTCGCGCGAAACGCCAGATAGCCTTGGTCATCGGTGCACAGCGTGTCGCCATGCATAATCAAGACGTCACGGCCATAGAGGTCCAGTCGCTCTTCTTCGGCGAGCAGGATCATCCCGCTCTGACGGGCGAAGCGCTGGCCGACGAGAAAATCGCGGTTGCCGTGAATGAAGTAGCAGGGCACGCCGGCGTCGACGACGGCTTTGATTGCCGTAGCGATTTGCTGATGCAACGGGTTGGGATCGTCATCGCCGATCCACGCCTCAAACAGATCGCCAAGGATATACAGGGCGTCCGCCTGACGGGCTTCCCCCTGTAAAAAACGCAGAAAACCGGCGGTGATCGCCGGTTCTTCTGTTTGCAGGTGCAAATCTGCAATAAAAAGTGTCGCCACGAATTACTCGCTGACGGTGACGCTTTTGATGATCACATCGTCTTTCGGCACATCCTGGTGCATGCCGCTGCGGCCGGTGGCAACCGCTTTGATTTTGTCAACCACGTCCATGCCTTCAACCACTTCCGCGAAGACGCAGTAGCCCCAGCCCTGCAGGCTTTCGCCGGAGAAGTTCAGGAAGTCGTTGTCAACCACGTTGATGAAGAACTGCGCGGTGGCAGAGTGCGGCGCCTGAGTACGGGCCATCGCCAGCGTGCCGCGGGTGTTTTTCAGACCGTTGTTCGCTTCGTTCTGAATCGGAGATTTGGTCGCTTTTTGTTTCATGCCAGGTTCAAAACCGCCGCCCTGAATCATGAAACCGTTGATAACACGGTGGAAAATGGTGTTGTCGTAGAAACCTTCGCGGCAGTAGTCCAGGAAGTTTTTAACTGTTTCCGGCGCTTTGTCGTCAAACGTTTTGATTACGATATCGCCATGATTGGTGTGGAAAGTAACCATTTTTGCATCCTGTTCCGATGAGTGTGGTGCCAGCACCCGGTGTCGGGTGAGATATAGGGGGGTGTTATAGCATAACCGCGGGGGTCGATGCACCTTGCAATGTGTGCTGCGTCCTGTCTGAATTATGGGTATTATAGAGGCTTCATTACCCACACACGTCTACACGGAATCTTCGATGTTAAAAATTTTTAATACACTGACGCGCCAGAAAGAGGAATTTAAACCTATCCATGCCGGGGAAGTCGGCATGTACGTGTGTGGTATTACCGTTTACGATCTCTGTCACATCGGCCATGGGCGTACCTTCGTCTCTTTTGACGTTGTGGCGCGTTATCTGCGTTTTCTCGGCTATAAGCTGAAGTACGTGCGCAATATCACCGATATCGACGACAAAATCATTAAGCGCGCTAATGAAAACGGCGAAAGCTTTGTCGCGCTGGTCGATCGGATGATCGCCGAAATGCACAAGGATTTTGACGCCCTGAATATTTTGCGTCCCGACAGCGAGCCGCGCGCGACGCATCATATTGCGGAGATCATAGAGATTACCGAGCAACTGATCGCCAAAGGCCATGCCTATGTGGCGGATAACGGCGACGTAATGTTCGATGTGCCGACAGACCCGAACTACGGTTTGCTGTCGCGTCAGGATCTCGATCAGCTGCAGGCGGGGGCGCGCGTCGACGTGGTTGACGTCAAGCGTAATCCGATGGACTTCGTCCTGTGGAAGATGTCGAAAGAGGGCGAGCCAAGCTGGCCGTCGCCGTGGGGCGCAGGCCGTCCGGGATGGCATATCGAGTGCTCGGCGATGAACTGCAAACAGCTGGGCAACCATTTTGACATTCACGGCGGCGGTTCCGATCTGATGTTCCCGCATCACGAAAACGAAATCGCTCAGTCCACCTGCGCCCATGACGGCGAGTACGTTAACTACTGGATGCACTCCGGCATGGTGATGGTCGACCGCGAGAAGATGTCGAAATCGCTGGGCAACTTTTTTACCGTCCGCGACGTGCTGAAGTATTACGATGCCGAGACCATTCGCTACTTCCTGATGTCCGGCCACTATCGCAGCCAGCTGAACTATAGCGAAGAGAACCTCAAGCAGGCGCGTTCGGCGCTGGAGCGTCTGTATACTGCGCTGCGCGGTACCGACAAATCCGTCGATGCGGCGGGCGGCGAAGCCTTCGAAGCACGCTTTATCGAGGCGATGGACGATGACTTCAACACCCCGGAAGCCTACTCGGTGCTGTTCGATATGGCTCGCGAAGTGAACCGTCTGAAAACCGAGGACGCGGCCGCGGCGAACGCCATGGCGGCCCACCTGCGTAAGCTTGCGTCGGTGCTGGGGCTGCTGGAGCAGGAGCCGGACGCCTTCCTGCAGAGCGGTGCGCAGGCTGACGACGCGGAAGTGGCGGAAATTGAATCGCTTATCCAGCAGCGTCTGGACGCGCGTAAAGCGAAAGACTGGGCGGCGGCGGATGCGGCGCGCGATCGTCTTAACGAGATGGGTATCGTGCTGGAAGATGGCCCGCAGGGCACCACCTGGCGCCGGAAGTAAGCCATAAAAAACGCCCGCTTAAGCGGGCGTTTTCCTTTTCGCTGTCAGGCCGTGACGGTGACGCTCTGGCCTTCAAAGCTCACTGTCTGACCGGCGACGATTTTGCAGCGTTTGCGAGTTTCCACCGCGCCGTCGACTTTTACCAGCCCGTCGGCGATGGCGATCTTCGCCTGGGCGCCGCTTTCGCTCCAGCCTTCGAGTTTCAGCAGATCGCACAGCTCAACGTGCGGGTGTTTTCCTAAGGAAAATGTCGCCATCTCAGGCCTCCTCAACGTCGTGGTACTCTTCGCACGCCTGCAGCGTGTTCTGAATCAGAGTGGCGACGGTCATCGGGCCAACGCCGCCGGGAACCGGGGTGATGTAGGACGCGCGTTCAGCGGCATCTTCATACACCACGTCGCCGACCACTTTGCCGCTTTCCAGACGGTTAATGCCGACATCGACCACAATCGCCCCTTCTTTGATCCATTCGCCAGGAATAAAGCCCGGTTTACCCACCGCGACGATCAGCAGGTCGGCGTTTTCGACATGATGGCGCAGGTTTTTGGTAAAGCGGTGGGTGACGGTGGTGGTGCAGCCGGCCAGCAGCAGCTCCATGCTCATTGGGCGGCCGACGATATTGGAGGCGCCAATGACCACCGCATTCAGGCCGTAGGTGTCGATATTGTAGCGTTCCAGCAGCGTCACGATACCGCGTGGGGTGCACGGACGCAGGCGCGGCGCCCGCTGGCACAGGCGGCCAACGTTGTAAGGATGGAAGCCGTCAACGTCTTTATCCGGCGCGATGCGCTCAAGAACTTTGACGTTATCTATCCCTGCAGGCAGGGGCAGCTGAACCAGAATACCGTCGATGGTCTTATCGGCATTCAGGGTGTCGATAAGCTCCAGCAGCTCGGCTTCGCTGGTGGTTTCCGGGAGATCGTAAGAGCGGGAGACGAAGCCCACTTCTTCACATGCTTTGCGCTTGCTGCCGACATAAATCTGCGAGGCCGGGTTGCTGCCGACCAGCACGACGGCCAGCCCAGGGGCGCGTTTTCCGGCCGCAACGCGAGCCTTCACTTTTTCCGCAACCTCAGAGCGTACCTGCTGCGCAATCGTTTTACCGTCAATAATTTTTGCTACCATCAGAGAGAGGATTCCATCTGTATCTTTACGAAAGGGGGATGAGGATATTTTGTCAGAAGCCGGCCTCGCTGTCAGTCCTCGTTTGCTGTTTTATCCTGTCTGCGGTGAATTTAGCCTGTTTTGACCCTGATTATCACATGGTTATTGGTGCGTTGCGCCTGGCCACTCAGTCGATTTACTGGCGTAAGAGCCCCGCTGGTACGCTTCTTGTACAGTTGGTGGAGGATATTTCGCCAGCGTCGTATAAGCTCCACAGTTTCCTGGCAAAATGGATTGACTCAACCGACGTGGACCGTATAATTCCAGGCGTTTCACTCCGCGAAGCACTCGCTTCTCAGGGCGCCCTTAGCTCAGCTGGATAGAGCAACGGCCTTCTAAGCCGTAGGTCACAGGTTCGAATCCTGTAGGGCGTGCCATTAATAATCAATCACTTAATTACTTCCTCCAGTCGCTGATTTTTCCTTGTGGGACATATGTGGGACATCTTCTGCAAAAATCGAGTCAATTTTCCGTGCGTGTTCAGTCAGGTGGTTCGGCGCCAGGTGAGCATAGCGACGGACCATTTCGATGATTCTAATGTCTTGCAGTATCTGTCGGACGATGGCCAGTGAGAGTACAGCATTACGGCTCTGCAATATCGAACAGAATGGTTAATGCTGGTTATAGCTGAGTGCAGAATAAGCGCTCTGCAGGAATGTGAAAATATGTTGCCGGTAACAGGCTAATAGTCATTATAGCTTTAGGTTATGTCTGACTGGGTTAAGTATCGCATTTTAAGCTGGCGTGAAGTACAGTTGTTAAAGATCAATATTGAACACTATTTGAAAGCATACCCTCGATGTTCATCCACTGCCTGGAAAGATCCAAATGAACATCAAATTCGTCGTCATCTCCGTATTCGCTGTTGTGTGTGTCTTTGCATCAGATATTTCCATCGCCAAATCGAATTCCTTAAGCGATGATCAGGTCAGGCAAAGAATTATTGATGACTCTGTCGCATCCTATCCCGGTACCTGTGCCTGTCCCTTCAATACCGCCCGGAACGGCAGCTCGTGCGGTGGCCGCAGCGCCTGGAGCAAAGCTGGTGGGTACTCACCTATTTGCTACAAGAAAGAGGTAACAAAGGAGATGGTGAAGGCGTGGCGACAAGAGAATCAATGATAATAATCATTATCTGAACTAGGTGATTACTTACACTGGAATAGTAGGTTAAATAATATTAAATGATTATTTCGAATACGGCAGGCCATTTGCAGTAAGCACTGTTCTGTTAGAGGCGGCAGAGGCCACGGCATATATTATTTAACCTTTTGATATTTGACCCCAGTTAATCTTTTCCCTCTCTGACGGATTAAGTGCCACGTATCCTGTTACGAAGAGCACGGGGTTACTCACACATCAGACACTCCCTCTTCTCACGACAAAACCGGTTCAGCGTGTTGTGTGTGGGGACAGTACCCATCAACTCAATCTGATAACAAAAAGTTTAATTTTTTTCCCCGCCGCCCTGACTATAGTTAGGGCACTTTCACTTGCCCAAAAGGTCACGATTATGAAATTAGTTATCGCCTCCGTAATTTCCCTTCTCAGCTTCAGCGCGCTGGCGGCGCCAGAGGGCACGCTCAGCGTACACATTCTTAATCAGCAAACCGGGCTCCCTTCGCCGGGTGTGCAGATTGAGCTGGATAAGCAGCAAGGGGAGAGCTGGCAGCATATCGCCACCGGCAAAACGGATGCCGATGGGCGGATTAAATCGCTCTATCCGCAGGCGGAGAATATGGAGCCGGGGGTTTATAAAGTGACGTTTAAAACCGGTGACTATTTTAAAAGCCAAAACATGAATACGTTCTTCCCGGTGATTCCGGTTATTTTCAATGTCACAAAGCAAAATCAAAAACTGCATATCCCGCTGCTGCTCAGTCAGTACGGATACTCTACCTACCGCGGCAGCTGATGACCCAAGCCGCTATCCAGCCAACGCCTGCGCGTCTCCCGCAGGCGTCACCCTTTCCCCGCACAACGACCTCCATGCCTAACGCTCGGGCTCTTTCTCTTTAAAGTGTTTAACGGCTTCGTCGTATATCGCCAGCAGGCCGGAAATATCGCCTTCATATTGCGGCACGCGCTGGGCGCGAACCAGCTCAATCAGCAGCGCATAGGCTGCTTCTTCCGGGGCCGCATGTGGGTTGATCAGTCCAGACATATCACCTCCTTAACAGTGGGCCTTTAGCCTACCCCTGGGCGGAAAAACGCAACAGCCTGATATGCAACCAGTGCTTCTTGCCTGGCTCTGGTGAAACCTCAGCGGTGAAGACCACGGCGGAAGGGGGGCGTTATCCAGGCCACTGGGGGGGCGGTTAGACCGGCAGCAGGCTCATCATCAGCCAGGCGATGGCGATGCAGATAAGCGTCATCGACAGCACAAAATTCATGGTAGCTCCTCTTCATCCTTTCTGTACTCAGCGTAAATTTTGACAGCGCTGATCGCCTTTATCCTTGGCGATTTGTGCCGCTATCCGACGATGGGGTGGGGAAAGATGGCCTGTTTCCCCGGAAAGGCCAGCAAAATATCCTCTTTGTCAGAGTTATAGTGATGACATCAATGAATAAGCTGCATCACATTGGTTATGTTGCTCTTTCCGCCTGAAGAATGACTTCAGGTCGCTGATAAGCTGCTGGGGGAACTGACAGGATGAGCACCACACCGTTAACGCTTTCTATTGCCGGGCAACCGACGCCCATCACCCTGCCGCAGGTGCCGGGAACCCGGGGCCATGTGGGAGTCGACATACGCGAGCTGAATCACTCCGGATTCTGCAGCTATGACCCCGGCTTCGCCAATACCGCCGGATGCCAGTCGGCGATCTCGTGGATCGATACGGAAAACAGCGTGCTATTGCACCGCGGCTATCCGGTGGATCAGCTGGCTCGCCAGTGCGATTTTCTCGAAGTGGCCTACATCATGCTGAACGGTGACGCGCCGGATGAGGCCAGCTATCAAACCTTTCGCGAGACCATCACCCGCCATACCCTGGTCCATGAGCAGATAGCCCGCATGTGCAGCGGCTTTCGTCGCGACTCGCACCCGATGGCGCTGATGTGCGCCCTGGTGGGGGCGCTGGCGGCGTTCTATCATGATGTCCTGGATGTGGAAAATCCGCAGCACCGGGCGCTGGCCGCCACGCGGCTGCTGTCGAAAATGCCCACTATCGCCGCCATGAGCTACAAGTACACCATTGAACAACCCGCCGCCTATCCGCGCAACGATCTCTCCTATGCCGGAAATTTCCTGCAGATGCTGTTTGCTATCCCGGCCGAGAAGTACGTCCTCAATCCGGTTATCGAGCAGGCGATGAACCAGATCCTGGTGCTGCATGCCGATCACGGGCAGTGCGCCTCGACCACCACGGTGCGCGCGGCGGGCTCCTCCGGAGCGAACTTATTCGCCTGCGTCGCCGCCGGGCTGGCGTCGCTGTGGGGGCCAATGCACGGTGGCGCCAATGAATCGAGCATGCGAATGCTGGAGGAAATTGAAAGCGTCGATCAGGTTCCGGCGTTTCTGCGCCAGGCGAAGCGCGATCCGCAGGCATTTCGCCGCCTCGGTTTTGGCAACTCACGCTACCGTCACCGTGACCCGCGCGCCGATATCCTGCGTGAAACCAGCCATCGGGTCCTGGCAGAGGTAGGCATGTCTGACCGCCTGCTGCAGGTAGCGATGGCCCTTGAGGACGTGGCGCTGACCGATCCCTACTTTGTGGACAATGGCCTGTCGCCAAGCGTGGATTTTTATACCGCGGTGATCCTCAAGGCGATGAATCTGCCTTCGTCGATGTTTGCGGTGGTCACCGCGGTCGGCCGGACGGTCGGCTGGGTGGCGCACTGGAACGAGATGCACCAGGCGCCGCTGACCATCTACCGGCCACGGCAGATTTACGTTGGCGAGGAGTATCGGGATTACGTCTCCCGACGCGGCGAGCGGTCAACGGGCCCGCAGTGACAGCGGGTGAGGCGAACGCCAGCGCGACCTTCGTGGTGACCTATAACTGATCGGCCTGACGGCGCGGCGCCGTCAGGCATGCGCCAGCAAAGGAAACATCAACTTCCTGTCTTTAAACAAGTTTTCCTTCTGGTCATAGACAAAGAGGATATCTTCTCCCTCAATCTTCTCGTACTCGCCGAGCCGGTCTTCATTGGGGGTAAAGCCGAGGATAGCCTGGTAAACATGGTCATCGGCCAGCTCGTTGACCAGCGTCGACAGGCTTTTGCCCGCATCGCAGAACAGGTCAAAGCAGATCAGCACCGGACCGTTTTGCATGGCGATAACCACCGCCTCATTTTTTGCCGAATAGTAAACGAAATGCTTCATAAAGGCTGAGCAGTAAAACATCAGCAGGCCAAAGTTGTGCTCCACCCGCAGCGGTGAGAACGGGTTGGATTTTTCATAGTAATGGCGGAGCAGGGCGACATCGTCAGCGCTGTCCATATCCAGTTTGCGAAAATCACCGGCGCGCGGAGCGACCGGCATAATATATTGATGCTCTTCGCTGCGGGTGAAACCAAATTTGGGGTAAAAATCCACCGTGGTGGGATTGGCAAATAAAAAGAAGGCGTCCGCCTCCTGCTGCCAGTCCTGCAGAATATGGTGGATAAGCTGGCCGGCTAATCCCTTATTGCGGTGGTCCGGTTCGGTCATCACGGTACCAATCTGAATATACCGCCGGGGCTCGCCCTGCCAGCGCAGATCGATGATGTTGGCCGAGGCGTTAGCGATAATTTTATTACGTTCGACAAAGGCGTAGGGGATATAGGCGTCGGTCCAGTAACCTTGCTGATACCACTCTTCAAAAGACAGGTCGAAAGTCTTAACGGCAAGGTCAATGAAGCTTTTTCTTAATATGTTATTTTCTCTGACTTGCTTCACTAATTGATAATTCATTGTCATAGTTCCTTCTCACTATGGCTTCTGAAAGCGACGACGTCGGCAAAGGCACTTGCGTCGAATGAGCGCTGTAAACGTAGCATATCTGGGAAAAGGATCCGCAATGTCGATGCTTAACCTTTGCCCGAGTCACAAATAACCGCATGAAGGCGTCACAAATGACGTTGAACATCCCGCCGTGCAGCATGTTATCTCCGTGCTGCAGAGCAACCACGGGGCCAATGCAACAGGCGATGAGAAAATATGCTGTTTGTTTTTTGGGCAACCAGTCGCGCTGTAGAGGTCTGGTTTATTTTTTTATGCATAAAAAAGGAAGTTTTACGCGATGTGGCTAATAATAGAGTAGCCGCAATCGCAATACTGAAATTAGTGATTGAACAACGTATAATATCGTGCTTTGTGTCTTAGTGTTACCGCACGAATTGGAAAAATACAACCGGCAGGATCCGCTACTTTATTTCGCGGTTTTTGCTCAGCTATTATTGAGTGAATTAACAGGATTACTATGTCAAATTTACCCAAATTTTCCCGCGCGCTGTTGCACCCGCGTTACTGGCTATTATGGCTGGGAATTGGCCTCTTATGGCTGCTGGTGCAATTACCGTATCCGGTGATCTACCGACTGGGCACTGCGCTCGGGCGGCTGGCAATGCGGGTGATGAAAAGCCGCGCACGGATTGCCAGACGTAATCTCGAACTCTGCTTTCCCGCGATGAGCGTCACCGAGCGTGAGGCACTGCTGGTGAAAAACTTTGAATCGCTGGGCATGGGGCTGATGGAGACCGGCATGGCCTGGTTCTGGCCGACGCACCGGGTGGCGCGCTGGACCGAGACCAGCGGCGTAAACGAGGTGGTCGAACTTCTGGAACAAAAGCAGGGCATCTTACTGATCGGTATCCATTTTCTGACCCTCGAGATGGGGGCGCGAATGTATGGCATGTTTACCCCGGGGATCGGCGTCTACCGGCCCAATGATAACCCGCTGATTGACTGGCTGCAGACCTGGGGACGCTTGCGCTCGAACAAGACCATGCTGGATCGAAAAAATCTGAAAGGCATGGTCAGGGCGCTGAAAGAGGGAGAGATCCTCTGGTACGCGCCGGATCATGATTACGGGCCGGCCAGCAGCGTTTTTGCGCCGCTGTTTGCTGTCGAGCAGGCGGCGACCACCACCGGCACCTGGATGCTGGCGAAGATGTCCGGGGCGACGATTGTACCGTTTGTTCCGCGACGCAAACCCAACGGTATGGGATATGAGCTGATCTCCCTGACGCCGGAGCGCACGCCGCCGCTGGCCAGCGCCGAGGTTACCGCGGCGTGGATGAACCAGATTATCGAACAGTGCATCCTGATGGCGCCTGAACAATATATGTGGCTGCACCGGCGCTTTAAGACCCGCCCGGAAGGGGTGCCGCCGCGTTACTGAACGCTGCGGCCAAAAAATCAGCGCACCGGTAGCACGCTTATTAAATCGCCGTCTATACTGAAAGAGCCTGATCTAAGGCCCATTCCAAGGAGATTGCAGGATGAAAAAAGTGATAGTCGCGTTAGCCCTTTCCGCCGTTGCGTTTGGCGCGTCCGCCGCGCAGTTGATCACCAAAGAAGAAGCTAAACACTTTAAACTGACCAAGGTCGGACCGATCTCGGTGGGGCCGTCAGGTGGGCAGTTCTCTTCACCTTCCGATCTGCACGATCAGCTCTCCAAGCTGGCCGATGAGAAAGGCGGAAAGTACTACGTGATTACTGCTGCGCGTGAGCATGGTCCTAACTTTGAAGCCACAGCGGAAGTGTATAAATAATCGATTCTTCCGCGTGCCATAACGGCACGCCACTGACTGAGCCTGGAGCGCATTACGCCTCCGGGCTTATTTTTTTCCGCTGCCCACGTTCCGACGGCTAAGCGGAAGCGAAAACGTTTTTTATCGCTATATATGAATTTGATGATCACGATGTTAATGAAATATTGCTTTTTATTGTCGCTAAAAGGCGAATTCCAACCTAATGCCTGAGGGAGTGACCCCTGGCAAAAATAGGTAGGACAAATGTGTTATCATCGCGCCTTTCCCTTTTTGTCTGGGGCTTTCTTGTATGCTACAACCTGTTGTTCGCGTCGGTGAATGGCTGGTAACCCCCTCTGTAAACCAAATCAGCAGGAAGGGGCGCCAGCTTACCCTTGAACCGCGTTTAATCGACCTTCTGGTCTTTTTCGCTCGCCATCCGGGGGAAGTGCTTAGTCGGGACGAGCTTATCGAAAACGTCTGGACCCGGAACGTTGTGACCAGCCACGTCGTCACGCAGAGTATTTCTGAACTGCGCAAGTCGCTCAAAGACGGCGACGACGTTAGCCTTGAGTACATCGCGACGGTACCCAAACGGGGGTATAAGCTCACGGTGCCGGTGATCTGGTGCACCGAAGAAGGGGAGGAACTCGCCCCACAGATGGAGGCGCTGACGCCTTCGCCTTCGGTCGCCGCGACCGCGCCGCCGGCTGCCGGTGCGCCGCCCGATGCGCCCGTCTCCGCCGCCGATCCCGCCGTGCCAGCTCCCGCTCCGACAGTGGCCAGCGCGCCGTCAGTGCGTAAACGGCTCACCACCGCCCTGGTGTGGGGACTGTTCCTGTTGGCGCTGGGCACCTGCGTGGCGCTGGTGGCGCTGTCGAGCATGGAATCGCGGCCGCCGGTCAACAAGGCGCGCCTGTTGCTTAATCCGCGCGATATCGATATCCACCTGGTGAATGGTAACTCCTGCACCAACTGGTCGTCGCAGCACTCCTACGCGGTCGGCCTGGCCAGCCTGATCACAACCTCGCTGAACACCTTCTCGACCTTTATGGTGCATGACAAAACGGACTACAACATCAATGAGCCGAGCAGTTCCGGTAAAACGCTAACCATTGAGTTCGTCAATCAGCGCCACTACCGGGCGCAGCAGTGCTTTATGTCGGTCCAGTTGGTGGATAATGCCGACAGCTCGACGATGCTCGATAAGCGCTACTTTGTGACCAATGACAACCAGCTCACCATCCAGAACGATCTGATGAACAGCCTGTCGGATGCCCTGACGCAGCCGTGGCCGGCGCGGATGCAGGCGATGCTCAGGCAGTATCAGCCGTCGCAAAGCGTGGCGTTAACCTATTTCTACCAGTCGCATCAGCTGTTAATGAAGGGCGATGTTGACTCATTAAGCAAGGCCAGCAGCCTGCTGGATGATGTGATTAAACGGGCGCCTGATTTTATTTACGCGTATGCCGAAAAGACGCTGGTGGATGTATTACGCCATTCACAACAGCCGCTGGATGATAAACAGCTGGCAGCCCTCTATAGCGAAGTTGAACGGGTAGGGGAGATGCCAGGTATTAAAGACATGGCGATTTATTATCAAATAAAAGCGGTGGATTTGCTGGGGAAGGGCAAAGTCGATGAAGCGAATACCGCGATTAACAGTGCGATCGATTTAGAGATGTCGTGGCTGAATTATGTGCTGTTAGGCAAAGTCTATGAGATGAAAGGTGAGAACCGGCTGGCAGCAGATTCTTACATTACGGCGTTTAATTTACGCCCCGGGGGAGACACATTGTACTGGATTGAAAACGGGGTTTTCCAGACGTCGGTCAACCGGGTGGTTCCGTATCTCGATAATTTCCTCTCTTCAGAATAAGTAAACCCTCATCGTGTACAAGGTTTTGGGCATGGTGAGGTTAAATTTATGTTTCTCATGAAGCCTCTTGTTGTTATTTGTATTTAGCATTCAGGAGGCTTTAAATAACAGTTCGGCAACACACTGCATCTGGTTTAAGTGCATGTAAAACAACAATGTTTATCTTTTTATGACACCCTGTTGTCATGTTTATATGTTAAGCGAAAAAGGTCAAAATATCATTTGTCTGATGTTTGTTGTTATTTCACTTTATCTTTAGGACTTATCTCGTACAAATCAGTAATCTTGTTGGCAGTTGGTCGGGTCAATTAATGGTTCTGTATCATGATCTGTACCTCCCAAATAAACTTAGGAGAAAAACAACCATGAGTTCTGCCAAGAAGATCGGGCTATTTGCCTGTACCGGTGTTGTCGCCGGTAATATGATGGGGAGCGGTATTGCATTATTACCTGCGAACCTGGCCAGCATCGGTGGTATTGCCATTTGGGGCTGGGTAATTTCAATTATTGGTGCGATGTCTCTGGCTTATGTTTATGCCCGACTGGCCACTAAAAACCCGCAGCAGGGTGGCCCAATTGCTTACGCAGGAGAAATATCTCCGGCATTCGGTTTCCAGACCGGTGTACTTTATTATCACGCAAACTGGATTGGTAACCTGGCTATCGGGATTACCGCAGTTTCTTATCTGTCTACGTTCTTCCCCATTTTAAATAACCCGGTGCCAGCAGGGATTGCCTGTATTGCCATCGTGTGGATCTTTACTTTCGTTAATATGCTCGGCGGGACCTGGGTCAGCCGTCTGACCACCATTGGTCTGGTGCTGGTGCTTATTCCAGTGGTGATGACCGCGGTCGTCGGCTGGCACTGGTTTGATGTCGCTACCTATCAGGCGAACTGGAACACCTCCAGCACCACCGATAGCCACGCGGTCATTAAAAGTATCCTGCTCTGCCTGTGGGCCTTCGTTGGCGTAGAATCCGCCGCCGTGAGTACCGGGATGGTGAAAAACCCGAAACGTACCGTACCGCTGGCTACCATGCTGGGTACTGCGATGGCCGGTATCGTTTATATCGCCGCGACTCAGGTTATCGCCGGTATGTATCCTGCTTCTCAGATGGCCGCGTCGGGTGCGCCGTTCGCGATTAGCGCCTCTACTATTCTCGGCGGCTGGGCTGCGCCGATGGTATCCGCTTTCACCGCCTTTGCCTGCCTGACTTCTCTGGGCTCGTGGATGATGCTGGTTGGCCAGGCAGGTGTCCGCGCCGCCAACGACGGCAACTTCCCGAAAGTGTATGGCGAAGTTGATAGCAACGGTATCCCGAAAAAAGGCCTGCTGCTGGCTGCGGTGAAAATGACCGCGCTGATGGTACTGATTACCCTGATGAACTCCGCCGGTGGTAAAGCCTCTGACCTGTTCGGCGAACTGACCGGTATCGCGGTACTGCTGACCATGCTGCCTTACTTCTACTCCTGTGTTGACCTGATTCGTTTCGAAGGCATCAACATCCGTAACTTTGTCAGCCTGATTTGTTCGGTACTGGGTTGCGTGTTCTGCTTCATCGCGCTGATGGGCGCAAGCTCCTTCGAACTGGCCGGCACCTTTATCGTTAGCCTGATTATCCTGATGTTCTACGGTCGCAAAATGCACCAGCGCCAGAACAACACATCGGATAGCAACAGCCCCGCTAACGCGCACTAATCAGTAACCCTTTTTCCTGAGGCTCCTTCCATCACCTGTCATAGCGCGACGGGAGGGGCTTTCTACATCTGGAGATTTGACTATGAACGTTATTGCAATCATGAATCACATGGGGGTTTACTTCAAAGAAGAACCCATCCGTGAACTGCATCGTGCTCTCGAACGCCTGGACTTCCGCATTGTCTACCCGAACGACCGTGACGACTTATTAAAACTGATCGAAAACAACTCTCGTCTGTGCGGCGTGATCTTCGACTGGGATAAATACAATCTCGAGCTGTGCGAAGAAATCAGCAAAATGAACGAGTACATGCCGCTGTATGCGTTCGCTAACACCTACTCCACGCTGGACGTTAGCCTGAACGATCTGCGCATGCAGGTTCGCTTCTTCGAATATGCGCTGGGCGCTGCGGAAGATATCGCGAACAAAATCAAACAGAACACTGACGAATATATCGACACCATTCTGCCGCCGCTGACCAAAGCGCTGTTCAAATATGTGCGTGAAGGCAAATACACCTTCTGTACCCCGGGCCACATGGGCGGTACCGCCTTCCAGAAAAGCCCGGTAGGCAGCATCTTCTACGATTTCTTTGGCTCCAACACCATGAAATCCGATATCTCGATTTCGGTTTCTGAACTGGGTTCCCTGCTGGACCACAGCGGCCCGCACAAAGAAGCGGAAGAGTATATCGCTCGCGTATTCAACGCTGAACGCAGCTATATGGTCACCAACGGCACCTCTACCGCCAACAAAATCGTCGGTATGTACTCCGCGCCGGCCGGCAGCACCGTGTTGATTGACCGTAACTGCCACAAATCGCTGACTCACCTGATGATGATGAGCGACATTACGCCGATCTACTTCCGTCCGACCCGTAACGCCTACGGCATCCTCGGCGGTATCCCGCAGAGCGAATTCCAGCACGCGACTATCGCCAAGCGTGTGAAAGAGACGCCGAACGCGACCTGGCCGGTACACGCGGTGATCACCAACTCGACTTACGATGGTCTGCTGTACAACACTGACTTCATCAAGAAAACCCTGGATGTGAAATCCATCCACTTTGACTCCGCGTGGGTGCCTTACACCAACTTCTCGCCGATCTATGAAGGCAAATGCGGGATGAGCGGCGGCCGCGTCGAAGGGAAAGTGATTTACGAAACCCAGTCCACGCACAAACTGCTGGCGGCGTTCTCTCAGGCGTCGATGATCCACGTGAAAGGCGACGTTAACGAAGAGACCTTTAACGAAGCCTACATGATGCACACCACCACCTCTCCGCACTACGGGATCGTGGCGTCCACCGAAACCGCGGCAGCGATGATGAAAGGCAACGCCGGTAAGCGCCTGATCGACGGCTCTATCGAACGTTCCATCAAGTTCCGTAAAGAGATCAAACGTCTGAAAGGCGAGTCTGACGGCTGGTTCTTCGACGTATGGCAGCCGGAACATATCGACGGCCCTGAATGCTGGCCGCTGCGCTCTGACAGCGCATGGCACGGTTTCAAAAACATCGATAACGAACACATGTACCTCGACCCGATCAAAGTCACGCTGCTGACCCCGGGGATGAAGAAAGACGGCACCATGGATGACTTCGGTATTCCGGCAAGCATCGTGGCGAAATATCTCGACGAACACGGCATCGTGGTGGAGAAAACCGGTCCGTACAACCTGCTGTTCCTGTTCAGCATCGGTATCGACAAAACCAAAGCGCTGAGCCTGCTGCGTGCGCTGACCGACTTCAAACGCGCGTTCGACCTGAACCTGCGGGTGAAAAACATGCTGCCGTCGCTGTACCGTGAAGATCCTGAATTCTATGAGAACATGCGTATTCAGGACCTGGCGCAGAACATTCACAAACTGATTGAGCACCACAACCTGCCGGACCTGATGTTCCGCGCCTTCGAAGTGCTGCCATCGATGGTGATGACCCCGTATGCCGCGTTCCAGAAAGAGCTGCACGGTCAGACGGAAGAAGTGTACCTCGAAGAGATGGTCGGCCGCGTCAACGCCAACATGATCCTTCCGTATCCTCCGGGAGTGCCGCTGGTGATGCCGGGTGAAATGATCACCGAAGAGAGCCGTCCGGTGCTGGAGTTCCTGCAGATGCTGTGCGAAATCGGCGCCCACTACCCGGGCTTCGAAACAGATATCCACGGCGCCTATCGTCAGGCGGATGGTCGTTACACCGTTAAAGTGCTGAAAGAAGAGAATAACAAGTAATAGACGCACACCAGGGAAGTGGCTTGCCACTTCCCTTTTTCACGCTGCAAGGAGAACACATGAAAACACCCTCACAGCCGCGCGCGATTTACTACATCGTTGCGATCCAGATCTGGGAGTACTTCAGCTTTTACGGCATGCGCGCCTTACTCATCCTCTACCTCACCCACCAGCTTGGCTTCGACGACAGCCACGCCATCAGCCTGTTCAGCGCTTACGCATCTCTGGTTTACGTTACCCCTATTCTCGGCGGCTGGCTTGCCGACCGCCTGGTTGGCAACCGCACGGCGGTGATTGCCGGGGCGCTGTTGATGACTCTCGGCCACGTGGTGCTGGGCGTTGAGTCGACCTCCGCATGGAGCCTGTACGTCGCGCTGGCGATCATTATCTGCGGCTATGGCCTGTTCAAATCCAATATCAGCTGCCTGCTTGGCGAACTCTACGCCCACGACGATCCGCGTCGCGACGGCGGCTTTTCGCTGCTGTACGCCGCCGGCAATGTCGGCTCCATCGCCGCGCCCATCGCCTGCGGGCTGGCGGCCCAGTGGTACGGCTGGCATATCGGCTTCGCCCTGGCGGGAATCGGTATGTTCATCGGACTGATGATTTTCTTAAGCGGCAGCCGCCATTTCCGGCATACCCGCGGCGTCGATAAACCGGCTCTGCGGGCGGTGAAATTCGTGCTGCCGACCTGGGGCTGGCTGCTGGTGATGCTGTGCCTTGCGCCGGTGTTCTTCACACTGCTACTGCAAAACAACTGGTCCGGCTATCTGCTGGCGATCGTCTGCTTGTTTGCCGCCCAGATGGTGGCGCGGATCATGATCAAAGCGCCCGAACATCGTCGCGCGCTATGGCAGATCGTCCTGCTGATGCTTGCCGGGACGCTGTTCTGGGTGCTGGCTCAGCAAGGCGGGAGCTCGATTAGCCTGTTTATCGACCACTTTGTTAACCGCCGCCTGCTGAACTGGGAGGTGCCGACGGCGCTGTTCCAGTCGGTTAATGCGGTGGCGGTGATGGCGGCCGGCGTGGTACTGGCGTGGCTGATGCGCCCGGAAGGCAGCGTACGTTCGGTGTTGCGCGTCTGGTTGAAATTCGCTTTCGGCCTGCTGCTGATGGGCGGCGGCTTTATGCTGCTGGCGCTTAATGCCCGCCACGGCGCCGCTGACGGTCAGGCCTCGATGGGCATGATGGTCGCCGGGCTGGCGATGATGGGCTTTGCCGAACTGTTTATCGACCCGGTGGCGATGGCGCAAATCACCCGTCTGAACATGCCCGGCGTCACTGGGGTGTTGACCGGGATCTACATGCTGGCCACCGGCGCGGTGGCCAACTGGCTGGCGGGCGTGGTCGCCCAGCAGACCACCGAATCGCAAATCAGCGATACGGCGATTGCCGCCTATCAGCATTTTTTCTCGCAGATGGGCGAATGGACCCTCGGCTGCGTGGCGGTGATGGTAATTATCGCCTTTGCCGCAGCCTGTAGCGTCGGCAAACGCCGCGCGGCGGCTGGCGAACTTCCCGGCGGCGGCGCCTGATGCGCGTCCCGGCGGGTGTAACCGCCTCCGCCGGGCTATCGGCCAGCGCGATTTATCGCCCCGGTAAGCGCAGCGCGACCGGGGGTATCCCATCAACAGCGGAGCGCAAAGCCGCTCCTTGCACAGCGTAGTGAACAGGAGGAGGATATTCTGGCAGGCGCGGAAGCCAACGATAAAAAATACCGTTAGTGAAGGCATAGCTGAGTGAGATCAGCTTGAAGTGAAGCCAGATTCGTTACTCTTGTTCTTCGGTGTAAAGCCGGAGACAGGCCGCGCGGAAGGGTGACCTGGTTCAATTTATCGAAGCTAGTTTGAAAGCAAGGTTATGAGGAACCCATATGTCTGAACAACAAGCACAAGGTGCCGATGAGGCCATTGACCTTAATAATGAACTGAAAACTCGTCGCGAAAAACTGGCTGCGCTGCGTGAGCAGGGCGTAGCTTTCCCCAACGATTTCCGTCGCGATCATACCTCTGACCAATTGCACGCTGAATTCGATGCGAAGGATAACGATGAACTCGCTTCCCTGAACGTTGAAGTTGCGGTGGCCGGCCGGATGATGACCCGCCGCGTGATGGGCAAAGCCTCCTTCGTCACCCTCCAGGACGTCGGCGGCCGTATCCAGCTGTACGTGGCCCGCGATGACCTGCCGGAAGGCGTCTACAACGAACAGTTTAAGAAATGGGATCTCGGCGACATCATCGCCGCCCGCGGCAAGCTGTTCAAAACGCAAACCGGCGAACTCTCCATCCACTGCACCGAGCTGCGCCTGCTGACCAAAGCCCTGCGCCCGCTGCCGGATAAATTCCACGGCCTGCAGGATCAGGAAGTCCGCTATCGCCAGCGCTATCTGGATCTGATCGCTAACGAAGAGTCGCGCCATACGTTCCGCATCCGCTCGCAGATCCTCGCGACCATGCGTCAGTTCATGGTGGCCCGCGGCTTTATGGAAGTGGAAACCCCGATGATGCAGGTGATCCCTGGCGGCGCGTCCGCCCGTCCGTTTATCACTCATCACAACGCGCTCGATCTCGATATGTACCTGCGCATCGCGCCGGAACTGTATCTGAAACGTCTGGTGGTCGGCGGTTTCGAACGCGTGTTTGAAATCAACCGTAACTTCCGCAACGAAGGGATCTCGGTACGTCATAACCCAGAGTTCACCATGATGGAACTGTACATGGCGTACGCGGACTACAAAGACCTGATCGAACTGACCGAGTCGCTGTTCCGCACCCTGGCGCAGACGGTTCTGGGCAAAACCGAGGTGCCGTATGGCGACCAGGTTTTTGACTTCGGCAAGCCGTTTGAAAAACTGACCATGCGCGAGGCGATCAAAAAACATCGTCCGGAAACCAACATGGCGGATCTGGATAACTTCGACGCGGCGAAAGCGCTGGCGGAATCTCTCGGCATTCAGGTAGAGAAAAGCTGGGGTCTGGGGCGCATCGTCACCGAAATCTTCGATGAAGTGGCGGAAGCGCACCTCATCCAGCCGACCTTTATCACTGAATATCCAGCGGAAGTTTCCCCGCTGGCGCGCCGCAACGACGTGAACCCGGAAATCACCGACCGCTTCGAGTTCTTCATCGGCGGCCGCGAAATCGGTAACGGTTTCAGCGAGCTGAACGATGCGGAAGATCAGGCGCAGCGTTTCCAGGATCAGGTCAACGCCAAAGCGGCGGGCGATGACGAAGCGATGTTCTATGACGAAGACTACGTCACCGCGCTGGAGTACGGCCTGCCGCCGACCGCCGGTCTGGGCATCGGTATCGACCGCATGGTGATGCTGTTTACCAACAGCCATACCATCCGCGACGTAATCCTCTTCCCGGCCATGCGTCCGCAGAAGTAATCTGTTGCACTCCCTCCCGGCCCGCGCCGGGAGGTCTCCCCGCATGAGTCACATCACATTGCTTGCCTGGCCGGACGAACCGGTCACCGCAGTCTATCGGCATGGTGTGCCCACGCTGGGGAGCAGGGAGTTTACTCTATTTTTTGCAACGTGCCGCGCTGGCTGCCGTTTGTCCAGTTGCCGTTAAAGGCGTCGTTGAGAGTAAAGGTTGAGTTTTTCACCCGGAAAGTCAACTTACCCTGGCTCGCTTTCGCGTCCTCCACCAGATGACCATGAGTTTTCACCGTTTTAGCGGTGACGGTAATCTCATCAATTTTATCGCCATATTCAGTATAAACATACCAGGTGCCCAGCCAGGGGCCGAAGCCGCTGCTGGCCTGCTGCGCGGCGGCGGCATTCTCGGCTTTGGTTTTATGAATATCGCAGGTGGTCCCGTCGGTCATCTGCGTACATCCGGAGCGTTCAAGCTGCTCCCGGTATTTCGCGCTAATGGCGTGGGCCGGCGCGGCGGCGACCAGCGCCAGGGTGAGGGTGGTGAAAAGCCAGATCTTATTCATCTTATTGTTTCTCATTGCGATAGCGGCGCGCATTGTCATAAAGGTTGATACACATTGGTGTATTCTCCGGGGGCGTCAGAATAAATATAACCGCAGCCATTCCTGACAAATAATGAGCAGAAAGGCGAAGAGTTATTTATTTGTAAAAACATCATTACCCTGATTTTATTTATCACCGTATCTTCCCGCTGCTTGTCATATTATTGCAGAGAGAATGTTAAGTAATTGATGTTTTAAAAGCGATTATTTGTCACTTACGCAAATAACAGCAGGCCAGGCCTGGGCGCAGGGCTAAAGCCCGCGCTGGTGCGGTATTGAGTTTTTTTCATATTGCTATCATCATATTTCGAATGAAAGGGATAACCTCTGAAACGGGTTATTAAGCCAGTAATTTTTATCTGCAAAATAAGCCTGCAGCAAGCATTATTTCCATTAATTTTTCAGGGCTACTGGCGACAACGGATATTCCGCCCGCGGCAATGATGGATTTCCATCATTTCTCCGTTTTCATCGCTGGTCGTCGCCTGCTTATAGTGACGGCACACCAGACGACTGGCTGAAAAGGAGATAAACATGGCGACAGAGCACCTGCAGTGGGGCATTAGCCCCCTGTGCTGGACCAACGATGTGCTGGAGGATTTAGGCGGCGATATCCCTCTCGACACCTGTCTGCGCGAGGCGCGGGAGGCGGGATTTCAGGGCATTGAGTTAGGGCGCAAGTTTCCCCGCCAAACGGAGACGCTGGGGCCTCTGCTGGCGGCGGCTGACCTGCGGCTGGCGTCCGGCTGGTACAGCGGCTTACTGGCTGACCGCAGCGTGGAAGCGGAGCTGGAGGCGGTGCGGGGCCACGCGCAGCTCCTCCAGCAGCTCGGCGCCAGGGTCATGGTCTATGGCGAGTGCGGGCAACTGCCCGGTGAAACGCCGCTTGATGAGCCGATCTCGCTCTCACCGCCGTTAAGCCGCGTCAGTCTGACGGCGTATTGCCATAAGCTGAATACCTTTGCCGACCTGCTGCTGCGGGACTACGGTCTGCGGCTGGCCTATCACCATCACCTGATGATGCTGGTGGAGCACGACGACGAGCTGGAGCGGTTTCTGTCACAGACCCATGACAACGTCGGGCTGGCGTTTGATACCGGACACGCCTTCGTCGCCGGGGTCGATATCCCGCGCGTGCTGGAAAAATATGGTCACCGTATACGCCATCTGCATCTGAAAGACGTCCGTCCGCAGGTGCTGGGGCGCCTGTATCGCGAAAACCTGAGCTTTAACGAGGCGGTGCGCGCCGGGCTGTTTACCATCCCAGGCGACGGCTGCATCGACTATGCGCCGATCCTCGACTTTGCCCGCGACAGCGACTACCGCGGCTGGCTGATTATCGAAGCCGAGCAGGACCCGGCGATGGCGCCGCCGTTGGCCACCGCCCGCCGCGCCTTCGCCTGGCTGGCACACCATTTCTCGTCCCCTTCATCATCAGAGGAGCACGCATCATGAGCGCGCGGTTAAATATTGGTCTCATCGGCTCCGGTTTTATGGGCCAGGCGCACGCCGACGCTTACCGTCGCGCGGCCATGTTCTATCCCGATCTGCCGAAGCGCCCCTATCTTTACGCGCTGGCGGATCAGGATCAGGCGCTGGCCGAACGTCATGCGGTGAAGCTGGGGGCGGAGAAGGCTTACGGTGACTGGCGCGAACTGGTGAACGATCCGCTGGTGGACGTGGTGGATATTACCTCGCCGAACCATCTGCACTACACGATGGCGATGGCTGCGATCGCGGCGGGTAAACATGTCTATTGCGAGAAGCCGCTGGCGGTTAACGAGCAGCAGGCGCAGGAGATGGCGCAGGCGGCCCGGCGCGCGGGGGTGAAGACCATGGTGGCCTTTAACAACATCAAAACCCCGGCGGCGCTGCTGGCAAAGCAGATTATCGCCCGGGGCGATATTGGCGAACCGGTGCGCTTTCGCGGCACCTTTGATCAGGGGTTTTATAACGACCCGAACCTGCCCTGGTCCTGGCGCTGCTCGAAAACCCTCGGCGGCAGCGGGGCGCTTGGCGACCTCGGCGCCCATACCCTGTCCGTCGCCCAGTTTTTGATGGGCGGGATCCGTGAAGTGACCGCCAGCGCGCAAACCTGTCTGCGCCAGCGTCCGGTACCGCAGACCGATGCCGGGTATGCCAGCCGGGTCGCGGCCGATGCCGAGTGGCGGGAAGTGGAAAATGACGATCAGGTTCAGTGTCTGGTCAATTTCGACAGCGGCGCCGCGGGGGTGATTGAGGCCTCGCGCATCGCCGCCGGGCGCATCTTCGGCGTGTTCTGGGAGGTCTCCGGCACCGAAGGCACGCTGTATATGGACGGGGAGCGCTTTAACGAACTGCAGGTCTATCGCTTCCGCGATGACAAACACGACCGCGGCTTTAAAACGCTGTATGCCGGGAGCCAGATCCCGGCCTATGCCGGCTTCTTCGGCTTCGATTTTGGCGGCGGCGGGCTGGGCTATTTTGACGTCAAGGTGATTGAAGTACATGACCTGGTGCAGGGGATTTGCGGGGACGACGACTGCTATCCCAGCTTTGAATTTGGTTTACAGAATCAGCGCGTGCTGTCGGCGATTGAAGCCTCAATGGTCAGCCGTCGCTGGGTTAACGTGGTTAAGGATTAAGGAGCCGCTATGTTTCCCTCACAATTACCGACCCCGCGCCGCCCGGCGGCGCAGAGCATTCCCTCCCTGCGCTGGGGCATCATCGGTCCAGGCTGGATCGCCGAGCGTTTTGTGCACTCATTGAAAACCCAGAGCCGGCAGCAGGTGGTGGCCGTTGCCTCCCGCAGCCAGGCGAAGGCCGACCGGGTAGCCGCGGAATGGGGGATCCCCCAGGCTTACGGCCATGTGGCGGAGATGCTGGCGCGTCCGGATATTGATGCGGTGTATATTGCGACGCCGCACAACCATCACTTTCCCGACGGCATGCAGGCGCTGAAGGCGGGCAAACACGTGCTGATTGAGAAGCCCTTCGCGCTCAACCTTGGCGAAGGACGTGAACTGCAGGCCGAAGCCGCCCGCCAGGGAAAACTGGCGCTGGAGGCGATGTGGTGCGATTACGCGCCGAAGTATGATGTGATCCGCCAGCTGCTGGAGGATGGGGTGCTCGGCGACCTGCATACCCTGCTGGCCGATCACGGCGAGTATTTTACTACCGACCACCGCATCTTTAATGCCGACCTTGCCGGCGGGCCGATGATGGATCTCGGCAGCTATCTGACCTCGTTTGCGCTAATGGTGGGCGGTATGCCGCAGGAGATAGTCGCCCGCGGCAGCGCGACGGCAGAGGGGCTTAACGGTCAGACGTCGATGCTGTTCAGCTGGCGGAACGGGATGCAGGGGCTGTTAAACACGACGTTGTTCAGCAACACGCCGGGCGGGGCGGTGGTGGCCGGACGCCAGGCGACCCTGACGATCGACGGTCAGTTTTACGCCCCCGGCGGGTTCACCCTCGCTGCCAGCCAGGGCGGGCAGGCGCTGCGCTGGGAAGAGCCGCGCAATCGCTACGACCAGCTGTTCTGGCAGGCGGAGCATTTTGCCTGGTGCGTCGGTCAGGGGCTGCAGGACTCGCCGCTGCGGCCGCTCAGTCGGGTGCTGCAGAATCTGCAGGTGATGGATGAGGTGCGGCGCCAGGTGGGCGCGGTGTTTAACGAAGAACGCTAAGGGGCCGGCCGGGCTTTGGTTTGCAGGCAGCGCGCGCGTGTCCGCCATTGCCCGGCACCGGGACGCGCACGGTGCCGGCTGTCCTGGCCCGGCGGCGCTGCGCTTGCGCGGGCCTGGGATGTCACTGCAACTATTTGATATGGATGATTATCATGGCCCCCCAGACCGGGCAAGGCGTCGCCGCCGCCCGGCATACAAACGGCTCCGCGTCGGCCGTCCTTGCCCGGCGGCGCGGCGCTTGCGCGGGCCTGGGATATCTATGCAACCGTTTGATATTAAAGCGGATTAATGCCTGTGCTATGTAGGCCGGGCAAGGCATCGTCGCCGCCCGGCATAAAGGCAGGTTCAGAGCCTGATAGCTGGTGCCACGCAACCCCTCATCGACAGTCGTCGACGGCGACAAACTGGCCGCGCTGCAGAGACTGAACGGCCGCTTCGGCAATCGCCTGCGCCTGCAGGCCGTCCACCAGGCCGGGCAGGTCGGCCACGGTTTCGCCATTCAGAGCGCGGATAAAGGCGTCAAGATGCTGGTAATAAGATCCTTGCACCCGGCTGAACCAGTCCGGCCACAGGCCTGGCTCAATGCGCTGATTGCCGCGCCACAGGGTAGGGCCCACCGGCGACTGGCTGCCGGACTCCAGCGCGCCCTCTGCGCCCAGCAGGGTGATCCGTTCATCATACCCGTGGCCGGTGCGGCGGGTGTTGTCCAGCTGCGCCAGCGCGCCGCCGCGCATCTGCATCATCAGGATGGAGGTGTCAACATCGCCAAATTCGGCGATTTCCGGCAGGGCCAGCGCCGCGCCCATCGCCGCCACGGTATGCACTTCATCGCCGGTGAGAAAGCGCAGAAGGTCGAAGAAGTGAATCGCCTGATCGCGCATCTGACCGCCGGAGCTGCGCAGATAGTCGAGCGGCGGCATGCTGGAGGCGCGGCAGACCATCTGCACCAGCTCCACCCGACCGATCGCGCCCTGCTCCAGCTGGCGGCGGAGCTGCTGATGGCTGCTGTCGAAGCGCCGGTTAAAGCCGACGGTGACCGGCACGTTCAGGGGAAGCACCCGCTCCACCACCTCGCGGGCGCGCGCCAGGGAGAGGTCGATCGGTTTTTCGCAATAGACCGCCTTGCCCGCCCGGGCGGCGGCTTCCAGCAGTTCGGCATGCGACGGGGTCGAGCTGGCGATCAGCACAGCGTCGATGGCGTCGCTACGGAGAGCCTCGCTCACCGTCACCGCCCGGGCGCCATAGCGGGCGGCCAGCGCCTGGGCGCGCTCCGGCGCGACATCGGCTACCATCGTCAACTCGCTCCCGTCATGACGGGCGAGGCTGGCGGCATGAACCTGACCGATAAAACCACTGCCTACCAGGGCAAAACGTTTGCAATTCATTATTTTTCTCCAGAATGGCGAAGGGACGGTGCCACCATAATCGGTTTGCTAAACTCACTGACACTGCCGTTTTGATGTATTTCCATCATTGAAGAGAGGGGCGATGAAAAACATGTCACTTGCGATGCTGGCCAGACAGATTGGCGTCGGCGTGGCCACTGTGGACCGGGTGCTGAACGAACGCGGCGGCGTATCGCCGCAGACCACGCGCAAAGTGCTGCAGGCGGCGCGGGAGGCGGGGCTGAAGCGGATCCTGCCGGAGGAGCACCGCTTTCCGTGGCAGATTGAGCTCTTTCTCAGCAGCAATGACTCGTTCTTTTTTCCGCAGCTGGCGCAGGATTTCGCCGCCGTCGCGGATAGCCTCGGCTATCGCCGTCTGACCCTGCACCGCACCTTTGTCCCGGAGTCGCAGCCGGCGACCCTGGCCCGGCGCATTATGCGCAGCTGCCAGCAGCGTCAGGGGATCATCGTCTTCGGCAATGACCACCCTGTGGTGCATGACGCGCTGCGCCGCTGCCGGGAAGCGGGCGTCCCCGTCATCACCCTCGCGACGGATCTGCCCGGCGCCGACCGGCTCTGCCACGTCGGGATCAATCAGCTGCAGGCTGGCCGCACCGCGGGGTTAATGATGGGGAGAATGACGCCGCGGCCCGGGGAGGTGCTGATGGTGAGCGGCCGGGAGGATTACAGCGCGCATCGCCTGCGCATCCAGGGGTTTCGCGAGGTGCTGAGCCAGCGCTTTCCCCACCTGCAGCTTAATGAGGTGCTGGCGGGCGAGGAGCGGCGGGAGCAGATCACCCGCCTGCTGGAGCAGGCTCTGTGCCGCAGCCGGCATATTGTCGGGATCTATAACACCGGGCTTGGCAATACTCAGATTGCCGAGGCGCTGGCTCGCCACCGCCGCGAAAGCGACGTCTGTTGGATCACCCATGAGCGCTACAATACCACCCGCCAGCAGCTGGCCCGGGGCAGCCTGGCGTTAACGCTCGATCAGAACACCCGCCAGCACGCCCAGCTGGCGATCGACCTGATGCTGCGCCATCTGGAGTCCGGCTATCAGCCGCAAACCTATGCCGACGGGAAAGTCGACTTTATCCTCTACAGCGCCGAGAACGTGGACTAAGGCGTGCGGCGCCTCCCTTCCTGACAACACGGATTTCCCCGGCGGGTAAATGCCAACCCCGCCGGGGGCGATCGCTTTAAAGCGTTGTCTGCCTCTCATTTTTCGCTCATTTATGCAGCAATGTTAGATGTCTGTCAAAATTCTGTTACTGCATGGTTTTAAAATTTTCATTTCAGTTATTTACTTATAAAAGTTTCAAATGTCTTGTTAATGAAATAAATGGTCTGGAATTCACGGTGTGGCATAAATGGACTGATGTTTCAAAAAAGTGATGATAAAACAGCCATTATTTGTGATTCCGATCACGGCGAAATGCGGAAAACCCCGCAGCGCCGTCGCCGTCACAACAGACATTTGTCGCAACCTGACTGAAATTAATTTTTCATTTTGTTTCATTCACCGGCGTACCTACAAAATCAAGGATCAACTATGAATATTAAGAAAACGATTGTTGCCTCTTTGTTAGCCTGCATGCTGCCTGCGGTGGTTATGGCAAAAGATGTCTCCATTGGCGTCTCGATGGCGCTGTTTGACGATAACTTCCTGACGATCCTGCGTACCTCGATGCAAAAAGAGATGAAAAAAGATGGGGTGAAATCGCAGATCGAGGACGCGAAAGGGGATGTCTCCCAGCAGCTGCAGCAGGTGCAGAACTTTATCGGCCAGGGGGTGGACGCCATTATCGTTAACCCGGTGGATACCAATGCGGTGAAACCGATCATGGATCAGGCCACCAAGGCCGGGATCCCGCTGGTATTTGTGAACCGTCGCCCGCAGGCGGAGCTGACCGACAAGATGGCCTATGTGGGGTCGGACTCGATTCTCGCCGGCCGTCTGCAGATGGAAGCGCTGGCGAAAGCGATGAACGGTAAGGGCAATGTGGCGATCCTGCTCGGCGACCTGGCGAATGAATCCACTCGCGACCGCACCAAAGGGGTGGAAGAGGTTGTCGCCAAATACCCGAACATCAAAATCGTGCAGAAGCAGACCGCGAAATTCACCCGCAATGACGCCGTGGACGTGGTCAGCAACTGGATGACCAGCGGCGAGGATATCCAGGCCATCGCCTCCAACAACGATGAAATGGCGATCGGCGCCCTGCAGGCGCTGGGTAAAAACCCGAACCATATTCTTATCGCCGGCGTGGATGGCACCCCGGATGCGCTGCAGATGCTGAAGAGCGGCAAGATGATCGCCACCATCTTCCAGGATGCGAAAGGCCAGGGTGAGGGCGCCGTAGACGCGGCCATCAAGCTGGCGAACGGTGAGAAAGTGGAGAAAATCATCGACGTGCCGTATCAGCTGATCACCAAAGAGAACATGGCTGAATTTACCAATCGTAATCAGAAATAATCCTGGCCAACCTGTGGTACGGAGGTGGATGTATGAACGCTTTTGCCCTTGAAGCCGAAGGTATCAGTAAGTTCTTCCCCGGCGTGAAGGCGCTCGATAATGTCTCATTACGCGTGCGCCCGGGAACGGTGCACGCCCTGATGGGTGAGAACGGCGCCGGTAAATCCACGCTGATGAAGTGCCTGATCGGTATCTATCGCCCGGATAAAGGATCGATTCGCGTGAAAGGGGAGCCAGTGGAGTTTACCGACACCATGGATGCGCTGCGCTCGGGGATATCGATGATCCACCAGGAGCTGAATCTGGTGCCGCATATGACGGTGGCGGAGAATATCTGGCTGGGGCGCGAGCCGATGAAGTACGGCTTTGTCGACCACGGCCAGCTGACCCGCCAGACCCAGGCGCTGCTGGATAAGCTGAATATTCGCTTAACCGCCGACCGGCTGGTGGGCGACCTGAGCATCGCCGCCCAGCAGATGGTGGAGATTGCCAAAGCGGTCTCATGGAACGCGGATATTGTGATCATGGATGAGCCCACTTCGGCGCTGACCGAAGGCGAGGTAGCTCACCTGTTCACCATCATCCGCGACCTGCGGGCCCAGGGCAAAGCGATCATCTATATCAGCCATAAAATGGATGAGATCTTCGCTATCACCGATGAGATCAGCGTCTTTCGCGATGGGACCTGGGTGGGGAGCAAAAACACCACCGAATTTACCCGCCAGTCGCTGATCACCCAGATGGTGGGCCGCGAATTAACCCAGCTGTTCCCGAAATTTAATAACACCATCGGCGAAGAGGTGCTGACCGTGCGCAATCTGACGCGCCAGGGCGTGTTCCATGATGTCAGCTTTACCGTGCGTCGCGGCGAGATCCTCGGCGTGGCCGGGCTGGTGGGCGCCGGGCGCAGCGAGGTGATGGAAAGCCTGTTTGGCATGGAACGCTTCGACAGCGGCGAAGTGCTGATCGACGGGGCGCCGGTGACCATTGATTCCCCCTCCGTGGCGATTGAAAAGGGAATGGCGTTATTAACCGAAGACCGTAAAAAGTCGGGCCTGTTTCTGGTGCTGTCGGTGCTGGAAAATATGAGTATCGTCAAAATGCCGGAATATATCGGCAAGAGCGGTTTTGTCCAGCACGTGAAAATGGCCGAAGACTGCATGGAGCAAATCCGTCGGCTCAATATTAAAACGCCGACGATGGATCAAATTATTAATAACCTGAGCGGGGGGAATCAGCAAAAAGTTCTGATTGCGCGCTGGCTGTTAGCGCAACCGAAAATCTTAATTCTCGATGAGCCGACCCGCGGCATCGACGTCGGGGCGAAGGCGGAAATTTATCATCTTATCAGTGAACTGGCGAACCGGGGGGTGGCGGTCATTATGGTCTCCTCTGAGCTGCCGGAAATCCTTGGCATGAGTGACCGGGTCATGGTGATGCATGAAGGCCGTATCACCGGCATCCTGGAAAAAGACGAAGCCGACCAGGAAACCATTTTGTCGTTGGCATCCCATTGAGGCACAGAGAATGAGTAATATGAAATTAACGGCGGCTCCGGCCAGCGAGGGTTCCTCCTTCTTCGCTAATTTGCGGCATAAAATGCCGAAAGATACCGGCATCTTTGTGGTGATGCTGGTGATTGCCCTGACCTTTGAAATCGCCGGCTGGTATGTTCGCGACCAGTCGTTCCTGCTCAATACCAACCGCCTGGTGCTGATTGTGCTGCAGGTGGCGATCATCGGCATCATCGCCGTCGGCGTCACCCAGGTGATCATCACCACCGGGATTGACCTCTCCTCCGGCTCGGTTATCGCCCTCGCGGCGGTGGTGGCGGCGAGCCTGGCGCAAACCTCCGACAGCCTGTCGCCAATGTTCCCGGCGCTGGTCAACCTGCCGGCGGTGATCCCGATTTGCGCGGGGATCGGCGTCGGCCTGCTGTGTGGGCTGACCAACGGTTTCCTGGTGACGCGAACCGGCATCCCGCCATTTATCGCCACCCTCGGGATGATGGTCTCGGCGCGCGGTCTGGCGCAGTATTACACCCAGGGCAATCCGATAAGCTTCCTCTCCGACAGTTTTACGGCGATAGGCCAGGGGGCGATGCCGGTGATCATCTTCTTCGTGATTGCCGCAGTGTTTCACATTGCGCTGAAGCATACCCGGTATGGCAAATATGTGTATGCCATCGGCGGCAACATGACCTCGGCCAAAGTGTCCGGCATCAACGTGAATAAATACCTGGTGATCGTCTACACCATCGCCGGGGCGCTCTCCGGGCTGGCTGGGGTAGTGCTGGCGGCGCGCGTCAGCAGTGGCCAGTCGAGCATGGGGATGTCCTACGAGCTGGACGCGATTGCCGCGGCGGTGATCGGCGGCAGCAGCTTAATGGGCGGGGTGGGGCGCATTACTGGCACCCTGATTGGCGCGATGATCCTTGGCCTGATCAAGAGCGGCTTTACCTTTGTCGGCGTCGATGCCTACGTGCAGGATATTATTAAAGGGATCATTATCGTCGCGGCGGTGACCATCGACATGCGCCGCAACCGGAAAAAACGCTAATCTTATCAACTGGCGGCAACGGCGAAGCGCGTCGTTGCCGCCAGCCCTGTCCAGAAATAAACAAAATACGTCCCGCCAGGCGCCGGCTGTCTATTTTTCCCGCGCTGCGCATCCTGTACAGTTTCGCGACTTTTGTTGTCCATTCGCCAGGGGGCCACGCCTTGCCCCCTGTTTCTGGAGTCGTATGAATACACCATCCTTAATCAAATCCTCGCCGCTCTCGCGACCGGGGAGAAAGGGCATTATCGTCAGCCTGCTGGCGGGACTGGCGATCCTGATCCTCAGTCGGGGCGTGAACCTGCCGGCCAGAGAGGTTTACCGTGAGATGCATACCCGGCAGCTGGAGGAGGATGCGCGGTGGGTGGCGGAACGCCTTGAACAGCGGATGAACACCCCCGCTCCGCAGCGGGAAGCGACCTGGCCGCTGGCGGTGATGCGCGCCGATCTGCATACCCTGGCCCGGCAGCGGCATTATCGGCTACTGCTGGTGAATGGCGACGGGCATCTGCTGGCGGCATCGCATGCGCTGCCGGCCAGCGTGCTGGCCCAGGTGCAGGCACAGTTCCCGCGGGAGATGCAGCCGCCGCTGTTCGGCAGCCATTACCAGACCATTCAGCCCTTCGCCCCGCATCAGCGGATGTTAAGCCGGGCGCTGAACGGCAATGCCGGCCTGGCGGGCTGGAATCTCGTGATGCTGGCGCCGGATGATGGATTGCCCTCGCTGCTGATGGCTTACCGCTGGCAGGTAACAATTGGCCTCGGCGTGGTGCTCGCCAGCGTGCTGCTGACGCTGAGGCAGGCGGCGCGCGCCCGGCGAAAACGCTAATCGCCGCCGGCGCCGTCAGGCATGGCGAAACTGCAGGGTAGCGGGCAGATAGCGCTGGAGCGGCTCCGGCGCCTGGCCGTCGATCAGCTGGCTGAGCAGATCGTAGCAGTGCCAGGCCAGCTGGCGATTATCCTGCTGCACGGTATCAATGCGCAGGGAAAGTGAATCGTACAGATAGTGATCGTCGAAGCTGGCGAGATGAATATTGGAGTCCAACAGATGGTGCTGGCTCATATAGCGCAGGACCCCTTCCAGCAGGCCGCAGGCCGCGGTGAACAGCGCCTTCGGCGGCCGTCCCAGCCGCGCGCAGAGCGCGGCGAACATCTCGTAGCCGGAGCTGGGGTGATAGTTGCCGTTGATCACCCATTCGGGACGCAGCGTAACCCCCGCCTGAGCCAGGCCCTGGGTGAATCCCGCCAGCCGGTCGCGCGAAGGCGATAGCCGCGGCTGGCCGCCGAGAAACCAGAACTCGTCCGCATGCTGAGGGGCGATGCGGGAGATCAGTTCGGCCGTTGGGGTGACCGAGTCAGTCATCACCAGCGGCAGGGCGCTGTCGCTGGGGGAGCGGTCAAACAGCACCACCGGCAGCTGTTCGCTGAGCTTCAGGTAGTCGGCATCGCTGTGCATGCACGAGGCGACGATCAGGCCGTCGACCTGGCGGGCAATCATGTTATTGACCACCACGCTCTCCTGGCCGGGGTTTTCGTCGGTGCAGGAGATAAGCAGCTGCACGCCGGCTTCCCGGCAGAGCGTCTCAAGCTCATGGGAGAAAACGGCAAACCCGTAGTTGGTGATTTCCGGCACCACCAGGCCAATGGTATGGCTGCGGTTATCACGCAGCGAGCGCGCGTGAATGCTCGGCTGATAGTGCTGCTCGCGGGCGATCGCCAGCACGCGCTCGCGCGTCTCCTGCGCCACGCGCAGCTCTTTGCCACGACCGTTGAGTACCAGGCTGGCGGTCGCTTTGGAGACGCCCGCCAGTTCGGCGATATCTTTGATAGTTACGCGTTTGGTTTTCATCAGCACCCGGGAGCCTGAAAGCAAAACGCTTATTCTACCATGCATGGCCGCAGCAGCCAGCGGCAGAATGCCACCGGCGTCGCACCGCTGAAGATGAGCTGCCCCGGATAGCCCGGGAAGAAGCGGCTGCTCATTACCCCTTCGCCATCGTTGATGAAAATTTCCACACTGGAGCGGTCGATAAAGATCTGCAGCCGCCGCGCCTCGCCGCGCCAGTAGCGATGATGCATCTCCGCCGTCTGCAGGCCGCGGCGCGACAGGCGCAGGCCGTCGCGGTTGACGGTGAGCTGCAGGGCGCCGGCAAAATCCAGCCCCAGCGTGCTGTTGGGGGCGATGTCAAAGGCCAGCTCCATCGGGGCGAGGGGCAGGGTCTGCCCGCGCCAGCCCTGGGCTTCCCCGCGCAGGGCGGTCAGTTCGCGCAGCGGACGCTGATACAGGGCACCCGACTGCCACTCCAGTTCGCGCACGCAGGTCATCTGGTGGATCCATCCCTGCGCGCGGGTGGGCTGATGCATCTCTTCCCCGTCCGGGACGCCCATCCAGCCGACCAGCAGGCGGCGGCCATCTTCGGCCAGCATGGTCTGCGGCGCGTAGAACTCAAAGCCGCTGTCCAGCTCGTGCAGCGGGCCATGGTCGAAGGCGCCGCGTTCGGCGTCGAAACGGCCTGCCATCCACACCGCAGGATAGGTATTGAGAAAACGCTGAGCTTCGCGGGCCAGCCCCTGCGGGCAGCAGATCAGCAGGTGGGTGTCCGCCAGCGGAAACAGGTCCGGGCACTCCCACATGTAGCCACCGTTCGCCAGGCCGTTAACGTCATGCCCGGCTATCTCGCCCACCAGGCGCCAATCCCGCAGATCGCTGGCGGTAAACAGCAGCACTTTGCCGCGCTGTTGCACATCCTGCGCCCCGAGGACCATGTACCAGCGCCCGTCCTGGCGCCACACCTTAGGGTCACGTACATGGCCGGTATAGCCTTCCGGCAGCGGCAGTACCGGCCCCAGCTTGCTGAAGGTGCCATCGGCATTTTCCGTCGCCAGACATTGCCAGGCGGTGCGCCCGCCGTCGGGGAACTTCACGTTGCCGGTGTAGCACAGGGTCAGGGTACCCTCGCACTCGACTGCACTGCCGGAGTAGCAGCCGTTGCGGTCATACTCTTCATCCGGCATCAGGGCGATAGGTTCGTGCCGCCAGTGCAGCAGGTCGGCTGAGCTCCAGTGTCCCCAGCACTTATAGGTGTGGTCGCAGGCGAGCGGGTTCCACTGATAAAACAGGTGATAACGCCCGGCGACCTGGCAAAAGCCGTTGGGATCGTTCAGCAGTCCGCTGACCGGCGCCAGATGCCATTGCGGGTAATGGTCGTCGGCCAGCGCCTGCGGCTGGCCCTGCATAACGGCCTGCAGGATCGCAGGCAGGCGTGACGGTAATGACATTATTCAGCGTCCGTTTTGTATTTCAGCGTCAGAGAGAGTACGAATGCCACGGCGAAGGCGATCGCCATCCCGATAATGTAGTTCAGCAGCGAACTGGCCTGCACGATGGCCATTCCCGGGATCGCCGTCAGGCCCACCGCGGTCATGTAGACGTGCATCGACACCACCCAGGCGCCGCCGGCGGCACCGCCCACCAGTGCGGCGATGAACGGTTTCACAAAGCGCAGGTTAATCCCGAAGATCGCCGCCTCGGTGATCCCCAGCATCGCCGAAAACGCCGACGGCAAGGTAATGGCTTTGATTTTGGCATCTTTGGTTTTAAACCACACGGCAAAGCAGGCGCCGCCCTGAGCGACGTTGGCCATCGCCCAGATAGGCAGCAGGAAGTTGACGCCGATTGACGGATTGCCGAGCAGACCCGCCTCAATGGCATGGAAGCTGTGGTGGATACCGGTAATGACGATCACCGAATAGAGGCCGCCGAACAGCAGGCCCGCCAGCCAGCCGGCATGGCTGATAAGCGTGCTGAGGATAAACGAAATGCCGTCGCCGAGCGCACGGCCGGCCGGGCCGATCAGCAGCAGGGCGATAAAGCCAGAGATAATCACCGTCAGGAACGGCGTGAGGATCAGATCCAGCGCGTCAGGAATAACCCGGCGCAGCCGTTTTTCGACAAGGCTCATAAACCACACCGCCAGCAGCACCGGGAAGACCGTGCCCTGATAGCCGATCATCGCCACTTCGATGCCGAAGAAATTCATGGTGTGGAAGCCGGCGGCGACGCCCCAGGCGTTGGTCAACGCCGGGTGGGTGAGGATCCCGCCGAGGGTCGCGCCCAGATAAGGGTTGCCGCCAAATTCGCGGGCGGCGGTAAAGCCGATCAGGATCGGCAGAATAATAAACGCCGCCGAGCTGCACATATCCAGCATGATATAGATAGCGTTGCCCGGGTCGACCCAGCCGTAGGTTTTCACCATCCCCAGCAGGCCCATCAGCAGGCCGGAGGCGACGATGGCGGGAATAATCGGCACGAAGATGTTGGACAGCAGGCGGGCAATGCGCTGGAACGGGTTCAGCTTTTTCGCCGCCAGGTCGGCGGCTTCGGATTTGCTCGATTCGCTGATGCCCGCCGCCTGGATAAAGGCAGCATAGACTTTATTGACCACCCCGGTGCCGAAGATGATCTGCATCTGTCCGGCATTACGAAAGCAGCCTTTCACGCCGTCGATTTTGCCAATCGCCTGCTGGTCGGCGAGCGCGTCGTCGACCAGCACCAGCCGCAGCCGGGTGGCGCAGTGCGCGGCGCTGGCGATATTTTCCTTGCCGCCCAGCAGGGGAAGCAGTGAGCGGGAAATCTGTTCAAAATCCATAGTACCCTCTGAATGCATGATGATATGGCGTGGGCGGCGCCGGCCATGGCTGGCACCGCGAACCTTATATTTATGTTTTACTTACCCTGTCGCCCGGGTTCACGTCAGAACCAGGTCTCCATTTGCATACCGAACGACCATTCGCCGCCCGATTTGAACCCGTTGCTGCCTAATGCGTCGTCGTTGGCGTAGTTATCCAGCTTTTTGCTCCAGTCCATCCACGATGTATAGAAGCGGATCTCCGGGCGCGAGAAGAAGTCGCCGATGCTGCCGACCTTGAAGGTCGGGGCGAAGGTCAGCTTGTAGAAGCTGCCATTGACCGCATGGCGATCGTTGTAGCCTTCAGGCTGCAGATCCATGTACTGATAGCTGCCCTCCCAGGCGAGGGCGAAGTTCTGCGTCACTTCCTGAATCAGACGCAGGTTGAGAGTGGCCCACTGATAGCTGTCGCCATCGACATAGCGATCTTTACTGCTCTGCGCCAGCACGGCCGGGGCAATAAACCAGCGATCGCTCAGCGGGGTGGTGCCGTAGCTGGCGAAACGCCAGGTGTTGGCCCCCGGACGCAGCGCGCCGTCGGAGCCGATGCCTTTGACCTCGGCGCCCAGGCCGTGACCGTACAGCAGGGCCGTTTTGCTGGTCCCGTCGCGCAGGCCATAGAAGCTCTCATTGTGCAGACCCAGCAGGGCATGAACACCGGTGTTAGCGGCATCGCCTTTCACCAGATTGCCGTTCGCGTCCTGGCGGTCGTCATTATCTTTCGCCCGCATCCCGCTGACCATCATCTGCACCGGGCCGGCAAAGTTATTCATGCTGACGATATAGTTCTGCACGCTGTTGCTGCTGTCGGCGATATCGCCAAAGTTGCGGCCGTATAACGAGAAGTTGCTGCGCAGGCTGTCGTTCCACTTCACGTCGTAGATCCCGCCGCCGGTCCCGGCGAGGAACACCACATCCGAGTCAATCCAGTGGATATCGAAGTTGTCGCGGTCAAAGCGCTTCCCGGCCCACAGGGTCGAGCCTTTGAACGGACCCTCGAAGGTCGGCAGGTTGCCCAGCTCGACGAACGCCTGGCGCACGTTCAGGTCGCTGCTGCTCGCCGTCCAGTCGTTATAGGTGGTTTGCCCATCGGCCACCATCACTTTGAACCGGGTGGTCGCCCCGTTGTCCAGGGTCTGCTTATGTTCGAGGTTCATTTCCACATAGGTGTCGGCCTGGTTGCCCAGACGACCAATGGCGCCGCCGGTTTCCCCGGCGGGGGTCATATAGGCCCCGGATTTCGTGCTGGCGGCGGAGTCGTTCATGATCACCCCGGAGCGGGCGTAGCCGTGGAACTCAAAGCCGCCGGGCCGTTCGGCTTTTTCTTCCAGTTGGGTGGTGCGTTTGGCCACCTGCTGGGTGGTGGCCTGGGTTTGTTGCTGCTGCTGGGTTAGCTGCTGAACTTTCTGCTCCGCCGAGGCGGCGCGGCTTTCGGCAGTGCTGGCGCGAGTCTCGGCATCCTGCAGACGTTTTTCCAGGGCGGCGAGACGCGCTTCAATGCTGTTCAGGTCTGTCTGCCCATGGGCGGCGGCGGCGCCGGTTAGCAAAGCAATAAGAATGGCTAACTTCCGTTTTTTATACATGTTGGTGACATCCAAAGGTAAATCAGTGAGTGTGCTAACGTTTGCTAAACCGGTTTAGTTAATATGGTAAACATGTCGGTAATGCGGTGAAAATAAAAATTGCTAAACCGGTTTAAGAATTGTGATGTCGCCAGCAAAGTGGGCCGTTAGCCGGCCCAACGGGATCACAGCGAGCGCTGAAGATCGTCCCTGTAGGGCAGGGCGGTCATGGCGCCTTTGGCGGTGGTGGCCAGCGCGCCGCAGGTTTGCGCCAGCGTGAGGTCGGGAGCCAGGGCGGCGAGGTTGTCAGGGATACCATGGGCGGCGAGTCCGGCGAGCAGCCCGGCGACAAAGGCATCGCCGGCGCCGGTAGTATCGACGGCGACCACCGGGCGGGCAGGGAAGTGGCTAACCTGCCCGCGCAGCGCGGCCTGCACCCCCGCTTTGCCCTGGGTCACCAGCAACAGCGTCGGCTGGTAGCGGGCGTTCAGCCGGGCGATGCCGCTGACGATGTCGTCGCTGCCGCTGATAAAAGCCAGCTCCTCTTCCGAGAGTTTTATGGCGTCGGCGAGGGCCAGCGCCCGGTCGAGACAGTCGCGCAGTTCCTGCGGATCCTGCCACAGGTCGCTGCGGATATTGGGGTCGAAGCTGACATAGCCCCCGGCGCGCTTTATCGCCTCCATCGCCGCGAATGCCGTGCTGCGGCTCGGCTCCGCGCTGAGAGCGATAGAGCAAACGTGCAGCCACTGACCGGCGGCAAACGGCGGAAGATCCTCAGGCGCAAGAAACAGGTCGGCGCTCGGACGGACCATAAAGGTAAAGGTGCGCTCCCCGTGGCGATCGAGATCGACCACCACCGTGGAGGTGCGCTGCGCCGCATCGAGGTGCATATAGTTCACATCCACCTTCTCCTGCGCCAGGGTGTGACGCATAAAGCGGCCGAAGGGATCGTCGCCGACGCGGCCGATAAACCCGCTATCGCCGCCGAGCCGCGCCACGCCGACCGCGACGTTGGCCGGCGCGCCGCCGGGGCATTGCAGCAGGCGGCCCTCTCCGTCGGGCAGGAGATCGACGACCGCATCGCCGAGTACCCAGATTTTACCATTCATAGGACTAGTTCCTCTTAGCTAAACTTTGTTAAACCGTTTTAGCTAATTAAAGCACAGCCTGGCAGCAAGCGGAACGATTGGCGGACGAAAGGGCGGGGCGAGGGTGAAAAATGTGAGCCAGGCGGAATATTTCGCCACTCCAGATCTGGACTTTTCCTTCCTGACCCGCTTAGGTATAGTTCCACAGGCCGCGGTTAGCCCCGCCGCGGTGATAAAAGGTGAAGGAGTGCGTAGCGCGATGAACCCCAGTTTTGGCGATATTTACGATCGGTACCAGAAGCTGACGCTGACCACGCACCTGCCGGCGGTGATCGCCTGCAGTGAAACCCTGAGCCTGAGTAAAGACCAGCCGTTTCTGCCGCAGCCGGGCTATCTCTATTTTTTGCTGCAGGGGCAAATGACGCTGGCCTTTGGTGACGAGCAGAACCTGATCGGGATTGTTATCGCGCATATGCCGTTAGGGTTGCTGGAACATTATTGTCCGTCGGTGGCGCTCTATTATCAGTGTCTGGGCGAATGCCAGCTGGCGAAAATATCCGCCAGCGATTTTGAACGGATATTCTTTCATTCGTCGCCGGGCTATATGCAAGAGCTGACCACGATCCTGGCCTATATGGGTATATTTGCCCTTGATGCCCACTATGAACGCGGCAGCCAGACTAGCTTTCAGACTATTAAGTCGATGCTGTCGCGCTATTTATATCGCGGTGAAATCGATGGTGGGCAACATGAAAGTCTGTCGGCATTTATTATTAAACGGACCAATCTCTCGCGCAGCTATGTTTATCAGGTGCTGGCCGCCCTGCGCGAGGGGGGATATATCACGGTGAAAAAAGGCAAACTGATTTCCATCGACCGCCCTATTCCTGAGAAATTCTGATTCAGATTCGTCGGTTCCCCGACATAACGTCGCTAAAACCCGCCCGGGGAAAGCGCTAAGCGCGCGTTTTCTCCCGGCCCTGCTACGCCTGAATCTGGCCGTTTTATTTATTTAACCTTGCACTCTGGAGTTATTTTATGACCCTGGACTATGTGGCGCTGGCGATTCTGATCGCCGTGGCCTTAATACTTTTTTATGGCGTGATTGTTATTCACGATATTCCTTATGAAATCGCCAAAGAGCGGCGCCATCCTCATCAGGATGCGATTCATTATGCCGGCTGGGTCAGCTTATTTACCCTGCATGCCCTGTGGCCCTTGTTGTGGATCTGGGCGACGCTGTGGCGCGAAGACCGCGGATGGGGGATGCGCCGCATCGCCGACGACCAGCAGGTGCTGCATCAGCGTCTGGAAACGGTGGTCCAGCGGCTGGAGCAGGTGCAGCGCGAAGTGGACCTTCTGAAAGCGAAGGAGGCAAAATAATGGAAACGTTAATGTTGCTGACCTACGCCGCGCTATGCATCGTGGTGTTTAAAGTCTTCCGCATCCCGCTCAATAAGTGGACCGTGCCGACGGCGGTGCTCGGCGGTATCGCCCTGATTGGCGCGGTGATCTTCGGGATGAATTACAACTTCCCCTATACCGACGTCGGCAATCAGGTGTTTCGCACCGTACCGATTGTGTCGCAGGTGCGCGGTCGGGTGCAGAGCGTACCGGTGAGACCTAACCAGAGGCTGCATAAGGGCGATGTGCTATTTACTCTCGACCCGACGCCGTTCCAGGCAAAGGTGGACGATCTGCAGGCGCAGATTAAAGCGGCCAGCCAGGATGCGCTCTCCCTCAACGCCGCGTTAAGCCAGGCGGAGGCCGAGCTGAGCAGAGCGGTGGCTCAGCGCGACCAGTCGCGGCGGGAGTATGCCCGCTTTCGGGAGGGGCATGCCCAGGGCGCCTTCTCCGATCAAATGGTCGATACCCGTCTGCAGACGTGGAAAGCCGATGAAGCCAGCGTCAGCGCGGCTCAGGCGAAAGTGGTTCAGGCGCGTAACGCGCTGGACTCGGTGGTGAAGGGCAAAAATACCACCGTGGCCTCCCTGCTGGCGCAGTTGCAGAAGGCGCAGTTTCAGCTGGATAACACCGTCGTCCGCGCCCCGGAAGACGGCTATGTCAGCACCGTCGGCTTACGCCCTGGTACCATGTCCACCGCGCTGGGAATGCTGCCGCTGATGACCTTTGTGCCGGTGGAAGGTGACGCCTCGCGGGAGTATGTCGCGGCATTTCGCCAGAACGCCCTGCAGCGTCTGTACAAAGGCGAGCCCGCGGAGCTGATGTTTCCGGCCATCCCGGGCACCGTCTTCCGCGGGGAAGTGGCCGATGTGCTGCCGGCGATTGGCGAGAGTCAGTTTCAGGGCCAGGGCAAACTGCTGACCACGGACGCGCTCAATACCCATGGCCGGGCGCTGGTGGTACTAAAGGTGACCGATCCACGTTTTGCCGAATACGCCCTGCCGCAGGGTGCTACCCTCGAGGCGGCGGTCTACTCAGATCACCTGAAAGAGCTGTCGCTGATCAGGAAGATCCTGATCCGCATGAAGAGCTGGGAAAACTACATCTATCTCGATCACTAAGCCGGCGGGCGCGGGGAGGACCAACCATCCCCGCGCCGCGGTCAGGCCTCGCGGTCCACCAGCCCGTCAATAATCACCTGCCGCACCCCCTGCGAACAGGGTTCAATACGGCCGCGCACGCCATAGACGGCCGCCAGGGTCTCAGGGGTGATGACCGTGGCCGGGGTGCCGTCGCCGAGCAGCTGGCCCGCTTTGAGCATCAGCACGTGGTCGGCGTGACGCAGGGCAATATTGATGTCGTGCACCACCACCAGAGTCACGATGTTGCGCCGCCGGGTCTCCCGGCGCACCAGATCCATCACGTGAAACTGGTAGTTGAGGTCAAGCGCGCTGAGCGGTTCATCGAGTAGTAGCAGGCGCGGCTGGCGAATCAGCGACTGGGCGAGACCCACCAACTGTTTTTGCCCGCCGGAGAGCTGATCGAGGTAGCTCATCGCCAGGTGGGCAATTCCCAGCTGTCGCAGCAACGCCATTACCTCTTCCTGCTGCTGGGCGCTGTGGCGTCCCCCGGCGGCGCGCTGGGCCACGATAATCGACTCCAGCACATGCAGATGCACGCCGGCGGGCAGCGTCTGCGGAAGATAGACCACCTGTTCTGCGCGACGTGAGAACGGCTGCGTCAGCAGATTTTCTCCCTCCAGGCGCAGCTCGCCGCGGCAGGGGCCCAGCCCCGCCATCGCTCGCATTAACGTCGATTTACCGCTGCCGTTTGGCCCCAGCAGCGCGGTGATTTTCCCCCGCGGCAGATGGGGAACCGTCAGGTTCTCGATCACCTTGCGTCTGGGGTAGCCAGTGCTGAAGTGAGACAGCGACAGCCCGGATAACGTCTGGTCGCTCATACTTGCCCCCGGTGACGTAAAATAATGCTCAAAAAGAACGGGACCCCGACCAGGGAAGTGACGATCCCCACCGGAATAATGGCCCCCGGTATCAGGTTCTTCGAGGCGATGGAGGCCAGGGAGAGCACCAGGGCGCCGATCAGCGCGCTGGCGGGCAGGTAAAAGCGATGATCTTCGCCGAAGAGCATCCGCGCAATATGCGGCGCCACCAGGCCGATAAAGCCGATTGGCCCGACAAAGGCCACCGAAAGCGCCGACAGAATGCTGATCCGCAGCAGCGTGCTCAGGCGCAGACGGCGAACGTTAATGCCAAAGCTGATGGCCCGGTCCTCGCCCAGCCTTAGGGCGGTCAGCGCCCACGCGCTGCGCAGTGACAGGGGCATCACCAGCGCCAGGGCGACCAGCAGGATGGCGACTTTGCTCCAGGAGGCGCGGTCGATGCTGCCCATGGTCCAGAACACCAGCCCCTGCAGAGTGTCTTCATTGGCGATGAACTGCAGCATCGAGACCAGGGCGTTAAAGGTAAAGACCAGCGCGATGCCGAACAGAATGACGCCGGAGGTAGCCACCTGGGTCCAGCGGGTAATGCCATCCAGCAGCAGGGCCGCCAGCAGGGCGAAGATAAAGGCGTTGGCCGAGATAAACCACTGGCCGGGAATACCAGGCAGACCAATACCCAGCACAATCGCCAGCGCGGCGCCAAACGCCGCAGCCGAGGAGACGCCCAGGGTAAATGGGCTGGCCAGCGGGTTATTGAGGATGGTCTGCATTTCGGCACCAGCCAGTCCCAGCGCCAGACCGACGATAATCGCCATCACCGCATAGGGTAGGCGGATATCCCAGACGATGGCGCGAATGCCCGGATCGGCGCTGGCCGGATCGGTTAACGTCTGCCACAGGCTCTGCAGCGGCAGTCCGGAAGGGCCGAGCATAAAATCGAACAGCAGTGAAGCGACAATCAACAGCGCCAGCAGCAGCAACAGCAGCAGGCGGCGACGCACGATATGGCGATAATGATCCATCACGCCAGAAGACCCGGCGGGCAGCTCGTCGAGCACGGAGTCGGAGGTTAAACGCATGCCGGATTACTCGCTCTGCTGCCAGGAAAAGACGAACGGCTGGTCCGGCAGGTCGGTGAAGTGACGCACGATATAATGGTAAGTCTCATCGGGGTTGAGATCGCGGAAGGCCTGCGGATAGATATCTTTCGCCAGATATTCCATGCCGACAATATTCCACGGATGGTTATAGAAGTGGTGATAGACGCCATAGGCCCGCTTTTCCTGCACCGCCGGGATCTGGCTGACCCCCGGTCGCGCCAGCAGCGTCTGCGCCTGGGCTTTCACCGCCTCCGGCTTAACCTCATAGCCGAGGGGCAGCACCTGGCTGTTTCCGCGCTTCGAGCCGGTCATTATCCAGGCGTCGGGCTTCATGCTGATGATTTTCTCCAGCGAGACGAACCCGGAGGCGCCCGGCAGCAGCTGCGAACCGATATTGTTCGCCCCGACCGCCTCCACCAGCCCCCCCCAGCCGCTGTGGCCGTGAGTAAAGCAGCAGGCGTCGCTGTTGCCGGCCAGCGCTTCCACGAAGACGTTGGCCTTCGGCGTGATGGTCGCGGTTTTCTGGCGAATCGACTGCAGCTGCTGACGATAGTAATCGGTAAAGGCTTTGGCCTGGCTCTCGCGGTTGAGGACTTTGCCCAGCAGGTCGATGCTGGGAGCGGTATCTTTCGCCGGGTCGATCTCATAGTCGACAAACAGCACCGGAACGTGCAGGGCGCTGAGCTTGTCGATGACGCCGCTCTCCATCAGCGCTGGCCTGGCGCGCAGCTGGGCGATCATCAGATCCGGCTGGCGGGCGATGACGCTTTCAAGATCGACATTCCCCTTGTCGCTGAAGCCCATGTCAAGGATCGTGGCCGACTGCGGCCACGTCGTTTTCAGCATCTGCCAGGTGGCAACGTCCTGCTTTTTCGCCAGATTATTCCATGCCACCAGCCGCTTAAACGGATTGTCCCGGTCCAGCAGGGCGAGGGTCATAATGTCGCGGCCATCCTGCAAAATAATACGCTGCGGCTCTTTAGCCAGGGTGACCTGCCGGCCGTCAAGGTCGGTAACCGTCAGAGGATATTGGGTCGCATAGCTGAAGAAGGGAGTCGCGATCAGCGCAGTAAGCAACAGCGATCTTACTGATTTTCTTGCCATAAAATGAGTTCCGTTTGCCAATTTATAAATATAATGATTCTGAGAATTATTCTCGAGTAAACGTCAACGGCAAGTATATCAAGCGCAAATTTCACGAAATGTAACAAACATGTTGGAAATTATGCCAACGCCGACAGGGCGCGCAGCGGCAGCATTTTCTGCCATGGTTGCAGGTCGAAGACGTTTTTCAGGCTAATTCCTAATGTCATCCCCGGTTCGTTGTGCCATCCTGAATACGACTCATAACACGACACGTGAGAGAGGATATTATGAAAAAAGCAATGATTGCGTTATCGGCTATTCTGGTTGCGGCTCCGGTTTTTGCTGCGACAACACATGCAACAGATGATACCGTCGCGGCGGCCAATGCCAACGCCAACACCGCTAAAGAGAAGCTGCACCAGGCCCAGCACGAGGGCGAAGAGCAGCAGCTGAAGGCGAAACATGCGGCCGAAGGCAAACAGGATAGCGTCGGCAGCCAGGTGAGCGAAGGCGCGCAGAAGACCTGGAACAAGACCAAAGAAGGAACTGAGAAAGGTTGGGATAAGACCAAAGAGGTCAGCGAAAAAGGTTGGAACGCCACCAAATCCGGCGCAGAAAAGGGCTGGGATAAAACCAAAACCGGCGCTGAAGAGTTAAAAAATAAAGTGACTGAGTAAGTCCTGATATCAGTCTGAATAAAGGTCGCGAGAGCGGCCTTTTTTATTGCTCGTACTCCCCCATAATGCCTTCCCCGACAGCAGAAACCCCAGATGCCAGGAATCGTCCTGGTTAAGCGGATACTCACTCTTTCTTCACATTTTCCCGTTACAAAGAACTTCAATCAGGAGGTGTACGATGAAAAAGATGATTTCTCTGGCGGTAATATTATCCACTGTGCTGAGCGTCCAGGCCTTTGCCGATGGCCCAAACGACGGCCATCGTCCGGGGCAGCCAACGGTGTGGCAGAACGGTCCGGATCATAATGGGCATGCGCCGCAGGGCGGACCTGACGCGCATCGTCAGGGTGACCATGACCTGCGTGGCCCGGATCGTGACGGGCATGACAAGCGCGATCAGGCACGGCATGAGCAGGACCATTTCGCCTGGCGCGGTAACGATTTCCGCAAAGGCCACCCGGCTCCGGCGCCGTTCCGTGGCGATGAGTATCGCGTCCGCGACTGGAGCGACCGCGGCCTGCCGCCCCCGCCGGAGGGCCATCACTGGTCCTATATCGACGGTAACTATGTGCTGATCGCCGCGGCGACCGGGATCATCACCTCGATTCTGGTGAGCGGCGCCCTCGGCCACTAAATGCACGTCTCCCAACGCCGGGCAGGGAACACCTGACTCGGCGATGGATCACCGCCGGGGCTACGGGTTCAGTTTGTCATCCGGCCAGTATTTATAGCCATTGACCATCGCCTGGGCGGCCAGCCCCTTGTCGGTGATTTCATAGACGTTCACTTTTGACGGCAGCGAGGAGGTGTCCTTCGCTACGCCGTTCGCGGAGGCGGCGATCGGCGCGATGCCTTTGTCATCATATTTCGCCGCGGCGTTCGCATCGGCGCCGACCATATATCCCTGGCGGATAAAGGTCTCCAGGGCCGCTTTATCATGGAAAACCAGCACCGTGCGTTGCTGTTTAATCCCCATCCCCAGGCCGGCGCCGCCCTGGGCCATTTTCATATAGGTGTCCTTCCCGGTGGCCTTATCCCGCACCACGCCGTAGCCGCTGCCAAATCCGAACAGCAGGATCTTGCTGCTGTTGTTGGCGAAGACCGCATAACCCTTCGCATGCTGAATATCGCTGCGGGCCTCGGGCTGGAGGGTGTAAAGTTTATTGAGGGTTTCGTTGCGCATCTTCTGAATACTGGCCCGCTGCTGGCTGGCGGTATCCCCCTGCGCGCTGCAACCCGCCAGCGCGGTCATGGCGACGAGGAAAAGCGTCTGTAATCTCATAGAATTTTTTTTATTTAAATCTGAATACGGCTGGAAATAGTAGGGTAAATAACGGTTAATCCTCCATAAAATAAACGTTTATTTTTAAATTTCACCGTTTCGAATGCTTTTTGCACTGCCGTGAACGCATTATTAAATAAGATGCCGTCATTTCCGATATTAGAAATCCTGCTTGCATAAAGTTTTCACCACGATACCGTGTTAAGTCCTTACGATATTTCCCGGAGAGCGGCATGAGTGATTATGTAATTCCAGAAATTAAAGCGACGGAAGCGGAAATGATTTCTCTGCGTCATTATTTACATGCCAATCCGGAATTAAGTCTGGAAGAGTTTAATACCAGCGAACTGGTCGCCAGCAAGCTGACCGAGTGGGGCTATCAGGTGACGCGCGGCCTTGGCAAGACCGGGGTGGTCGGCAGCCTGAGCAAAGGCGATTCGCCGCGCACCATCGGCCTACGCGCCGATATGGACGCACTGCCGATCGAGGAAACCACCGGTTTACCCTGGGCCAGTACGGTGTCGGGGAAAATGCACGCCTGCGGTCATGACGGCCATACCACCATTCTGCTGGCGGCGGCGAAATACATCGCCTCGCCGGCCTGTCAGTTCAATGGCACGGTGCATCTGATTTTTCAGCCGGCGGAAGAGGCTATCGGCGGCGCCGATTTAATGATTAAAGACGGCCTGTTTGAGCAGTTCCCCTGCGAACGCATTTTCGGTCTGCACAACATGCCGGGGTTGCCGGTGGGCAAGCTGGGCTTCTACGCCGGCAACTTTATGGCCTCGGCGGATACCGTCAAAATCACCCTTACCGGCTACGGCGGCCACGGCGCCCATCCGGAGCGCACCGTCGACCCGATTGTCGCCGGCGCGGCGCTGGTGATGGCCCTGCAGAGCATCGTGGCGCGCAACGTGCCGCCGGGCGAAACGGCGGTGGTCAGCGTCGGCACCTTCCAGGCTGGTATCGCCTCCAACGTCATTCCGGAGAGCGCGGTGATGGAGCTCAGCGTGCGGGCGATGAAGCCGGAAATCCGCGACCTGCTGATCAAACGTATTCACGAGCTCAGCGAATTTACCGCTAAAAGCTATGGCGCCAGCAGCGCGGTGGAGGTTTACGACTCCTACCCGGTATTAACCAACAGCCCTGAAGAGACTGACTTCGCCCGGGCGCTGGCTCTGGAGGTGTTTGGCCACGAAGGGGTGCTGGAGTCGGTCTCGCCGATGAACGCCAGCGAGGATTTCGCTTTTATGCTGCGCGAACGTCCGGGCTGCTACTTCCTGCTGGGCAACGGCGAGAAGGGGGAGAAAGGCGGCTGCATGGTGCATAACCCCGGCTACGACTTCAACGATGACATTATCACCACCGGCGCGACGCTGTTCGCCCGTCTGGTGGAAAAGCACTGCCGTTAACCTCTGGAGAAGAACTGGAATGAAAAAATCACTACTGCTATGGCTGGCGTTAATGGCGTCGACGTCGGCGCTGGCCGAAGGGGGAAAGGCGATCCGCTTTGGCGTCGACCCGACCTTCGCGCCGTTTGAATGGAAGGATCCGCAGGGCAAGCTGGCGGGGTTTGATATCGATTTAGGCAACGCCATTTGCCAGCAGCTGCAGGCGAAATGCGTGTGGGTGGAAAGCAATTTCGACGGCATTATCCCGGCGCTGAAGGCGCGGAAATTCGACGCCATCCTTTCCGGAATGTACATGACCGAGAAGCGTAAAGCGCAGATTGCCTTTAGCGACAAGCTGTATAACGGGCCGGTGTTCCTCGTGGCGCGTAAAAATACCCTGCAAGGCAATACGCCGGAGCAGCTGAAGGGCAAAACCATTGGCGTCGAGCAGGGCTCGGCGCAGGAGACTTACGTTAATCAGCACTGGCGTCCGCAGGGGATCAACATTGTGGCCTACCAGGGGGCCGATAGCGTGGTGCGCGATCTGGAGTCCGGGCGCATCGACGGCGCGGTACTCTCCGGCATGATGGCCGACTACAGCTTCCTGCAGCAGCCGCAGGGTAAGGAATTCGCCTTTGTCGGCGGCCATCTGCAGGATGATACGCTGTTTGGCGCCGGGGCGGCTATCGGCTTACGTAAAGACGATGAGGCGCTGCGTCAGGAAATAAACGGCGCGATTGCGAAGATCCTTGCCGACGGCACCTATAAAAAATTAGCCAGCAAATATTTTAGCTTTGATGTTTATTCCGGGACATAATGTCTGAGTGTACCCGCGGGCATGGATCGCCCGCCGTAAGATTCCTTTTCTGATTATCCAATCGACCTCCTCTCCTGACCCCTGTGGTTACCTGAGGGAAGCAGAATATAAGCTAAGGAGTACTCGGCATGATGACACGTCCCTTGGGCAAAACCGGATTTTCCATCGCCCCGTTAGTGTTTGGCGGTAACGTCTTTGGCTGGACCATTGATGAAAAAACCAGTTTTGCCCTTCTTGATGCTTTTGTTGACCACGGCTTTGACGCTATCGATACGGCGGATGTTTATTCCCGCTGGGCAGAGGGCAACCAGGGCGGCGAATCCGAAACCATTATTGGCCGCTGGCTGCAGGCGCGCCCCGGCATGCGCGATAAAGTCAAAATTTTCACCAAAGTCGGCTCCGATCTCGGCCTTCCAGGCCATAAGGGACTCAGCAAAGCCTGGATCCAGCAGGCGGTAGACGACTCCCTGCGCCGCCTCAATACCGACTATATCGATCTCTACTTTTCCCACTGGCCGGATCCGCAAACCCCGGTAGCGGAAACGCTGGAGGCTTTCCACAGCCTGCAACAGGCGGGGAAAATTCGCGCGATGGGGGCCTCTAACCTCGATGCAATGCAGCTGGCGGGGGCGCTGGAGGTAGCGCGCAAGGGCGGCTTGCCTGCCTGGCAGGTGCTGCAGCCGGAATATAACCTCTACCACCGCTCCGCGTTTGAAGGCGCGCTGTGCGATCTCTGCGTCAGCCGCGATATCGGGGTGGTGACCTACTACAGCCTGGCCTCGGGATTCTTAACCGGTAAGTACCGTCAGCCGTCGGACCTGGCGCAGAGCCAGCGCGGAGGAGGGATTGGTAAGTACCTGAATCCGCGCGGGATGCGGATTATCGATACCCTGGTGGCGGTCGCGGATGAGCAGGGGGCGAAGCCGGCGGAAGTGGCCCTCGCGTGGCTGATCGGCCGCGAAGGGGTGACCGCGCCGATCGCCAGCGCCACCAGCGTGGCCCAGGTGGAAAGTTTTGCCCGCGCGGCGGCGCTGAGCCTGAGCGCGGAGCAGGTGGCGCGACTGGACAGCGCCAGCGCCTGAGTCACGCCCTCTTCCCGGCGGGGAGAGGGTGGACAAATGGCGCGGACCGCAGGCCGGGTAAGGCGCAGCCGCCACCCGGCGAAATAACGGCACAATCGTCAATTTCCCTGTTTGCAATGCGCCTGGCAGGGCTACAACTTCTATGTGATTTCCGGACAGATTGCGCTCCCGATATGTCTTCTGCGCTATGTCTCTTATGGCGCTGGGAGCGCACAGGGGGCGGCCAGTCGCCGCCGCCCCCTGTACCCCCGGGCTCCGGCCAGCAAAATCGCCGCTGCGCGGTCCCTTCGACTTATCCCTGCAGGCTCCGGGTCGGGCCGAGGCAGCGTCCGTGCAAAACACGGCCCTCAGCCCGCATCCATGCGGGCTGCCCCGGCCTTCCGGGAACGTCTCAGCGATTTTGAGGCCGTCAGCACCGGCAGTTTCAGTCGTGCAAGTGGGTAAATCAAGGACAGGTCGCACGAATCCCGTAGGCCGGGTAAGGCGTAGCCGCCACCCGGCAACATGACGGGCAGGGGGCCTGAAAGCGTGCCCGGCGGCGCCCCTTTATTCCTGATGGCGGGTGAGGTTGAGGATCTTCGCGCTGGCGCCGACCGGGAAATTGCTGAGGGCGCCGAAGTCGCTGCCCTGATAGCCCATGATCTTGCCGTCGGTGCGCATCTGCTGAAGATCTATCAGGATCACCCCCAGCGTGGGAATGATTTTCTCGCGCCAGACAAACAGATAGAGATCCTCCGCCACCTGCACGTAGTGGCAGCGGTCAACATCCGCCAGCCCTTTTTCCACGCCGTCCAGACATTGCCAGGCGTAAAAATTATCGTTGAGATAGATGTGCTCATAGCGCTCAGTCGGGCTGTAGGTGTACTGATTGCGCATGCCGACCAGCGCATCGGTAAAGCCCGGCAGCGGCCCCGGCTGCGCATCCAGGCGGGCGAAGACAAAGCGCGTTTCTACCGCGGTCAGCGGCAGGCCTCGCTCCACCCGGCTGAAAGCGTCCAGCCGCGCGGCGGCTTCGTCCGGCAGCTGGCCGTAGACCAGGGTGGCGTTGCGCTGCGTCAGGTTGCATACCGCGCTGACGCTGGCGTTATCCCGCTCCGGGTCAAGGAAGTCGATAAACAGAATATCCGGGCGCAGGGCGGTCGCCCGCCAGGGGGCGCGCTTGCCGTTCCAGCTTAGCGTCTGCTCATCTTCGATGATCAGCTGCTGCGGCTCACTTCCGGCGACATAAAAGGTAAAGCGCTCGCCTGCGGGCAGGCTGGCGGTGGCGAGTAAATTACCGTGTGGCGCAAAACCATCGGCCAGCGCGCCGACCTGGATAAATACGGCTTCTGAAGTCATTGGGGCTCCTGAACAGAGTAGGGCGTTAGGCAAACGCCAGAGTGGGAACATCGACGATACTGGCGCCGCCGTCGGCGACCAGCGTGGCGCCGCTGATGATGGCGGCCTGCGGCGAACAGAGAAACTGACAAGCCTCGGCTATCTCCTCGGGGCTGGCGGGGCGGCGCAGCGGAACGTCGCGACAGACTCGCTGATAAGCCTCAGTCAACGATAGCCCTTCCGCCTGCATCAGCGGGAGCATCTCTTCATCCGCCATCGGCGTGGTGACCCAGCCGGGGCAGACGGCGTTGGCGCGCACCCCCTGGGGACCGTAATCGCGGGCGACGGAGCGCATCAGGCCGATTAAGGCGTGTTTGGCGGTGACGTAGCCGCAGGCCTGCGGACCGGCGGCCAGCGAGGCGATGGAGGCGACAAACAGCACGTTGCCACGGCGGGTAATCAGCGAGGGCAGGCAGGCGCGAACGCTGGCGAAGGCGCTGGTGAGATTGCCGTCCAGCGCCTCGCGCCACTGGCGGTCGCTGGTCTCGGCGGCGGGGCTGTTGCCCATCCCGCCGGCGCTGCAGATGAGGACATCAACACCGCCGCTCTGGTCGAGAATGGCCGGCAACAGCCGCTGGCGCCACACCTCGCCGTCGGCGGCATCGCCCATCAGCGCCGTGGCGCCGGTCTCATCGGCGACAGCCTGCAATGGCGCCTCGCGCCGTCCGGTAATAAACACCCGGTCACCTGCGGCGCACATCAGCCGCGCGCAGGCGGCGCCAATTCCGGTTCCGCCGCCGGTGATCACCACGACTCTCGCCATTCGCTCTCTCCTGTAATGGGGTTTCCGATTACCTTAAAAAGCGCGTCAGCTCCCGGCTATCGCCCGGAAGAACGATAGCCGCGGGGTTAATGGATCTCGCTCACCGGGATCGCCTGCGGCGCCGGAACCGGCTTCATGGTGGCGGGATCGACCGCCAGATAGCGTCCGGTTTTGCTGTCAATACCGACGTAATCGATCATCTTGCCCTGCGCCCGGGTGACCATGGTGCGTCTGGCGAACGCCTCGTAGGCCTCGCTCATCGCTTTGACCCGATCGGGATGTTGGGCCGCGACGTCATGGGTCTCCAGCGGGTCGTCGTGCAGATTAAACAGCTGCCACGGCGCGTCACCGGCGGTGAGGCCCCGCGGCACCAGCCGCCGCAGCTTCCATTCACCATCGACCCACGCCGCCTGATGGTGCAGCTCAACGCCGTATTTCCCGCGCGGCGGCGCCTGTACTTCGCCGGTGAGATAGCGCTTAAAGCTGACGCCGATCATCGGCAACACCGGCTTCTTCGCCAGCGATTTGTTCGGATCGATACCGGCGAATTCATACAGGGTCGGTGCTACGTCGTACACCGCCATCGTCGAGGCGTCGATGTGACCGTGGCGCGTGATCCCGGGACCGGCGATCATAAAGTCGGTGTTAATCCCGCCCTGGGCGCTGGTGGTCTTATGGTAGTTGGCGTAGGGAGCGTTGCTGACGTTGGCCCAGTGCGGGCCGTAGGAGACAAACGAGCCTTTGCGGCCGATGTTGTCATAGCGGTTATCGAACTGCTTCCAGAATTCCGGGGTAGATTCGTAATAAAAACCCTGCGCCGGGTTGGCGCCGTTATCAGTTAAAAAGACCAGCAGGGTATTTTTATCGCGCCCGGTTTGTTTCAGCGTCTCCATCAGGGTGCCGATTTGCGCGTCCATATTGGCGATCATCGCCGCATACACCTGCATCACTTTCGCCGTATATTTCTGCTGCTCTGGCGTTAGCGCCTCCCACTCTTTATCCAGCTCCAGATGCGGCAGCGGGGTGTCGTCATGGATAATTCCCAGCGCTTTCAGGCGGGCGATGCGCTGGCGATAGACCTCGGCGTAACCCTGCTCATACTGGCCTTTGAAGCGCTTAATCCACTCGTCCGGCGCCTGCAGGGGATCATGAGGGGCGGTGAAGGCCAGCCAGGCGAAGACCGGCTGTTCCTTCGGCGTCGCTTTAATCCAGCTGTTCATCTGCCGGGCGTAGGCTTCGCTGGAGTAAAAATCATCCGGTAGGGAGACGCGCTCGCCGTCGCGGGTGTAGTAGGTGTGGAAGGCTTCAACGGTCCCGAGCGGGACGGCGTCGTTAAAATGGCTGGTGCCGCCGCCCATAAAGGCGAAGGCGTGGTTAAAGCCGCGGTCCTTCGGCGTGGCGCCGGGAACAAAACCGAGGTGCCACTTGCCGGCCATCAGGGTGTTATACCCCGCGTCTTTAAAGCGCTCGGCCATGGTGGTGACGCGGTCGGTCAGCCGCAGCTCGTAGCCCTCCTTGCCAATGGTGCTGTCGTACCACCACATACCGCCCATCCCGGCCTGCTGGTTGCTGTTACCGGTGAGCAGCATCGAACGCGCCGGGGCCGACATCGGCGAGGTGTAATACTGGCTCATGCGCATCCCCTGCTCGGCCATCGCCTGCAGGTTGGGGGTGGGGATTTCGCCGCCGAAGGGGCTGATGTCAGAGTAGCCCATATCATCGGCGATAATCACGATGACGTTCGGACGCTCTTGCTGGGCGGCGTGCGCGCCACCGGCGAGGATCACACTGACCGCCGCGGCCATGGCTGTTTTATTCACAACGGATTCTCCTGTTTCTGCGGGTATCACTTTCAGAGCAATGGGCTACGCCGGATGCGCGGCCCCGACAAACGCGGCCCGCCAGGCTTGTAGCCCTTGAAGGTCGCGGGAAAAGGGGCGCACGGGCGCCAGAATTTCGCTAAAGAAGCGGTAGTAGCCGCCGCAGAGGCGGTTGTTGCCGGCGGCGTTCAGATGCGCCGGGCAGCCGCCCTGGCAGACCATTTTGACCGCGCAGGTCTGGCATTCGCGGCGCAGGCTTTTCTGCTGACCGAAAGGCAGCTGCACCGAGGCGTCGACCGCGTGCGCCAGCGTCATGTCGTCAAGGCGGCCCAGCCGATGTTCGGCGTTGATCAGATGGTCGCAGGCGTAGAGCTCTCCGTCGGGCTCCATCACCAGATTGCTGCCGCAGCGGGCGCTGTGCACGCAGCTGCCGCTGGTGTGAGTGAAGTACTGCGCCCACGCCTGCTCGATATTGATGACGAACACCCGCCCCTTGTCGCAGCGCTTCTGCCACTGCCGCCAGATGCCGACCATAAAACGCCCCCAGTTATCGGCACTCAGCTGATAGCCCTCGCGCAACGCTGCGCCTTCGCTCATCAGCGGCTGAAACTGTAGATAGCGCGCGCCGAGGCTGACCAGCCGGTCATAAATCGCCGCCGCGTGGGCCGCCATCTCGTTATGCACCACCACCAGCAGGTTAAAATCCACCTGATGCTGGTGGAGAAAGCCGATGCCGCGCAGTGCCGCCGGCCAGCTGGCCCGGCCGCGTTTATCCGGACGATGCTGGTCCTGTAGCGCTTCGCTGCCTTCGAGGCTCAAGCCGATAATAAAGCGATGCTCGCGGAACAGCCGGCACCAGGCGTCGTTGATCAGCGTGCCATTGGTCTGCAGACTGTTGCTGATGGTGACGCCGTCGGGGGCATAACGCGCCTGCAGGGCGAGCGCTTTTTTGTAAAAGCTCAGGCCGGCCAGCAGCGGCTCACCGCCCTGCCAGACAAAGTTGATTTCCCGCGCGCCGACGGGCTGGGCCGCGATGTAGCGGCGGATAAACTGCTCCAGCCGCGCCTCGTCCATTTTGTTGACCGGCGTTTCATCCTGGGGGTAATAGCAGTAGCGGCAGGCGAGATTGCAGGCGGGGCCAATCGGCTTCATCAGAATATGAAACGGCACCGGCGAGCGCGGCTCAGCGGCCAGCGGAATTTGCTGCTGGCGCAGGGCGGCGATATTCAGCATCGGCTTATCCTCGGTTAATGACCGGCGCTGTTGCTATTATTTTGGCAACAGCGGGTCAGGCGTAATCACATGATTAAGCCGCGGCGAAAATTAATGGCATCCTGTTAAGGGTATAAGTGAAAAAAAACAGAAATCCATCGTTCTTAAGGATGAGAGAGACGCGTCCGGGATAGGGTTTTTTTATCACCAGAGGCAGGTACGCCGGGTATTAATCTTTTTTGTTTATGTTTTAACGCCGCTATCGTAAGGCATGGCGAGTGTGTTTTTTAAATGCTTTATATAACAATGCATTGCTGAAAATTTTGTAACGGCTATCACATTGTTAATATGTTAATGATTGTGTTACTTAAATGTGAAATGTATGCTTCAATTATCGGTAGTCATCCATGTGTCATGCACCATCATCTCGACGGGGAGGCCCTATCATGTCTGCTTTGTTAAAAGCCAGCCGTAATGATGCGATAATAGCCCGTTGTTTACAGACTATTTCTCAGTTAATTCCACTGACTTCAGCGGTGTTTTATCGAGTAAATAACCGGTTAAAACCCGAAAACTATATATTGCATAATATTTCCGATAATACGCACCAACAATATCTGGAAAACTTCCAGCCGCTGGATCCGCATTTACCGGCGCACTTTAGCCACCAGAACACCACCGTGGCGGCGATGACGCCGCGGCTCTGCGATCGCAACCGACATTATTATCATGAATTTATGTTGCCGAATAACGTGCGTGACATGACCGAGATCTTCATCCGCCGCGAGCGGCGGATCATCGCCGGTATCTCGCTGATGCGCGACGTGCCTTTCTCCAGCGAAGAGCGTCATCGGGCCCAGGCGGTGCTGCCGCTGGTGGAGCTGGCGATCCGCGACTGCCTGCAGGAAGAAGATGACCTGCCCGCTATCCTGACCGCCAAAGAGCGGGAAATCGTCGGCATGGTGCGCGAAGGGGCCAGTAATAAGCTGATAGCCCGCCAGCTGGATATCTCGCTCTCGACGGTGAAAACGCACCTGCGCAATATCTTCGCCAAGACCGAAGTGGTCAATCGTACCGAACTGGTTTCCCGAACCTGGATGCCGGCTGCTCAGCGGACGCTGCATCTGTGATCTGACTTTCACATCCCGCGCGCGCCGTGGCAACACGGCGTTTTCCTGATGCCTGTGGGTATCACTCCCTGGAGGATCCTCCGGGGGGAGGCTTTTTTGACCGGAGCACGCCCTACGATGTCGAGTACACCTGTCACTGATAATGTGCTTTCCCGGCCCGCCGGGCTGGTGGTGTCCCTGCGTTTGCTGGCGGCGATTGTGATTTTTGCCGCTATTGCGCCGGGTATTCTGATGACCGCACCGGCGGTGGCGGCGCAGCTGGCCAGCGAATGGCAGCTAAAACCCGGGCAGGTAGGCTGGCTGTTCTCAGCGGAGCTGGGGGCGATGAGCCTGGCGACGCTCCCGGCGTGGTGGTGGATGAGTCGCCTCGACTGGCGGCGGGTCGCCCTGATGGCCGGGGCGGTGTTTCTGACCGCCAACCTCGCCTCGGCGGTGGTCACCCAGTATGAGACGCTGCTGGCGGCGCGCTTTATCGCCTCACTGGCGGGCGGCACGCTGATGATTCTGTGCATCAGCTGCGCGGCGGGAACGCCGAACCCGTCGCGGGTCTACGCCTTTTGGGTGCTCGGGCAACTGCTGTTGGGGATGCTTGGCCTGCTGGCGCTGCCCGGCCTGTTCGCGACCTTTGGCCTGAAGGTGGTGTATCTGATCCTCGCCGCCATCATGCTCTGCTGCCTGCCGCTGGTGTCCGCTTTCCCGCCGCGCTTTCAACCGCTCTCTGCCTCCCGCCAGCAGCCGTCGACGGCGCTGTGGCGTCAGGCGCTGGCGGTGCTGGCGGTGCTCACTTTCTATATCAGCCTCAGCGCAGTGTGGACCTTTATCGGCACCATCGGCAGCACGGCGGGGCTGAGCCCGACGCAGGTGGGGCTGGTGCTGGCGGCGGCGACGGTTTGCGGCATTATCGGCGCCGGCGGCGCGGCCCTGCGCGGCACCCGGCGCGCCGATCGCTTACCGGTGTGGCTGGGCTACGGGCTGCTGATCGTCAGCGTCGGGCTGCTGGTTGGCCAGCCGCTGCTGGCGCGCTACGCCATCGCGGCGCTGCTGTTTAAGTTCACCTGGACCTTCGTGCTGCCCTTTATTCTCGCCCGCGTCGCCGGGCTCGATAACAGCGGTCGGCTGATGAACAGCATCAATCTGGTGATCGGCGGCGGCATGGCGGCCGGCCCGGCGCTCGCGGGGGCCTTACTGCAACGCTTCGCCAGCGCCGACCCGCTGCTGGCGGCGGCAGGCGTCTGCGCGCTGCTGTCACTGATTTTAATTGTGGCGGCTTCCGCCGCCGGGAAGGGTTAGCCCACGGGAGGATAGAGTGAAAAGAAAAACCGGTTTCTTCTTTGATGAACGTTGTTTCTGGCACAGTACCGGGCTGCACGCAGTGACGCTGCCGGTGGGCGGGTGGGTACAGCCACCCGCCGGCGGCGGTCATGCCGAATCGCCGGAGACCAAACGGCGGATGAAAAACCTGATGGATGTCTCCGGGCTGACGCCACAGCTGGCGCTGCGCAGCGCGGCGCCGGCGAGCCTTGCGGACCTGCGGCGGATCCATCCCGACAGTTATCTGGAGCGCTTCAAGGCGATTAGCGATAACGGCGGCGGCATGCTCGGCAAAGAGGCGCCGCTGGGGCCGGGCAGTTATGAAATCGCCTGTCTTTCCGCCGGGCTGGCCTGCGCGGCGGTGGAAGCGGTGCTGAAGGGGGAACTGGATAACGCCTATTCGCTGTCGCGTCCGCCCGGACACCACTGCCTGCCGGACCAGTCGATGGGCTTCTGTTTTCTTGCCAATATCCCCATTGCCGTGGAGCGAGCGAAAGCGCTGCTCGGGCTCGGCAAGGTGGCGATCATTGACTGGGACGTTCACCACGGCAACGGCACCCAGCATATCTACCTGCAGCGCGACGACGTGCTGACTATCTCCTTGCATCAGGACGGCTGCTTCCCGCCGGGCTACTCTGGCGAGGAGGATCGCGGCGTGGGGGCGGGGGAGGGTTACAACATCAATATTCCGCTGCTGGCCGGCGCGGGGGATGACAGCTGGCGCTATGCGCTGGAAACCATCGTTATTCCGGCGCTGGCGCGCTTTGAGCCGGAGCTGATTATCATCGCCTGCGGCTATGATGCCAACGCCATGGATCCGCTGGCGCGCATGCAGCTGCACAGCGACAGCTTCCGGGCGATGACTGAACAGGTCCAGCAGGCGGCGGATCGCCTGTGCGGCGGGAAACTGGTGATGGTGCACGAAGGCGGCTACGCCGAATCCTACGTGCCGTTCTGCGGCCTGGCGGTGATGGAGGCTCTGAGCGGCATCCGCACCGAGGTCCAGGATCCGCTGCGGGAATTTATTCAACAACAACAGCCGCGGGCGGAGTTTGCGCAGTTCCAGAGGCAGGCTCTCGATCGGCTGGCGCAGCAGTTTGGCCTGCTATAAAACGCCTCAGCTTCCCCGCGGTGATGGCGGGGAAGTCAATGCTTTCTCTTCTACGATTTCACCGCGCATCCACTGACTTACTGCCTGATCGATCATCGCCAGCACGCTGAGCAGCAGCATCCGCTGCTGCGCTTCCAGCCGCAGATAACGGCGCAGCGGCGGCATTTTACAGACCACTTCGCTGGCGGCCCAGGGTTCAATGCTGCAGCGCCAGCCGCGACCGTTAAAGGTCAGCGAAAAGCGGCGGTAGTCCAGCTCGCTTAAGGTCTGCTGGAGATTAGGGAAACCATTGAGATAGCCGGCGAGTGCCTCGCTGCCTTTGCCGCCGATAAAGCGGATCGGCTGGCGTTTCCACCAGCCGGATTGATGGGCGCGAATTTTACCGCGTACGGGCCGGGTCACCGGCCCCTCGACGACAAACTCGCAGCTGTGAATGCTGGCCATAAACAGCCGCTTCTGACGCACGCTGAAGGTCACGGCGGTGGCGTTGTTCAAGCGCAGCAGCGCGCTGCGCTCGCTCAGCTTTTCGCAGGGCCAGCCGGCCAGATCGCGCTGCACCGCGTTCATTAACGGCGTTTCAAACCAGGGGACGGAGGACATCTGGCGTCATCTCCCCGCGGGTCTGTTTTTCGTAGTTGTTGATGGCGCGCTCCACTACCTCTTCCACCACCAGCGGCTTGAACGGATTGACGCGCTGCACGCACACCGTCCAGAACAGGGCGTAGGCGGCGGTCAGGCCGAGCATAATGCCGAACGGCACCAGCACCTGGCGACTGTCCATCCCCGGCGGGGTGATATTGACGATAGCGATGATAATGCCAACGCTGGAGATAATCTGCGGCAGTGGGAACCACGGCGAGCGGTAGGCGCGCGGCAGGTCCGGGCGGCGAATGCGCAGCATCACCACCGACAGCGTCACCAGCAGATAGGCGACGCCCCAGGCGCAGACCGCGGCGAGGATCAGCGGCACGATGCGGTCCAGATCGCCGTTCAGATACCAGGCGTGCAGGCAGGGGATCGCCACCCCGATGGCGATGGCGATTACCGGCGTTTTAAAGCGCGGATGCAGCCAGGTCAGAAAGCGGGGCAGCGCGCCGTCCAGCGCCATACCGTAGATAATGCGCGGCACGGCGGCCATCAGCGTATTGATGGTGGCGCAGCCCGCCAGCAGCAGCCCGACCCCCAGCCAGTACTGGCCGGCGTGGCCCATCACCCGCTCGGCGAAAGCCGGGATCGCCATCGGCGTATCCAGCAGATGGACGTTGTTGGCCGCGTCGAGCACGGTATTCTCCACCTGGCGGTTGATCGCCGCACCGTAGATAAACATGCAGCTGGCGACCCCCAGCAGGCCCAGCGCCATCGCCCGCGGTATGGTGCGGTGGGCCTGTTTGATCTCCGGCGCCATCGGCGTCACCAGTTCGCAACCGACGAACATAAACATCGCCATGCCGATATAGCCGAACAGGCCGTTGATATCGCTAACGTTCAGCGGCGTGCCGAACCAGCCGGAAAGATGAGTCACCGGCGCCATAAAAATGCCGCACAGGCCGAAAATGGTCAGCGTGGTCCACATGCCGAAGGTCAGCACCACTTCGACCTTGCCGAAGATTTCCACGCCGATGGCGTTCAGCAGGCCGAAAATCACCACCATGCCGACGCCCACCATCCAGGTGTTTTGGTGAGCGGCCATCTGGGCGTTGATCGATTCGAAGTTCACCAGCGCCATAATGCCCGCCAGGATCGTCTCCGCCGTCCCGGCGAAAATATGGACGATCAGATAGGCGCACAGCGCGCCGGTGATAGCGAAAAAGCGGCCCATGCCGCAGGAGATATAGTCGTACACCGAACCGGTGGTGGGAATGAGCGTCGCCGCCTCGGCAAAGGTGGTGACCTGCGCCTGCATCATAATAAAGGCCAGCAGCACCGCCAGCGCGAAGGTATCGCCGCCCATGCCGAAGCCGCTGGTCACCGTCAGGATCACCGGGCTGGCCATAATCAGCCCGACGGAGCTGGCGAGGGTGGTCGGGAAGCCGACGACGCCGCGCTCAAGATGGCTGGCAAGTCTGTTACTAAACATAGTCAACCTCTGCACAATAATGGGGTAGGGCAGGGAATAGCCAGCGCCACTCCCGGATAGTCATAATTTAGGCGGGCATCCTGCTCAACGAATATCGTCCGGAAGGTTGAGGGTGGCGCATGATTCTGTGACGCAGTCCATGAATGTGAGGGTGGATAAACAAGATGACCCCGAAAACCGGGGCCATCCGTCTTGCCACGTTGCGCCTGTTTCTGCCGGGTGGCGGCTGCGCCTTACCCGGCCTACGATCCGCGCGGCCTGCCTGTAATTTATTCACCATGCTGACTGAAACTGCCGGTGTTGGCGGCCTCAAAACTCCCGGTGGCGCTGCCGCTTACCGGGGCTACAGCGCTGTGCGATTTGGTAGCCCGGAGAAGGCGCAATGCGTCGCCTCCGGGTCCCCCCCCTGCGCCGCCGGGCAGTATCAGCGCGTTAGCGCGTCTCGACGTTCGCCAGGTAGTGCTTCACAAAGCGCGGCGTCAGGATTTTCCACTCCACTTCGGTGCCCTGTTTAACAAACCAGCTATCGCCTGGCGCAAAGCGCTGCGGTTCACCGCCGGCGACGGTCAGCTCTACTTCGCCTTCCAGCACGGTGGCGTGTTCGGTAAACGGATAGGTCATGGTAAAGCTCCCCTCAGTGGACGAAAACAGTCCGCAGGTAAAGGCATCCTGCGGCTCGCCGTAGATCATCGCCCCGGCCACCTGCGGGTCGCCGGCGGTCGGCGTCGCGCCGAGCAGGCTGACGCTGCCGATTGGCTGCAGGTCGGGCACCGGGTGTTTAAGTTTAAAAGCGTGCATAGCGTTCTCCTGGTTAACTCCGGCCTTTCCAGAAACCGGCGGTTTGATGCATCAATTTTCCGGCGGTGACCAGCAGCAGGCGCAGGCTGTCACGGCCGTGGATGGTCGCGTGGGGGATGCTGCTCAGCAGACGATAGCGGTCTGAACCGCCGTTGATCCCTTCGGCGAGGATTTTGCACACGATGTGCGATGGGGTGACGCCGAAGCCGGAGTACCCCTGGACGTAAAAGACGTTGTTGTGATCGCGTAGCGTGCCGATCTGCGGGAACAGGTTGGCGCTACAGGCCATTGGCCCGCCCCAGGCGAAATCGATCTTCACATCCTTCAAATAGGGGAAGACCTCCGCCAGCAGGGTGCGGTTCCAGGCGGCGAAATCGTTCGGCGTATACTCCACAAAGCGGGTGGCGCTGCCGAACAGCAGGCGGTTTTCCCGGGTGACGCGGTAGTAGTTAATCACCGGGCGAATATCGCTGAAGGCGCCGCGCAGCGGGCTGATGCGCTCGATCAATTCATCGGAGAGCGGCTCGGTCGATACCTGATAGGAGTAGGTGACCAGCGTTTTGTTGTAGATCTCCGGCTCCATATTGTTGAGGAAGCTGTCGCAGGCCCACAGCAGTTTGGCGGCTTTGACGCTGCCCATCGCGGTACGTACCCGCACCTGTTTGCCGTAATTCACCTCCACCACCGGCGAGGATTCGAAGATCTTCACTCCCAGCGAATGGGCGGCCTGCGCCGAGCCGAGGAGCATATTGAGCGAATGGATCTGGCCGCCGCCCATATGTTTCAGCGCGCCGCAGTAGACCTCGGAGCCCACCACCTGCTGCACCTCTTTCCCGGTATACAGCTCGATCTCTTCATCCGGGGTGGCAGCCTTAAACTCCTTCTCCCACTGGCGCAGCGTTTTCAGTTGCCGCTGGTTATAAGCGAGATAGCCGTAGCCGGGGACGAAATCGGCGTCGATATTATATTTGCGGATGCGTTCGCGAATGATGCCCGCGCCAAGGTTGGCGATTTTAAACAGCGTTTCCAGCCCCTCTTTGCCGACGTGCTTTTTCACCGCTTCGATGTCGTGACCGATACCGGCCATCACCTGGCCGCCATTGCGCCCGGTGCCGCCATAGCCGAGATGGCGCGCTTCCAGCACCACCACGTTGGTGATGCCCTGTTCCGCCAGCTCAAGGGCGGTGTTAATACCGGAGAAGCCGCCGCCGATAATCACCACGTCGGCTTCAATATCTTCCCGCAGCGCCGGAAAATGGAGGTGGTATTTCTTCGTCGCGCCGTAGTAGTTCAGCGCATCGATTTTGATGTTCATCGCGTTACCCTGTGGTCTTGCCTCGCTCAAGTGCCTCATCACAGCACGCCGCGCGGGCGTTGAATATCGTCCGGAAGAATGACGTTCTTTAGAACGATAGGCGGCGGCGGGAAGCCGTGCTGTGATGGGCCAACGTTGCTGAAAAAACGGGTACTGACGATGAGCGAGATAACCTTACTGGCGGAAGTGACCGCCTTTTTACGCCAGCCGCACGGGCAGTTTATCGCCGGTGAGCGAGAGGCGGGCCGCGGCGCGCCGTTTGCGGTGATCAACCCTGCCACCGGGCGGGCGATCGCCGAGGTCACCGCGGCGGATAGCGACCAGGCGGATCGCGCGGTAGAGAGTGCCCGCCAGGCGTTTAATCAGTGGCGCGAAATGCCGACGCTGGCGCGCGGAACCTTGCTGCTGAAGCTGGCGGATGCCCTGGCTGAGCATCGCGAAGCGCTGGCGCAGCTGGAAAGTCTCTGCTCCGGCAAGACCATCACGCTGGCGCGCATGCTCGAGCTGGATCAATCGGTCGCTTTCCTTCGCTACTTCGCCGGCTGGGCGGGGAAAGTCACCGGCGAAACCCTGAATGTGTCGCTGCCGTCGATGGCCGGGGAGAAATATACCGCCTTCACTCGCCGTCAGCCGCTGGGGGTAGTGGTGGGCATCGTGCCGTGGAACTTCTCTATCATGATTGCCGTCTGGAAGCTGGCGGCGGCCCTGGTCTGCGGCTGCACCATTGTTCTCAAGCCGAGCGAGTATACGCCGCTGACGCTGCTGCGCGTGGCGGAGCTGGCGAAAGCGGTGGGTATTCCGGACGGGGTGATTAACGTGGTCAACGGCGCCGGCGGCGAGATTGCTCAGCGGCTGATTACCCATCCGGCCTGCGCCAAGGTGAGCTTCACTGGCTCGGTGGCCACTGGCGAGAAAGTCCAGCAGTCGGCCAGTGCGTCAGGTAAACGGGTGACCCTTGAGCTGGGGGGCAAAAACGCCGCGCTGTTCCTGGATGATCTGACGCCGGAGGCGATGGTCAACGGCATTCTGGAAGCCGGCTACCTGAACCAGGGGCAGATTTGCGCCGCCGCGGAGCGCTTTTATCTGCCGCAGGGTAAACTGGATGCGGTGCTGGCGCTGCTGAAAGATAAGCTCAGCGCCTTCGCGCCGGGATCGCCGCTGGATGAGCGCACGCTGATGGGGCCGCTGGCCAACCGCCAGCAGTATGACAAAGTGTTGCGGCTCATTCAGACCGCGCGCGACGAGGGCGATACCATCGTCTGCGGCGGCGAAGCCCTGCCGGGGGAGGGCTATTTCCTGCAGCCGACGGCGGTCAAAGTGCGCAGCGAAGAGAGCACCCTGATGCGCGAGGAGACCTTCGGCCCGGTGTGCAGTTTTATCGGTTATCACAGTGAAGACGAGGCGCTGGCGCGGATCAATGCCTCGCCGTATGGCCTGGCGGCCAGCGTCTGGTCGGATAACATTCGCCTGGCGCTACGCTACTCGGAGGCGATTGAGGCCGGCATCGTGTGGGTCAATATGCATACTTTCCTCGACCCGGCGGTACCGTTCGGCGGCATGAAGGGCTCGGGCATCGGGCGCGAATTCGGCAGCGCGTTTATCGATGACTACACGGAGCTGAAGTCGGTGATGGTGCGCTATTAACCGCCGCTCAGCGAAATAGCGCAGGCATTTGTCGTTTTGCGCCAGATGGGCGACACATCCTGCGCCTTCTGGCCCTGAAACCGGGAGGGGGCACTGCCTCGCTTCCGGGACTCTTTTTCCCTTCGCGGATCCTTTCTTCCCCCCGTTATCCGCCATTGCCGTAAAAAAAATTAGCAGATTATCTTTTTTGCCCGCCAGGGCTTGCCTGACATTGGATAATGCGTATAGTTCTCATTCTCTTTTTTATTTGCATGTCAGGCAAGGTTCGAGCTGCGCCAGTGAGTCGTTCACAAAGAGTCGCGAAGGCGTAGGGTGACGTAAAGACAGCAGGCTGGAAACACACAATATCGGCCGCTGCGCGTCCATCGGGTCATTGATTTTTTATAGGGTTGATCCAATGAAATACACACTTCCGGCGTTGATGCTGGCCATCAGCGCGGCGTTAAGCGGCTGCGCGACGCATCATTCCTCTGCCGTTTCCCAATCGGTTATCGACTCTCCAGCCCCTAACGTGGCGCAACCGCTGCAGCGCCATCTAGCGGAAGGACTGTACGAGATGGCGCTAAGCCCGCAGGGTGATGCGCTGTACGTCGCCAGCGCCGAAGGCTTTAAACATGTGCAGGGTGGGGCGGTTTACACACTGGATCCGCAAACCCTCAACACCATCGGCCTGACGCATACCGATCTGAAAAACTTCGCTTTGCAGCTCTCTGCGGATGGTAAAACGCTTTATGTCAGCAATTCGCTGGACGGCGGCATCAGCGCTATCGATACCGCTACCGGCAAGGTCAAAAACCGCCTGCTGTTCAGCGAGCGCAATGAAAAAGGACGCCCTTATGGGGCGCGTCAGCTGCTGTTGCTGAACAATACTCTCTACGTGGGCGCGGTCGCCGACCCGGCGCAAATCTGGGTGGTTGATGCCACCTCCCTGAAGCTGAAAACACGCATTACAAATACCGGTAAATGGATGACCGGACTGCACTACTCCGCACAAACCGGGCGCGTATACGCCGCTAACGGCAGCGGTGAAATTCTGGTGATCAACCCAGATAACCAGCGCATTGAACAGCGCTGGAAGCCACTGGGCGACAAGCCAGCGCTGCTCCTTAATATGGCTGAAGATAGCGACACCGGCCGCCTGTTCGTGACCGATAACTCGAAAGCGAAAACCACGCTGGTGCTGGATATCCACAGCGGCAAGCTGCTTAAACAGCTCGACGTCGGCGATTCGCTGGCGGTGCAGTTCAATAAGAAACGCCAGGAAATTTATATTTCACAGCGAGAATCCGGCAAGGTCATCAGCCTTGACGCCAGCCGCTACACGCTGAAGAAAAGCTGGGCGTTACCGGCCAATCCTAACAGTATGCTGCTTTCCGCCGATGGTCAGACGCTGTTTGTCACCGTCAAACAGCCCTTCAATAAAGACCACTCCACAAAAGGCCCGGACAGCGTCGTACGCATTGACCTGAACGCGCAATAAAAATAACGGGTCCGACGACGGGCCCTTTGATTCATTTATCCTCATCCACGGGGCAAATTATGCACACCACGCTCTATTCATCCTTCCCGCTGCGTAAAACGCTGCTGGTCTTAGCCATCGGCGCCGCCAGCCAGGCGGCGGTGGCCGCGAAGCAGCCTGGCGAAGAGACTCTGATCGTCGAGGCTAACGAAACCAGCGATTTTAAATCCGGCGGCGACCTGGTGGTTCCGGCATTCCTCGACGGGCAGATCGCTCACGGCGGTCGTCTGGGGATGCTTGGCGAACAAAAGGCGATGGACGTTCCTTTTAACGTTATCGGCTATACCTCGAAACTGATTCAGGATCAGCAGGCGAAAACCATCGCCGATGTCGTCAGTAACGACGCTGGCGTGCAGGCCGTACAGGGCTACGGCAACTTCGCCGAGACCTATCGAATCCGCGGGTTTAAGCTCGATGGCGACGATATGACCATTGGCGGCCTGGCGGGCGTGGTGCCGCGTCAGGTGATGGACACCCAGATGCTGGAGCGCGTTGAAATCTTTAAAGGGGCCAATAGCCTGCTTAACGGTGCGGCCAGCAGCGGCGTCGGCGGGATGATTAACCTTGAGCCGAAACGGGCGGAAGATCTGCCGACCGCGCGCGTTGGCGTCGACTATACTTCTGATTCTCAGGTGGGCGGCACCCTCGACCTTGGGCGGCGTTTCGGCGACAACAACCAGTTCGGCGCCCGGGTCAACCTGGTACATCGCGAGGGTGAAGGCGCTATCGATAACGATAAACGCCGTACCACGCTGGCTTCGCTGGGACTTGATTACCGTGGCGACCGTTTCCGCTCCTCGCTGGATTTCGGCTACCAGAAGAAAACGTTCCACGGCGGTACGATGGGCGTCAATATCAGCGGCGTGGATTTCGTCCCGGCGCTGCCGGACAACAGCAAAAACTACAGCCAGAAGTGGGGCTATAGCGATATCGAAAGCGAATTCGGTATGGCGAAGGCAGAATATGACCTGACCGATAGCTGGACGGTATACAGCGCCCTTGGCGGCCAGCATTCGCATGAAATTGGCACCTACAGCGCGCCGAAGCTGCTCAATAAAAACGGCGATGCCACGGTTGGCCGCCTGGATACTAACCGCATCATCGACGCGATAAGCGGCATGGGCGGGGTTCGCGGCGATTTTAATACCGGCGCGATTTCGCATAAGGTGAACCTCGGCTATGCGGCGCAGGTGCATACCGATGCCACCGCCTGGCGGATGTCGGCGAAGAATCCGACCACCAATATCTATGACAACCGCGATGTGGCCATGCCGGATAACGCCTATTTTGGCGGTAACTACCACGATCCGCTGGTCACCTCACGCAGTCGTACGCAGGGCTGGCTGCTGAGCGATACCCTCGGCTTCTTTAACGATAAAGTGCTGTTTACCGCCGCCGCTCGCCATCAGAAAGTGGTCGTGCGCAACTACAGCAACGCCACCGGACTGGAAGATACTTCCTCGCGTTATACCCAAAGCCGCTGGATGCCGACGTTTGGCCTGGTGTACAAACCGTGGGAGTCGCTGTCGTTGTATGCTAACCATACCGAAGCGCTGCAGCCGGGTTCCGTGGCGCCGACGACGGCGGCCAATGCCGGTGAGAGCACCGGTATCGCGCACTCGAAGCAGGACGAAGTGGGCGTCAAGATCGACTACGGTACGATCGGCGGATCGCTGGCGCTGTTTGAAATCAAAAAACCGAACGCCATTTCCGATACCGCTGGCAATTACGGCCTCGACGGCGAGCAGCGTAACCGCGGCGTAGAGATGAACGTCTTTGGCGAGCCGATGCTGGGACTGCGTCTTAACGCCAGTACCGTCTGGCTGGATGCAAAACAGACTAAAACCGCTGAAGGCGCAACCGACGGTAAAGATGCCATCGGGGTGGCAAACTTCTACGCGGTGCTCGGCGCCGAGTATGACATCAAGCCGGTGGAGGGCTTGACCGCGACCGCGCGTGTGAATCATAGCGGTCCGCAGTATGCCGATGCGGCCAACACCAAAAAGCTGGATAGCTACACCACCCTGGATTTAGGCCTGCGCTATCGTATGCGTCTGAACGCCGACCAGAACGAAATGACCTGGCGCGTCGGGGTGACCAACGTGACCAACGAGAAGTACTGGTCCGGCATTGACGATACCGGTACTTACCTGTTCGAAGGCGATCCGCGTACCGTTCGCGTCTCAATGAGCTACGACTTCTGACGCTAAAAAAAGCGGGGCGGGCGGCTGACGCTCGCCCCTCGCAACTTGCGACAATCCCCCCTTAGTGATAAAAGGTGCCCCTTCGCAAAAACACACAGGGGAACGACGTGAAAGACGCGTCAACGTCGTCGGATGCCGTAGAAGAGAGCGGCCCGACGCTTCATCGCGGTTTACAGAACCGACACATTCAACTTATCGCCCTTGGCGGCGCGATTGGCACCGGGCTGTTTCTCGGCATTGGTCCCGCTATCCAGATGGCCGGTCCGGCGGTATTACTGGGTTACGCCGTTGCCGGGATTGTCGCTTTTCTGATCATGCGCCAGCTGGGCGAAATGGTGGTGGAAGAGCCGGTATCCGGCTCCTTTGCCCACTTTGCCTACAAATACTGGGGCCCGTTCGCCGGCTTCCTTTCCGGCTGGAACTACTGGGTGATGTTCGTGCTGGTGGGAATGGCGGAGCTGACCGCCGCCGGGATCTACATGCAGTACTGGCTGCCCGACGTCCCGACCTGGATCTGGGCGGCGGCCTTCTTCCTTATTATTAACGCCGTCAATCTCGTCAACGTGCGCCTGTATGGCGAAGCGGAGTTCTGGTTTGCGCTGATAAAAGTGCTGGCGATTATCGGCATGATTGCCTTTGGCCTGTGGATGCTGTTTGGCGGCCACGGCGGCAGCAAAGCCGGGTTCGACAACCTGTGGAAACACGGCGGCTTCCTCGCCACCGGCTGGCACGGTCTTATCCTGTCGCTGGCGGTGATCATGTTCTCCTTCGGCGGGCTGGAACTTATCGGCATCACCGCCGCTGAAGCGCAAAACCCGGAAAAGAGCATTCCAAAAGCTGTCAACCAGGTGGTTTATCGTATCCTGCTGTTCTATATCGGTTCGCTGGTGGTGCTGCTGGCGCTCTACCCGTGGGTGGAGATCAAATCCGACAGTAGCCCGTTCGTGATGATTTTCCATCATCTCGACAGCAACCTGGTGGCCTCCGCGCTGAACTTCGTCATTCTGGTGGCTTCGCTGTCGGTGTATAACAGCGGCGTGTACTCCAACAGCCGGATGCTGTTTGGCCTGTCGGTGCAGGGCAATGCGCCGACGTTCCTCGCCCGCGTCAGCAAGCGCGGCGTGCCGGTGAACTCTCTGCTGCTCTCGGGGATTATCACCTCGCTGGTGGTGGTGCTGAACTACTTACTGCCTCATGAAGCGCTGGGACTGCTGATGGCCCTGGTGGTGGCGACGCTGCTGCTGAACTGGATCATGATCTGTATGGCGCACCTGAAGTTCCGCGCCGCCCAGCGCCGCAAAGGGCGTGAATCGAAGTTTAAAGCGCTGCTGGCGCCCGCCAGCAACTACTTCTGCATTGCTTTCCTTGGGCTGATTCTGGCGCTGATGTGCACTATCGACGGGATGCGCCTGTCGGCGATCCTGCTGCCGGTGTGGATCCTGTTCCTGTTTATCGCCTTCAAACTGCTGCGCCGCCCGGCGTAAGCGAGATGCCCCGCCGTCCGGCGGGGCTGCCTGGCTTTTTATTGTGATCCTCTTCGCAGGTGGGGCATTTGCCTGGCGATCTTCTTTTTGTAATCGATTACTTTTGTTTGGAGCGATTTTGTAATCGATTACTTTTCTGAGGGCGAGCAACATGGTCACAACAACAGAAGGTCGGGAAAGTGTCCGCGTGAGCCACCGTTTTCTGGTGCCGCGGCTGTCGTTAATGATGTTTATGCAGTTCTTTATCTGGGGCAGCTGGTCGGTGACCCTGGGGCTGGTGATGACCCGCTATGAGATGTCATTGCTGATCGGCGATGCGTTCTCCGCCGGGCCGATCGCCTCCATCCTGTCCCCCTTTGTGCTGGGGATGCTGGTGGATCGCTTTTTCGCCTCGCAGAAGGTGATGGCGGTGATGCACCTGGCCGGGGCGGCGATCCTGTGGTTTGTCCCCCAGGCGCTGGTGGCGCAGAACGGCGCGCTGCTGATTGGCCTGCTGTTCGGCTATACGCTGTGCTATATGCCGACCCTGGCGCTGACCAACAATATCGCCTTCCACAGCCTGGCTAACGTCGATAAAACCTTTCCGGTGGTCCGCGTGTTCGGCACCATCGGCTGGATTATCGCCGGGATCTGCATCGGGGTGACCGGCATCTCTGACACCACCGGCATCTTCACCGTGGCGGCGCTCTGTTCGGTGGCGCTGGCGATCTACAGCCTGACGCTGCCCCACACCCCGGCGCCGGCCAAAGGCATGCCGGTTCAGTTTCGCGATCTGCTGTGCGCGGACGCCTTCGCGCTGCTGAAAACCCGCCATTTCCTGATTTTCTCCCTCTGCGCCACCTTAATTTCCGTGCCGTTAGGCACCTATTACGCCTATACCGCGTCGTATCTGGCGGATGCCGGCGTTAAGGATGTCAGCACCGCGATGTCCTTCGGCCAGATGTCAGAGATCGTCTTTATGCTGGTGATCCCGCTGCTGTTCCGTCGCCTCGGGGTGAAATACATGCTGCTTATCGGCATGGCGGCGTGGTTTGTTCGCTATGCCTTTTTCGCCCTCGGGGTCAGCGAAGAGGGGCGCTTCCTGCTCTATCTGGGTATTTTGCTGCACGGCGTGTGCTATGACTTTTTCTTTGTCGTCGGCTTTATCTACACCGACCGCGTGGCGGGCGAGAAGGTCAAAGGCCAGGCGCAGAGCATGATTGTGATGTTCACCTACGGGATCGGCATGCTGCTGGGCTCGCAGATCTCCGGCGCGCTGTATAACCATCTGGTGGCCGGCCAGAGCGTGCCGCAGGCCTGGGTGACCTTCTGGTGGATCCCGGCGGTGGCCGCCGCGGTTATCGCGCTGATTTTCCTTTTCTCTTTCCAGTACAACGAGAAAGAGCCGCACTAATTTTACAGGAGGGGGTATGAAAACGATCAAGGGACCGGGCATTTTTCTGGCGCAGTTTATCGGCCCGCAGGCGCCGTTCAACACCCTGGCGGGGATGGCGCAGTGGGCCGCCGGCCTGGGGTACAAGGCATTGCAGATCCCCTGCAACCACCCGGCGATTTTCGATGTCGAGCGGGCGGCGGCGAGCCAGACCTACTGCGACGAGGTCCGCGGCACCCTGGCGGAGCATGGGCTGGTCATCAGCGAGCTGTCCACTCATCTTGAAGGACAACTGGTGGCGGTGCATCCGGCGTATGACGCGGCGTTTGACGCCTTCGCCCCGGCGGCGCTGCACGGCGATCCGCAGGCGCGCCAGCGCTGGGCGGTGGAGAAAGTGCGCCAGGCGGCGGTGGCCTCCGGCCGCCTGGGGCTGCAGGCGCATGCGACCTTTTCCGGGGCGCTGGCATGGCCCTTTTTTTATCCGTGGCCGCCGCATAATCAGTCGCTTCTGGATGAGGCCTTTGCCGAGCTGGCCCGGCGCTGGCGGCCGCTGCTGGACCTCTTCGACGAGCAGGGGGTCGATGTCTGCTACGAGATCCACCCCGGCGAAGACCTGCACGATGGCGTGACCTTTGAGCGTTTTCTCGCGCGGGTGGATAACCATCCGCGCTGCAATATGCTCTATGACCCGAGCCACCTGCATCTGCAGCAAATGGATTACCTGACCTATATCGATATCTATCATGCGCGTATTAAAGCGTTTCACGTCAAGGACGCCGAATTTCGCCGCAACGGGCGCAATGGCGTCTACGGCGGCTATCAGCCCTGGCAGCAGCGGGCTGGCCGTTTCCGCTCTCCCGGCGACGGGCAGATCGACTTCAAAGGGGTGTTCAGTAAGCTGACCGAATATGATTTTGACGGCTGGGCGGTGCTGGAGTGGGAGTGCTGCCTGAAGGATGCCGAGACCGGCGCGCGCGAGGGCAGCGAGTTTATTCGTCGCCATATCATTCCCGTTGCCGGACGGGCCTTCGATGACTTTGCCGCCGGTGGGAGGGAATAACATGATTCAGGTTGCGATTATTGGGGCTGGGTTTATTGGCCCGGCGCATCTGGAGGCGCTGCGGCGGCTGGGGGATATCGAGGTGGTGGCGCTGTGCGACAGCAGCCTTGAGGCGGCGCAGCGCAAGGCGCAAGCGTTGAATATTGCCCATGCCTACGACAGCGTGGCAGCGCTGCTGACCCATCCGGGGCTACAGGTGGTGCATAACTGTACGCCGAACCATCTGCATGCCCAGATTAACCGGCAGATCCTCGCCGCCGGGCTGCACGTCTTCTCCGAAAAACCGCTGTGTATGACGGCGGAGGAGGCGCGGGAGATGGTGACGCTTGCCGCCCGGGCCGGCGTGGTGCATGGCGTCAGCTTCGTCTATCGACAGTTCGCCATGGTCCAGCAGGCGGCGGCGATGATCCGCCATGGCGAGGTCGGCAGGATCTTCGCGGCGCACGGCAGCTATTTACAGGACTGGATGCTGCTGGAGACCGATTACAACTGGCGGGTTGATTCGGCGCAGGGCGGCGCATCGCGGACGGTGGCTGACATCGGCTCCCACTGGTGCGATACCGTGCAGTTTATGACCGGTCGGCGGATTGTCGAGGTGATGGCGGATCTGTCTATCGTCTGGCCGACGCGTAAAGCGCCGGTCAATGGCCAAGCGACCTTCAGCGCCGTTCACGAGGCGCAGGGATATGAAACCCGGCCTGTCGATACTGAGGACTTTGGCACGGTGCTGTTGCGTTTTGACGATGGTAGCAAAGGCAGCTTTATGGTCTCTCAGGTGAGCGCCGGGCGGAAAAACCGTCTGGCGGTGGAGGTTAACGGCAGCCGCTGTTCTCTGGCCTGGGATCAGGAAGTGCCCCAGCGGCTGTGGATCGGTCACCGCGAGCAGCCGGATCGGCGGCTCAGCGACGACCCCAGCCTGCTGCGGCCGGAGATCGCTGACAGCGCCCATTACCCCGGCGGCCATATTGAGGGCTGGCCGGACGCCTTTAAGAATATGATGGGGCATTTTTATCAGGCGGTGCGCGCCGGGAAGATGCCGGAGGCCGGGGCCCGGCGCTTCGCCGCTTTCGACGACGGCGCCGATGTGATGTACATCATCGAGGCGATCGTCAAAAGCCATCAGCAGCAGCGCTGGGTGAGCGTCGAACGCTGAGGGCGGGGGAGCGAAGGATTATTTCACCCCAAGATAGCCGTCGAGATAGGCACCGGAGAGTTCGTTGCCGAACAGGACGGCATCTTTATTTTCCATTGCATTATCCCATTTGTCGCTGGCGTTGCCGGTAAAGGCGTGCTCGGTGCGGGTGCCCTGCGCCGCCTGCTGTTTGATGGCCTCCGCGGTGCGGCGGGCGTCGCTTTCGCTCATGCCAGCGGCTTTATCCTGCTGGCCGCGGGCGTACATCGCCGTGAAGGTCGGCAGGTTTAAACGGTAATTTTCCTGACGGTTGACGGTGAAGTTGCCGCCGACAAAATCGGAGCGGTGGGCGACGAACGCGTAGGCGTGGCGTTCCGGTGACGATTTTGACGAGGTGCAGCCGGTGATCGTTGCCAGGGCACAGCTGAGGGCGAGAATCGCGGTGGAGAGCCTCATGGGGATATCATCCTTAATCATAAAAGAACAAATGGGGCGCAGGCGGTCTGTTGCGCCTCCTGCGCTAATGAGAATATGAAACGGCAAAAGGATGCGCGTTATCGGGGCGGGAGAGAAGCCCTGATTATTAATAGTGTCCCGAGACGCTGTCTCACTGAGCCACGCTTTCGCGCCAGGCTGGCAGGCCAATCAGAGGTCATTTATGATAGCCTGCAGGATCCACCTCTATGGCTGCGCTCTTCCACACCGGATAAGCTGGCAACCCTTAGACGTGTTTATCGGGCTACGGCGGGGATCCTTATCCCTATAAGCAACGTTCATGCTGAATTCACAATGATTCAGGCATTCCTCGCACAGTTCGCTACGGCAGAAACAAATTTTATTTACTCTTCACATCCTCCATCGCTCTGACAGCAGGCCCAGACTGATTTAGCCGCTGGTTTGCATATCACGTTTATCTTTACTGACAGGCATCAAAATAATAAATATGATATTTATTAGCTGTAATGCATAAGTATGGCAGCTAAACATAGGAACAGTATGAGGTTAAATTTCAGTTTTTTTTTAACTTTTGATTGCTTGTGTTGATATTTATCTGCTTGTGCAAGGGTATTATACATTAATCTTTATTTTATTATCTTATAGTAAATAAAATACACTTTGGGTTTATTGTTTACAAAGTGTTTGATATTGCTTATGTATCTTTACTAAATTTTTTAATGACTTGCGAGGTAATTATAATGAGAGGGTGTAACTGTGAGATTAAATGTATCGCCTGTGGATTAAACTGCCGGATTGAAGCGAAAAATAAAATAGAGCGCACTCTCTGCGGAGAAAAGAAATTTTCTGTGTGGCCAGACAGGAACTATTTTTTTAAACGGGCAGTAAATGATCTGGTTTTCCGTGAACTCACCTGTTTTGTACCTGAAGGTATAGTGGTGGTGGATTTTTCATTGGGAAATATATTGTACTTTCTGAATGAGTGCTGGACCAGGAAATTGCGGGATAGTGGTCTGAAAATCATTCTGATAGCAGATAAAAACATGCTGCCAATGGCTAATTTTTGGAGGCTGCGTTCCGGGTTTTCCTGGGCAGTAGTGGAAGTGAATAGTGACTTAAGCAACTTAATTAATAAAATAAAACGCGTTATGCTGGGGCGGAACCTTCTGTGCAGGCGCACACCGTCGCTGACGGAGCATGAAATGAAGACGCTGTGCCTGCTTGCAGAGGGGCATTCCAGCCAGGATATCGCCCGTATCATGGCGTGCGATACCCGCAGCGTCTACCGCTTTCAATACTCTTTATGCAAGAAGTTCGGTGGGCTCAATCGCCTGCGCAATCTGCGCTTCAGGCATACCATCCCCGCGCTGGATTAGCCGTGATTAATCCGGCGCATCCATGAAACAGCCATCACCTAATTTATGATAACGGCCTAATGCGACGATATATTTCCTGTTGCCATTCTTCGCCTCAGGGCCTGTCCAGCTATCCCCTGGCAGCATATAAAACTGTGTAGAGCTTTCATCATCCCCATTACAACCTTTCTGGAGAATGACTCTGAAATAGGTATTGCCGGTATTTTTAATGGTGCCCGTGGCTTCGTTGATCTCATACTGGAAACGCGTTTTTCGAGGGCGAACAATGAGAATGGTGCTCATCGATACCGAAGGGACAATATTCAGTTTTTTCTGCTCCATGCGCCAGGGAAAAACCGTGACGGGCGTTTCTTTAAAGATCACCCGATAATATCGCTCAATGTCATCTCCAGGCCCACGGTAATAGAGTTTAAAATACTCCTGGCCATTGGCCTGTACGGTGAACTGCAGCGGCGACCAGACCAGGTCTTTGTCCTGACCGGGCACCGGCCGTTCATTACCGTTGCCCGGCCTGGCGATTTTGTAAGCCGAGATGGTATATAAGTTATTGCTGCTTGTATCATTGACTAACGGCCGGGAGATAAAATCTTTACTGGCATCCATATCATAAATGATGGAATCAAAGTACACCGCGGAAGCGGGCTGAATACACAGCCCGCACAATCCGATGAAAAGCATTTTCTTCATCATACCCCCCGATCGACGCCAACCCAGGTGGCGGTCACTTTTACATCCCCGGTGGCGCTGACGGTTCCCATCCAGTCATGACCATCAGTAGTGAACTGTGAATGCGAGTCATCCATCGGAAACAGCAGTTTCAGCGTGGTGGTAAAAAAGAAACCATCGTTGACGTTGGCGTTCCAGGCCGTCTGAACCCAGGCGGCGTTGGTCATATCAACGGGGTTTTCACCGCAGCTGTTGCGCACTCTTACCGCGTTACCGGCAGCGGAAGTCCATTCGAGGAAGGCCGGGACCGGCACTTTTAGCGTCTCGTCTGCTGAGGTAAACAGACAGTATGGCTGACCATATATGTTGATGGCGTCGCCAGTCACCTGGGCGGTGATGCTGTCCGCCTGACGCGACGCGGAGGTAGTAACTTTATACTCAAAGGTGATGGGCGTTTCGCTACCGATCTTGCCAGATGCTTTTGGATGAGCACTCCCGTCGCTGGCGATAATGCTGATGCCGTATTCACGCGGGATGATGTTAATTAGTGTTGATGGCGTAAACTGATAATAACCTGATTGAGGAGTCACGGAGTTATCAAAATAGAAGGTGAACAGCTCATCTTTGTTGGTTAAATCTGTGCCCGCCTTGAGAGCTTTTTTGAAAAAGGCGTTGGACAGAAAGACATAGATGTACTCCCCTGACGGTTTGAAGACCTTGTTATAGGTGCTGATCGAGCCGAAATTGGTCCAGCTGGCGCCATCACCGCTGTACTTGACGTCAGACGAAGAAGGGGAAAATCCCAGCAGCGTCGTATCGATAACCATCCGGAAATCAAGCGAAGTGGTGAGGGTTTTGGTTTCCTGAAAGCTGTAAGACACCATTTTACAAATGATCCCCGAAGCGCTCCCTACCACCCCCATCTGGCACAATTCAGAGCCGAGGTTGACGCTTGGCGTACCGTCGCTGGCAATCCACACTTCCGCCATCGCGCCGGTACTGTTCAAGGTCAGATGCGAGACCTTTTCGAGGTTCATCGTGTAGTAAACCCACTTTCCTCCGCTGGGGAGATCTTTACAGCGAACGCCGGAAGCAAAGTCATAATCAGCTTTGGAGTCCATATAGCAAAGATTCAACTGCAAACTATCGATGGTTCCCACCGGCCGATTACGAAAATACTCATATGCCGACTGACTCAGCACCCCGGCGCCGTAGTAACCATTGGCCACGCTGTTGCCGGACATCGCGTGATAGAAGCCGTCTTTGTCGAGTACATCGGCGGGGATATAGCCCGAAGCCGGGCAGTTTGCGCCCGTTGACATGCAGCGGAGCCCGAGAAACGGTTGGTTAATCGGGGAGTTGTCTATCCAGAGATCAAAATAGCGGTTGCTGTAACTCCAGCCTGAGTTGCCCATGTATCCCAGACTACGCTGGTTCGTTTTATATTTCGTCCAGATATTGGCTCCAGTGAAGCGCGGGGACAGGGAGCTGGTGGTGATGAAATATTCATCATCGACATCGTTGTCGATAAACATATAGGTGTTGCTGCCGCTCCCGTCGTTAGTAGCGGTAAGTGCCATAGCCGGCGCGGCTAGCAGCCAGCCGGCCAGCAGCATGATGGCCTGGGGTTTAATAGACATTCTTAATATCTCCAGTCACTGATGCCGTTTGTTGTTGGATCTCACAAGGGATCTCACCGACCCATACGGCACCTTTCGCTTCTCGCAGATCCAAATCCACTTCGCAAATACCGCCGAATTTATCGACCAGGGTAATCACCGGATAGCGCTTATCAACGTCCATGGCGAACTCGCCGAGTTCGTCGGTGCGTGTTTTACCAATGTGGTTATGTATATCGGCGTTGGCGTAGTAACCACCGCGGCGATCTTTCACCCGGCCAAATACGGTGACGAGCTGTTTGACTTCCGGGTTAATCACGCTGACGTTGCCGGGATAGAGCACGACTTTGTTCCGCCGGCCGTTAACGATGTCGACGCTGTCTTCCGAATTTTTGTCGTTCATCAGCTCCACCTTGTATTCGGCGTAGGGCGGAAGACTGATGAAGTTGCTTTTGCCGGTCAGCGGGTAGTTCTGGCCGTTGATCTGCGCCATCATCCTCCCCTTGCCGCTGAAATTGGTATTCACCACCAGGCCTGCGGTTTGAGTGCCTTTGCCGACATAAACATTTTTTTCCGTCCAGGCCAGGCTGCCCTGCGAGCTCAGGCTGTAGTTTGAACTGTGCTGCGATGAGCGGCTAACGGAGACGGTGCCAGCGTTATATTTGGTGTCATAGCTGACGTAACCATTGGCGGCGTAATCGTCGGAACGATAGCGGCTATCGTCATTTTTATTCTGTTTAATCTGCTTCGAAACCGATGCTCCCACTTGGGTAATAGCGCTGTCGTCAAAGCTTTTGCGCAGCGTGGCGTTCGCCAGCATGTTTCCATTCTGGCTGGACACGCCGGTGCTGAGCCAGGTAGAGAAGGGGATAGAGACATCAATATTGACGTACTTATCACGCAGATTTTCATGGTTGTTGTATTGATAGTTCTGAATACCGGCGCGCAGCGACACGGTCGCATAGCGATTGGCTAACAGCGATTGGTCGTAATCGACGTTGGTATAGGTGCTGCCGGTATATTTGTTATTGGTTCGGCTGACGCTCAGCGTACCGAGGAACGGCGCGATTTTGCGCAGATTGGCATTGGCGCCGATGGTCACGTAGTCATTCTGCTGCATCGGGAGCGCGTTACCGATGGAACTGTACTGGCGCGACCCCCACAGGTTGCCGTAACCGTCGGGTAAACTCATATTAAAGGTGGAGGTACTCTGCCAGCTGCCGTCGGTAGCGAGCAGCCCCTGCTGGTTAAAGCTGAACGCGTCGTTGAAAATAACGTTCGCTTCCGTTTCATTGACGCCGTTAGTGTCAAAACCGTAGAGCGTGGTTTTCAGATTGACGCCGGAAAGCCAGGGTTGGCTGGTTGCCGCGGCGATCCCGGCTATCCATGTATTCTTTGTGCCATAATTGATGTTGTATTTGTGGCGATAGTCCATCTTGTTGTATTCGAGGCTGCCGCCGAAGGTTTGCCACGAGAGATCGCCGGTCACGCTCGATTTACGGGCGAACGTTTTATTGATGTTCGCCGTCCGGCTGCTGACCACGCGCCCGTTAACTACCACCTGGATATCAACGTTGTAGATGCCAAATGGCAGACGCGACGTATCGAGCTCGTAGCTACCCATCGAGAAGTTTTGAATGCTGAGCAGTTTGCCGTCACGATAGACGTGTACTTCACCAGCGGCCGGGAGAAACACCGTGACGGGCACCAGAGCAAGCGTATTGTCCTGCGTTTGTGAACTGCTTTTATTGCCATAGCTGACGCCGTAAATACGGCTGGAATTCAGGGCGCTCATGCTGGCAATCGATTGCAGATTCCATGTATCCACCATACCCATTGCCAGGCGGCGTCCCTGATAGTCACGTTCGTACATCGAGCGATACAGTTTACTCTCCTGGTTGCCGGTACCTATCCCGTAAAGAGAACCGTTAAAGTTCAGATGGTGTTCCCGCAGCGACCAGGTATTATCCAGCGTCAGATAGCTGCTGGCGTTATCGGTATTCTCATATTTGTTGTAATAGCTCCCCATCGAGTAATTCAGCACGCTCGAGAGATTCTGGGCGGTAGATTCTCCAAGCATATTGGTACGCGGCAAAATAGCGGCCTGCATGGCTGCCCGGTTAACCGTCAGCTCGAGATAAAAGGAACGCGTATCAAGTGAAAGTGAGGCGTCTTTGTTGATATAAACGCGCTGACCGTCGCCGATGCTTTTATCCTGCATCTCGTTGAGCAATGATTTAATCTGAGGTGATAGTTCGGTTCGCTCCGGCAGATCGCTGAGCGCGATCTGATTCAGGCGAAACTCATTATCCTTGATGGTCAGGATGGCATCAGCGATTTTTTGCTGACTGCGTTGGGTACTATTATCGCCTTCATAACGAATAAAAACAGGGACCGACATGCCCTGATATAACGCGTTAGCAAATACCGAAGGAATAATATAGTTACTGACTTTGACTGGCGCTGTAGCATTAGCTGCCCAACCCTGGTTTACTGTAATTAATAACCCAGCGAACAACGTCCCTTTGACATAACCAAGATTATCCATGATGTTACTCAGTTTACATTTATATATTGCTCACCGTGCCATATTCCAATTCGCGTTTTTTTGTTGGTGAGATCGGTATGCTTTATTTTTACGCTGACATCAGGCATGACATAATATCGCTCACGGCAGCCTTGTCCCTCATCCTTCGCTTTATCACGACAGGGACCGTAGGAGATCACACGGAATGAAGCGTTACCAGTATTGGTTACCGTGTCATTATCGCGACGATAGTCAAATCTTTCTTCTCGCGGCGCGACCACCAGAATGGTACCAATAATGGCTGAAGTCGTTGCCTCGCCCTGTTTTTTCTTTTTACTGGCTTCAAACTCGGTTACCGGCTCATCGGTCCAGGATATTCGGTAGTAACGTTCCTGGTTATCCTGAGGTCCTTTGTAAAAAAAACGAAAGTTCTCTTTAGCATTGCCGGGTAATATCAGGCTGGCGGGTGTTGATAATAATTCCGATCTGTTCGCCATCGGGATAACCGTGCCACCGGCCATTGGCGATGAGATACGCTCCACGCTGACGCTAACGTAACGCGCCGTATCGGTGGTATTAATGATTTCTTTTGCCAGAGTCGAGGCATCCGGCCCCATTATTGAGGTGACGTCTCCGACATTAATCGCATGGGAGGAGGGCGTCACGGTGAATAAAAAGAGAGAGAGGAATAATGGATTCAGTTTCATGGCGCATCCTTATAAGGAGGCCGAGGCCTCCTTGTCTTACCGGACAGGTGTTGGCTACACCTGATTAGATAGTCCAGACCGCATTAAACTGAACGCGAACGTCGCCGCTCCAGTAACCGTCGGTTAAATCTTTGAACTCAGCGGCAGTGCTGCCGTCAGAAGTCGCGGAGTCGATAGTGAAATCGAAGTTACCCTGAGTGCTGACGCGATCGGCGCCTGCGAAGGCGGTCGCGACAGCCAGCGCATCCAGACCCGCGGAAATGTTGTTGGAAGTATCAATCATCGTTACCGGGGTGGATTTGTTCAGCGCGTTGCCGTTCCAGTTCACACCGACGGCCAGAGTAGAGGCGTCAGTGGTACGGCTCAGGGTGTTGCTCACGATCTGAGAGGTCAGCGTAAAGTCAGTCGCGCCAGACTGGCCCTGGATGGTGATGTCAAAAGCGCCTTTCTGAGAGTTAAACGCTTTAATCCCTTCCGCGTACTGGAAATTCAGGGATTTCAGCGGAGTGACAACTAGCGCGCTGGTGGTGTCTTTCGTTGCGCTTGCATCCCAGCTTGCAGTGGCGGAAGCAGTTACGTCAGCCATTGCGTTGGAAGAGATAAGAGCCGCAGCCGCAACACCCGCTAATACGATTTTTTTCATTTTCAATTTCCTGAGAATAATTAAGTTAGTTCCATTTATGGAGTTATTGCTATAAATACTGATAATGACTTTATCCAGATAAAGTAATGTTTAACTTCCCTCTGCCTCCCATCTTATTCTGCAAGCTGAGCTTGATTGCGTAGATTCTTTTTTCTGCCATCTGCAATTCTTGTGCTATCTCTTTAACTGACTTCTCTGCAAGTAAAAGATCGAGTACCAATACCTCTTGAGCGCTTAGTTTCTGACGATAGCCGCGTCCATCTTTTTGGCCGAGAAAGGAAAGATGTATTTTCCTTTCAATCTCATTTCGGGTATCGCTGGTATAGATAATTGAAAGTATTTGCTGACAACGGTGTTTCCAGTACAACGCCAGTGGTTGCGCTAATCTGTCGGCAATCAAAACTATCCGCAATCCTGTTTTGATCAGATATTCAATCCATTTATCATTGGTGAATAATCTGATGTTGTAGCGAGAAAAATCAACAAAAACATATCCAGAATTAGAGAAGTTGTAATGCTTGTTAATTAAAAAACAATGCACGCCATTTTTTAAGTAGATGTTTTTATCAGGCCATACGCAATAGTGAGTTTCAATACATCTAATCGATTTTATCGTAGGTCGTGGATAGATTTCGCACTGATACTGGCAGCTAATACAGTATGCCTTCTCATATTTCTGTGGAACCATGTGTCGATTTATTTCCCTATATTGTCTTACCTTATCGTTCAATGATGTGGCTATATTATGACTAGTTAATAAATGTGACAACTTTAATTTCAAGGTGGTTATTTTGCTGAAAAATGTGTAAATTCTTAAAGTCAAAAAATACTGCGAATCATACTAACCTGCTCTTATTAATAAGAAAAATCTTAATGGGCAGAATTTTATAGCGAACGCAGCTTAAGAATTATCCATTGCGACCAGGAATTTTCTCGCTGAATGAGCAGTAATTGGTTAAAAAAAAACAGCACAATAAGTCAAAAAAAGCGCAGCCACACACTATTTTGTTAACATTTTGTTTTAAATTTGTTTTTTAATTTGTGTTTTTTCAGGCGGATATTCCCTTTTTTGTAAGGTGAAGTTGCGCTGTTTGATGCTCAGAGTGAAAGAAGGCGCGGGCAAAATATGATCTGGCGTACAAAACAGCAGAGGCCCATGCATAAAGACGCGTTAATGTTTAAGGAGAACTCGTCAGCAGTCTGTGCGGAATAGTGATGGTACAAAGCGGACAAACAGGTCACGGAGAGAGTTAGGGGGCCGCATGGATTGGGTCTGCCTACAGGTAGCCGTAAATACTTCAAGACGAGGATGGTGTGGATTTTTACTTGCAGATAAATGAGCCAAAACTTTCGATGCGTTTGGGGTGGTTACACCCCTTTCAGCAGAGGGAGCAGGTGGTTTTCGGTAAGGGGAGCAAGCTTAATATGCCGATCCTGACCCGGCGTAAACCAGATCACTTCTTCTATTTCCATCGTCGGTGTAAAGCTTACCCTGTTCGTGGCTATCAGAAAGACATCCGCAGAGACAAGATGACCTGGCTCGTTTACCGCCGCATCAGTGAAACGGCCTACCTGGACCAGTTCTTCTGGTGAGACGCTGAAGTTGAGTTCCTCCTCCAGCTCGCGGATCAGCGCCGCGTGCGGGGTCTCGCCGATTTCAGGCTTGCCGCCGGGTTGCATAAAATATTCAGTTCCCCGCTTACGCACTAAAAGACAGCGTCCCTGACTGTCGGTGATAATTGCCGCTGCGATAATAATCATTTTCATTGCGCTCAAAATACCCCATTTCTATACCAATGCCGTAGCATACCCGAGTGAGTTTTGCATTTTGCGAAATTACATCAGCGCCACCATGATAGCCCGCTAAGCGTGCTAATCAATCCCGTCATGTTTTGCAAAAGCGGTTAACGTCCTGGCATCGCAAAAGCGTAAGGCTCCCAGTTCGCACGCAGCCCGGCTAGCGGCGCGGGCTGCGCTCATTTATGATAGCCTGCAGGATCCACCTCTATGGCAGGAAGTGCAGGGTTTATGTCTATTCAGAAAATTGCTCGTCTGGCCGGCGTCTCGGTGGCCACGGTGTCGCGGGTGCTGAACAACAGCGATACGGTAAAAGCCAAAAACCGTGAGCGCGTGCTGCAGGCGATCAAAGAGAGCAACTATCAGCCGAACCTGCTGGCGCGTCAGCTGCGAACCGCCCGCAGCAATATGATCCTGGTGATGGTCTCCAATATCGCTAACCCTTTTTGCGCCGAGGTGGTGAAAGGGATAGAAGAAGAGGCGGAGAAGAACGGCTACCGCATTCTGCTGTGTAATTCCGGGTCGGATTTGGCCCGCTCGACCTCGGGCCTGCAGCTGCTCTCCGGCAAAATGGTCGACGGCATTATTACCATGAACGCGCTCTCCAGCCTGCCGGAACTGACCACCATGATTGGCGATGCACCCTGGGTGCAGTGCGCGGAGTATGCCGACACCGGCAGCATCTCCTGCGTCGGGATTAACGACGTCGAGGCGGCCCAGGGGGCGGTGTCCCGGCTGGCCGACGCCGGCCGCCGTCGCATCGCGCTCATTAATCACGACCTCAGCTATCGCTACGCCCGCCTGCGCGAGCGCGGCTATAAAAGCGTGCTGCACGTGCACGGTCTGGCGTATCAGCAGGTGACCTACGCGCAGGATCTTAGCGCGGCGGCCGGTAAACGGGCGATGGAGCAGCTGCTGTCGCAAGACGAGAAGCCCGACGCGGTGTTTGCCGTTTCGGACTCCCTTGCCGCCGGGGCGCTACGGGCGATTGACCAGGCTGGACTGCGGGTGCCGGAGGATATCGCGGTGATCGGCTTCGACGGCACCGAGCTGGCGGAAGTGGTCTCCCCGCAGCTGACCACCGTCGAACAGCCCTCCCGGGCGATCGGCCGCACGGCGGTGGATCTGTTAATGAAACGCATCGACGATCCCGACGCTGCCGTCGAGCGGGTGATGATGGACTGGCGCGTGATAGCCCGCGCCAGCGCCTGAGGTCAGCGGGAGAAGGCGCCCGCCAGCGCGCGAATGTCGTTGCCGGTGGGCGTCTGATGAATGCGTAAGCCAAACTCCTCCACCACGGCGAAGACATGATCGAAAATATCCGCCTGGATCCCCTCATATTCCGCCCACACCACGGTGTTGGTGAAGCAATAGATCTCGATCGGCAAGCCGTTGGCATCCGGCGCCAGCTGGCGCACCATCAGGGTCATATCCTGGCGGATGCGCGGATGATGACGTAAATACTCCTGCAGATAGGCGCGGAAGGTGCCGACATTGGTCATTCGCCGCTCATTGAGAACCGACTGTTCCCCGGCATACTGCTGGTTCCAGGCGCTAATCTCCTCGTGGCGCGAATCCATATAGGGTTTAAGCAACTTCGCCCGGATCAAGCGCTGCTGCTCCTGTTCATCGAGGAAATGAATGCTGGTGGTGTCGATGTTGAGGCTGCGCTTAATGCGGCGGCCACCGGAGGCCGACATGCCGCTCCAGTTTTTAAACGAGTCGGAGACCAGCGACCAGGTCGGAATGGTGGTGATGGTATTATCCCAGTTACGTACCTTGACCGTAGTGAGGCCGATATCGATCACCGCGCCGTCGGCGCCGTATTTCGGCATCTCCAGCCAGTCGCCAAGCTTGAGCATATCGTTGGCCGAGAGCTGGATACCGGCCACCAGGCCAAGGATCGGATCTTTAAATACCAGCATGAGCACCGCGGCCATGGCGCCGAGCCCGCTAATCAGGATCGCTGGCGACTGGCCTATCAGCAGGGAAATAATCAGGATGCCGATAATAATCGCCGTCACCAGCTTAATTCCCTGGAATATCCCCTTCAGCGGCAGCTGAGAGGCGGCGGGAAATTTCTGCGCCAGCTTTAAGATCACATCCAGCAGTGAGAAGAAGGACAGCATGGCATATATCATCACCCATAGCTGAGCCACGGTGGTTAATATTTCCGCGGCCTCGCTGCCTTTTTGCAGCCACAGCACCGCCTGCACGTTGACGATGATCCCCTGCAGGGTAAAGGCCAGTCGGTGAAAGAGTTTATTCTGCGTGATGATTTGCAGCCACAGATGGCTGCTGGCCAATGCCCGTTTTTCAAAAGCGCGAAGCACCACTTTATGCAATATCAGATGCACGACGACGGCGGTGAACAAGATAATGCCGAAGATAATCATCAGCGAGCGGGTGGGAGTTATTTCGATTCCTAAGGCGGCAATTTGCGATATTAATTCCTGCATAACGTCTCCTGAATATCCAGCGGGTATGATGACCGCTGGATAACGATTATGCAAATCACCGCCGCCGGTATTACGACGCTACCGTCGCCGGCTGTCGGTTGAGATGATGACGCAGCCACAGCGCGATGGCCGCCAGCAATAGCATCATAGCCACCTCGACCAGCAGAAAATCAATCAGCGCCTGCGGATAGTTTCCGCCGCCGCGACGGGCCAGCGCCAGGAACAGCGAGCCGAGGATAGCCGGCCCAAGGCCGAGAGTCGCCTGCTGCAGGGTACTGAGGATGGCGCTCCCGGCCCCGGCGTCGCTGGCGCTGATATCGCGCATGCCAATCCGGTAAAAGCTGTTGACGATCAGCGCCTGGCCGTAGCCGATCAGCGCCGTGGCGGGGACCAGCGTCAGGGCGGTGGTGGCGATCCCGAAGCGGGAGAAGGTGGCGCACAGCAGCAGTAGACCGGCGATCTGCACCGCCAGACCGGTCAGCAGGATCCGCCCCATGCTGTAGCGGGCGATAAGCCGCGGGGCATACAGCGCCGAAATAAAATAGGCCACGCCGAGGGCGATAAAGCTATTGCCGGACTGCCACGGCGCCATCCCCAGCCCCTCCTGCATGGTCAGCGCCATGCAGAACATAAAGCCGGACCAGGCGCTGAAAAACAGCAGGGCGATGGCCATCCCGAAGCGGATGCTGGTCAACTGCAGCAGACGCGGCGGCAGCAGGGGATGATCGCCACGCTGCTGCTGGCGCAGGGCGCTCTGACGCATGGCGAACAGCAGCGGCAGGACCGCCACCAGCATCAGCTGCAGCCACAGCGGCCAGCGCAGCTCCGGACCGAGGGCCATCGGGAACAGCAGGCAGCAGAGGATGAGGGCGAGGTACAGCGTGCCCTGCCAGTCAATCCGCGACGGCGTCTCACGACGGGTTTCCGGCACATAGCGGCGGCTCAGGGCCAGCACCAGCAGGCAGATCGGCACATTGATAAAAAAGGCGTTGCGCCAGCCCAGCCCGGCGATGTCCGCCGATACCAGCCAGCCGCCGCCCATCTGTCCGACAATAAAGGCGATCCCGCCGATCCCGCCGTACAGGCTGATAGCCCGGGCGTGGGCCGGGCCTTTGAGGGTGACGTGCAGGGTGGCGAGGATCTGCGGCACAATCAGCGCCGCCCCGGCGCCCTGCAGAGTGCGGGCGGCCAGCAGGGCGCTGATGCTGTTTGCTATGCCGCACAGCAGGGAAGCAATGCCAAAGAGCGCGACGCCCCACATAAACAGGCGCCGGCGGCCATAGTTATCGCCAAGCTTACTGCCCATCGCCAGGCAGACGGCAAAGGCGACACCGTAGAGCGCGACGATAAGTTCCAGCTGCGTGGCGCTGGCCGCCAGGGTATGGGTGATGGCGTCCAGCGCCACATTGGTGATCGAGGTATCAATAAGCGGCAGCATCTGGCCGCCCAGCAGCAGCAACAGACCGGCGCGGCCGGGTGAAACAGCAGACGTTTTCATGGGAATCTCCATTGCGTCATTCAGCAGACCGACGTAGCATTACCGATAAATTAAACGGGTACCAGTTCCTGTCTATACTGGTACTGGAACTACCATGCTGGAGGGGTGATGACCACGATGCCGCAACGGGAGTCGACGTTCGCCGTGCCGGACGATCGGCGCAAACAGCTGGGGGCGTTTCTGCGCGCCCGCCGTGAAAGCCTCGATCCGCAGCGCCTGGGGTTACCCCGGGTGGGCCGCCGACGCACGCCGGGTCTGCGCCGGGAAGAGGTGGCGATGCTCGCCGACGTCGGCGTTACCTGGTACACCTGGCTGGAGCAGGGGCGGGAGGTGAATCCGTCGGAGGCAGTGCTGGTGGGGGTGGCGAATGCCCTGCAGTGCAGTCCGCTGGAGACCCGGCATCTGTTCGTGCTCGCCGGGCTGACCCCGCCGGAAGCCACCCAGGTGACGGCGTGCGAAGGCATCAGCCCCGGCACCCGCCGCATGCTGGACAGCCTGATGCCGCAGCCGGCCAGCATTCAAAAACCGAACTTTGATATTGTGGCCTGGAACGACAGCTTCTGCCGCCTGATGGGTGTCGATTTCGCCACCCTTGCGGAAGAAGATCGCAACTGCATTTATCTGTATCTGACCCATGAGACCTGGCGCAGCCGGATTGAAAATCGCGATGTGCTGCCGACTTTTGTCTCCTATTTCCGCGCCGCGATGGCCGAGCACCGTGGCGATCCGGCATGGGAAAACAAACTGGCGCGCTTTTTCGCCGCCTCGTCGGAGTTTGAAGCGCTGTGGCATCAGCGCTACGAGGTGCGCGGCGTGGAAAACCAGATTAAACATTTTAACCACCCGCAGCTCGGGCGATTCAGCCTGCAGCAGATGTACTGGTATTCGGCGCCGCGCAATGGTTCGCGTCTGCTGGTCTACCTGCCGATGGACGAGGCGGGCGAGCAGGCGCTGACGTGGCTGGACCAACATTCATGACAAGGACTCAGATGGTTGAGAATGTGCCATCTTCGGGTATTGCCCGGCCGGGCTGCTGGACGGTTCCCTCTCCCTCCGGGAGAGGGCCAGGGTGAGGGAAAGCACTGCAGGGAAGTCTTTTATGTTATCTGCGACTTCAGCGCACATTGCGCTCCCGGTTAGTCTTCTGCGTTATATCTCTCATGGCGCAGGGAGCGCACAGGGGGCGGCCAGTCGCCGCCGCCCCCTGTACCCCCGGGCTCCGGCCAGCAACATCGCCACTTCGTGGTGCCTTCGACTTATCCCTGCAGGCTACGGGTCGGGCCGAGGCAGCGTCCATGCAAAACACGGCCCTCAGCCCGCATCCATGCGGGCTGCCCCGGCCTGCCGGGAACGTCTCAGCGATGTTGAGGCCGCCAGTATCGGCAGTTTCAGCAGCCCCAGGACCCGCGGTGATTTGGGTTTGTAGGCCGGGTAAGGCGTACGCCGCCACCCGGCAAAAAGGCGAGCACATTAGCGAAAACAGGTTTGTCATCAGCCTCAAGGAATGCCTATGAACGTAACCCGAAAAGAGCAGCGCATTATTCAGCGCGCGCTGAATGCCTGGCAGGCCAGCGGGGAGTTAACCCCGTCGGACAGTCAGCGGCTGGCGCACACGCTGCGCGTCTCCCCCTTCGACTGGCGGCGCCTGAGCCGCTATGCCTTCTGGACCGCGCTGGCCTGCGTGCTGATTGCTCTGGGCAGTCTGTTTGCCGACAGCGAACTGGTGGCGTGGCTGCTGAGCCTGTTCAGCCACTCGGCGCTGACGCGGATCCTGCTGCCTGCACTGCTGGCAGTCGCCTGCTATGGCTGGGGTTTTCGCCGCCAGCAGCGGGAGACGCAGTGGCACTACAGCACCGAGGCGATTTTGTTTCTGGGCGTCGTCTTTACCGCGGTGGCGCTATGGCAGTTGGGTGAACGGCTGGATAACGGCAGCGGCCATATCGCGCCGCTGTTTCTGGCCGGATGTATGATTTACGGCGCTATCGGCTATGTAGCCCGCTCCGGGCTGGTGTGGCTTTTTTTTCTGCTGGCGCTGGGCAACTGGTTTGGCGCAGAAACCGGCTATGTCTCGGGGTGGGGCGCCTACTGGCTGGGCATGAACTACCCGATTCGCTTCGTCCTGTTCGGCGGCGCGCTGCTGGCGCTCTGCTACGGCGCGCAGTCCTTGCTTCGCCAGCGTCAGCTGTTTACCGTCAGCAAGGCGATGGGCCTCACGTACCTGTTTATTGCGCTGTGGATCCTGTCGATTTTCGGCAATTACGACGCTGACAGCTGGTACAACGTAAGCCAGGCGCGACTCCTGCCGTGGGGGCTGCTGTTTGCCGCGGCGGCCGGCGTCTGCATTTTTATCAGCCTGAAAACCGATGACGCCATGCTGCGCGGCTTTGGGTTAACCTTCCTGGCGATCAATCTCTATACCCGCTTCTTTGAGTTTTTCTGGAACGGGATGCACAAAGTGCTGTTTTTCTTGATCCTTGCCGTCTCGCTGGCGGTGATTGGCCGCTATGCCGAGCGCATCTGGCACGCGGGGAACGTTAAGCCATGAAAAATTAAGCGCTTTTAAAGAAGTGTGGCTGACGGCAGCGACGTCCTGCGCGAATTGTCGTATAAGCGAATTTTACGCTTTTGACAGGGGAGCGAGATGAACAAGGAGTCGATTTTTCGCCAGCTAGAACAACGGATCGCCGGGCGAGCGCTGACGGCGGAAGCGCTGGGCGAGTTTAACGCTATGGCCATTGCCGATAGCTTGAAGCAAAAACGCAGCATCATCAGCCATCATCTGAATAATCTCCATCGCGAGCAGCGGGTGGTCAAAGTGAATGGTCGCCCGGTGCTGTTTTTACCCGTTACCGTTCTGCGCGATCATCACCGCCTGGCGGTTCGGCACGGCGAATACGCCTCCATTCAGGCGCTGTGCGCGGAGCGTCAGGATAGTCTGGCGCAGCTGATTGGCGCGCAGGGCAGCCTGCAGGAAGCATTGCGCCAGTGCAAGGCTGCCATCAGCTACCCTGGCGCAGGTCTGCCGCTGCTGCTGCGGGGCCCTACTGGCACCGGGAAAAGTTTTCTAGCTCGCCAGCTCTGGCACTACGCAATAGATGAAGGCATTTTACCTGCCGATGCGCCTTTTACCGTATTTAACTGCGCCGAGTACGCGAATAATCCAGAACTACTGACCTCGAAGTTATTTGGTCATGCGAAGGGGGCCTTTACCGGCGCCGATAAAGCCGTTCCTGGTCTTATCGAGACCAGCAACGGTGGGGTGTTGTTTATCGATGAGGTTCATCGGCTGCCGCCCGAAGGTCAGGAAAAGCTGTTTCATTTTATGGATAACGGTAGCTGGCGCCGGCTGGGGGAGAGCACCGATGAGCGCAGCGCCACGGTGCGGCTAATTTTTGCTTCAACCGAGGATCTGGAAAAACACTTCCTGGCGACCTTTATTCGCCGTATTCCGGTCATTGTAAAAATTCTGCCGATCGCTGAACGCGGCCAATTCGAGCGGCTGGCGTTTATCCACCACTTTTTCCGCCGTGAAGCCCAGCGTTTGAACCACGATCTGGCGCTGGATGGCGAAATCGTCAGCCAGCTCATGCGTGAAACGCTTGAAGGAAATGTCGGTGGGCTGGAAAATTTGATTCGCAATATTTGCGCCAGCGCCTGGACATTTGGCGAACGTGATAGCGGTCTTTTACACATAAAAGCGGGTTTGCTGCCCGACCGATTACTGGCGGATGCGCCTTTTTCCCTTCAGCAAAATAGCGAGCGGGTTATGATTTACCGCGATGGCGACGCGCAGCCTCTTTTTTCTGGTCGTCACCATGAATACCAACGGCTAACGGAAAATATTTGTAGCCTGTGCGAGGAGTTGGCTCAGGATAATATTAGCGTGCGGACCTTTGAAAAGCTTATTTATCAGAACGTGACGCTCTATCTTGATGCGCTGATGAATCAGGAGAGTACGGTCTCTCTGCAGGACAAACGGCTGCGCTTTATTGAAGATGTGGGCAAAGCAATCGCTGTCAATTATGACCTTCAGCTAAATGTCGAATTCGCTTATCTTACCGGCCGCTACCTCACCAGCCTCCCTCTGGCGCCGCGTAGCGTTGCTGAGCCCGTGCGTCTGGTGATGCAGCGCTGGCTGGACTCCTCGGCGGGGCTGGCGCAGCGTATCGCAGAGAAACTACTGGATGTCGTCAATAATAAATACGATCTGCTCATCGATACGCTTGACCGCCTGGCGGTTGCCGCTATCGTCAGCAATGCGATTGATGCGACCAGCGGCGGAAAAGTGAAAGCGCTGATAATCGCCCACGGTTATTCGACCGCCAGCAGCATTGCCGGCGTTGCCAACCGCCTGATTGGCGAGAAGATCTACCAGGCCATGGATATGCCGATGGAGGTGGCGTTTAACGATGTCAGTCGCGCCGTGGTTGATTATCTCCAGCATACGGACACGCGTGCGGGTGTGATGGTGCTTATTGATATGGGCTACACCAAGGAGATTGCCGATGCGCTTTTGTCGGTGATTCACGGCCCGCTGGTGGTGGTGGATAACGTCACGACCCGCATGGCGCTGAACGTTGCCAGCGAGATCGCGCTGGGAAAAAACATCGAACAAATCGCCGAAGAGATCGTGCCGCTTAATCAGTCGCGTTGGGATGTGTTCTGGCCCGCAGAAAAAAAAGAGCGTGCGCTGCTGGTGACCTGTATTACAGGTATCGGTACCGCATTTAAATTTAAAAATCTGATGGAGAAGAGCCTGCTCAACGATTTTGATATTAACATCATCGCCTGCGAGTATACGCGCTTAAAAAACAGTCGTACGGCGGTATCGTTGCTCCACCAGTATGAAGTTATTGCGGTCGTGGGTACCCACGACCCGCAGCTGGCCGGAGTGCCCTGGGTTGGCATTGAGGAACTACTTGGCGAGCAGGGGCATCGACATCTGAGTCAGCTCTTAAGTGGCTATCTTAATGAAAAGCAAATTGCGCTGATTAATAAAAATATGGTTCGTGAGTTTTCGCTGCATAACGTTGTCAACTCTCTGACGATACTGAATGCCGGAAAAACCATGGGCCATATCGAAACCATTATCGCTGAGTGGCAAAATACGCTTGGTTTTCATTTTAATAATAACTTAATTATCAGTTTATATGTGCATCTCAGCTGTATGATTGAGCGTCTGGTAATGCGTAATGAAATTAGCCATTATAAAGATCTTGAGCAATTTACCCGCCAGCATGGCGAATTTATTGCCATGGTGAATCACTCGTTCCAGCGCCTGAAAATACTCTATAACGTGGCGCTACCGGTAGCGGAAATTGGCTATATTCACGATATTTTTGAATTACGTATTGAAGATTTTAGCTGGTAATTCTCAACGCAGCCCCGGAGAATTACGCCGGGGCTGGCAGGCGGTTAGCGAATCAATATTCGACTTTCCACATATAGCGGCGGGTGGTCAGCGGGTGGTTGCGGGCGGTGGCCAGCGCCAGGTTGTAAACATCCAGTACGCAGTTGTGCAGCAGGCCGCAGAAATATTCGCGCACGCTGGCGTGCAGTGTGTCGATTCCCACCTTTTCCACGTCAATAATCTGCAGTTTTCCCTGGTAACGTTCGATAAAGCGGATCGCGCGGTCATCCAGCGGGCGTGTGCGGCCGCTGCTTTTTAATAAAATAAACGGCGTTCCCGCTTCGGTAATCTCAAAGGGACCGTGGAAATACTCGCCGCTATGGATGCTCGCGGAGTTAATCCACTGCATCTCCAGCAGAATACAGATGGATTCCTGATGCGCGGCGCCGAATGAGGGGCCGCTGCCCATCATGTAGATGACCTTTTCGCTCTTCCAGGCTTCGGCAAAATGGCGCGCATCCGCCTGAACCTGCTGCTGAGCGCCGCGTACCACGGATTCAAAACTGGCAAAGGCGCTGACCATCTCATCGTAATGGGCGTATCCCTCAGTTTGCGCAAGCACTTCCAGCGCCAGCCACAGGCTGTATGCCGCTTTTTGCTGCGTCGGATCGACGGTTTCGGGATAGCGCGCCCAGCAGTATTCAATAGTGTAATCGCTGTGTTCGCACAGCGGCGTGCCAGGGGTATATACCAGTCCAATAGTGGCGGCGCCTTTCTGACGCGCGATGCGGGCGGCTTCCACCGTTTCAGCGGTGTTGCCCTGCTGCGAGGCGAGGATCACTACGCTGTTTTTACCTAACGCGTTCGGCGTCGCGTGGACAAATTCATTACTGGTAACATAGCCGACGGCCAGCTTTTTAGCTTCACAATCGAGAAAATATTTCCCCGGCCAGAAACCGGTTAATGAACCACCGCAGCCAACAAACCATACGCGCTCAATGTGCTGCTTAGATAAAATATCGCGAATAATAGTATGTGCGTTTTTATGAGCTATAGACATATTGGTCTCCTTGAGATGTAACGGGTCCTCCGCTGAATAGCGGATAACTTTTACTATGCGTCAATTAATTGGGTTGTTTACTTTTCATTTTTTGGTGGAACTGCGGATCCTTCGGTATCGCGGGATCGATGCCCTTCACTGGTGGCAGTCGGGCACAAACCATTTGTAACGGAATGATATATTCAAAGACCGCAAAGTCGGGATCGTTAATAAATGCGAAGGGCATATTTTTGCCGTTATTTTCGACTTGTGGACCAATGCGATAAATATGCTGAGTCCAGCCGCCAAGTATTTCCGCCAGGCGATCCTGACGCTCATCGGGAAACGGATCGAGCATGATCAGGGTAGAGCGCTCGTCGAAGGCGTTATAGATCCCGTGGATGAACTCCTCAAATTCATAACCGGCAACCGGACAGCGTAGCGTTTCAAGCATCTTTAGCGCACCTTCCTGAACGGTGCCAAACAGCCTTGCCGGACCGGTCAGGCGAATGTCCGCGCTGTCGATAAGCGGTCGGGCATGATTGAGAACCCACGCCTGCGAGGCCTCAATGAGCGTCGGCAAATGATTAAACGTGGTATCCATGCGGATGAGTAGCGCTTTGCGCTCCTCATCGCTCAGGCGCCGCTGGCGACTGGCGACAGCAAGCGCCAGCAGCATCAGATTAAGTATGGTGCAGTGATACCCTTTGGTTTTAGCGCCAGCCCGCTCTTCTCCACAGGGTACTGTTAAGACCAAATCTGCCGCCCGGTCGATAACGGCTGGCGCTTCCCCGGCCATGGAAGCGGTGAGATGCCCGGCTGCCCGGGCGCGTTCCATTGCGGCGAGGGTAGAGAGGCTGCCGCCTCCCTGAGAAATGCCGATGACCAGCGCTTTGTCGCTGAGGGTCAGCGCCGAATCATCCAGCAGAAAAGGCCAGTAGACATCAACGGGTAGCCCGCACCACTGCTGCATAAACGAGCGGGCGGTCAGCGCGCCGTGATAAGAGGTACCGGAGCCGGTCAGGATAATACGCGTGATGCCGCGCTCCGTTAGCGCTTTCGCCGCCTGCCAGAGATCTTCCCGCGTCTGCGTCAGCATAGCGAGCAGACAGGCGGGTGTTTCATTCATATAGTCTTCTACGTGCATGGGGATATTCCTCTTCTTAAAGCAGGCCTAGCGCGCTGGCCGCCATGCCAAACGCGACGGTTCCTAGCAGGATCCAGTTAATATTGACTCCCTTACGGATCAACTTGTACATCCCGAGGGTGAAAAGCAGCGGCAGCAGCGAAGGAAGAATTTTGTCAATAAACTCCTGCGCCTTCATGGTGGTCTGCCCGGCGGTAAAGCTGAGCGGGGTGGTGATATCTATCATGCTGGCGGTCATCGCGCCGACGACCATGAGGCCAACAATTGATGCGATATAGGTCACCCGGTCCATAAGGCCGCTTTGGTAAATTCTCATCAGCCAGGTCGTACCCGCCCGGTAGCCGAGCTTCAGGCCATACCAGCGGCACAAAAGATGCGGCAGGTTATAAACTAACAGCGCCAGTATCGGTCCCAGCAGGCTGCCCTGCTGGGCGAAATAGATACCCATCCCGGCGGCGATAACCTTTAATGACCCCCAGAAAATGGAGTCGCCGATGCCCGCCAGCGGTCCCATCAGGCTGGTTTTAATCGCGTTTATCGACTCCTCATTAAATTCGGGGTTACGCTGGTTCTCTTCTTCCATGGCAATCGACAGGCCGAAGATAAAGGTCGAGAGATGGGGCGTGGTGTTAAACAGCACCAGATGACGCTGCAGGGCGCGCCCCAGCTCCGTTGGGTCCTGATAGATACGCTTCAGGGCTGGCGACATGGCGAAGGCGTAGCCCATATGCTGCTGGCGCTCGTAGTTCCACGAGCCCTGTAGCGTAAAGGAGCGCCAGAACACGCTGCGTAAATCGCGGGCGGTGATGCGGCTTGCGTCATCGCTTTGCGGCTGGGTAGCGCCAGTCACAGTTTGCGTCATTTCGCTCATGATTAGCTCTCCTGCTGCTTAAGATTAAGGAACTGGCTGATGATAAATGCCAACACCACAGCGAACAGCGCAATGGCGATGATATCCAGTTTGGTATATGCCGCTATCAGAAATCCCAGACCGAGGTACGGCATCAGTTTGCTGCTGAGCATCATGCTGATCAGCAGGGCGAAGCCGAGCGCTGGCAGGATCTTACTGGCGACGATCAATCCGTTGGTTATCACCGGTGGAATGGCCTCCAGGAACCAGCTTACCGCCGAAGAACCAAGCAGAATGGCAAAAAAAACCGGTAGAAATCCGTTTAAAAAATAGAGTAGCGTCGGACCGGCGAGGTGCATCAGGCCGACCATTCGGGTATTACCCTGTGCCGCATAGCGATCCGCCAGATGACCAAAGCGGGCGTTCACCACGCGCACCAGGATGCCCAGCGTCTGCGCCAGCATTGAGACAGGGATGGCGATGGTGAGCGCAGCCTCCGGACCGCGGCCGGACATGATCGAAAACGCGGTGGCCAATACGGAGCCGGTCACGATATCTGGCGGGTGCGCGGCGCCGATGGCGACGTTGCCGAGGAAAATAAGCTCCAGCGTAGCGCCAATCAGAATCCCCTCATGCAAATTACCGCAGACCAGACCGGTGAGGGCGCACATCACCAGCGGTCGATCGATCATTGATACCCCAAGCAGGCGGCCATCAAGTATTCCCAGGGCGGCGATCAGGCCGAGTAACGTTGCGGTGAGCAACATAGTGACCTCCGAAGTTAAAGTTGGTCGTTAAGGAGTTCAGCCGAGTGGGCGGGTACCTGACGCATCTCCAGCCGAATGCCTTTTTCTTTTAGCGCTCTGCTATGGGCGATTTCCTCGTCGGTCAGATAGATGGCCTTGCCGAATTGTCTTGCCCCTTCCTTCTGTGGCAGACCACCGTAATTAATTGCGCTAATTTCCGGGATTTTTTCCACTAGCGCGAGGGTTTCCGCAGTATTGCCAAGGACCACCATGACTTTTTTATGATCCAACTTGCCGCTGTTAAGCTTTTCCGCCGCCTGTTCAACGGTGGCGATGTCCAGCGTGACGCCCGCTGGCTTTGCCAGGTTAAGCGACATCGTAATGAAGGCATCCGCCGCGGCTTTGGCGTTGGCGACGATGATATGGTCGATATCCAGCGCTCGGGTCCAGGCAAAAACCACCTGGCCGTGCAGCAGCCGATAATCAATGCGCACGAGTTTAATCATGAGATTCTCCCTGTGGGTCAGAGGATGGTTGTGTTATTAGAGGATTGATGAAAACAATGGATTCACGCGCCGCGCTGGTGGCGTAGATAATCGCGGCCTCGGTAGTGGCTTCTTCGCACAGCAGAAACTCCAGCAGCAGAGTCAGATTGATGCCGGCGACCACGAAAACGTTGCGATGTCGCATCAAGACGCTCACGGCGCTATTGTTAATACTGCCGCCAAGCAGGTCGGTGAAGATCACCACTTCATCACCATTCGCCTGGATGATGAGATGCTCCAGGGTTTGCTCCAGCTGTTCGGTGGTCACGATATCTTCGTCATAGGCGCAGACCGGGATAACGCCGTGTTCATCGCCAATCAGTAGCGACAAACTGTTCACCAGTCCGCGAGCAAAATGGCCGTGGCTGGCCACATAGATATGTTTCACCCGGTTTCTCCTTCATCCAGATAGCGGTATCTGTTAAGAGCAAAGGGCGTGCCAGAAATAAAAAATATTATTTATCAATTAATTAAACCAGCTGGTTCACACTAAAGGCGTTATTCCTGGCACAAGCGGGCTCATTAGCGCCAGAAACCTGGCACAAACGGCAGAAAAAGAGGGGAAAGAGTGGGGGAAGAAAGTCCCGGGCGAGACGCTGCTGCGCCATGGCCCGGGCGTTCCCGGCAGAAGGGAATTAAATCTCGGTAATGGTCGTCGACTGCGGCAGACGCGACTTCGGCAGGGTAGCGTTGAAATCTTCCACGCTATGGTGGCCAACCGGGACCACCACCAGGCTGGTGTAGCCCTTGGCTTTCAGGTCAAACTCCTCATCGAGGATCGCAAAATCAACCCCTTCGATCGGCACGGCGTCGAGGCCCATCGCCGCTACGCCCAGCAGGAAATTGCCGACGTTGAGATACACCTGCTTCGCCATCCACTGATCGTCATCTTTCAGCTCTTTGCGGTGCATATCGGCAAAGAAGGTGCGACCCTTGTGGTTAGCGGCTTTTGCGTCAGGAGTGGCGAAACGGCCATCGGCCTCTTCCTGATCCACGACGCGCTGCAGCCAGGCGTCGTCCATCGCGGTTTTCGCGCAGAACACCACCACGTGCGAGGCGTCAAGAATTTTACGTTCGTTGAACACGTAGGTACCGCTGGCGGCTTTCGCCACGCGGGCTTTGCCTTCATCGGTGCTGGCAACGATAAAGTGCCACGGCTGGGAGTTGGTGCTTGACGGGCTGTACTGCAGCAGCGTTTTCAGCTGTTCCGCTTCCCCGGCAGTCAGCTTTTTCGTGGCGTCAAAGGCCTTGGTGGAATAGCGCTTCAAAGCGACCGATACGATATCCATAACTCTTCCTCACAGTTTACAGCACCTTACCGGTGCGTTCAGGAGAGGAAGAGTACAGCGAAGATCGCAAAATGATAAGGGTGAAAAATGCGATAACACTTATCGCGTTTGGCTGAAAATCAGCGCGGACGCAGGCGCTGCTGCGCCTTTTTGCTCAGCTTGTTCACCACCTGGTGCCACGAATCGTCAATCAGCTCGGCCAGCAGATCCTCGCTGATGTCGTCGCCCGGCACCACCGTGATCCAGTGTTTCTTGTTCATATGGTAGCCGGGTTCGATACTGCGATAAATTTCCTGATTGAGCAGCGACTTCTGCGGCTCGGCCTTCAGGTTGACCAGCGCCCGCCCGCGAATGGTCATGGTGATCATAAAGATGCGGCTGTCGACCTTAAACACATCGTACTCCGGCCCAAAGGGCCAGCAGTGTTCGGTAAACGGGTAGGTCAGGGCGATACGGTGAGCGCAGGGATGCAGTGTTTCCGGCGTCATTAGGCGTCCGCCTCATGCAGGGCGTTCCACATGGCTTCAAAACCGAGGGCGATAATCTCCCGGGCGCGCTGCGGATCGTGGCTGGCGAATTCGATGGTGGTTTCCGCCAGCGACAAAAACAGGGCGTCGCCAAAGGCGCGATACGCCTCGCTGAGGAATATCTCTTTCACCGACAGCTGGCACATTTCGTTGAGCTCCGGAAAGCTCTCTTTCACCTGGCGGCGGGTTTCGTCAGTGATGCGCTCGCTGAGCGCCATACGGCGGATCGCCTTGTGCTCCATCGGGTTGCGCACGCCCCAGTCGATATAGCTGTTCCAGATATTGCGCGCATTCTCTTTCGGGCGCTTCTCGTCCGGATCCAGCCCAGCGATCATGGTGCGCACCAGGCGCAGCTTAATGGCGAGGTACAGTTCGTTGAGCAACTCATCCTTGGTAGCGAAATAGCGAAACAGCGTCCCCTCGGCCACACCGGCGCTGCGGGCGATGGCCGACGTCGAGGCGGCGATGCCGGACTGGGCGAAAGCCGCGGTGGCAGCTTCCAGTAACGCTTGCTTTTTATCTTCACTCTTTGGACGAGCCACTACTTTTTTCCTCACGCAGGTTTAAACAAACCGCCGATCTTTGCACGTCTGACCTGGTTGCTGCAACGGCGGAACGCAAAAATTGAAAATCGTCTTGACGACTTTCATCACATTCCTAATAATGAGTGCGTACTCACTCATAATCAAGTTATATCATAAAGCCTCCGGGATGGAGGCTTTTGTCTGGTCAGGATATGAACCGTGTCACTTTCAGCGTGGTCGCCATCATGTTACTCGCAGCAGCAACGACATTGCCGTTTGTCCTCAATGCCGGTTTTGGTAAGGCGCCGCAGGGGGCACAGCTTAGCCAGGTGGAAGCGTCCCCCCACTACCGGGATGGCCAGTTCCATAACCAGCTGCCCACGCCGGGGTTCACCGGGCAAAAGAATATGCTGGCGGCATGGTGGGATTTTTTGATGACCAAACGGGAAAACGCCCGTCCCGCGCAGCCGCTGCCGCTGGTGAAGACCGATCTGGCGACGCTGCCCCTCGGGCAGAACGTGATGGTCTGGCTCGGCCACTCCTCCTGGTATCTGCAGCTGGCGGGAAAACGCATCCTGATCGACCCGGTGTTCAGCGATTACGCGGCGCCGTTCTCCTTTATTAATAAAGCTTTTCCCGGCGACTATCCGTGGCGGGCGGAAGGGATGCCGGAGATCGATCTGCTGATCATCTCCCACGATCATTACGACCATCTGGATTACGCCACCATCCGCGCTCTGCTGCCGAAAATTAAGCGGGTCATTACGCCGCTGGGGGTTGGCTCGCACCTGCGTTACTGGGGGATGGACGGGGCGCTGATTACCGAAGCGGACTGGCAGCAGGCGATTCCGGTTAACGACGAGCTCACCGTCCACGTCCTGCCGGCGCGGCACTTTTCCGGCCGTGGGCTGAAGCGCAACCAGACGCTGTGGGCCAGTTTTCTGTTCGTTACCCCGCAGCAAAAGATTTATTACAGCGGCGACAGCGGCTATGGGCCGCACTTTAAAGCGATAGGCGATGAATTTGGTCCGGTCGATCTGGCGATCATGGAGAACGGGCAGTATGACCAGGACTGGAAATATATTCACATGATGCCGGATGAAACAGCTCAGGCCGCCGACGACCTGCGCGCTCGCGCGGTGCTGCCTGGGCATGCAGGACGATTCGTTTTGGCGAAACACAGCTGGGATGAACCGTATCAACGGCTGGCGGCTGCCAGCGAAGGAAGGGCCTGGCGTCTGCTGACGCCTGTGCAGGGCGAGCCGGTGTGGGTCGCCGATAAGACGCAATCATTTAACGCCTGGTGGCGCTAAGCGCCAGTGCAGTATCAGAGGAGAGAGCATATGACGATTTCCGCTCAGGTGATTGATACTATCGTCGAGTGGATTGATGAAAACCTGCATCAACCGCTGCGTATTGATGATATCGCTCGCCATGCCGGGTATTCGAAATGGCATCTGCAACGGCTGTTTTTACAGTATAAAGGGGAGAGCCTGGGGCGCTATATTCGCGAAAGGAAGCTGCTGCTGGCCGCCCGCGATCTGCGTGACACCGATCAGCGGGTCTACGATATCTGCCTGAAGTATGGCTTCGATTCGCAACAGACCTTTACCCGCGTCTTCACCCGGACCTTCAATCTGCCGCCGGGCGCCTACCGTAAAGAGAACCACAGTCGCGCCCACTGAGGCGCGCCCTTCCTGGTTTAGCGTTCGAGCGAAAACCAGCGACGCCACACCCAGCGCAGCACCAGATACTCAATGGCGCCCAGTGCTAAGAACCACAAACAAAACAACACCGTATAAAGCTGGTTGAGATCCATCATATGGAATGTCTCAACCAGCTTTTGCGCCAGCGTCAGGCCCAGCGACGGCGCGGGCAACAGCAGACAGGAGAGCAGAGCCAGGAGCAGGATCCCGGCGGCGGAGAGGAGCGTTTCCAGCGGATGTTTCATGTCATGTTAATCATCAGTTAAAAAACATATTGTCCGGCAAAATAATCCCTAACGCAATATGCTTTGTATTTTACTCGCCTTAATGCGCCTCTGTTTAATATTATGGTCTGCCTTTTATTCCCATGTTAATTAATCTGAAATAATTTGTAATTAAATTAAAATCAGTCTCCTGTAAATTACTGTCATTATTATGCCAGCGCTTTTACAAAACTATAAGTGCTATATCCCACCAGCGTGGCAGCGATGATGGCCAGCAAGATGTACAGCGCCAGACGGCGTCCGCGGTAGATTCCAAACATATTTAACCTCGTTTAGTTTTGGTTTATTAATATTCTGTAATAGTTGGCTCGTGGAATTAACTTACCACATATTTTTTATTTTGCGAAAAATTTAGGCTTGTATTGGTTCACATTTTTATCGGCTTTTTCGCCACCTTTTACTGCATTGGCCAGGAATGATTTCAGGCTTTCCGACTCACGGAATTTATAAGGAAAATGTAATTTGACCAAGATGAATAACCCAAAGTTTACGACGCCCTCGGGCGACACCGCGCCACGGCAGGTCTGGCAGCAGACCGTTGACGCAGTGCTGGCGCAGACCAAAAGCCAGGCCGCTGGGTTAAGTTCCGCAGACGCCGCCGAGCGCCTGAATAGCTGTGGGCCGAACGCGCTGCCGGAAAAGAAAGGGAAACCGGCCTGGCTGCGCTTTCTTGCCCACTTTAACGACGTACTGATTTACGTGCTGCTGGCCGCCGCGGCGCTGACCGCCATCATGGGGCACTGGGTCGATACCCTGGTGATCCTCGGCGTGACGGTGATTAACGCCCTGATCGGCCATATCCAGGAGAGCAACGCCGAAAAGTCCCTGCAGGGGATCCGCAACATGCTCTCCAGCGATGCCCGCGTCCAGCGTAACGGCAAACATGAGACTATCCCGACGCGCGACCTGGTTCCGGGGGATATCGTTATCCTGCGCGCCGGCGACCGCGTGCCGGCGGACATGCGGCTAATTGAAACGCACAACCTGCGGGTGGAAGAGGCGATCCTCACCGGCGAGTCGACGGTGGTGGATAAAATCACCGACGCGCTGGAAGGCGACCTGCCGCTGGGCGACCGGGTGAACATGGTCTTCTCCGGGACCACCGTCAGCGCCGGCGGCGGCGTCGGCGTGGTGACCGCCACCGGCGCGCAGACCGAACTCGGCCACATTAACCAGATGATGGCGGGCATTGAGAAGCACCGCACCCCGCTGCTGGTGCAGATGGATAAGCTCGGCAAAGCGATTTTCGTCATTATCCTCGCCATGATGGTGGCGCTGTTTATCTTCAGCCTCGCGCTGCGGGATATCCCGATGGGCGAGCTGCTGCTGTCGCTGATTAGCCTGGCGGTGGCCGCGGTACCGGAGGGGCTGCCGGCGATCATCTCAATTATTCTGTCGCTCGGCGTGCAGACGATGGCGCGCAAGCGGGCGATTATTCGTAAGCTGCCGACCGTGGAAACCCTCGGCGCCATGACCGTGGTTTGCTCGGATAAAACCGGCACCCTGACGATGAACGAAATGACCGTCAAGGCGATCATCACCGCCGACTGCTGCTACCGGGTGGAAGGCGACAGCTATGAGCCGCAGGGGCGGATCTTCCTTGAGGGGAGCGATGAGCCCGTGCAGGTTCAGCCGGGTACCGTGCTGGAGACCTGGCTGCGCACCATCGACCTGTGCAACGACAGCCAGCTTATCCAGGATGAGCGCGGCCTGTGGGGGATCACCGGCGGGCCAACCGAAGGGGCGCTGAAGGTGCTGGCGGCGAAAGCGCAGCTCCCGGCGGTGGAGGCCCGTCTGGTGGCCAAGATCCCCTTTGACTCGCAGTACAAATATATGTCCACGCTGCAGCACATCGATGGCGATGCCCGGGTGTTAATCACCGGTGCGCCGGACGTCATCTTCGGCATGTGCCGTGAGCAGATGAGCCGCCAGGGCGCGGTGCCGTTCGAGGCGCAGTACTGGGAAGAGGAGATGGCGCGCTTCGCCCGTCAGGGGCTGCGCATGGTGGCGGCGGCCTGTAAGCCGGCCAGCCTTGATGCCACCACGTTGAACCATGAGGATCTGCAGGAGGGACTGATTTTCCTCGGCATCGCCGGAATGATGGATCCGCCGCGTCCGGAAGCTATTGACGCTATCCACGCCTGCCAGACCGCCGGCATCCGCGTGAAGATGATCACCGGCGACCACCCGCAGACGGCGATGAGCATCGGCCAGATGCTGGGGATCACCAACAGCAGCCAGGCCATGACCGGCTACCAGCTGGAGCACATGGACGATGCGGCGCTGGCGAAGGCGGCGGTGGAGTACGACATCTTTGCCCGCACCAGTCCGGAGCATAAGCTGCGCCTGGTGAAAGCCCTGCAGGATAACGGCGAAGTGGTCGGCATGACCGGCGACGGCGTCAACGACGCGCCGGCGCTGCGCCAGGCCGACGTGGGTATCGCGATGGGTATCAAAGGTACCGAAGTCACCAAAGAGGCGGCTGACATGGTGTTGACCGATGATAACTTCGCCACCATCGCCAGCTCGGTAAAAGAGGGCCGTCGGGTCTATGACAACCTGAAGAAGACCATCCTCTTCATCATGCCGACCAACCTGGCGCAGGGGCTGCTGATCATCATCGCCCTGCTGGCGGGGAACATGATTCCGCTGACCCCGGTGCTGATCCTGTGGATGAACATGGCGACGTCGGCGACGCTCTCCTTCGGCCTGGCCTTTGAGGCCGCGGAGCGCAACGTGATGAACCGCCCGCCGCGTAAAACCGGCCAGCACGTGATGGATGGTTTCGCCGTGTGGCGGGTGGCTTTTGTCGGGTCTATGATTGCTATTGCCGCCTTTATCCTTGAGGCCTGGCTGGCACCGCGCGGTCACAGTCCGGAGTTTATCCGCACCGTGCTGCTGCAGATGCTGGTGACGGCGCAGTGGGTCTACATGATCAACTGCCGCAGCAGCGACAGCTTCTCCCTGAGCATGGGCCTGCTGCGTAACAAAGGCATCTGGCTGGTGACCGGTGTCCTGCTGCTGATGCAGCTGGTGATTATCTATGTCCCGCTGATGCAGAACATGTTTGGCACGGAAGCGCTGCCGCTGCGCTACTGGTTTGTCACCCTGGTCATCGGCATCGCCATGTTCCTGGTGGTGGAAATCGAGAAGCGTCTGACGCGCCGGTTCCGCAAAACGGCCTGATCGATCTCGCGCGCCTCGCCGCAGGCGCGCGTTACTGTCGCAAGGATCCCCTATGATTAAAACCTTCCGCTTTGCGCTGCTGGCTAGCGCCCTGGCCAGCAGCGCCCTGACGGCCACCGCCGCGCCGGCGGTGCCGGTCCGCGTCGCCACGGCCGAACTGGCTCCTCATGCTGAAGAACGCGCCATCCCCGGACGGGTCGAGGCAATCCGCGCCGTCGACATTCGCGCGCGCACCGAAGGGGTGATTGTTCAGCGCCACTTCCAGGACGGGCAGTATGTGACCGAGGGCGACCTGCTGTTTACCCTCGACGACGCACAGCCCCGCGCGGCGCTGGCCCTGGCGCAGGCCGAGCTGAAAAGCGCAGAGGCCTCATTACGCCAGTCGCAACAGCTGCTCACTCGCTACGAGCGACTCATCAACAACCACTCCATCAGCCGCAACGACGTCGACACAGCCCGGATGCAGCGCGACGTCGCCGCCGCCGCCGTGCAGCAGGCGAAAGCCCGCGTCGAGGCCCAGCAGATTGTGCTCAGTTATACCCGGATTGCGGCGCCGGTGACCGGACGGGTGGGCCACAGCGCCTTTCACGTCGGGACGCTGATTAACCCATCCAGCGGAGTGCTGGTGGACATTGTGCAGCTGGATCCGGTGCGGGTCTCGTTCGCCCTCGACGAAGCCGCGTTTTTCAGCAAAACCGGCCAGCATGCCGACATCCACGCTCTGAAGCAGGCGTGGCTGGCGCAGATTGACGTGGATGGCAAACGGCGCGATGGGGTGTTGACCTCCATCGATAACCGGATTGATGCCCGCACCGGCAGCGTGGCGGTGCGGGCGGAGTTCGCCAATCCGCAGCACCGTCTGCTGCCGGGGGGCAGCGTAACAATCCTGTTCCGTCCGCAGGAGCTGCAGTCACGGGTGATGATCCCGGCCGCCGCCGTGCAGCAGGATCCGCAGGGCTTTTTCAGCTGGGTGCTGAAGCCGGACCATACCGCCGGGCAGCGTCGTCTGACCCTCGCCGGGCAGCAGGGGCAGCAGTTTGCGGTTGAGAAAGGGCTGCAGGCGGGCGAGCAGGTGATCACCGACGGCGCGCAGCGTTTACGCGAAGGCGCCGCGGTACAGGTGCTGAACTAAGTAAGGAGAAGGGATGCTGACCTTTTTTATCCGTCGTCCGCGATTTGCCATGGTGATCGCGCTGCTGCTGACCTTTGTCGGCGCGGTGTCGCTGAAGCTGATCCCGGTGGAGCAGTACCCGGCGATCACGCCTCCGGTGGTGAACGTTACCGCCAGCTGGCCAGGCGCCAGCGCGTCAGACGTGGCGGAGGCTATCGCCGCCCCGCTGGAGACCCAGCTCAACGGCGTCGATCATATGCTGTATATGGAGTCCACCAGCTCGGATGAGGGAACGTACCGTCTGAGTATTACCTTCGCGGCGGGCACCGACGCCGACCTGGCGGCGATCGACGTGCAAAACCGGGTGTCGCAGGCGCTGGCTCAGCTCCCGGCGGAGGTGCAGCAGAATGGGGTCCAGGTACGCAAGCGCGCCAGCAACCTGCTGATGGGGGTGAGCCTCTACTCGCCGCTGGGCACGCTGTCGCCGCTGTTTGTCAGTAACTACGCCAGCACCCAGGTGCGCGAGGCGCTGGCGCGCCTGCCCGGCGTCGGTGAGGTGCAGATGTTTGGCGCCCGGGATTACAGTATGCGCATCTGGCTGCGTCCGGACCGCATGAACGCCCTCAACATCACCACGGATGACGTTGCCCAGGCGCTGCGCGAGCAGAATGTGCAGGGCGCGGCGGGGCAGGTGGGCACCCCGCCGGTATTCAACGGTCAGCAGCAGACGCTGACCATCAACGGGCTGGGGCGTCTGAACGAGGCGGCCAGCTTTGGCGAGATTATCCTCCGCCGCGGCGCGCAGGGGCAGCTGGTTCGCCTCGCTGACGTGGCGACCATTGAGCTGGGCGCCCGCAGCTACAGCTCCGGCGCGCAGCTGAACGGTAAAGCGTCGGCCTATCTGGGTATCTACCCGACGCCCACCGCCAATGCCCTGCAGGTCGCCAGCGCAGTGCGCGCTGAGCTTAACCGCCTGCACACCCGCTTTCCGGCGGATCTCACCTGGGAGGTGAAGTTCGATACCACCCGCTTTGTGGCGGCGACGATCAAAGAGATCGGCGTCTCGCTGGCGCTGACCCTGCTGGCGGTGGTCGTGGTGGTGTCGCTGTTCCTGCAGAGCTGGCGGGCGACGCTGATCGTAGTGCTGGCAATCCCTGTGTCACTGATCGGCACCTTTGCGGTGCTCTATCTGCTGGGCTACAGCGCCAACACCCTCAGCCTGTTCGCGATCATTCTCGCCCTGACGATGGTGGTGGATGACGCCATTGTGGTGGTGGAGAATGTCGAAACCAAAATGGCGGAAGGGCTGGATCGCCTGCAGGCCACCGCCCAGGCGCTGCGGCAGATTGCCGGGCCGGTGATCGCTACGACCCTGGTGCTGCTGGCGGTGTTTGTGCCGGTGGCGCTGCTCCCGGGGATCGTCGGCGAGCTGTACCGGCAGTTTGCCGTGACGCTCTCCACCGCGGTGGCCCTGTCGAGCCTGGTGGCGTTAACCCTAACCCCGGCCCTCTGCGCGCTACTGCTGCGCCCGCGTCCCGCCCGGCCGGCGGCGGTGTGGCGGGCGTTTAACCGTCTCCTCGACGGCACCCGCGACGGCTATGGCCGGCTGGTTGGCTGGATGAACCGCCGTCCCTGGCTGGCGCTGGCGGCGACGGTCGCGGCGGGCGCGCTGGTGGCGTTCAGCTTTAGCTCAATGCCGAAAGGCTTCCTGCCGCAGGAGGATCAGGGCTACCTGTTTGCCAGCGTACAGCTGCCGGAGGCGGCGTCGCTGGAGCGCACCGAAGCGGTGATGGCCCAGGCGCGCAAGCTGCTGACGGCTAACCCGGCGGTGGAGGATGTGATTCAGGTGTCCGGCTTTAACATTCTCAACGGCACCAGCGCCTCTAACGGCGGGTTTATCTCGGTAATGCTCAAGGACTGGCATCAGCGGCCGCCGCTGGATGCGGTGATGGCGGATATCCAGCGCCAGCTGCTGTCGCTGCCGGAGGCGACGATCATGACCTTCGCGCCGCCGACCCTGCCGGGCCTGGGCAATGCCTCAGGATTTGACCTGCGCATCCTGGCGCAGGCCGGTCAGTCGTCGGCGGAGCTGGAGCAGGTGACGCAGGAGATCCTTCAACTGGCGAAACAGCATCCGCAGCTGAGCCGGGTGTTTACCACCTGGAGCAGCAACGTGCCGCAGCTGACCCTGACGGTCGACCGCGACCGGGCGGCGCTGCTGGATGTGCCGGTGGCGCAGATCTTCAGCAGCCTGCAGACGGCGTTCGGCGGCACGCGCGCCGGCGATTTCAGCCTTAACAACCGTGTCTATCATGTGGTGATGCAAAATGAGATGCAGTGGCGCGAGCGGGCTGAGCAGATTAGCGAGCTGTACGTCCGCAGCCGCGACGGCGAGCGGGTGCGGCTGAGCAATCTGGTCACCATTACGCCGACGGTGGGGGCGCCGTTTATTCAGCAGTACAACCAGTTCCCGTCCGTGTCGGTGAGCGGTTCAGCGGCCGAGGGGGTCAGCAGCCGTACGGCGATGGCGGCTATGGAGCAGATTCTGCAGGCCCATCTGCCGCCGGGGTATGACTACGCCTGGAGCGGCATCTCCTGGCAGGAGCAGCAGACCGGCAATCAGGCGGTGTGGATCGTGCTGGCGGCGGTGGCGATGGCGTGGCTGTTCCTGGTGGCGCAGTATGAGAGCTGGACGCTGCCGGCGAGCGTCATGCTCTCGGTGCTGTTCGCCATTGGCGGAGCGCTGCTCTGGCTGTGGACGGCGGGCTATGCCAACGATGTGTATGTCCAGATAGGACTGGTGCTGCTGATCGCCCTGGCGGCGAAGAATGCGATTCTGATCGTTGAGTTTGCCCGCAGCCGGCGCGAAGAGGGATTGTCGATAGTCGACGCCGCGCGCGAGGGCGCCACCCGCCGCTTCCGCGCGGTGATGATGACCGCGGTGTCGTTTATTATCGGCATCATGCCGATGATGCTCGCCACCGGCGCCGGGGCGCAGAGCCGGCGGATCATCGGCACCACGGTGTTCAGCGGAATGCTGGTGGCGACGATGATTGGCATCCTGTTTATTCCTTCGCTGTATGTGCTGTTTCAGCGTATGCGCGAGTGGGCGCATCGGCGGGGGTAAGCGCGGCGCTACCGGTCGGTAACGGGGATACTCCAGGCTGCAACGACTACCGGGCGGTCCCCTCTCCCTTAGGGAGAGGGGGAGGGTGAGGGGGGGTTTTGCGTTCACGTTGCGTTTGGGCGTGAGCCCTGCCTTATCTGCCGACCTCCGGTTCGCCGATTTCAGCGGGAATCGGCCCTGCTGCACGCCCGTAGATTTCAGGGGCCATATCATAGCGAACAGACTCTGTAGGCCCGGTAAGCGCAGCGCCACCGGGCAAGGACATCGGGCACGGCGGCAATACCTTTCCCGGCCTGTCGTTAATTTATTCACTCTTCTGGCTGGAATGGCCGCCCCCAAACGCGCCCGCTATTTCCTCTCCACCGTTATCATGGTCACGAACGGATGATATTGCCACGGCACGCTGCCGCCTTTGCGGTACATCTTCGACAGGGTGCCGTCGAGATAAAGCATCTGCCGCACCCCAAGCTTTGACTGCGCATAGCAGGCAAAATCATAGAAGTTGGTCTCGCGATCGCTGAGCATAAACACCACCCGGCCTTGCTTATCGATGCCAACCCCGTTGCGCAGTTTGCGCGAGCTGGCGGAGGGCTTCAGCCGCCAGTTGATGACGCCATTCTCAATCAGCATCGGGCCGGACTGCACCGCATAGCGGATGGCGGGAGAGCGTTTGTACGCCGGCAGCGGCACGATTTTTGCCCGGCCGTTCTCCACCAGGAATACGCCGCCGGGGCGGATAAAGAAGTTCCCGCCGCCGGCGGAGCGGTTTACCGGCGTCAGGCGTTTGCCGTCTTCGATATACAGCCCCAGCGGCGCGTAGGCCTTATCGTAAATGCCGCCGTTCATCGCCATCTGCACCCGGCCATCGCCATCGATACCCGCCAGCAGCGAACGCAGGGAACCCCAGGCTTTACCGTGCCGATCCAGCCAGTACATTGCAATGCGCTCTTTCTGCGCATCCACCCGATAGCTCTGCAGGGTTAGCGTCGGGTCGGTGAGGGTACAGGCGGCGCTGGCGACGGCGGCCAGGGGCAGCAGCGCCAGGGGGAGCAGGCAGCGTAATAACATGGGCAATCCTTTCTATGGTCTGCGCCGAGTATACCCGCCTCGCTGTCTTATGCCGCCCAAATCTCACAGTGTTTTTGCACCAGCCCGGAAAGCGAACCGCCGTTGGCGATAAACTCGCGCATCTGCTGCGCCTCGCTGTGCGGCGATTTCGCCTGGCGAACGACCGCCTCCAGCGCCGCCGTCGCCTTCAGCTGATGGGCGAAAGGAGCCAGCCGGTCGGCGAGCTGCAGGATCTCCTGGCGGATGCTGCGCTGCTCCCCGCTGCGCACGTCGGTAAGGGTCCCGTCCAGCCCGTAGCGGCAGGCCTGATAGCGGTTAAAAGGGTACAGCAGATAATCATCAGGCTGGTGCTTAAAGGGGCGCTCCGTCAACAGCCAGCAGGCCAGGGTCTGTATAAAGCCGGCGATATGGATCGCCTGGGCGAGGGTCAGGGGAGTGTCCATCACCCGCACCTCGACGGTCCCAAACTGCGGGCTGGGGCGAATATCCCAGTGCAGATCTTTCATGCTGTCGATCATGCTGGTGTAGCTCAGCTGGCGGAACAGGCGACGAAACCCCTGCCAGTCGGCCACCCACGGCATCGGACCGTTGTCGGGATAAGAGGAGAAGCGGTTGAGGCGCGAACAGGCGAAGCGGCTGTCGGTGCTGTCGAACCACGGCGAGGCGGCGTTGAGGGCGATGAAGTGCGGCACAAAGCGCGACAAGCCGTGCAGCAGATAGATGGCGTCGTCGCCGCTCTGGCAGCCGACGTGCACATGCTGGCCAAAGACCGTCGCCTGCTGCGCCAGATAGCCAAAATGCTCGACGGTTTTGACATAGCGCGGATTGTCGCTGATCTGCTGACGCTGCCAGGCATGAAAGGGGTGGGAACCCCCGCCGCAGATCTGCAGATGATGATGCAGCGCCGCGCGCTGGACCGCCTGCTGGATGGCGCTGAGCTGGATTTGCGCATGGCTGATGTCGCGGCACACCCCGGTGGCGATCTCCAGCATGCTCTCGGTGATATCGTGCTTGGCTTCTCCCACGGTCAGCTCATGCTGGACGTCGGCAATCAGCGTCGAGGCATCCTGGCTGAGGTCGTAACCCGGCGGGTTCACCACCTGCAGCTCCAGTTCGATACCGAGGGTAAAAGGATCGGAGCGGTGAAAATCGGCTAAAGGCATAGTCTCTCCCGGTCGATGTGTTCCCTGAAGTATAGAAGGGATTGATCCCGACGGAGAATACGCCGCGGCGGAGGACGGGGATGAATAAAAAAGTGACGCAGAGTGATTATTTGAAATTTGCCATATAGCGACTGGTGCAATTCTGCAACATATTTCCCGCTGGCGGTGCGACGGAATAAGGTGCAATTATTTTCCCATAATTATCATGGTGATAATATAAGTCCTTCTTATTTTACCGGTCGGTTTTGGCCTATTATCGCCCGCGTAAGAGCTGGTACGCATTTTGCCTGTTAATCCGTGACACTTTATTTAACAGGGATCATGTGATGCACAAAAAGACGTTATTTTCGCGTGCCGGTCGTCTCGCCGTGGCGGTGAGCGGCGCACTGGCCCTGGCGGGCGCCGCCTTACCTGCCAACGCCTCCACGCTGCGGATCGCCATGACCGCCGCGGATATTCCGTTAACCCTCGGCCAGCCGGATCAGGGCTATGAGGGCAACCGCTTTACCGGCATCCCGCTGTACGACGCGCTGGTGGAGTGGGATCTGTCGCAAGGTGAAAAGCCCAGCGGTCTGGTGCCGGGGCTGGCGACCGAGTGGCACATCGATCCGCAGAACACCAGCCGCTGGATTTTCACCTTGCGTCCGGGCGTCAGGTTCCATGATGGGACGGAGGTGAACGCCGACGCCATCGTCTGGAACGTGGATAAGGTGCTGAATAAAGCGGCGCCGCAGTACGCCCCGGGGCAGATCGGCAACACCCTGTCGCGCATGCCGACCCTCACCGGCGCGGAGAAAATTGACGACCACACCGTGGCGCTGACCACCTCGGAACCGGACGCGCTGCTGCCGTACAACATCACCAACCTGTTTATTGTCTCGCCCACGGCGTGGCAGAAGCAGTATGACGCGGTGCCGGCCAGCGCGGGGGATAGCGCCGCGCGCAGCAAACAGGCATGGACCGCCTTCGCCGCCCATGCGGTGGGCAGCGGCCCGTTCAAACTGGAGAAGCTGGTGCCGCGTCAGCAGCTGATCCTCGCGAAAAACCCCGACTACTGGAACAAAGATCGCATTCCCCGGGTGGATAAGGTGGTGCTGATCCCTTTGCCGGAGGCCAACGCCCGCACCGCGGCGCTGCTGTCGAAGCAGGTGGACTGGATTGAAGCCCCGGCGCCGGACGCCATCGATCAGATCAAGTCTCAGGGTTTTCACCTTTACGCCAACACCCAGCCGCACCTGTGGCCCTGGCAGTTCTCCTTTGAAAAAGGATCGCCGTGGCAGGACATTCGGGTGCGCAAAGCGGCCAACCTGTGTCTGAACCGCGCCGAGCTGAAAAGCTACCTCGGCGGCTACATGACCGAGGCCACCGGGGTCTACGAGGCCGACAGCCCGTGGCATGGCAAACCCACCTTCCAGATCAAATATGACCCGGACGCCGCCCGTCAGCTGATGACCGAGGCTGGATACAGCGCCGGCAAGCCGCTGCACGTCACGGTGGCCACCTCGGCCTCCGGCTCCGGGCAGATGCAGCCTTTGCCGATGAACGAGTATATCCAGCAGAGCCTGAAGAGCTGCTTCTTCAATGTGGATATTAAAGTGGTGGAATGGAACACCCTGTTCACCAACTGGCGCCTGGGCGCCCGGGATCCCTCGGCAAAAGGGATCGACGCGATCAACGTCAGCGCCGCGGTCAATGATCCCTATTTTGGCCTGATCCGCTTCTCGACCGCCAAAGCGTTTCCGCCGGTGGCGACCAACTGGGGCTACTTCGCCACCCCAGAGACGGAAAAACTCGCCGCCGCCGTCAAGCACGCCTTTACCCCGGAAGCGATGAATAAAGCCGCCGGCGATCTGCACGCCGCGCTGGTGGATCAGGTGCCGTTCCTGTTTGTCGCCCACGACGTCGGGCCGCGCGCGATTTCGCCCGCGGTGACCGGAGTGGTGCAACCGCAGAGCTGGTTTATCGACCTCAGCCTGGTGAGCAAAAAAGAGTAATCGCGAAAGGGGCAACCGATGATCAATACGCTGCTATACCGCATTCTGCTGGCTATCCCCACCATGCTTGGGGTGGCGGTGATCTGTTTCATGCTGGTGCAGATCGCGCCGGGCGACCCGCTGGTGTCGGTGATGCCGCCGGACGCCTCGGAGGCGCTACGCCAGACGCTGATGCAGGCCTACGGCTTTGATAAGCCGCTGCCTCTGCAGTTTATCCACTGGCTGTGGCGGGCACTGCACGGCGACCTCGGTATGTCGGTCGCCACCGGCCGCCCGGTGATAGACGAGGTGATGACCGCAGTGGCTTACTCCCTGCGCCTGGCGCTGCTGGCGACGGCGATCGGCTTCGTCCTCGGCAGCCTGTTTGGCTTTGTCGCCGGCTATTTTCGCAACAGCGTCATTGACCGTCTGGCCTCGGTGTTGTCGGTGTTTGGCGTCAGCGTGCCGCATTACTGGCTGGGGATGCTGTTGGTGATCCTCTGCAGCGTCAAGTTCGCGCTGCTGCCGGCCACCGGCGGCGGGCCGATAGGCGAGGTGGGCTGGCAATGGGACTGGGCGCACCTGCAGTTCATGCTGCTGCCGGCCATCACGCTGTCGGTGATCCCGACCGGGATTATCGCCCGCACCGTGCGCTCGCAGGTAGCCGATATCCTCAGCCAGGAGTTTATCGTTGGCCTGCGCGCCCGCGGCCTTAACGAATCGCGCATCTTTGTCCACGTCATGAAAAATGCCGCGCCAACCGCGCTGGCGGTGATGGGGCTGCAGGTGGGCTATCTGATGGGCGGCTCGATCCTCGTGGAGACCGTCTTCTCCTGGCCGGGGACCGGGCTGCTGCTCAACACCGCCATCTTTCAGCGCGACTTGCCCCTGCTGCAGGGTACTATCTGGGTGCTGGCGCTGTTTTTCGTGTTGCTCAACCTGTTGGTGGATATTCTGCAGGCCACCCTCGACCCGCGCATTAAGAGGAGCTGACCATGGTGGATACGGCAACGACGAAAGCGGTCCCGGCCGCGCCGGCCAACGCTTCCCGGCAAGGTTACTGGCGCGGCGTGCTGCGCCGCTTACTGCGCGATCCCGGCGGCGTGGTGGTGGGGGTAGTGATCCTGCTGCTGCTGGCCCTGGCGCTGTTAGGGCCATGGCTTATCGTCAAAGACCCCTATCAAACGTCAATGTTCCTGCGCCTGAAGCCCATCGGCAGCGACGGCTTCCCGCTGGGCTCTGATGAGCTGGGGCGCGACATGCTGTCGCGACTGATTCTCGGCACCCGGCTGTCGCTGTTTATGGGGATTGTCCCGGTGGTGTTCGCCTTTTTTATCGGCGGCGCCATCGGGATCATCGCCGGCTACATGGGCGGCAAAATCAATACCGTGATTATGCGCACCGTGGATGTGTTCTATGCCTTTCCCTCGGTCCTGCTGGCGATTGCGCTGTCGGGGGCGCTGGGGGCGGGCATCGGCAATGCGCTGCTGTCGCTGACCCTGGTGTTTGTCCCGCAGGTGGCGCGGATTGCCGAGAGCGTGATCGCCCAGGTACGGCATATGGACTATATCGACGCCGCCCGGGCCACCGGCGCCAGCGCATTGACCATTATCCGCGTCCAGGTGCTGGGTAACGTGCTCGGGCCGATCTTCGTCTTCTCCACCGGGCTGATTTCGGTGTGCATGATCCTCGCCTCCGGCCTGTCGTTTCTCGGCCTCGGCGTGCGGCCGCCGGAGCCCGAGTGGGGGCTGATGCTCAATACCCTGCGCACGGCAATCTATACCCAGCCGTGGGTGGCCGCCCTGCCGGGCCTGATGATTTTTATCACCTCCATTTCGTTCAATATCCTCGCGGACCGCCTGCGTGCGGCAATGGCGATTAAGGAGTAAGCGATGCAACCCTTTATCAATATCGATCTCGGCGGGCCGGCGCAGCCGCTGCTGAAGGTCAATCACCTGCTGAAGTACTTCCGCGGCGGCAAAGGCCGGGAGGTGGTCCAGGCGGTGGACGATATCAGCTTCACGGTGATGAAAGGTGAAACCCTGGGGGTGGTCGGCGAGTCGGGCTGCGGCAAATCGACCACCGCCCGACTGCTGATGCAGCTGCTCACCCAGGACAGCGGCGAACTGATCTTCGACGGGCTGGAGGTTGGCTCGTCGCGTCTGCCCATGAAAGCCTACCGTCGCCAGGTGCAGATGGTTTTCCAGGATAGCTATGCCTCGCTCAATCCGCGCATGACCATGGAGGAGAGCATCGCCTTCGGCCAGCGCGTCCACGGCGTCAGCGCCAGAGAGGCCAGCGAATACGCCCGCTATCTGCTGGCGCACGTCGGCCTTGAACCGGCGCGCTTTGCCGACCGCTACCCGCATGCGCTCTCCGGCGGCCAGCGGCAGCGGGTGAATATCGCCCGCGCGCTGGCGATGAAGCCGCGGCTGGTCATTCTTGATGAGGCGGTGTCGGCGCTGGATAAATCGGTGGAAGCCCAGGTGCTGCAGCTGCTGCAGGAGCTAAAACGCACCCTCGAGCTGACCTATGTGTTTATCAGCCACGATCTGCACGTGGTTCGCTGGCTGTCGGATCGGATCCTCGTTATGTACCTTGGCGAAGTGGTAGAGATCGGCCCGGCGGAGCAGCTGTTTACCGCCTCCGCCCACCCCTATACCCGGGCGCTGTTAAGCTCCATGCCCTCCATGGACCCGGAACACCGCACCCTGACCTCGCCGCTGAGCGGCGATCCCCCCAGCCCCATCGCGCCGCCGAGCGGCTGTCGCTTTCACACCCGCTGCCCGCATGCGAAGGCGGTCTGCGCCGAAGTGAAACCGCGGCTGGAGGCGGTCGGGGAGGGGCACCAGAGCGCCTGCCTGATGGCGCAGCCGGCCTCGCTCTGGCATCAGAGCATCCCCCTTAAGGAGGTCAGCCATGTCGGATAACGCCTTTGTCCATGTGCGCGATCTGCGGGTCGTCTTTCGCCGCGACGGGCAGACCATCAACGCGGTCAACGGGGTCTCCTTTGACGTACAAAAGGGGGAGGTGATGGCGCTGATTGGCGAGTCGGGTTCCGGCAAGAGCGTGACCCTGCGGGCGCTGATGCGCCTGCACCCGCCGGGGAGCAGTGAGCTCTCCGGCACCCTGCGGGTGGGTGACGACGCGGTGCTGACGATGAGCGCCAGCCAGCTGCGGCGCTACCGCGGCGGGCGCTGCGCGATGATTTTTCAGGAGCCGCTGCTGGCCTTCGACCCGGTCTACACCGTTGGGCAGCAGATTATTGAAGGGCTGCGTCGCCACGAAGGGCTGTCGCGCCAGGCGGCCCGGGACAGGGCACTGGAGGCCCTGCGCCAGGTGCGCATTCCCAGCCCCGAGCGGCGGCTGGACGCTTACCCGCACGAGATGTCCGGCGGGATGCGCCAGCGGGCGATGATCGCCCTCGCGCTCTCCTGTAACCCGCAGCTGCTGCTGGCGGATGAGCCGACCACCGCCCTCGACGCCACGGTGCAAATCCAGATCCTGATCCTGCTGCGCGAGCAGCAAAAGCAGCGCGGGCTGTCGATCGTGTTTGTGACCCACGACATCGGCGCCGCGGTGGAGATCGCCGACCGGGTGGCGGTGATGTACGCCGGGCGGATCGTCGAGGAGGCTTCTATGAGTGAGATCCTGCGCCACCCACGCCATCCTTATACCCGGGTGCTGCTGGGCAGCCGGCCGAAAGAGGGGCTTAAGAAAGGCGATGCCCTGCACTGCATTCCCGGCGCGCCGCCGGATCTGGCGCGCTTGCCGCCCGGCTGCGCCTTTGCCGAGCGCTGCCCGCACCGTCGCCCGGTCTGCGAGCAGAGCCTGCCGCCGACGGAATCCGTCGCGGAGCGCCATGCGGTGAGTTGCCACCGCTGGCGCGAGCTGGCGATTGACGCCAACGCGCAGGCCCTGGCCGTCTGACCGGCGGCAACACACCACGATGAAGACCAGGCGCTGATGCCTTTTTTCCCACCGCCGGTTGCGCTGGCGGCGACCTTGATGTCAGGAGACCACCATGAGCTGTGATGTACTTTTTACCCCCGCCACCGACACCACCGGCTGGCGCATCAATGGCGACCGCCTGTGGGCGTCGTTAATGGATCTCGCGCAGATCGGCGCCACGCCGAAGGGCGGCTGCCGCCGTCTGACCCTCACCGACCTCGACCGTCAGGGGCGGGACCGGGTGATTGGCTGGGCGCGGGAGGCCGGGATGAGCGTCACCATCGATAAAATCGGCAATGTGTTTATGCGTCGGGAAGGGCGCAACCCCAGCCTGCCGCCCATCGTCTCTGGCAGCCATATCGACACCCAGCCCACCGGCGGCAAATTTGACGGCAACTACGGCGTGCTGGCGGCGCTGGAGGTGGTGCGCACGCTCAACGATCTGCAGATTGCCACCGAGGCGCCGATTGAGGTGGTGTTCTGGACCAACGAAGAGGGGTCGCGCTTTGTGCCGGTGATGATGGGCTCCGGGGTCTTTGCCGGGGTCTTCCCGCTGGAGGAGACCTGGGCCGTCACGGATAAAGAGGGCGTCAGCGTCGGCGAGGCGCTGGCGCAGATCGGCTATATCGGCGAGCAGACCCCGGGAGAGCATCCCGTAGGCGCCTATTTTGAGGCGCACATTGAGCAGGGGCCGATTCTCGAAGATGAAGCGAAAACCATCGGTATCGTGCAGGGCGTGCTGGGGATCCGCTGGTACGACTGCGTGGTGACCGGTCAGGCGTCGCATGCCGGGCCCACGCCGATGCGCCTGCGTCAGGATGCCCTGCAGGTGGCGACCCGCATTATGCAGGAGGTGGTAGCGATTGCCGGACGCAGCGAAGAGGGACGCGGCACCGTCGGCAGCGTGCAGGTGTGGCCCAACAGCCGCAACGTGGTGCCCGGAGAGGTCACCTTCTCCATTGATATGCGCAATCTCAGCGATGCGCTGGTGGATGAAATGGATCGCCAGCTGCGGGCGTTTATCGCGGAGGTTGAGCGGGAAAGCGGTCTGCAGGTGGCCCTGAAGCAGGTGAGCCACTATCCGGCGGCGCCCTTCGATGGCGAATGCCAGCAGGCCATTGCCGATGCCGCGCAGCGGCTGGGCTACCCGGCGCGGCCGATCGTCTCCGGCGCCGGGCATGACGCAGTGTATATGAGCTACCTGGCGCCGACCGGGATGATTTTTATCCCCTGCAAGGATGGGATCAGCCATAACGAAATGGAGTATGCCTCGCCGGAGCACGTCGCCGCCGGCGCCAACGTGCTGCTGCAGGTGATGCTCCAGTACGCGCGGCCGCTGTAGGCGGTCGCCATCCCCGGCGGGGCGACCTGTTTCCAGCCGTTTGTCATGTGGTAGCCCGGGTCAGCGGTTACGCCGCCGAAACCCGGGACGGCGGATGTAGGGGCGGTCAATCACTGCTCCTGCTCTCTGCGCTAACCCGCCGGCGGCCACATTTGCGCGAGCCCACCACGCACAGCACCACGCCGAGGGTAACCGCCAGCATCAAGGGGCTGACGGTTTCGTGCAACAGCGCCGCCGACAGGCCAAGCCCGAAGAACGGCTGCAATAGCTGGAGCTGGCCGACGGCGGCGATCCCGCCCGCGGCCAGCCCTTTGTACCAGAAGATAAAACCGATCAGCATACTGAAGAGCGACACATAGCCGAGCGCGGTCCAGGAGGAGGCCGATATGGCATGCCAGGACGCAGGCTGAACCATCAGCGAGGCGGGGAGCATCAACGGCAGGGCAATCACCAGCGCCCAGCAGATCACCTGCCAGCCGCCGAGCTCCCGCGTCAGCTTCGCCCCTTCCGCATAGCCGAGGCCGCAGGCGATAACCGCCGCCAGCATCAGCAGATCGCCGCTGAGCGACGTCGCCGCGCTTTGCGTCAGGGCGAATCCCATCACCAGCAGACTGCCCAGCAGCGAAAAGATCCAGAAAGCGCGCTGCGGACGCTCGCCGCCGCGCAGCACGCCAAAAATAGCGGTCATCAGCGGCAGCAGACCAATAAACACAATCGAATGCGCCGAGGTGATGCGCTGCAGGGCCAGCGCCGTGAGCAGGGGAAAGCCGATCACCACCCCTGATGAGATGATGATCAGGGGGACAAGCTGCACCAGGCGCGGGCGTTTCTGGCGAAAGCCGACCAGCAGGGCGACGGCAAGCAGCCCGGCGATGGAGGCGCGCAGAAAGGTCAATAACAACGGATCCATATCCTGCACCGCCAGCCGCGTCGCGGGCAGGGAACCGCTAAAAATAATCACCCCCAGTAAACCATGAAACCATCCGGACCAGGGACCGGGCGCCGATTTATCCAATATTGAATCTACCACGTTAACCTCGCGTTATCTGATTGGGCTGCGCCCGCTTGAGCATCGTCAGTGGCGATGGTAATGTGGCCAATCTGATACAATCAAATTATTGTCATAGATACATTTCACGATGAAAGCTCGATACAAAGCCGTTGTCGACCGATACGCGCAGGCGATCCGCAGCGGGCAGCTGCCCGCCGGCAGCCGTCTGCCAACTCACCGTACCCTTGCCGCCGATGAACGCCTCTCGCTGGCCACCGCCACCCGCGTCTACCGTGAACTGGAAGAGATGGGGCTGGTTAGCGGCGAAACCGGCCGCGGCACCTTCGTGCGCGACCTCGCGCTGCCGCCGGGGCATGGGGTCGATCAGCAGGTGGTGGCCGCTGACGTCGTGGATCTTAACTTCAACTACCCTTCGCTGCCGGCGCAGGGCGATGCGCTGCGCGAGGCGCTCAGGCAGCTGGCGATGGCGGGCGATATTGATTCGCATCTGCGCTATCAGCCTCACGCCGGGCGGCTCGCCGAGCGGGACATTATCGCCCGCCATTTGACCTGCCGACACTTTGCGCCGGCCGCGGAAAATGTCCTGATCGTTAACGGCGCACAGCACGGGCTGGCGGTGACCGTTATGGGGCTGTTACGTCCGGGCGATGTGGTGGCGGTTGATGCTCTGACCTATTCGGGCTTCAAGGTTCTGGCGGCGCTCTATCATCTGGAGCTGGCGGCCATCCCCTGTGGGGCCGAGGGGCCGGACCTGCAGGCGCTTCATGCGCTGTGCCAGCAGCGGCGAGTGCGGGCGGTGTATACCATGCCGACGCTGCACAATCCGCTGGGCTGGGTGCTCAACGCCGGGCAGCGGCAGGCGCTGGCCGACCTCGCGCGCCAGCACGATCTGCTGATTATTGAAGATGCGGCTTACGCCAGGCTGGTGAGCCGCCCGCCGCCGCCGGTGGTCAGCTATGCGCCGGAAAGAACGGTGTATGTCACCGGATTTTCGAAAAATATCGCCACCGGGCTGCGCGTGGGGGTGGTGATTTCTCCGCCGCGCTATCGGCCGGAGATTGAGCGCGCCATCCGGGCCACGACGTGGAATACGCCGACGCTGATAAGTTCGCTGATTTGCGCCTGGATTGAAGATGGCACGGTGGCCCGCTTTGAAACACAGAAACGCCAGGATGCGCGACAGCGGCAGCAGGTGGCCCGCGAGGTGCTTTGTGGGCTTCCCGTTGTCAGTCATCCCGATTCGTACTTCGTCTGGCTGCCTCTGGGGGAAGAGAGCCGGGCCGATCGGCTGGCGAACGCGCTGATGGAACGGCGTATTTCGGTGTCGACCGCCGAGCCGTTCTGCGTCTCCGCCACGATCCCACAGGCGCTGCGCGTTGCGCTCGGATCGGTGCCTTTCGACAGTCTGCGCCCGGCGCTGCTCAGCGTGCGCGATGCCGTTGAGTACGAACAATATCGCTAACCCATCTGCTCCAGCTGGCCGCGCAGGACCTCCACCCCCTGGGCGATGGCGTCGGGGTTAATGGCGTGGAATCCCATGCGAAAGTAGTTATCCGGCGGCGCGGCGCTGAGAAAATGGCGCGCCCCGGGCTCAATCAGCACGCCGGCGTGGGCGGCGCGCCAGGTGAGCTGCTGGGTGTTGATCTGCGCCGGGGTCTGCAGCCAGAAGGCGTTAGCGTGTTCGCTCCCCGCCAGCGCGCGACAGGACGGCAGATAGCGCTGCAGGGCGGCGTGCAGGCGCTCCCAGCGCTGGGCGGAGTCGTAGTGGTAGCGCCGCAGATGGGTTTCATAATGTCCCTGGGCGAGGAAATGGGCCATCTGGTACTGAATGTTGGTCGGCGGATGGCGATAGACCAACCGGCGCAGGGCGCGCGCCTCGTCGATCAGGTCCGGGTCGGCGACCATAAATCCCAGCCGCAGCCCCGGCGACAGCGCCTTTGACAGGCTGCTGACATACACCACCCGGCCGCTGCGGTCGCTGGCCTTCAGCGCCGGCAGCGGGTTGAGGGTAAAGTTACTCTCCGAGTCATAATCATCTTCAATGATCACCGCGTCATGGCGGGCGGCATGCTCCAGCAGCTGGCGACGCCGCGCGCTGCTCATTGCCACCCCGGTGGGCACCTGGTGGCCGGGGGTGACATAGTAGTAATCGCAGGGACGTTCGTTAAGCACGATCCCCTCTTCATCCACCGGGTGCGGCACCACCTCGGCGTCGGCGAGCAGAAAGGTGTTGATGGCTTCGCGAAAGCAGGGGTTTTCGACGCCAATGCGGGTGGTGGAGGAGAGCAGCAGCCGGGTCAGCAGGTAGAGGGCGTTTTGCGAGCCCAGGGTGATGAGAATTTCGTCCGGGGCGGCGACAATGCCGCGCTTGGGCAGCACCCGGGTGCGGATCTGCTCGATGAGCATCGGCACATCCTGGTCAATATGGTCGATGACCCACGCCGGGTCGCGCACCCCGCCGTGCAGCCAGTTCGCCGCCGAGCGCCAGGTGGCCAGCGGGAACTGACGGGTATCGGGCTGGCCGTAGATAAACGGGTAGCGGTAGTGCATCCAGCCCGCCGGTTTGAGGATCGACTCCTGCTGGCTGGGGGTCATCTGCAGCCGGTCGCCCCAGCGTGGTGCAGCCGCTTCGCGCTGCGGTGCACTCTCGACCGCGGCAGGTGAAGCATCGTGATAGTGGGGGTGCAGGTAGTAACCACTTCGCGGGCGGCTAATCAGGTAGCCCTCGTTGACCAGACTTTCGAACACCAGGGCGGTGGTGTTGCGCGAGACGCGCAGCTGGCTGGCCAGCTGGCGGCAGGAGGGGAGCGGGGTGTCGGCGGCGAAGATCCCGCTGAGAATGGCATTCACCAGCGTCTCTCGCACCTGCTCCTGCAAACCGCGGCCAGGCTCAAAATCAACGTGTAACAGGTGACGGATCATACGGGGCTCCTCTGGCAATAACGCATCGCGACCACCCCATAAGCTCAGCAAATTCCATACCACCCTTCCGCCATCTGACACAGCGATGCGGCCCATCTGGCTCTATACGGAATTGCAAAACGCTCCCACATTAAAAACGCATTCAGCCGCCGTGGACCGGAACCTCCCGGCCTCTATTTTGCATAAACCTTTTCGCGTTCTGGAATGAACCCGTCTGGCCAATCCATCAGGGGTGAAATAATGAAAAAATCATTGGCATCAATATGTCTGAGCGCTGTATTAACGGTTGCTTTTTCTTATCACGCCGTCGCGGCCGATCTGCCGGAAATAGAAAAATCCGGCACCCTGAAAGTGGCGACGGAAGATGATTATGCGCCGTTTAACTTTATGAATAATGGCCAGGCCGATGGCTTTAACAAGGATATGCTTGAGGAGTTACGTAAATACGCCAAATTTCATGTCGACCAGAGCATATTACCATGGACCGGATTATTAGCGGCTGTCTCCACCGGGCAATATGATATGGCCTTAACCGGGGCGGTTATTACCGATGAGCGGCTGAAGGTTTTTGATTTCACCCCGCCGTGGGCCTCTGCACAGCACTATTTTGTCAAACGCGCTGGCGATACCTCGCTAAATACCATTGCCGATCTCAGCGGCAAAAAAGTGGGCGTGCAGGCGGGCAGCGCGCTGCTGGCGCGTTTGCCGGAGCTGAAGGCGATGCTGGAGAAGACCGGCGGCAAGCTGGGACCGGTGGTGGAGTACCCCTCCTATCCGGAAGCCTACGCCGACCTGGCGAATAAGCGGCTGGATTACGTGATTAACGTGGTTATCTCGGTGAACGACCTGGCGAAAGCCAAACCGAAGGTCTTCGCCAAAGGGCTGGCCGTCTCCGGACCTGGCTATATGGCGTGGCCGATCCCGAAAAACTCGCCGCAGCTGCTGGCCTATATGACCAAGTTTATGAACCACATGAAGGAGACCGGCAAGCTCGCCGAGCTGCAGAAAAAATGGTTCGGCGAAACCTATGACAACCTGCCCACCGAGGCGATCACCAGCCCGGAACAGTTTCATAAGCTTGCCGGTCTGTAATATTTCGCGGCGGGCGACCGCCGCCTGTTGCTGAGAAGGAGGGCCTCATGGATGCAATTTCCTGGCAGTTATTAATCGAAGGCGCATGGACGACCCTCTGGATTTCGGCCATCGCTATCGCCTTCGGGGTGGTGGCGGGGCTGCTGATCGCCCTGGTGCGGATGCTGCGTCTGCCGGTTATCGACCAGCTGCTGGTGGTCTATATCAGCCTGGCCCGCGCGACGCCGCTGGTGACGCTGGTGCTGTTTCTGTTTCTTTCGCTGCCCACGATGGGTATTAACCTCGACAAGAACGTGGCCGCGATTGTGGCGCTGACGCTTAACACGTCGGCGTTTAACGCTGAGATCTGGCGCAACGCCTTCCGCACCTTTCCGCGCGAACAGCGGGAGGCGGCGGAGTCGGTGGGAATGCGCCGCTGGACCTACTTCCGCTACATCATGCTGCCGCAGATGTGGATCGAGAGCCTGCCGGCGCTGGTCAATGAGATGTCGTTTTTGATCAAAGGTAGCCCGGCGATCGCCGTGATTGGCGTGGTGGATCTTACCCGGGTGACCAACCGTATCTCCTCGGTCACCTACGAGCCGCTGTCGCCGATCCTCGCCGCCGGCCTGCTGTATGTGGCGATCATCGGCTGTTTGTTGAAGCTGCAGGGGATCGCGGAACGGAAAGCCAGGCGCCTGGCGCGCTAGCAACGGGAGGTATTATGAATCAGTGGGGCGTTATCTGGTCGGTACGCGATAGCTTTATTGCCGGGTTATTCGCGACCCTCGAACTGTTTATTACCGCCGCCCTGGCGGCCCTTATTATCGGTATTGCGCTGTGCTATTTGAGTGAATATCAAAAGAAAGTCCTTAACCGGGTTATCATTGGCTTTGTCAGCCTGATGCGCGCGATCCCTTTTTTGATCCTCGCCTATCTGCTGTATTACGGACTGCCGCAGCTCGGTATTAGCATGGAGCCGTGGACCGCCGGTTTATTGGCCCTGATTATTTATCATGGCGCCTACTTCTTTGAAATATTGCGCAGCCAGCGGCGGGTATTTTCCGGCGGGTATATTGAAGCGGCGATTGCTCAGGGCTTTTCTCGCTATGCCATTTTTCGGCGGATTATTTTACCCAATATCGTCTCTTCCGCCTTACCGCTGATCGGCAATCAGCTGATTATCTGCCTGAAGGACACCGCTTTCCTGAGCATTATTACCGTTCAGGAGATCACCGCCGCCGCCAACAGCGTCCAGGCGACCTATTTTATTCCGTTTAACGCCTTTATCGTCGCCATTGGGCTTTACTGGGCGATCAGCATTCTGCTGGAACTGCTGATTAAGCGCCTGACCGCCTGGGGAGCCAAACGAGGAATGAGCCATGCCTGAGTCTATTGCCGTAAGCGTCAAAAACGTCTCCAAGCAGTTCGATAATGTGGAAGTCCTGCGGGATATTAACCTGACGGTGGAGAAGGGGACCGTGGTGAGTATTCTCGGTTCGTCCGGGTCGGGAAAATCCACCCTGCTGCGCTGTATGAACTGGCTGGAACAGCCGGACCGCGGTGAAATTCATATCGGCGGTCAGCGGCTGGGGATTGATGAACAGCGCGGCCGGGCGATGTCGCACCGCCAGCTGGCCAAAATCCGCGAGCGGGTGGGGATGGTGTTTCAGAGTTTTAACCTGTGGCCGCATCTGACCGTGCAGCAAAACGTCAGTGAGGCGCTGCTGCGCGTTAAGGGCATGAAGCGGGACGAGGCGAAGGCCATGGCCATGCAGCAGCTGGAGAAAGTCGGCATGGCGCACAAAGCCGATGTCTACCCGATCACCCTCTCCGGCGGGCAGAAGCAGCGGGTGGCGATCGCCCGTTCGCTGGCGATGTCGCCAGAAGTCATCCTCTTCGATGAACCGACCTCGGCGCTGGATCCGGAGCTGGTGAACGAGGTGTTAGGAGTGATGAAAGCCCTTGCCGCCGAGGGCTACACCATGGTGGTGGTGACCCACGAGATGGATTTTGCCCGCCAGGTGTCCAATGAGGTGGTGTTTCTGGAGAAGGGGCTGCTGATTGAGAAGGCGCCGCCGGAGAAGTTTTTCACGCAACCTGACTCCGAGCGCGTCAGGCAGTTTCTGCAAAGCAGCCGCTAGACCGGCCTGTACCCCCTGCCGGCAGCGCCGGCAGGGGAAAAACCACGCGCTCGTCTAGTCCCGGTCAATAGCGAACGGCTGCCACGCCTGACGCACCGGCATCACCTCTACCCGGTTAATGTTCATATGCGCCGGCAGCGTGGCGATATAAAACATCTGCTCGGCGATATCGTGCGCGCTCAGCGGCGTGGTGCCGCGATAGAGCTTATCCGATGCCGCCTGGTCGCCCTTAGTGCGCACCAGGGTAAATTCGGTCTCGGCAATCCCCGGCGCCAGATCGGTGACTCGCACGCCGGTGCCAAGCAGATCGCAGCGCAGGTTATAGCTGAACTGTTTCACGAAGGCCTTGCTGGCGCCATAGACATGGCTGCCGGGATAGGGCCACTGTCCGGCGATCGAGCCGATATTGATAATGCTCGCTCCGGCGCCATGGCGAATCAGCGTCGGCAGCAGGGCGTGGGTGACCGTCACCAGACCGGTGACGTTGGTGTCGATCATCGTTTTCCAGTCCTCCAGCGCCACCTCCTGCGCCGGCAGCGGCGACAGCGCCAGCCCGGCGTTGTTGATCAGGGTGGTGACATCGGCGAAATCGGCGGGCAGCGACGCCACGGCGGCAGCCACTGCCTCGCTGTCACGAACGTCAAGCTCAATAATATGCACCGGCACCTTAGCGGCGAGGCTGTCCTGTAAGGCCTTCAGTCGCGGATAGCGGCGCCCGCTCAGCACCAGCGACCAGCCCGCGTCGGCAAACACCTGCGCTGCCGCTTCGCCAAAACCCGAGGTCGCCCCGGTGATAAACACTACGTTGCTCGTTGCCATCTCATTCTCCTGTGCGGTTGTCCCTCCACTATAAAAACGCCGGACGGCAAGGCACAGGGCCAGACGGCGGACGCGGATGTGACACCGTGTCACATCGTTTTTCGCGCACTGGCTCTATCCGTTTTGCGCGGCCGCGGCCAATGATGAAGCCAACCACAACGACATGAGAGAGGGCAGGGTATGAAGCTGGCACTACAGAACGAGGTCGCGGTAAGCAATGATGAAGTTCGGCAGCTGGATCGCGCTTATGTGTTTCATTCATGGTCGATGCAGGGCAATCTCCATCCGCTGGTGATTGCCGGGGCGCAAGGCTGCGAGCTATGGGATTACGAGGGGAATACCTGGCTCGATTTCAGCAGCCAGCTGGTGAACGTCAACATTGGCTATCAGCACCCCCGGGTACTGGCGGCCATGAAGGCGCAGCTGGAGACCCTGGTCACCATCGCGCCCGCCACCGCCAACCTTGCCCGCGGCGAAGCGGCGAAGCGCATCGTCGACCTGGCGCCGGCGGGCTTCAGCAAGGTGTTCTTCACCAACGCCGGGGCGGATGCCAATGAGAACGCGATTCGCATGGCGCGGCTCTATACCGGGCGCGACAAGGTGCTCTCGGCCTATCGTTCCTACCATGGCAACACCGGCAGCGCGATCGCCGCCACCGGCGACTGGCGCCGGGTGCCGAATGAGTTCTCCCGCGGCCATATACACTTCTTCAACCCCTACCTTTACCGCAGCGAGTTCAACGCCGCGACCGAGGAAGAGGAGTGCCAGCGCGCGCTGGCGCATCTGCGGCGGATCATTGAATGCGAGGGGCCGACGGCCATCGCGGCGATCCTGCTGGAGTCCATCCCCGGCACCGCCGGGATCCTCGTGCCGCCGGCAGGCTATATGCAGGGCGTGCGCGCTCTGGCCGACGAGTTTGGCATCGTGCTGATCCTCGATGAGGTGATGGCCGGCTTTGGCCGCACCGGCAGCTGGTTCGCCTTCGAACAGGATGGCGTGGTGCCGGATCTGGTGACCTTTGCCAAAGGGGTTAACGCCGGCTACGTGCCGGCGGGCGGGGTGCTGATTAGCGAGCCGATTGCCCGCTATTTTGACGACCACTTTTTTGCCGGCGGGCTGACCTACTCCGGCCATCCGCTGGCGATGGCGGCGATTGTCGCCACCATCGACGCGATGAAAGAGGAGAAGGTGGTTGAGAACGCGGCCTATATCGGCAACGAGGTGCTGCGCCCCGGTCTCGAGGCGCTGGCGGAGATGCACGCCATTATCGGCGAGGTGCGTGGTCGCGGCCTGTTCCAGGCGCTGGAGCTGGTGAGCAGCCGTGAACAAAAAACGCCGCTGACTGCCGCCGACATGGCCGCGATCAAAGGGGCCCTGACCGAGGCCGGGCTGCTGGTCTTTGTGGTGGAGAACCGCATTCACGTGGTGCCGCCGTGCACCATTACTGCTGAGCAGGTGGCGCAGGGGCTGGCGATTTTTGATGCGGTATTCGCCCGCTTTGCCAGCCTGGCGAAGTAGGGGAGTGGCATCGGATAACGTTATCCGGCAGTACGCTTGCCGGGCCTAAACGCCAGCCGGACGGTTCCCTCTCCCTCCGGGAGAGGGCCAGGGTGAGGGGAAGCACTGCAGTGTGGTTGTTTATGTTATCTGTGGCTTCAGCGTAGTTTGCGCTCCCGGTTAATCGTCTGCGTTATGTCACTCATGGCGCAGGGAGCGCACAGGGGGCGGCCAGTCGCCGCCGCCCCCTGTACCCCCGGGCTCCGGCCAGCAACATCGCCGCTGCGCGGTGCCTTCGACTTATCCCTGCAGGCTTCGGGTCGGGCCGAGGCAGCGTCCCTGCAAAACACGGCCCTCAGCCCGCATCCATGCGGGCTGCCCCGGCCTTCCGGGAACGTCTCAGCGATTTTGAGGCCGCCAGCCCCGGCAGTTTCAGCAAGGCTGGTGAATAAATTAACGGCAGGTCGCACGAATCGTAGGTCGGGTAAGCGAAGCGCCACCCGACAAAGCAACGGCGCATCGGGCTAAGGCGCCGGGCAGCGGGGACAGGGTGCGCTCTGTTGCCCTCACCCCGGCCCTCTCCCACAGGGAGAGGGGGAAAACCGAGCCTCACTCCGGCCCTTCATACATAGGGATAGGGGGAAAACTGGCAGTTTCAGTCGCCGCAAGTGGGTAAATTAACGGCAGGTCGCACGAATCGTAGGTCGGGTAAGCGAAGCGCCACCCGACAAAACAACCGCGCATCCGCTGCCTTCACCTCATTCGGTGTTCCCCGTTGACCAGCGCGTCGCGATCGAAAAAGCGCTGGATCACGCCCTCCGCCATAAACGCTGCCCGATCGGACATATGGGCGATGACGTCGGCATCATGGCTGACCAGCAGATAGGTCATGCCGTGCTCCTGTTTCAGGCGGTTAAGCAGATTGAGGATTTCCGCCTGTACCGACATATCCAGTGCCGAGGTCGGCTCATCCAGCAGCAGGAGCTGCGGGCGCAGCAGCAGGGCGCGGGCAATGGCCACGCGCTGCCGTTGACCGCCGGAGAGCTGATGCGGATAGCGGCGCGCGGCGTCGGCGGCCAGACCCACCTGCTCAAGGGCGGTGGTCACCCGCGAGGCAACGTCGCGGATGCCGTGGATCTGCAGCGGCTCCGCCAGGGTGCGCCACAGGGTATGGTTGGGATGCAGCGAAGCATACGGATCCTGAAACACCATCTGCACGTTGCGCCGCAGCTCGCCCTGAAAGCGGGCGCCCGGCGTAATGGCCTGGCCAAGTAGATCCACGCTGCCGCGCCATTCGCGCTGCAATCCAGCGAGCACGCGCAAAATCGTCGATTTACCGCAGCCCGAGGCGCCGATCAGGCTGAAGGTTTCCCCGGCGTCGACACGGAAACTGGCGGCGGAGACCGCCGTCTTCGCGCCGAATGTTACCTGTAAATCCTGAAGATTAACGATCGCCATGGGCCGTCTCCGTAAAGTCCTGAGTTCTGTCGAGGGTCGGCAGCATCTGGCCGTAAGTATGCGCATTCGGCCGGCAGGTCCACAGGGTGCGGGTATAAGGGTGCGTCGCCGTCGGTAGCGCCCGCGCTGGCATCTCGTCGACCTGTCTCCCCTGGTACATCACCAGCACGCGATCGCAATGCGCGGCCACTAACGGCAGATCGTGGCTGATCAGTAACATGGCCATCTGCCGCTGCGCGCACTGCTCCACCAGCAGCTCGAGGATCTGGTTGCGCAGGCGGGCGTCAAGGGCCGAGGTCGGCTCGTCGGCTATCAGCACCTTCGGGTTATTGAGCAGCGCGAGGGCGATCATTACCCGCTGCCCCATCCCGCCGGAGAGTTCGCCGGGATAGCGGCTGAGGACCGGGAGCTCCAGACCGACGGCGGCGATAGCGTCTTTGACCGCCTCGGCGCGCCCGCGGCGGCTGAGACGCTGATGCAGGGTTAACGCCTCTTCCAGCTGCGTCTGAATGGATTGCACCGGATTCAGCGCATAGCGCGGGTCCTGCAGCACCATAGCGATATCGTTGCCGCGCAGCTCGCGCCAGCCGCGGGCGCTAAGGGTCAGCACATCACGCCCCAGCACCTCCAGCCGTTCGGCGCTCACTATCCCGGGCTTGCGCACCAGGCCCATCAGCGCCCGGGCGGTCATGGATTTGCCGGAGCCGGATTCGCCCACCAGCGCCAGCCGCTCGTTGCCGAGGGTGAAGCTGACGTTGTCCACCACCCGGGCGGTGGGGTAGTCGACAGCGAGTCCCTGCACGGTCAGTCGGATGTCAGTCATGTTGCGGCTCCAGAATATCGCGCAGGCCATCGCCCAGCAGGTTAAACGCCAGGCTGGCGAGCAGGATCGCCGCGCCGGGGATGGCAGCGATCCACCACTGGTCGAAAATCACCTGCATCCCGTCGGCAATCATCGCTCCCCACTCCGCCATCGGCGGGCGGGCGCCAAGGCCGAGAAAGCCGAGCCCGGCGGCGGCGAGAATAATACCCGCCAGATCGAGCGCCAGCCGGACTATCGCCGACGGCAGACATAGCGGCAGAATATGGCCGACCAGCAGCCGCCCGCCGCGGATGCCCAGCATCTCCGCCGCGGCGAGATAGTCGCTATGACGCAGGCGCTGAATTTCGCTGCGCGCCTGACGGGCGTAGGCCGGCCAGGTAGTCAGGGCTAACGCCAGCGCCCCGTTGACCAGCCCCGGGCCGAGCATCGCCACGAACGCGAAGGCGAGGATCAACCGCGGCATCGACATCACCACGTCGGTAAACCGCATCAGTATTCGCTCCAGCCACCCGCCATAGTAGCCGGAGAGGATACCCACCAGCAGCCCGACGGGCAGGGTAATGGCGGTTACCAGCGCCACCAGACCCAGCGCCGGACGGGCGCCGTAGAGCAGGCGCGACAGCAGGTCACGGCCGTAGCTGTCGGTGCCGAGCCAGTGCCCCGCGCCAGGTCCCTGCAGACGGGCGGCGGCATCCTGCCAGTTGGGATCGTGCGGCGCCAGCCACGGGGCGAACAGCGCGGTCAGCACCAGCAGGATCACCAGGGCCAGGCCGCTGAAGGCGGCGGGTGATCGGCGCAGACGGCGTAAAAACAGATAAGTCGGCATCAGCGCACCCTCGGGTCGGTTAACCGCACCAGCAGGTCGGTCAGGTTATTGATCAGCACAAAACTCACGCCAATCAGCAGCGTGCCGCCCATGATCGCCGTGGTATCCCCGGCGAACAGCGCGGTGGTGAGGTAGCGGCCGATCCCCGGCCACGAGAAGACGGTTTCGGTGAGCACCGCCCCTTCGAGCATCGAGGTCCAGGCGAGGGCGGTCACCGTCAGCAGAGTGCCGCGGATATTGGGCAGGACGTGGCGCAGCAAAATCGTCATCTCTCCGGCCCCTTTGGCCCGCGCCAGCAGAATGTACTCTTTGTTCATCTCGCTCAGGCAGGCGGAGCGGGTCAGGCGGGTGATACTCGCCAGCGAGTAATAGGCCAGCACCAGCACCGGCAGCGCCAGATGGCCGATGGCATTTTTAAATGCGGCGGTATCGCCGGAGAGCCAGGTGTCGATCAGCGCAAAACCGCTGCGCGGCTCGACGGTGTACTGATAAATATCGTCGAGTCGACCCGGGCCCGGCGCCCACTGCAGCCGGGCGTAAAACAGGGCCAGCATCAGCAGGCCGAGCCAGAAAATGGGCACCGAGTTGCCCAACAGGGTAAAGGTGCGCACCGCCAAATCCCACGGCGAACCGGCGTAACGGGCGCACAGTACCCCGGCGACGATGCCCAGTACCGCGCCGACGATCAGCGCCAGGGTCGCCAGCTCAAGGGTTGCCGGAAAGACCGCCAGCAGGTCGTGAAGCACCGGCTGGCCGGTGGCGCTGGCGATGCCAAGATCGCCATGGGACAGGTTGACCAGGTAGTGCCAGAACTGGACCGGCAGCGGTTGGTCGAGACCCAACTGATGGCGAACCTGGTCGTAAGTCGACTGACTGGCATGGTCGCCGACGATCTGCAGCACGCGGTCGACCGGCGACAGCGCGGAGAGCGCGAAGGTGACCAGCAGCAGCCCGAACAGCGTCAGCAGCAGGGTAAACAGCCCCTGCAGCAGGCGGGTAAAATGAGTGGAAAACGATGGCATGGAAAATGGAAATTCCTGGTATATCAACATGGTTCCCGGCGGCGCGACGCCCACCGGACCCGGGTGGCGAAACGGTCATCCGGGCAGGGCGAGGCCGCCATGCCCGGTGACATAACCCGCTTACTTGGTGACGTTATCGTACCAGACCATATCGGCGTTCAGCCCCTGCTGATAGCCCTTCACGTTGTCGCGCACCACGATCTGGGTTTTCCCCTGGTCAATAAAGATGTATGGCGAATGCTGCAGCAGGGTTTCCTGCATCGTTTTGTACAGGTCGAGGCGTTTCGCCGGGTCCGGCTCCGCCACCGCGGCGAGGGTGGCTTTATTCAGCTCAGGGATCTGCCAGCCGTTGAGCCCGGCCACGGTGCTGGATTTACCATCGTTCCATGCAAAGGCGCTGGCGTTGGAATGGGCATCAAAGTAGTCCGGGATCCACAGGCGGATCGCCGCCTGATGCTGCTTCGCGCGCACCCGGGCATAGACCTGGCTGCCGGCGGCCGGCAGCAGATCCACCTTCACCCCGCCCTGGGCAAAGCTGGCCTGCAGCGACTGGGCGATGGTGATAAACGGCGGTTTGTTCTCCACGTCGAGGGTGAAGTGGGCATCCTTAATGCCCGCTTTATCGAGGATAGCCTTAGCTTTTTGCGGGTTGAAGGTGAATGGATTGGTCTCCAGCGCCCCCGGCAGTCCGGCCGGCAGGAAGCTTTGATGAATAAAGTACTGTCCTTTCAGCAGATTTTTGGTGATGCCTTCATAATCGACCAGCCAGCGCGCCGCCTCCCAGAAGGCCGGATTATTCAGCAGCGGGTTGGCGCTGTTGTCGGTATTAAACACCAGGTAGTTTTGCTCGGCGGACGGGATGCTCAGCACCTTCACGCCGGGTTTATCCTGCAGGGCGGCTATCTGGTCAGCGCCGAGGTCGCGGGCCACGTCGGCATCCCCCTGCTGGATCAGCAGGCGGCGGGAAGCCGGGTCGGGGACGTTTTTAATAATAATGCTTTTGATCTTTGGCGCGCCGGTGGGGGAGCTGGCGTTGGCCTCCAGCACGATGGCCTGATGCGGCTGGTAGACGCGCATTTTATAGGCCCCGCTGCCCGCCGAGTGCATCTTCAGCCAGTCGTTGCCGAAGTCGTTATTTTTCGCGTTCGGCGCCACCTGTTTTTCATCAACGATGGAGGCGATGGGGGTGGAGAGAATATTCAGCGCCACCGCCGGGCTGACGTCGGCGGTCCAGTGCAGCGTCAGGGTATGATCGTCAACTTTTTTCAGCTGGCTGGCGATGTTGTCCGGCTGCCAGCCGAGCACGTTAAGAATAAACGCTGGCGATTTATTCAGCGTCACCGCGCGGGTGTATGAGAAAATCACATCTTCCGGGCGCAGCGGATTACCGGAGGCGAATTTGGCATCCGGCTTCAGTTTAATGGTCAGGGTTTTCGCCGCCGGATCGGCCTGCCAGCTTTCGGCGAGAATCGGTACGATTTTTTCAGGGTTGTTGCGGTCCGGCTGCACCAGACGCTGGTAGAGGCTGGGGACCGTCTGAATGCTGGAGAGTTCGTTTGCTTCCGCCGGGTCGAGGCTGACGATATCGTCGAGACCCTGGGCGACCACCAGCGTGTTGGGCGGCGTGGCGGCATGCGCGGCGGTGGAGAGCGCCGTCAGTACCAGTAAAGGCAACAGTTTTTTGGTCATGTGCAATCCCTGAAAAATGGTTATTTTAATTTTTTATGCCTCGCTACGTTAGGCCGCTTGCCAAAAGGCGTAAAGTCAAAATAAGGATATTCTTATGCTAAAAACGCATAATCAAGAACGACAGGTTATTGCCGGTCGCGCAGAAGCGCCTTTCTCCGCTGCGGGCTTCTTGCTATAACGCATTGTCTATTGCGAGGAGGTGGGTGTGCCGGAAATCAATGAGTTTGGCCAGCAGGTGAACGACCTTGTCCCAGGCTGGCAGGGGGCGCGAGTCCTGCGACGGACGGCGTTAAATGGCCGTTTTTGTCGACTGGAGCCGCTGGACGTTGACCGTCATGCGGCGGATCTGTTTGCCGCCTATGCGCTCGGTGACAACAGCGACTGGACGTGGCTGGCGTCTACGCGGCCGGAGAGCGTGGCAGCGACCGCCCACTGGATCGCGGGCAAGGTGAATGATGATGCCCTGGTACCGTATGCGGTGATTGACCTCCATAGCGAGCAGGCGGTGGGCATCGTCAGCTATATGGCGATCGAACGGGAAATGGGCACGGTTGAGATCGGCCATGTCACCTGGTCGCGACGGATGAAAAACACCCCGCTGGGTACCGAAGCGGTCTGGCTGCTGCTGAAGAACGGCTTTGACCATGGCTATCGTCGGCTGGAGTGGAAATGCGATTCGATGAATGTCGCCTCGCGCCGCGCCGCCGAACGGCTGGGCTTTAGCTGGGAAGGACGCCTGCGGCAGAGGCTGGTGCGTAAAGGGCGGACGCGCGACAGCGATATGCTGTCCATCATCGACGGCGAGTGGCCTGCGCGCGATGCGGCGCTGCGGGCGTGGCTGGCGGCGGAAAACTTTACTGCCGACGGGCAGCAGATCAAACGCCTGGAGGCGTTTCGCTAACTCTGCAAAGTGAATGGGCAGAGCGCATCACGCCAGCTCTGCCCATACAAAGGCTATTTCTCGATCATCTGAATAATTTGATCCCGGTTAATGGCATGTTCATTTCCCGCGATATCCTCATAGGTGATTAACCCAGTATCGTCATCGACCTCCGGTTTTCCGTGGGTGATAATCATCTCACCATTTTTTTTCTCTAATACATAATCGCTGGAACACCCCGCAACGGTGAACGTTAATAATGCCAAACCGAATACTGCAACGAACTTTTTCATTGTGCTACCTGTTGTAAGAAAGCCACGGTGGGCCGCAGAATATGACAGACTAACCAGTTATCGAAAGTGGGTCATAATTAACACCGAATAAAGTATTAACATGGCGACTAACGTAATAACCACAATACGACGCTCAAGGGGCGTGGCCTTTTTCTTAGATTCATCATCTGGTTTTGTTAACATAATATTCTCTCTGTTAGCCCTGTCAGTGCTCCCGATTCCGACACCGGCAGAGGTGAGTTCTCGGCAATATTGTCGGGATGAACGACTTGCTAGTTGTTATTTAATACCCAGAGTTAAAGTAACGATTCCAGTGATAACCATTCAAAGACCCGTTCAGGCATTTTTGGCTAACACAACATTAAAAATCTCATTTTTATGGCTGAAGCTGGCTATGCCTGCCGCAGACTCTGTTGCGCAGGCAGCACGCTTATTATCTTTTCGCACGTAACGGATAAGAAATGCCTGTTATTATCAATGCTCCGGGGCTGGAAACGGCAAACCCCGGATGACGTTATTAAATGATTCTCACCAAAATATTAATGAGGCCTATTTAAGATGATGAGAATCACAATTCGCCATTAAGCTAATATAATTTTGCAAATAAGCTATAGATTCGTCGGTTTACAAAATAAAGGTACCTTCAATAACCAGACAGGCTTCGCCTGAGAGTTCAACACGTCCGTTATCTTTGATGTGGCAGAAGAGTTCTCCCTTACGGTTGCCACCTTGCTGGGCATGAAGCGTTTTTTTCGCCAGTTTCTCACTCCACAGCGGCGCCAGAAAAGTATGTGCCGAACCGGTGACCGGATCTTCGTTGACTCCCACCTGCGGACCGAACCAGCGAGAACGAAAATCGAAGGTCCGTGATGCGGAGGTGACCACCACGCCACGGGTGTTGAAGGCATTCAAGGCGTTAAAGTCGGGTTTAAGCGCGTCCAACAGCGCTTCGTCATCAATGACGACAATAATATCGGAGGCTTGCCAGGTTTCACCTGCGTCTTCAGCCAGTCCCAGCGCCTTGAACAATCCTTGCGGCGCGGCGATGGGTGACGGAACAACCAGCGGAAAATCCAGGGTATATTTTCCATCATGCAACGTGACGTCCAGCGCGCCGCTGCGGGTGAAAAAACGCACCCGTTCGCGCGCTTGTTGATTGAGCAGCACGCTGGCCGCAGCCAGCGTGGCATGACCGCAGAGATCGACCTCGACGGCTGGGGTAAACCATCGCAATCCGAAACCGTCAGGCTGCCTGACAACAAAGGCCGTTTCCGACAGGTTGTTTTCCGTCGCAATGCGCTGCAGCACGCTATCTTCAGGCCACGCCTCCAGCAAACAAACCGCGGCGGGATTGCCGGTAAAGGGGCCTTTTGAGAAAGCATCGACCTGATAAAAGCGAATGCGCTGCTGTGAATTATTTTTCATTCATCACCTCAAGGTCATTATAAACCGTATATCGTGTTACCCCCAGGGCCTGAGCCGCCTGCTGCACGCCCCCGCGCATTTTAAAAATACCTTTCGTATGCATTTCAGCGACAATTTTCAAACGCTGCGCTTTTTGTATTTTTTTACCCGGCACTGAATATTTATCAATGATTTCCTGGATTGACTGATCGATCAATCCGCCTAAATTAAGATCGACCGCCTCTGCGGCCTCCGCCGGCGATGGCAGCAGCGCGTCAAGGCTCTTGCGTATTTGCTCAAAAGGCGAGGGGTCGACATTAATACAGAAGGCGATAAGCGGATATCCCTCTTCGCTGTAATAAATTGTCGATGCGCTATTGAGCGTTTTCCCTGAAGCGGTGACGGTTTTATAATCGCTTATGGTTCTCGGCTTGTTGTTATTCGTCTTCTGCAGAAGCAGCGCAAAACCGGTATCTTTTTCCGGGCCGGCTAATAAATGATCACCATTACCCCTGCCGCTAACATGACCGTTAATAATTTTGATAATGGAATGTTCAGGGGTAGTGAGATTATGCAACACCACCTCCTGATTCGCTGATAACGTTCCCGCCATGGCGTCCATGGCTGCTTCAAGCGGCCCGGCGATCTGTGCAACCTGCTGTGTGTACTCTGATGTCATGGATGATCCTCTGCTGGAATCGTGGTCAGGAAGCGACCCCGGAACGCCATTTTACCATGGGAGATACGCTGACAGGATTAAGTTATACGCACAATGTTTAATTATCAACAAAAAGTTGAATTTTTAGTGCTGGCAGCGTAAATTCCGCTGCGCAAAGCGTCAGCGCTCATGTCGGGTGCGTCTTTATGTTATGGAAATATAATGAGAATTTTTGGCTTGATAGTCATTGCCGTTCTGCTGGTGGCCTGCGGAGTCATTCACCCCTTCGGCGACAAAACCATCTATCAGACTTATTCGGTATCCGATCGGCTGGGGCTGCACTGGCGCTATGACTGCATACGCAGCGCCCTGAAGCCGCATGGCTATGAGGTTGAGCGCATCATCCCCGAGCAGAATGCGCCAAACTTCTTTGATATTTCGCAGCATGGCACACGAGTCGCCCAGATCGATATGTATCAGGTGGCTGGGGCGAGGGCGATAAGTATCACCCTGATATCCGGTGCAAAACAGGTGAATGCTGCTGTTGATAGCATTATTCAGCCGTGCCTTGAGCGCTAAGGGATGCTGGAAAGGTGAGGAGTGTCCTTTCCGCACGGGAAAGGACAAGCGTGGCCTAAACGGTTAGCGGCGAACCGGCGCGTCGCCAGCGACATAATACGCCGCGGTGCTGCGCGGAAGCGGCTGGCGGCCGCGAATAGCGTCAGCCATCTTCTCGCCGATCATAATGGTGGTGGCGTTCAGGTTGCCGGTGATGATCTGCGGCATAATCGACGCATCGATCACCCGCACGCCTTCCAGACCGTGGACCCGGCCTTCGCCGTCGACCACCGCCATCTCGTCGTAACCCATCTTACAGGTCCCGCATGGGTGGAATGCGGTCTCGGCGTGGTTGCGCACAAACTCATCCAGCTCGGCATCGCTCTGGCAGTCAATACCCGGGCTGATTTCGCGGCCGCGATACTTATCCAGCGCCGGCTGGTTCATGATCTCCCGGGTAATGCGAATGGCGTCGCGGAACTCCTGCCAGTCCTGCTCATGGGACATATAGTTAAACAGGATCGCCGGGTGGGCGTGCGGGTCGCGCGACTTCAGGCGCACGTGGCCGCGGCTGGGAGAACGCATCGAACCGACGTGGCACTGGAAGCCATGCTCTTTCACCGCGTTGGAGCCATTGTAGTTAATCGCCACCGGCAGGAAGTGGTACTGAATGTTCGGCCAGGCGAACTCGGCGCGGCTGCGGATAAAACCGCCCGCTTCGAACTGGTTACTGGCGCCGATCCCGGTGCCGCCGAACAGCCACTCGGCGCCGATCTTCGGCTGGTTCCACCACTGCAGCGCCGGGTAGAGCGACACCGGCTCTTTGCATTCATATTGTAGATACATCTCCAGATGGTCCTGCAGGTTCTCACCCACGCCGGGCAGATCGTGCACCACCGGGATATCGAACTGCCTGAGCAGCTCGGGATTGCCGACGCCGGAGCGCTGCAGGATCTGCGGCGAGGCAATCGCCCCGGCGCACAGCAGTACCTCTTTGTTGGCCGTCGCTTTTGACGGGATAGTGCTTTCCCCCTCCAGCCACTCGACGCCCACCGCGCGCTTGCCGGCAAAAATAATATGATCGGTCAGCGCATGGGTGCGGATGGTCAGGTTGGGGCGACCGCGCGCCTGGTCGAGATAGCCGCGGGCGGTGCTGGCGCGACGGCCCTGCGGCGTCACGGTGCGGTCCATCGGACCAAAGCCTTCCTGTTGGTAACCGTTAAGATCGTCGGTGCGCGGATAACCCGCCTGCACCCCGGCTTCAACCATCGCCTCGAAGAGCGGATTATTGCCCGGCTTCGGCGTGGTGACGCTCACCGGGCCATCGCCACCGTGGTAGTCGTTGGGCCCGATATCACGGGTTTCCGCTTTCCGGTAGTAGGGCAGGCAGTCGAGATAGCTCCAGTGTTCCAGCCCTGGCGCGGCGGCCCAGTTATCGAGGTCCAGGGCGTTGCCGCGTATGTAGCACATGCCGTTGATCAGCGACGAGCCGCCGAGCCCTTTGCCGCGTCCGCACTCCATGCGGCGATTGTTCATGTACGGCTCAGGTTCGGTCTCGTAGGCCCAGTTGTAGCGCTTGCCCTGCAGCGGATAAGCCAGCGCGGCGGGCATCTGGGTGCGGAAATCGAACCGGTAGTCCGGGCCGCCGGCTTCCAGCAGCAGGACGGTGGTGTTTGGATCTTCAGTCAGTCGTGTCGCCAGAACGTTGCCGGCGGAGCCGGCGCCAATAATGATGTAGTCAAATTGCAAAAAAACCTCCCGGTTAAAATATGGACTGGAATTTACCCATCTCAACCTGGATGGACTTCACCTGGGTGTAACTCTGCAGGGTCATCACGCCGTTCTCGCGGCCAATGCCGGAGTGCTTATAGCCGCCGACCGGCATCTCCGCCGGGGATTCCCCCCAGGTGTTGATCCAGCAGATACCCGCTTCGAGCTGATGAATGGCGCTGTGGGCGCGGTTCAGGTCGGCCGTGACGATACCCGCCGCCAGACCGTAGTCGGTATCGTTGGCGCGGCGGATCGCTTCTTCATCGGTGTCATAGGTGAGGATGGACATCACCGGGCCGAAGATCTCCTCGCGCACGATGGTCATCTCATCGCTGCAGTCGGTAAACACGGTCGGGGCCACCCACGCGCCGTTGTCAAAGCCTTCGCCCTTCAGCACGTCGCCGCCGCACAGCAGGTTCGCGCCTTCTGCTTTGCCTTTGGCGATGTAGCGCAGCACATTGTCACGGTGCGGGAAGCTGACCAGCGGGCCAAAATTGGTGCGTTCATCGAACAGATCGCCTGCACGGATGCGGCCCACGCGCTCAACGATTTTCTGCTCAAACGCCGCCTTAACCTTCGCGGGGACGAACACCCGGGTGCCGTTGGTGCACACCTGTCCGGAGCTGAAGAAGTTGGCCATCATGGCGATGTCGGCGGCGAGATCGAGATCCGCATCGTCGAAAATAATCAGCGGCGATTTGCCGCCCAGCTCCATCGTCACCTCTTTCAGGGACGAGCCCGCCGCGTTGGCCATCACCTTTTTGCCGCTGGCGACGCCGCCGGTAAAGGAGACTTTAGCGATACCCGGATGCTCGGTCAGGTACTGGCCGGTCTCCGCGCCCACACCCGGCAGGACGTTAAACACGCCGTCCGGCAGACCCGCTTCGGTATAGATTTCGGCAAGTTTCAGGGCGGTGAGCGGGGTCACTTCGCTCGGCTTGAAGATCATCGCATTGCCGGCGGCCAGCGCCGGGGCGGATTTCCACAGAGCGATCTGGATCGGGTAGTTCCATGCGCCAATCCCGGCCACCACACCCAGCGGTTCGCGGCGGGTGTAGACGAACGACGTCTCGCGCAGGGGGATCTGACTGCCTTCCAGCGCCGGGATCAGCCCCGCGTAATACTCCAGCACGTCCGCGCCGGTGACGATATCCACGGTTGAGGTTTCGGAATACGCTTTACCGGTGTCGAGGGTTTCCAGCTTTGCCAGCTCGTCGTTCCGTTCGCGCAGGATATCGACGGCGCGACGCAGGATGCGCGAGCGTTCCATGGCGGTCATCGCCGCCCAGATTTTTTGCCCACGCCGCGCGCTCTCGACGGCGCGGTCGACATCCTCGCGTCCGGCAGCCTGTACGCTTGCCAGGACTTCACCGTTGGCCGGGTTAATGGTCTCGAAGGTGCGACCGCTGGTGGCGGATGTATAACCACCATGGATATAAAGCTGCTGTTCTGCCATTCGGGACATAAATTCTCCTCGGTTATTCGGTCGGTAAATGCTGGCTGATGAAGTGGCTGGTCAGCGACTGCGCCAGCGTCTTATCCAGCGGTTTGCCGCTGAGCGCCGCCCGTAGCCACAGGCCGTCTATCAGCGCCGCCAGCCCGTAGCCGGCCTCCTGGGCCTGCTGGCGCGGCAGCTCGCGGCGGAACTCGTACACCAGGTTCGACAGCAGGCGGCGGCTGCTCACCTGCTGCAGGCGGTAGAGCATCGGCTGGTGCATGCTGCTGGCCCAGAAGGCCAGCCAGGCCTTCATCGCCGCGCTGCTGATCTGCGTCTCATCAAAGTTGCCGCCGACTATCGCCTGCAGGCGCTCTCCGGCGCTGCCGTCCGGCAGAGCGTGCAGACGGTTGAGCACCGCGTCGCGTAGCTGGCTGGTGATGTCGCGCATGGTCGCCTCCAGCAGACCATTTTTGTCTTTGAAATAGTGACTGATGATCCCCGTCGATACGCCCGCCCGTCGGGCGATCTGCGCGATGGTCGCATCATGCATTCCGACTTCATTTATTGCGTCCAGCGTGGCGTCGATCAGTTGCCTGCGCCGGATTGGCTGCATCCCCAGTTTGGGCATTTTTGCCACTCCATTCATCAGCGTTGGTTAACTATTAAAGCGGTTTTTGATTGGACGTTCAATATAAAATGTGTCTTAATTGTTACGTTATTGAATTTTAATAGTTACAAAAACAGTGGGGATACTGGATGACAGATCTTTCGCAAAACAGAGAAAAGGACAAAATCAATCCGGTGGTTTTTTATACCTCGGCCGGACTGATTTTGTTGTTTTCCCTGATGACGATCTTTTTTCGCGATTTTTCTGCCGAGTGGATTGGGCGCACCCTGGACTGGGTGTCGAAAACCTTCGGCTGGTACTATCTGCTGGCGGCGACGCTGTATATCGTCTTCGTCGTCTGCATTGCCTGCTCGCGCTTCGGCTCGGTGAAGCTCGGGCCGGAGCAGTCAAAGCCCGAGTTCAGCCTGCTGAGCTGGGCGGCGATGCTGTTCGCCGCCGGGATCGGCATCGACCTGATGTTCTTCTCCGTGGCCGAGCCGGTGACGCAATATATGCAGCCGCCGGAAGGGGCGGGGCAGACCATCGAGGCGGCGCGCCAGGCGATGGTCTGGACTCTGTTTCACTATGGCTTAACCGGCTGGTCGATGTATGCCCTGATGGGCATGGCGCTGGGATACTTTAGCTATCGTTATAATTTGCCGCTGACCATCCGCTCGGCGCTGTACCCGATTTTCGGCAAACGGATCAATGGGCCCATCGGCCACAGCGTCGATATCGCGGCGGTGATCGGCACCATCTTCGGCATCGCCACTACCCTCGGCATTGGCGTGGTGCAGCTCAACTACGGTCTGAGCGTGCTGTTCGATATTCCGGACTCGCTGGCGGCGAAAGCGGCCCTGATTGCGCTGTCGGTGATCATCGCCACCATCTCGGTCACCTCCGGGGTGGACAAGGGCATCCGCGTGCTCTCTGAACTGAACGTCGCCCTCGCGCTGGGGCTGATCCTGTTCGTGCTGTTCATGGGCGATACCTCCTTCCTGCTCAATGCGTTAGTGCTCAACGTCGGCGACTACGTCAACCGCTTTATGGGCATGACGTTGAACAGCTTCGCCTTCGACCGCCCGGTAGAGTGGATGAACAACTGGACGCTCTTTTTCTGGGCGTGGTGGGTGGCCTGGTCGCCGTTCGTTGGCCTGTTCCTGGCGCGCATTTCGCGCGGGCGCACCATCCGCCAGTTTGTGATGGGCACCCTGATCATTCCGTTCACCTTTACCCTGCTGTGGCTGTCGGTGTTCGGCAACAGTGCGCTGTATGAGATCATCCACGGCGACGCGGCCTTTGCCGAGGAGGCGATGCTCCACCCGGAGCGCGGCTTCTACAGCCTGCTGGCGCAGTATCCGGCGTTTACCTTTAGCGCCTCGGTGGCGACCATTACCGGTCTGCTGTTCTACGTCACCTCCGCCGACTCCGGCGCGCTGGTGCTGGGGAATTTCACCTCGAAGCTGAAGGACATTAACAGCGACGCCCCGAACTGGCTGCGCATCTTCTGGTCGGTAGCTATCGGCCTGCTAACCCTCGGGATGCTGATGACCAACGGCATCTCGGCGCTGCAGAACACCACGGTGATCATGGGGCTGCCGTTCAGCTTTGTGATTTTCTTCGTGATGGCCGGACTGTATAAATCCCTGAAAGTGGAAGATTACCGCCGGGTCAGCGCCAGCCGCGACACCGCCCCGCGCCCGATGGGCCTGCAGGACCGGCTGAGCTGGAAGAAGCGCCTGTCGCGGCTGATGAATTACCCGGGCACGCGCTATACCAAACAGATGATGGAGACGGTGTGCTACCCGGCGATGGAGGAAGTGGCCCAGGAGCTGCGGCTGCGCGGCGCCGCGGTGGAACTGAAGAGCCTGCCGCCGGAAGAGGGTGAGAACCTTGGCCACCTCGACCTGCTGGTGCACATGGGCGACGAGCAGAACTTTATCTACAAGATCTGGCCGCAGCAGTACTCGGTGCCGGGCTTTACCTACCGGGCGCGCAGCGGGAAATCCACCTATTACCGGCTGGAGACCTTCCTGCTGGAGGGCAGCCAGGGTAACGACCTGATGGACTACAGCAAAGAGCAGGTGATCACCGATATTCTCGACCAGTACGAGCGGCACCTGAACTTTATCCATTTGCACAGGGAAGCGCCGGGGAACAGCGTGATGTTCCCGGATGGCTAGCCAGGGAGCCCCCGTCGGCGAAAGGCTGACGGGGGCGACGGGCGGTTACTGGTAGTTAAAGGCGTCCGGATGGTTGTCGAGGCTACCGCTGAGGGCGGCAAACAGCACGGTTTTGCCATCGATGGACAGGGCGTCGCTGACGTTAAGCCAGGTCAGCTTCTCCTGGTCGGTTTTTTCATCGACCACCGAGTAAACACCTGACATCTGTTTGCTTTTCTCCGACCAGATCACCGCGATACGCTCGTGGCCGCAGTCGTGGGGTTTGCAGGCGCTTAACACCTGCCAGGATTCGCTGCCCAGCTTCACCGTCTGCGCCGGCGAACCGGTGCCGCCGGTGGTCACCCAGGCGGGCAGCTGATGGCCTTTGACCATCTGGTTAAACGACGCCCGGGTGGCGCTATCGTGGGCCAGACTGTTCAGCGTGACGTCGCCTTGCGCCATAACGCTGGCGGAGGCGGCTAAGGCGATAATAGCGGTAAGCGTTTTAAACATGTTTCCTCCTGGACTTATTCCGTCCTGATAACAAGCCTCTTTATAGTGAGCGTAGATAATGATTAATGCAAACTTTGACATATATCCCGTGAATGATTAGCGGCGGTGCGCGCATGGACGTTACGCTAAGCGATATGCCATGATGCGGATTGATTAACTTTTTCCAATATATGCCCTTGTGATAAAGCAGTTAGCGAAATGGCATAGTTATTCAGGCGATAAAGCATGGCGTATGTGAATCATCTACTGACGTTTATTGAGAGTAATCCGGCGCTGGCGGTGGGATTTAACCTTATTCTGCTGCTGCTCTCCGGCATATTTGCCCACCTTTTATGCAAGTTCTTGCTGATTAAAGTGGTGCGTAAGGTCTTCTTTAGTAGCCATAAACAGGACGTGCCGCTGGAGAAGGATCGACGCATCGCCGAAAAGCTGTCCAATTTCATTCCGGTTATTATCGTCTATTACGTTCTGCAGTTTATGCCGGCGATGCCGGCATCGCTGGTGACGGCGATTAATACCGTCTGCGGGATCTTGTTTTTTATTTTTATGTCGGTGTTTTTCAACGAGATGCTGGATATTGTCAACAGCTCTTATCTGCGAAAAACCAAACGTAAAAATCATTCCATTAAGGGCTATATCCAGATAGGCAAAATCTTAGTTCACATCCTGGCGGCGATTATGATCCTCGCCGTGATGTCGAATAAATCGCCGATTATTATTATCTCCAGTTTGGGGGCGGTGGCGGCGGTACTGATGATCGTGTTCCAGCATACCCTGCTGTCGCTGGTGGCGAACGTTCAGCTGTCGTCCAACGACGTGCTCCAGCTGGGGGACTGGATTGAAATGCCTGACAAGAACCTCAGCGGCGAGGTGACGGATATCGCGCTGCACACCATTACCATCCGCAACTGGGACAATACCATCTCCCGTATTCCCACCAAGAATTTCCTCACCGAGACCTATACCAACTGGCAGGCGATGTTCTCCTCCGGGGCGCGGCGGATCATGCGCAGTATCGCCATCGATCAGCACTCGGTGCGTTTTCTCGACCAGGAGATGCTCTCCTCGATGCTGGCCATCCGCGGGGTGAATGAGCCTTTGACCACGTTGCTTGACGGCCGGGATCCCGGCGGCGTGGCGGACCGCTGGTTTGTCGATAACGGCCTGACCAACCTGACTCTGTTTCGCCACTACCTGATGCACTATCTCGCCGAGCGGCCGGATATTATTAAGGAGATGTACATTGTGGCGAGAACGCTGAAACCGTCGCCGTCGGGTATCCCACTGGAGATTTACTGCTTCACCTCCTCGACGCTGTGGAAAGACTACGAAAACACCCAGTCGGCGATATTTGAGTACATTACCGCGGTGGCCGGGCAGTTCTCCCTGCGCCTCTATCAGTATCCCGCCGGGCACGATTTCTGGCGTCTCTCCCAGGAGCACGCCGCCCGGGCTGGCCTGCCGCCGTCGGCCGAAGGCTAAGCGCTGATCTGCTGGCGCCAGAGGGCGATCTCCTCTTCCAGCCAGGCGATGAACCGGGCGATTTCCGGCCGGTTCTCCGCCTGCGGGGAGACGGTCAGCCAGTAGTGCCAGGGGTAGGGGACGGTGACGGCGGTGAGCTGCACCAGCTCGCCGCGGGCTATGGCTCCCGCCACCAGCGAGCGCCGCTCCAGCGCCACGCCGGCCCCCAGGCGAACCGCCTCCAGCACCAGGTTGGAGTCGTTCAGGCGCAGGCCCGCGGGGACGATGGTCTTTTCCAGCCCCGCCTGGCTGCACCAGGCGTGCCACGACTCCATGGAAAAAACGATATCGCTGGCGGCGATCGCCTGCGGGGTGGTCGGCAGGTCGCCGCCGCGATAGTGCGGCGCGGCCACCACCAGCTGTTCATCGGCAAACAGATGCCGGCTTTCCATCCCCTCCCAGTCGCCTTGCCCCATGCGAATGGCCAGATCGATACCCTCCTGCTGCAGGTTGACTACCGCCAGACTGGTCAGCAGGCGCACCGCGATCTGCGGATGTCGCGCCTGAAAGCGCGCCAGCCGCGGCAGCAGCCAGTGGCAGCCAAAGGAGGGGAGGGTCGCCAGGGTCAGTTCCATGGTGCGGGGTTTGATCTGCACCATCCGCGTGGCGTCGGCGATGTGCTGTAACGCCTCGCGGATTTGCAGGGCATAGAGCCGCCCCTCTTCCGTAATGCGCACCCCGCGGCCGTGGCGGACAAACAGTGAGACGCCGACCAGGGCTTCCAGCTGTTTGATGTGCTGGCTGACCGCCGAATGGGTCACGCTCATTTCGTGGGCGGCCTGCGTCACGCTGCCGAGGCGCGCCACCGCCTCAAAGCTGCGCAGGCTGGCGACAGGGGGAAAATCTGCCATGGTGATCTCTCAGTCAGTGAGTCGATACGTTAACGTTACTACCGGGTTAGCGGGTTTTATAGCCGCCGTGAACAGGCTGTCGAGGGGATGCAGGCTGTCTCAGTCGGTATAGCACAGGGGAGACCGGCGGACTACCCCGTGGCGCCAGTTTGTTAGTTTTCCTAACCATTGCGGTAAGCATCCCCTGATATTCGCGGGGCGGGTTTTCCAGTAAGGTAAGCCAGCAACCCCTTTATCGCAGGCAGGAGTGACGATGAAACTCATTGGTATGATGGATTCACCTTATGTAAGACGCGTGGCGGTTTCTCTGGCGCTCTATGGCGTGGAATTCGAGAGCCTGCCGCTATCGGTTTTTAGCGGCTTTGACGAATTCTCCCGTATTAATCCGGTGGTCAAGGCACCGACGGTGATTCTTGATAACGGGACGCAGCTGATGGACTCCACGCTGATCCTCCATTATTTCGAAACGGCCAACCCCGCCGGGCGTCGGCTGCTTCCCGCTCATCCCGAGGCGCTGGCCCACGACCTGCACCTGCTGGGGGTGATCCTCGCCGCCAGTGAAAAAGCGGTCCAGCATGTTTATGAGCACCGTCTGCGGCCGGAAGAGAAGCAGCATCAGCCGTGGATAGCCCGGGTGACCGGCCAGCTGCTCGCCGCCTGTCGGGAATGGGACGCCCGGCTGGCAGACCGCGCTGTCGCCGCGCATCCGGACCAGGTGATGGTCACCAGCACGGTGGTCTGGTCCTTTATCCAGTTGATGATCCCGGCGGTGGTGCCGGCAGCGGAGTTTGCGCATATTCGCGCGCTGGCGCAGAAGGGGGAGGCGCTGCCGGCGTTTCAACAGTATCCGCTGAGTTAACGGCGGGGATGGCGCGTTGGATTGCAGCCGGACGAAGACGTTATCGCCCGGCTGGGTTGCGCTCAGCGTCTTGCCAGCGTCACCGCGTGTTGCCAGGACTGCCATCGCTGCACAAGCCGATGATGCCGGAGCGGGTCTGGCGCATAAGTGATGTGTTCTGGCAAAAAGGGCTGAAGCTCTGCCACCGTCAGCTTGTGCAACGCTTTACGCGCCAGCAGTGCCGCACCGGTCGCTGACAGCTCGGCCACATCGCTGCGCATCACCGGACAACCCAGCAGGTCGGCCTGGTACTGCATTAACCAGTCGTTTTTGGTGGGGCCCCCATCCACCAGCAGCGTGTTGAGCGTAAAGCCATGATGGGCACGCATCGCAGTGATTACATCGGCAATCTGGTAGGTAATAGACTCGAGCGCGGCACGAATGAGATGGGCACGCTTCACCCCCCGGCTTAACCCATGGATCAGTCCGCGGGCATTCTCGTCCCACCAGGGCGCCCCCATGCCGGTGAGGGCAGGTACAAAAAAGACGCCTAAGGTGGAGTCTACCGAGCGAGGCAGAGCATTCAGCGCCTGGGCCAGCTCAACGGGAGAGAGTTCGCTCAAGCCCGTACTGTCGGCCATCCACGCCACCGCATCGCCAGTATGGGGAATATTCCCCTCCAGTGCATAGACCAGCTTTTCTCCGTCGTGCCAGGCCACCGTGGTGGCGAGATTGCTGACGTGACACGCCACCGAATCGACGGGCGCCATCACCGAGGTTCCTGTACCGTAAGTAGCTTTAACGCAACCGGCGGCGCCCAGACCGTGGGCGAAAAGGGCGGCATGTGAATCGCCAATCATCGCCATTACCGGGATCCCATCAGGGAGGGTGGCTAAACCAGCGGTGTAACCAAAAAGGCCGCTCGATGGTTTTATCACCGGGAGTGCTGCACGCGGAATGCCAAACAGGGCGAGCATATCGGTATCCCAGTCCGCTGTTTGCAGATTCATGAGCTGCGTACGAGACGCGTTCGCGTAATCACAACAAAATTGCTGGCTTTGCGTCAGGTGCCAGAGTAGCCAGCTATCCACCGTACCGAGGCAAATCTCGCCATCTTTCGCCCGGTTGAGGCCATCCGGCGTGTGGTCCAACAGCCAGCGCATTTTCGAGGCGGAAAAGAGCGGGGCGATTGGCAGACCGGTTACCGCCTTGATCTGCGGCTCATGGCCTTGTTCACGCAGCGAGCGGCAAAATGTGGCGCTACGTGAACATTGCCAGCTCAGGGCGGGCGCTATGGCCTCGCCCGTTTCCCGATACCAGCCCACGACGGTTTCGCGCTGGTTGCTGATCGCCAGGGCCGCCACACGCTCCGCGCCAACAGCGGCCACTGTGCGAGAAATCACCTCCAGCGACGCGGCAAGCAGAAGCTCCGCTGACTGTTCTACCCATCCTTCCTGAGGCGTAGCGATCTCAAGCGCGCGGGAAAATTGCGCGATTACCCGCCCGTGGCTATCGAAGGCAACGGCTTTGGCATTGGTCGTGCCCTCATCGAGGGCAATAATAATATCCTTGTTTACCGACATAGCGGCCTCCGGCCTTACTGGTGGAGATAGGTCGACACGCCCAGGTATCGCGTAAACGCCTCGTGCAGAATTGAAGCACTGGCAGAATGGTTCATCGCGACATGGTGCTCAAAGCCGTTACGGCAGATCCACGACAGCAGATTTTCCAGGTGGGGAACCTGAATGACCGCCCGACAGCCTACCGTATCCAGGGGATCGTCAACCGATTGGCCTTCGCCGACGTAGGCCTTGATTTCGCCAGTCAGGTCGTCAGTGCTGAGGCGAAAATAGGTCAGCGCGCCGCTTTTCATGCGACCATGCACGGCACCGCAGGTGTTTTCTTTGCCGACGGTGGTGCCGATAATATCGGCCGTTCCCATGTGCGGCGACTCGAGACTGGCCGAGGCAAAGTTCCCGCAATGGAACAGCACACATTTATCGCGATCGTCGCCGAAGTTATTATTCCAGTCCGCGATCGAGGCGGGGCTCAGGTTGCTGCTGGCGAGTGCATACATGGAGAGCGCGCCCATGACATCGACTTCACAGGCGCTTGGCATCAGTTGTCCGGACATCACGCTCATGATGGAGCAGACGTTAATCCCCAGATTTTCCTGTAGCGAGGTCCAGCACTGAATCGCGGTGGTGTCGATATCGTTGGCAACAATCCACTCGCTCAGGACCACAAACAGTTTTGCCATAGTGATCAGTTTATCTGCCGGAATACCGCTGGCGTCGGCATTATCGATCAGCAGGCGGCGCTTCTCATCCACACGAATATCGTCATCACGCAGGCACTTAATCCGGGTAAATACCTCGGATAGATCTAACGTTTCCACTGCGATGCCCAAACGTTCGAGCAGTTTTTCGCTGTAGCGCACGGTGTTAAAGCCCGCAGGACGGGCGCCAATCGCGCCAACGCGTACACCGCGCATACTGTTTACCACGCGACATATCTGCGTGAAGCGCCGGAGATCCTGCTCAAACACCTCGCCGCTAAGTGCGCAAACGTGCTGGGTGGTCAGCGTAAACGGGATACCGTACTGGCGCAGGTTGTTGCAAAGGGAAATTTTGCCGCAGAAGCTATCGCGGCGCGTCGACAACCCCATTTTATCCAGATTATCCTCTTCGGCCTGAATAAGCACCGGGACGTTGAGACCGGAGAGGCGCAGCGTCTCGGCGATGGCTTTTTCATCACCAAAGTTGGGTAACAGCACCACGACACCGTGAATGTTGTCGCGGTGGGTGCGGAACAGCTCGGCGCAAATTTTGGCATCCTGCCGGGTTTCCACGCCACCCAGTTCCGTCTGGGATGGATCAAGCATAATGGTGTTAATCCCAAGGCGGCTAAACAGGGCTACCGCCTGTTCGCGCGCTTCGGCGACCAGATAGCTGGGGAAAAATCCCCGATTGCCAATAATGACGCCCATGGTGAGTTGTTGAGGAATACGGGACATTGCGTTCTCTCCAGTAAGATGTTCTTGTTATTTTTCAGGATGCTTTTTTTGTGTGCAGCTTGCGGGCGTACTTCGTCACCCCGGCGGCATCGATTTCATGGCGCGCGCGCGTGGCGGCGCGATCGGCGGCAATGGCGTATTGCCCGTCAGGGATACCTAAGCGTTTCAACGGGATAGCGCATCCGGCCTCGGCCAGCACTTCCGCCACCAGACTCCCGACGCCGCCGTTGACGTTGTGTTCTTCCACCGTGATCGCGACCGGACAGGACTGTATTGCCTTTAGTAGCGCCTGGGTATCACAAGGACGAATAGATGGGACACTGATAACGGTGGCGTCAATACCTTCTGCAGCGAGTTGTGCGGCGGCTTCCACTATTTCATGTACCGTTGAGCCCATAGCAACCAACGCAACATCACGCCCCGAACGCAGCACATCAATGTTGCCCGGAATAAACCGGTAATGTTCGTCATGCAGTTCCGGTAGCGCTTTACCATCGAGGCGGATATACACTGGCCCGATGTGGGCAAGGGCATAATCGATAATCTGTCGGCACTCGCCGGGACTGGACGGCGCGTAAATTTCAATATTGCCAAAACCGCGCAGAACGGCGATATCGTCAATGCTATGGTGAGTGCTGGCCAGCGGACCGTAGCTGGCGCCCGCGTTCAGCCCGAACAGTTTGACGTTGGTGTTGTTGTAGCAAACGTCGACCTTAATCTGCTCATTGGCACGTGAGATAAGGAATGGCGCCGCGTTGCAGGTCACGGCCACTTTACCCCCCAGCGCCAGGCCGGCGGCAGCGCCAACCAGCGTCTGCTCGGCGATGCCGACGTTGACCAGCCGGCCAGGGAATCTTTTGATAAATGGGGCAATTTTCGCCGTTGAGGTGGAGTCAGCCACTACTGGCACCAGATCCACGCCGCGGTCTACGGCATCAATAAAGGCATTCACCATCACCGTGGCGAGATGTTCGCTATTACTCATCTTTCAGTTCCTCCAGCGCCAGTTCAATTTCTTCTCCTTTCGGTACCCGGTGATGCCACTCGGGCCTTCCCTGAATAAATGAAATACCTGCGCCTTTGGTGGTATTGGCAATCACGACGTGTGGTTTCCCGTTCGGCTGCAAGCGCTCAAGGGTGGCGACCACCTCCGCCATATCGTTGCCGTTGCACTGTGTGACCTCCATGCCGAAAGCGCGCCATTTTTCATCCAGCGGGTCGGTATTCATGATCTCTTTGGTCGCACCGGCCAGCTGCAGATTATTTTTGTCGTTGATAATAATAAGGTTATCCAGCTGGTAGTGGGCGGCGACCAGCGCGGCCTCCCAGTTGCTGCCCTCCGCCAGTTCGCCATCGCCGGTGACGACAAATACGCGACGCGGGTTGTTATCGCGTTTCGCTGCCAGCGCAATGCCTACCGCCACGGGCAGACCATGGCCCAATGCGCCGGTATTGAGCTCAATACCCGGCGTCTTGTGCTTCACCGGATGTCCAGGCAGATGCGAGTCGGCGTGTTGATAGGTTGCCAGCCAGTCAAGGGGGATAAAGCCTGCCTCGGCCAACACGCAGTAGTAACCGCCGACAGCGTGCCCCTTCGATTGAATATAAATATCGCGCTCGTCGCTCTTTTCTAGCGCAGGAGAGCAGTTAAGGATGCGAAAGTAGAGGGCGGTCAGAAGTTCGACTTGTGACAAATCTGCACCGGTGTGGCCGCCTGCCGGGCTTTCCGCATTTAAGACGATGATGCGGCGGCGGATGGCGCGTGCTTTTTGTTCTAACTCCTTAACGGAGAGTGAAAACGGATTCATAAAACACCTCTTGAAAGTAAATTCTTGTATGAATAAATATTCCAGCAGGGTAAAAAAACACTTTCCATCCTGACTACCTTTTATCGTCGACAAAACAAAGTATTAATAAGTGATTGAATATATATTCACTACTGATTTATTATTCACATAGGTAAGATATGCCCTGCGACGGGGTTTGTCCACGATTTGTACGGCCTATTTTCTAAAAAAGGAGAAAACGATCACATTTGGATCGTCGGGAAAAGGGCGCTGCGCTTGTTATCTATTCAATGATGCATAAAAATAACGAGCAGAAAACAGAGGGGAATGCCATGTCGAAGCAGGATGAACAGCGGTTGCTGGTGAAGATCGCCACGCTTTACTACAGCGAGAATAAAAAGCAGTCCGAGATCGCCTCGCTGCTGCATCTGTCCCAGTCTTTTGTTTCACGGGCGCTTACCCGCTGCCAGAAAGAGGGGCTGGTGAAAATTACCGTAGTCCAGCCGACAAACATTTTTGTCGATCTGGAAAAGGCGATTGAGGAGCGTTTTGGCATTCGACAAGCGATAGTCGTGGATGTGGGCGAGAATGCCAGTTACAGCCAGGTAAAGCATGCCATCGGCAGCGCGGCGGCGCACTATGTCGAAACGCGGCTGCGGCCGGAAGACCTCGTGGGTATCTCGTCCTGGAGCAGTACGATCCGCTGCATGGTGGATGAGATGCATCCGCAGAACATTCGCGCCGCCGGGGTGATTCAGCTGTTGGGCGGCGTCGGTCCCAACGGCAACGTGCAGGCTACCATTTTAACCCAGCAGCTGGCGGCGCATTTAGGCTGCCCGGCGTGGCTGTTGCCGTCGCAGAGTATTGAGCATTCCGTGGAGGAGCGCAGCCGTCTGGTAAACAGCCCGGACGTCGCGGCGGTGGTGGCGAAATTTGCCGAAGTGGATGTGGCCATCGTCGGTATTGGTGAACTGGAGCCTTCTCAGCTGCTGAAAAACTCCGGTAACTATTATAATGAAAGCATGCTCCAGCTGCTGGCGGAGCGCGGCGCGGTGGGGGATATCTGCCTGCATTACTATGATGCGGCGGGCAAACCGGTACTGAGCCAGGATGAGGATCCGGTGATCGGGATGGAGCTTGAGCAAATTCGTCGCTGTCCGCAGGTGATTGCGCTGGCCGGCGGCGTGGACAAAGAGAACGCCATCCGCGGCGCGTTGCAGGGCGACTATATTGATGTCCTGATCACCGACTTCCCGACCGCGCGCGCGTTAATTAAGGGCTAAGCGGGGGTGGAGACTGGCGTGCTTGGCGTGCCAGCGTCGCCAGTTCGTCCGCGCTGAGGCGAGTCATCCGCAACACGGTTTCAGTGTCCATACCGTTCTCTAACATCATCAGCGCGATGCGGCAGGCTTCGCGATGCTCACCCGCCTGTAAACCTTCCTGAAGCCCCTCTTGCTGGCCTTGCTGTAACCAGCGTTGTTTTCCCTCTTCGCGACCTTTCTGCTTCAGGTACTCGGCAATCGTCATCAGGGTATCCTCATATTGCGGCAGACGTTCGACCAACTGGTCGATAAAGTTATCCGGGTCGGCGCTATTACCATGCAGCGACATATAGGTAAATAACGTTTTGAACTGCTGGTGGTCAGTGTATCCCATCAGCACCACCTCCACCAACTGCTGGAGGATATGGCTAAGATCGCGTTGACGGATGTGTTTCTGGACCAGTTCCAGAAGCGCGATCCGCCGATGCTGTAATATGGCGTCGTCGGGAATATCGGTCACATCGACGAGCGGAAAGGCCCCGAGATAAAGCTGTTTTGCCGGTGAGTCAGGTGGAAACTCATCCAGCCAGCACAGTGAAAAGGGATAGGGAGAAATGCTGCCATGATAAAACAGCATGGGAATTACCAGCGGCAGCGCTTTATGGCCGCGATCAAGATGCTGTTGCATGGCCGCGAGGGCATAGCGCAGGAGTCTGAATGCCATATGGCTGTCCGGGGTGCTCTGATGCTCAATGACCACATAGATATAGCCCTCTCCCTTGCTGGTCTGCAGAGAGTAGAGAATATCGGAATAGCTGGCGCGCAGGTTGTCCTCAACAAAGCTCCCGGATTCCAGGTGCAGAGTGCTTAAGTCGCACAGTTGCCGCAGCGCGGGCGGCAGATGAATATCCAGAAAATCGCGTGCGGTTTCGCTGTCGCGCAGAAAGCGCTTAAACAGACTGTCGTGCGGGGTCGAGTGAGGACGTTTTTTCATGGCTTCCTTGCCTGGCAGAGCAGAGTGGCGGGATGCTACCACCGCTTGCTGTCGGGCAGGATTTTTCGATGAGGTTTTGCGAAGCGCCTCGGAGAAAGGCGCATCGTGAGTCAGTCTCGCCTCCTGTGGTCTGAGCCACAGGAGGTCTTGCGGTTACTTATTCTCCATGACCGCTTTCTGGGCGACCACCGCCGCCTTCTGCTGCATCCGGTTTTGCATCTGATCGATAATGACCGCCACAATAATCACGATCCCTTTGATGACCATCTGCCAGAACTCGCTCACCCCCATCATCACCAGCCCGTCGGCGAGAAAACCGATGACAAACGCACCAATCAGCGTACCCAGGATGGTTCCCCGGCCGCCGGCCAGTGATGTTCCGCCCAGTACGACGGCGGCGATAGCATTCATCTCAAAAGCGGTACCGTTAGCCGGATGGCTGGCCAGCAGCTGCGCGGAGACCACTATCCCGGCAATGGCGGCGCAAAAACCGGACAGCGTGTAGACCAGCACTTTAATTTGCTTCACTTTCACGCCGGAGAGCTCGGCGGCGCGCTCGTTGTCACCGATCGCGTAAACATGGCGGCCAAAGGGCAAACGCCGCGCGATATAGGCGATGATCAGCGCCAGCAGGATCATCAGCCAGATGGCCCACGGGATGCCAAAGAGCGCACCTGCGCCAATTTCATCGAAACCCGTGTTGCCCAGCTGCGGATTGCCCGCGAGCCCGGGGAAGGTTTGGCCATCAGAGGTCAGCATCGCGGCTCCGCGGAGCACATACATGGTACCGAGGGTGCAGATAAACGGCGCCACATTGTAGCGGGTAATGATCCAGCCATTAACGGCGCCAATCAGCGCGCCTATCAGCAGCACCAGGGGCACAATGACCCACACGCTTGGAAAAATGGCGATGCCGAACATCGGCAAGACGATCCCTTTGGTGATAAGCCAGCCGGCTATCATTCCGCAGAGACCGAGCGTAGCGCCAATCGAAAGGTCGATACCGGCAGTGATAATGACAAAGGTGATCCCCAACGCCAGAAAGGCGTTAATCGCAATGTGTTTAATCATAATCACCATGCTGCCAGCGGATAAAAAACCGGGCACGGTCATCGTGAAGAAGCCGACAATCAGGAACAGCGCGATAAAGGTGCGCAGTTTTAATAACAACAGCAGGATATTTTCACGGGAGAGAGAGGCTCCGCCGCGCGGCGCCAGTGCGACCGATTGTGTCATTTTCATCTTAGAACCCCTGAGCGCTTGCTGAAACCAGCGCCGACTCTTCGGCCTGGTCACGAACGATATCGGCGGTCAGTTTGCCGCCTGACATCACCAGGATACGGTCAGAGACCGCCATGATTTCTTTTAAATCGGAGGTGGAGAACACCACTGCCATTCCCTGCTGCGACAATTGCACCATCATGCGAAACACATCCCCCTTGGCGCCGATGTCGATTCCGCGCGTAGGCTCGTCAAGAAACAGCACCTTCGGATTGGTTAACAGCGAACGGCCAATAACCACCTTTTGCTGATTGCCGCCGCTGAGCGCCTGGATCTCGACCTCTGGTGATGAGACCTTAATGGAGAGATTGCCAATCGTGCTGGCGACGACGGCCTCTTCCTTTTTAGTGGCAATGGTTAACCCGCGCTGAAGACGACGCCACAGGCTGGCAATGGTCAGATTGCTGGCGACTGACGAGATGGGAAAAATCCCGGTCCGCTTACGATCTTCCGGCACCAGACTCATGCCCATGCGGATACGTTCGGCCGTGGTTAACCGCTGGGGAACCGGTTTGCTGTCCAGCCAGATCTTGCCAAAGTAGTGGCGCGCTGTCCCCAGCAGACATTCAAACAGCTCGGTTCGCCCGGCGCCCATCAGACCGTAGATCCCAATAATTTCACCGGCATGTGCTTTAAAACTGACGTTATCCACCACCGTATTGCCCGCGGCATTCACGCAGGTCAGGTTCTCCACTTCCAGCAGTGGGGCGCCGAAGCGGCGATCCGGGGGAAGAAAATGGCTTACCGGATCGCTGCCCAGCATTTCACGGACGATCCATGGCACATCAATTTCACTCACCCTAGCCTCCGCCTGGAATTTGCCGTCACGCAGTATGGTAATGACGTCGCCGATGGCCATCAGCTCCTCCAGACGGTGTGAGATGTAGATAATGGACACCCCCTGACGCGTCAGTTCGCGGATGACCCGAAACAGGATATCCACCTCGGTTTTGCTTAAGGCTGAAGTGGGCTCATCAAGGATCAGAATGTCCGCATTTTCCGCCAGCGCTTTGGCTATTTCGACCAACTGCTGCTGACCGACCTTCAGGTTACCCACCAGCTCCCGCGGCGAGATCGGCTGATCGAGTCGCTGCAACAGCTCCGCGGCTTGTCGTTCCTGCTCTGCTTCGTTAATTGGCGTCAGCCCGCGCTGTAGCTCGCGACCAAGAAAGATATTTTCCGCGACGCTAAGATTTTCAAACAGGTTCAGCTCCTGGTGGACCATACCAATGCCGTGGGCGGCGGCCTCGCGGGTGCTGGAGAAATGGACTATGTTGCCGTTGAGCTCCATTTCACCCAGGCTCGGCTGTTGCACACCGGCGAGAATTTTCATGAGCGTTGATTTACCGGCGCCATTTTCGCCGATGATCACGTTAACTTTGCCGCGCCAGACGTTGTAGTCGACGTTATCCAACGCCACCGTGCCGGGGAACAACATCGAAATACCACGGGTGCGTAAAATGATATCCTCTGCGGGTGAACTGGCCATCAGCGCACCTCCTGTTTTAGCTGAAGAGCGGCCGCATCCTGCAGACTGCCGTTAATAACCGTGACCGCAAAGAGAATATCGACAGGCTTGCCTGTCCAGCTCGCGTCCACTTTCGGCAACTGTTTAATAGCCTCTCGATTGTAGGCGCGTGAAAGCTGCGCAAACTGCACCTGGTTGGTAAAGTCTTCAAATTTGAAACCGCTGGCATCGCGGATGGCATTGCCTCGCATGACAGGACCTAATTGCACGACCAACGGCTGGCCGTGTAGCGTAAGTTTGAGCTTTTGCTCGCGTGGGTTGCCGACGTCAATCCCGGTCACCTCGCTGTTCAGGTGGACAAAGACGCTCTGTGGCGTAGCGCCAGACGCCTGGCGCACTTTTTCCAGCGCAGTCGCGTCCAGCGCATGTTGGTTCGCTGCGTCAATCACACGAGATTGCCAGGTTTGTTGCGCGATCTGCTGCGGGGTGAGATGGTCGAAGCTGGGTTTCGCGTTCGGGTCGGCAGGCAGCACTGGCTTGCCATTCTCATCTAAGTCCACCACCGTGCAGGCCGTCAGCAACAGGGCGGCGCAGCCCATCATCACGGCGCCCCATTGTTTTAACCGCATCATTTCCGCCTTACTCGCTGAGGTTGAACATGTTGAGTTTTTTCGCATTGCCACTATCGATGAGGATGCAGTCCATCAACTGCTTCTCTTCTTTCTGGGCTTTCCCGTTCTTGAGGAAAAAGTCCGCCTGTTCCACGGCCATTTGCGCCTGCTTCCAGCCAGGCTGGAGAACCGTGGCTTTAATGTTGCCCTGCTTGAGTATCGAGTCGCGCGTGTAGTCGCTGCCGTCGAAGCCGACGACAATCACGTCGTTTTTACCTGCGGCTTTCAGCGCCGCTTCCGCCCCCAGCGCCATGGTATCGTTGCCGGAAATCACACCGACGATATCCGGATTCGTCTGCAGAATAGCTTCCATACGGGTAAAGGCTTCCGTCTGGCTCCAGTTCGCCGTCTGCTGGGCGACCATTTTCATTTCCGGATAGTCGTCCAGCACATCGTGATAACCCTGCGAGCGGACGCTGGCGTTGGTGTCGGACTGACGACCTAACAGTTCGACATACTTGCCTTTACCGTTGAGGAGGCTGGCGAATTTTTCTGCGCCAAGCTGGGCGCCCTGATAGTTGTTAGAGACGATCTGCGCCACGGCGACGCCGGTTTTATTGATCTCTCTGTCGATTAAAAATGCCGGCACACCTGCCGCTTTTGCTTTTTCCAACGGGCCGACGGTGGCATCCGCGCCAGCGTTATCCAGGATGATGGCTTTGGCTTTCCGCGCAATAGCCGTTTCAATCAATTGGTTTTGTTTGTTGACGTCATCGTCGTGCGAGGCGACCAGGGTGCTGTAACCCAGCTCTTTCGCTTTCGCCGCTGCGCCGTCAGCCTCGGCTTTAAAGAACGGATTATCATGTGAAGGGGTAATGATTGCGATCAGGCCATTATCGGCGGCGAAAAGTGAGCCAGATGCGGCCATCATGGAGGCAAACAGAACAGACTTTATCAGGGTAGTTTTCATTATTATCTCTGCATTGAATATATATTCAACAATGATTTATTATTCAATGTAACCATAAAGCGGACAGCCAGAACTGTCTACGGTTTGCACAGGTAATTTCTTAAAAAGCGAAAAGGATCACGCTTCGCGAGGCGGGCAGGTACAGGTAATAACGAAATCGTCTTTTATCAGATGGTTGATTTGCAAGGTGAAATGAGCAAGCTGTACGGAGAAGCTGGCGGTAAAACGTAAATGGATCTGCTGCGCAGTGAGTGCCACAATCCGGGCGCTGTGGAAGCCGGGCAGGGCTAAAGCGTGAGAGGACCAGGCCTTAAACCCACTCTCTTTCGCCGAAAACGCCAGCGTCAGCGCCAGCGGGAAGGGCAGGCCGCTGTGTAACAGCACCTTTTTTTCCACCTCGTTGATAATGCTGCTCTCCAGCTCCGCCGCCAGCGGTGGCGTAAACTGGCGCTCGATATCGACGCCCACCGGCCGGTCAGTCACTACCGCCAGCGCGCGCTGGCCGCAGTGGCTGATGCTGCCGAACCAGGGCGCGGGCCACAGCGGCTGGCGCCGATCGCCGATGGCGGGAGGCTGTTTTTCCCCGACCTCGCGCAGGGCGTACACCGCGGCGATGCGCCCGGCCAGGTGCTCCGCCTGCCGCTTGCGGCCCCAGCCGCTCAGGCTGGCGTGGTAGGGCAGCCACAACAGATCTTCAGGCTGGAAAGTCGCCGGGTCGAAATCGATCTGCTGCAGCGTATAGCCGGCCAGCGGCAGGGTGGCGTGATGGATGCGCATAGGGCAAGAATACCGTGGTTGTCCCCGCCCTTTATCCTGCAAGGGCGGGGCAGGGAGAACCCGCTATCAGAAGTGGGTGTTGACGCTCAGGTACCAGGTGCGGCCCGATTCGTTGTAGGTCTCGGCGCCGGCGCCGTACATCGTGCCGGTGGCACCCCCAGTGGTCTGGGCGTTGCCCGCGCGCCAGTGGCGCTTGTCGAAGACGTTATCCACGCCGCCGGTCAGACTGACGTATTTGGTGACGTCCCAGGTCGCGCTCAGGCCGAGGATGCTGTAGGGGCTGACCTCGTTCTTCTCGCTGCCGGTAACCGGTTGACCCTTATAGTTGTACTTCTTCGGCTCCTGTTTGCCGTACCAGGTAAAGGTCGATTGCAGCGAAACATCATCGCGTACCTGCCAGCTCAGCGTGGAGTTTAGCGTGTATTCCGGGATAATCGACAGACGATCGCCGGTCTCTTTGTTCTTACTCTGCAGCATATAGGTGATGTTGTTGGTCCAGTTGACGGTCTCGCTCACCGGGACGTTGAGCGTGCCTTCCAGGCCTTCCACTACCGCTTTCGGCACGTTTTCCCACTGGTAGAGATCGGTACCTTTACCGTTTTGATAGACCGGGGCATAGCCTGCCTCAATCTTGTTGCGGTAATCGTTGCGGAACCAGGTCACGCCCGCCAGCCAGCCGTCGCGTTTAAACTCAAGGCCAATCTCTTTGTTGATGCTGGTCTCGGCTTTTAAATCTTCATTCCCCTGCAGATAGCAGCCGTCTTTGCTGGCGTAGCAGCCCTGGCCTTTGCTGTAGAGAATGTAGTTCGGGTTGGTCTGATACAGGCTCGGCGCTTTATAGGCGCGGGCGATGCCCATCTTCAGCGTGAAGTCGTCCCACAGCCCTTGGGACAGGTTAAGGGACGGACTCCAGTTGTTGCCGACGATGCTGTGGTGATCGAAACGCAGCGCCGGGGTCAGCATGGTGGTGTCGGTCAGCTCCATGTTGTTCTCAGCGAACAGGGAGAAGATCTCCGCCTGCGAGTACGGGCTGCGGCCGGTGCTGTCGTAGCCCGGAATTTCTCCTCCCGACAGCGCCTGGGTGTTGGAGGCATTATCCTTCATCCGCTGCTGGTTCCACTCGCTGCCCAGCGTCAGGTTCTGATTAACCAGATAGTCGAACGGGATGCTGACTTCGCTGTGCAGCATCACATCCGCCAGATCGATATCGGTGAACTGGTTGCTGTTGAAGATCCCCTCGGTACCCCCGGCCAGACCTTCGCCTTTGCGCGAGTTGCGGGTGCGTTCGTACTGCGCCCAGTTGCTGGTGGTCACGCCGTTGTCCCAGGCGCCGTTCCAGGTGACCGAGTAGGTGTTGCGGTACAAACGGTTGGTCTCTTTGCCGTAGTTCTCTTTCACCAGGTCGTTGGAGTTGGTGTTCTGAGTGTCGCCGGCATAGAGGTTCCCCTGGCGGCTGTAGCCGGCCTCAAACTCCAGCGACTGCATCGGGGCGAATTCCCAGCGCACCAGACCATCGATGTTTTTATTTTTTACCCCTTCGCGCCCGGCCGGCAGGGTGTCGGCATAGATCCCGGTGCGTTCGGACTGATGACCCTGGTTGATGTCCCAGGCGTCGGCCTGCGTTTTGTCGAGGTTACCGAACAGGCGGAAGCTGAAATCGCCGCCCAGCGGGCCGCTGAGGCTGAAGTTGGTGCGCTTGGTGGAGCCTTCGTCTTTGTGCTCCGGGGCGTTCATATAGGTGTTCCAGGAGCCGTGCCACTCATCGCCGGTTTTTTTGGTGATGATATTCACCACGCCGCCGGCGGCGCCGTTACCGTAGCGGGCGGCGGCCGGGCCGCGAATCACTTCGATGCGTTCGATCATCTCCGGCGGCACCCAGCTGGTGTCGCCGCGGGTGTCGCGCTCGCCGCGCCAGCCGAGACGCACAGAGTTGCGGCTGGTGACCGGCTTGCCGTCGATCAGGATCAGGGTGTTTTCCGGGCCCATGCCGCGGATATCAATCTGGCGGTTATTGCCGCGCTGGCCGCTGGTGGAGTTGCCGGTCAGGTTGACCCCCGGCATGGTGCGAATGATCTCCGAGACGTCGCGCGCCGGCGGACGCTTGCGGATCTCATCGGCGGTGATGGTGGAGACGCCCGGCGCCTGCAGGTTCTGCTCGGCGGCGGTGACCACCATGGTCTCTTCCGCGGCGCTGTTTTTATCGTCGGTGGCGGTTTCCGCTGCGCTTAACGGAAAAGCAACCCCGTAAATTCCCAGATTGACCAGCAAGGCCAGGGATTTGATCCTGTTATTCATTGTTATTCCTGCTTTTTTGTCGCCACGTTCCCCAAACGCCCCTTCCCACCGGGAGGGGAGGCGGCATAAATGTTGCCGGAAGAGGGCAAAGGCACTCCGTCGCTAGCTGAATAAGCTCTCTTCGACATGTGTTGTGAAAGACGCGCTTCCCACGGCGCGCTAATACGCTATTGCAAATGCAAATAGTTATCAATAATATTATCAATAAAGAATGACAATTAATTAAAAAAGTCACGCGATACATAGGGTTAATGACAGAATGTTAACGACAGGAAGCGAGGAGTGGTGGCGAACCCTGCAGGGTCCGCAGTCCCGGGCGGTGGATGACGCCATCGAGGTGACGTTCTGGTGGCGGGATCCGGCAGGGGATGAAACGCGTTCTCCACGCCGTCGGGTATGGCTCTATATCACCGGCGTGACCGACCACCATCAAAATGCGCGGCCGCAATCGCTGCAACGTCTGCCCGGGACCGACGCCTGGTGCTGGCGAACCACGCTGTCGCCGACCTGGCGCGGCAGCTACTGCATTATTCCTTCCGACCGTGACGATGATTTTTCCCCTGAGGTGTTCAGCGCTGATAAGCCGGACCGCGCGCTGCTGCGCGAAGGCTGGCGCAAACTGCTGCCGCGGGCGATAGCCGATCCGCTGAACCCGCACAGCTGGCGGGGTGGACGCGGCCATGGGGTCTCGGCTCTGGAGATGCCGCAGGCGCCGGCGCAGCCCGGCTGGGACCAGCTTAATGCAGCGCATTCTCCCGCTCGTTGCCTTGAGTGGCGCAGCGCGCGTCTGGGCAACCATCGCCGGGTCTGGATCTACACCCCCGGCGAGGCCGTCGATCCGCAAACACGGCCGCTGGCGATCCTGCTTGACGGCCAGTTCTGGGCCGAAAGCATGCCGGTGTGGTCGCCGCTGGCCGCGCTGACCCGCGAGGGGGAACTGCCGCCGGCGGTCTACCTGCTGATCGACGCGATCGATAACCAGCGCCGCGGGGTTGAGCTGCCCTGTCATCGCGATTTCTGGCTGGCGGTGCAGGAGGAGCTTCTGCCCCTGGTCCGCGGCCATGCCCCGTTCAGCGACCGCCCGGATCGGACGGTGGTGGCCGGGCAAAGCTTCGGCGGCCTGGCGGCGATGTTCGCCGCCCTCAACTGGCCGCAGCGCTTTGGCTGCGTGCTCAGCCAGTCAGGCTCCTACTGGTGGCCGCATCGCGATGGCCGCGGGGAGGGCTTTATCGGCGAACGTCTGCGCCAGGGCGAGGCGTCCGCGGCCGGGCTGCGCATCTGGCTGGAGGCGGGCCAGCGTGAACCGATTATTTTTCGCGCCAACCAGGCGCTGCTGGCGCAACTCACCACCACGCAGCAGACAATTTTCTGGCGTCAGGTTGACGGCGGGCATGATGCGCTCTGCTGGCGAGGCGGGCTGACGGCAGGGCTTATCCAGCTCTGGCAGCCGCTGCTGTCGCCCCCTTAGCACAGCGCTTTACGACAGGAGTTTGATATGCAATTCAGTAACCCCTTCGACAATCCGCAAGGGCAGTTTTACATTCTGCGCAATGATCAGCAGCAGTACAGCCTGTGGCCGGGGCACTGCGCGCTGCCTGCCGGATGGACGGTAGTGTGCCCTCCGCAGTCGGTTGAGGCGTGCAACGCCTGGCTGGCGGCTAACTGGCCGACACTGACCCCCGCTCATCATGCGGCATAAGGAGCTGACCATGACCACTCGTTTACCGCTGGTTGCCGCGCAGCCGGGGATCTGGATGGCCGAGCGCCTCTCCACTCTGCCTGGCGCCTGGAGCGTGGCCCACTATGTTGAACTGCGCGGCGCGCTCGACCCCGCGCTGCTGGGTAAGGCGATTGTCGCCGGTCTGCAGCAGGCAGACACCCTCAGCCTGCGCTTTGAGGAACAGGAGGGGGAAGTCTGGCAGTGGGTAGCGGCGGAGCGCACCTTTGCCGAACCGCCCATCATTGACCTGCGTACGACGCCGGATCCGCATCGTGCCGCCACGGAGCGGATGCAGGCAGATCTGGCGCAGGATCTGCGCGTCGACGGCGGTAACCCGCTGGTGTGCCATCAGCTGCTGCGCGTCGGCGACGAGCGCTGGTACTGGTATCAGCGTTATCACCATTTGCTGGTGGATGGCTTTAGCTTCCCGGCGATAACCCGGCAGATCGCCGCCATCTACCGCGCCTGGCAGCGCGGGGAAGCCACTCCTGAGTCGCCTTTCACCTCCTTCGCCGAGGTGGTGGACGAGTACCAGCGCTACGCCGGCAGCGAGGCCTGGCAGCGGGATAAAGCTTTCTGGCAGGCCCAGCGTCAGGCGTTACCGGCTCCCGCCTCACTCTCTGCCGCGCCGCTGGGCGGACGCGCCGCCGGGAGCGATATCTGGCGGATGAAGCTGGAGATGAACGCCGACGCCTTCCGCCGCCTGGCCAGCCATGTGCCGCAGTGTCAGCCCGCTGATCTGGCGCTGGCGCTCACCACGCTGTGGCTGGGCCGCCTGTGCAACCGGATGGACTACGCGGCGGGCTTTATCTTTATGCGCCGGATGGGCTCAGCGGCGCTGACCTCGACGGGGCCGGTGCTCAATGTCCTGCCTCTGGCGGTGCATATTGACGCCCAGGAGACGCTGGCGGACCTGGCGATGCGCCTCGCCGCTCAGCTGAAAAAGATGCGCCGCCATCAGCGCTATGACGCCGAGCAGATCGTCCGCGACAGCGGCAAAGCGGCAGGGGACGAACCGCTGTTCGGCCCGGTGCTGAACGTCAAAGTCTTTGATTACCAACTGGATATCGACGGCGTCGAGGCGGTGACCCATACTCTCGCCACCGGCCCGGTCAACGATCTTGAGCTGGCGCTGTTCCCCGATGAGACCGGCGGCCTGTCGCTGGAGATCCTCGCCAACAAGGCCCGGTATGATGAAGCCGAGCTGCGTCGCCACATGGCGCGACTGACCGCGCTGCTGGCGCAGTTTGCCGCCGATCCGACGCTGCGCTGCGGCGACGCGGAGATGCTCTCCGCCGACGAGCTGGCCCGGCTGGCGGCGGTCAACGATACCGCTATGCCGCTGCCCGCCACCACCCTCAGCGCGCTGGTGGCCGACCAGGCGCGGAAGACCCCGGATGCCCCGGCGCTGGCGGATGCAAACTGGCAGTTCAGCTATCGCGAGATGCGTCAGCAGGTGGTGGCGCTCGCGCAGCTGCTGCGTCAACGCGGCGTGAAGCCGGGCGACAGCGTGGCGGTGGCCCTGCCGCGCTCGGTGTTCCTGACCCTGGCGCTGCACGGCATTGTCGAAGCGGGGGCCGCCTGGCTGCCGCTGGACACCGGCTACCCGGACGACCGTCTGCGGATGATGCTGGAAGACGCCCGGCCGTCGCTGCTGATCGCCTCGGAGGATCAGCTGGCCCGCTTCAGCGATATCCCCGGGCTGGAGAGCCTCTGCTACCAGCAGCCGCTGGCCGTTGCGGATGACGCGCCGCTGGCGCTGTCAAAACCGGACCATACCGCCTACATCATCTTTACCTCGGGCTCCACCGGACGGCCGAAAGGGGTGATGGTCGGCCAGACCGCCATCGTCAACCGCCTGCTGTGGATGCAGGATCGCTATCCGTTATCTGCCGACGACGTGGTGGCGCAGAAAACGCCGTGCAGTTTTGACGTTTCGGTGTGGGAGTTCTGGTGGCCGTTTATCGCCGGCGCGCGGCTGGTGATGGCCGAGCCGGAGGCGCACCGCGACCCGCAGGCGATGCAGCAGTTCTTCGCCCACTACGGCGTGACCACCACCCACTTTGTGCCGTCGATGCTGGCGGCGTTTGTCGCCTCGCTGGATGCCGACAGCGTCGCCGCCTGCCGCACGCTGCGGCGGGTATTCTGCAGCGGCGAAGCGCTGCCGACGGACTTGTGCCGCGAGTGGGAGCGCTTGACCGGCGCGCCGCTGCATAACCTGTACGGCCCGACGGAAGCGGCGGTGGACGTCAGCTGGTATCCGGCCTGCGGGCCTGAGCTGGCGGCGGTGACCGGCAGCAGCGTGCCGATTGGCTGGTCGGTATGGAACACCGGGCTGCGCATTCTGGATGCCGCGATGCGCCCGGTGCCGCCGGGGGTGGCGGGGGATCTTTATCTCACCGGCATTCAGCTGGCGCAGGGCTATCTGGGGCGTCCGGACCTCACCGCCAGCCGCTTTATCGCCGACCCGTTTGCCCCTGGCGAGCGGATGTATCGTACCGGCGACGTGGCGCGCTGGCTGGCGAACGGCGCAGTGGAGTATCTTGGCCGCAGCGACGATCAGCTGAAGATCCGCGGGCAGCGCATCGAGCTTGGCGAGATTGACCGGGCGATGTCGGCCCTGCCGGACGTGGCGCAGGCGGTGAGTCACGCCTGCGTCTTCAACCAGGCGGCGGCGACCGGCGGCGATGCCCGGCAGCTGGTGGGCTATCTGGTCTCTGACTCCGGCCTGCCGCTGGATACCGCGGCGCTGAAAGCGCGGCTGGCGGAACAGCTGCCGCCGCATATGGTGCCGGTGGTGCTGATGCAGCTCGCTGACCTACCGCTCAGCGCTAATGGCAAACTGGATCGCAAAGCGCTGCCGCTGCCGACCCTCGGCGGCGAGCGCAGCGGCCGGCCGCCGGAGCCCGGCATGGAAACTCTTGTCGCCGCCGCCTTCAGTCAGCTGCTGGGCTGCGAGGTGAATGATATCGATGCTGATTTCTTCGCCCTCGGCGGCCATTCGCTGCTGGCGATGCGCCTGGCGGCACAGCTTAGCCGCCAGCTGGCGCGACAGGTGACCCCGGGGCAGGTGATGGTGGCCTCGACGGTGGGCAAACTGAGCGTGCTGCTGACGGCCGATCTCAGCGATGAGCAGGCTCAGCGCCTGGGGCTGGATACGCTTCTGCCGCTGCGCGAGAGCGACGGTCCGACGCTGTTCTGCTTCCATCCGGCTTCCGGCTTCGCCTGGCAGTTCAGCGTGCTGGCGCGCTATCTCAGCCCGCGCTGGTCAATTACCGGTATTCAGTCGCCGCGCCCGCAGGGGCCGATGGCCAGCGCCGCCAGCCTCGACGAGGTCTGCGAGCATCATCTGCAAACGCTGTTGGCGCAGCAGCCGCACGGCCCTTATTACCTGTTCGGGTATTCGCTGGGCGGCACCTTAGCCCAGGGCATTGCCGCCCGCTTGCGCCAGCGCGGCGAAGCGGTGGCCTTCCTCGGCCTGCTGGATACCTGGCCGCCGGAGACGCAAAACTGGGCGGAGAAAGAGACTAACGGACTGGATCCGGCGGTGCTGGCGGAGATTGCCCGCGAGCGCGAAGCGTTTCTTGCCGCCCAGCAGGGGCAAGCCTCCGGCGAGCTGTTCAGCGCCATCGAAGCCAACTATGCCGATGCGGTACGGCTGTTAACCACCGCGCACAGCGCGAAGTTTGACGGCAAGGCGACGCTGTTCGTGGCGGAGAAGACGCGGCAGGCGGGGATGGATCCGCAGGTCGTATGGGGCCCATGGGTGGGCGAGCTGGAGGTGTTCAGCCAGAACTGCGCCCACGTCGACATTATCTCCCCGCATGCCTTTGAAGCCATCGGCCCGGTGGTCAAGGAGATTCTGGGATAACGGTTGAGTTCGGGCTACAGCAGGTAGCCCGGCTCAGGGTAGCGCAAGCCGGGGAAAGGGAGAATTACCGGCGGCCCAGCGGCACCACCAGCGGCGTATGCGCCACCGGATCCTCAATGATCGTGCAGCGCAGGCCGTAAATTCGTTCAATCAGTTCCGCCGTGACGATCTCCTTCGGCGCCCCCTCGGCGACGATCTTGCCGTCGCGCAGGGCGATCAGGTGGGTGGCGTAGCGGCAGGCCTGGTTAAGATCGTGCAGCACCGCCGCCAGGGTATAGCCCTTCTCGCGATTCAGCTCGCTCAACAGCTCCAGCAGGTCGATCTGATGGCTGATGTCCAGCCAGGTGGTCGGCTCATCCAGCAGCATAATCTCTGTCTCCTGGGCCAGCACCATCGCAATCCACGCCCGCTGGCGCTGGCCGCCGGAGAGCGTATCGACGCTCTGCAGCGCCAGGTCGCTGATTCCGGTCGCCCGCATCGCGTTGTTTACCGCCGCTTCATCTTCTTTGCGCCAACGGGTGAACAGCGGCTGGTGCGGGTAGCGCCCGCGGGCCACCAGCTCCTGCACCGTGATATCGCCAGGAGTGGTGGCATTCTGCGCCAGCAGTCCGATGCGGCGGGCAACCTCTTTCGTGGCATATTGCTGGATCTGCGCGCCGTCGAGCCAGACATGGCCGCTGGCCGGCGCCATCAGGCGGCTGAGGGTGCGCAGCAGCGTCGATTTGCCGCAGCCGTTGGGGCCGATAATGGCGGTGAAGTGGCCGTCAGGGATGGTCACGTTCAGCGACTCGGCGATAGTCTTGTTCCCGTAGGCCAGGGTTAACTGCTCGCCGCGCAAACGGGAGGGGACAGCACTCATTTTTTGCGGGACTCCTGAATCAACAAAGCAATAAGGTAAATACCGCCGAGGCTGACGGTTAGCACGCCCACCGGCAGTTGCCAGGGCATAAACAGCCGCTGGGCGCCGTAATCGGCCAGCGCCAGCAGCAGCGCGCCGCACAGGGCAGACTGGGTTAATCCCCAGCGGGCCGTGCCGCTCAGGCGGCGGGCGATATGCGGCGCCACCAGCGCGATAAATGAGATTGGCCCGGCCAGCGCCGTCGAGGCGGCGGTGAGCACCACTGCCACCAGCATCAGCAGCAGGCGCGAGCGTTCGACCTGCACCCCCAGCGCGCAGGCGGTATCGTCGCCCATCTCCAGCAGCCGCATCCGGCGAACCAGCAGGGCGCTGCCCACCAGCATCAACAGGATCAGCGGCGCTGACGGCCAGGTTTTACCCCACGTCAGGCCGTTTAGCGATCCGGCGTTCCACAGGCCCGCAGAAAGGGCGGTCTCCAGCGAGGCGCGCAGCAGCAGCCAGGTGTTGAATGCCACCAGCATGGCGCGCACGCCGATGCCGATAATGATCAGGCGGAAGGTCTCGATCCCGTTGCGCCAGGCCAGCAGCCAGACCACCAGCGAGGTCAGCACCCCGCCGGCCATCGCCGCCAGGGCGATCGCCGTCAGGTTCTGGCCGAAGAGCACCATCGCCACCAGCACGCCGCTCCAGGCGCCGGTGTTAAAGCCCATCACGTCCGGGCTGCCGAGCGGGTTACGGGTCAGCGACTGGAAAATGGCGCCGCTGACGCCGAGCGCGGCGCCGATGAGCAGCGCCATTAACACCCGCGGCAGCCGCCATTCGTTTACCACCATCGTGACGTTGCGCGGCGCGTCGCCGAACAGCGCCGAGAACACCTGGTCAATCGTTAGCGGCACCGGGCCTTGCGCCAGCCCGAGCAGGGAAATCAGCAGGCTGGCGGCCATCAGCAGCAGACAGCTGGCTATCAGGCGGCGGGACGGGGCAATCACAGGCCACCTCCCCGCGGCTGGCGGCGCACCAGCCAGATCAGCACCGGCGCGCCGAGAAAGGCGCTCACCACCGATACCCGCAGTTCGCCGGGCACCAGCAGGCGGCCAATCACGTCGGCAAACAGCAGCAGCGCCGGGGTGGCGAGCAGGGTGACCGGCAGCGACCAGCGATGATCGGCCCCCACCAGCCAGCGCGCCATATGCGGCATCATCAGACCGATAAAGGCGATAGGGCCGACGACGGCGGTGGCGCTGCCGCACAGGACGGTGATAACGATCAGGCCGATCAACTGGGTGCGGGCGACGCGGCTGCCGAGGGCGGTGGCGGTATCGTTGCCGAGGCTCAGGCTGTTAAGCGCCCGGCTCAGCAGCAGGGCGGCGATCCCCGCCACCACCACCGGCAGCAGGACAATTTTCAGCGTCTGCAGGGTGCGGATATCCAGCGAACCGGCCTGCCAGAAGCGCAGCTGATCGTAGACGTCGGGGTTGAGCAGGGCGATGCCGTTGGACAGCCCTTCCAGCACCGCCGCAAGGGCGACCCCGGCGAGGGTGAGGCGCACCGGGCTCAGCTGGCCGCCGCCCTGGCTGCCGGTGAAGGCCACCAGCAGCGAGGCGCAGAGCGCGCCGCAAAACGCCAGCAGCAGCTGCTCCTGTGGAGAGGTGATCCCGAACAGCGCCGCGCCGAGGACGATGGCGAAGCTGGCGCCGGAGTTGACCCCCAGCAGGCCGGGGTCGGCCAGCGGGTTACGGGTGAGCGTCTGCATCAGCGCGCCGGCGAGACCGAGTGCGATGCCCGCCAGCAGACCGGCCAGGGTGCGCGGCAGGCGCGCATCCAGCACGATGGTGCAGTCGGCGCTTTGACAGGTTCCGCTAAAGGCGGTGAATACCGTGCCGATCGGCAACGATTTGGCGCCGATCGTCAGGCTAAGCGCGGCGGCTAAGGCGAGTAGTAGCAACAATCCGGGCACGGCGACAGAGCGTACCGCGGTCGTAGAAAACGACATAACTGACATCCCTGATATGATAATGATAGTAATTATCGTTATCGATTTTATTCAGCTATGGTAGCATGACCCACAGGAAAAAGGGTATTAAAAATAACGACAAGGCGCTGTAATGAACCGACAATCCTGGCTGCTTAACCTCAGCCTGCTGAAAACTCACCCGGCGTTTCGCGCCGTTTTTATCGCTCGCTTTATCTCTATTCTGTCGCTTGGTCTGCTGGGCGTGGCCATTCCGGTGCAGATCCAGATGATGACCCATTCGACCTGGCAGGTCGGGTTGTCGGTGACCTTGACCGGCGCGTCGATGTTTATTGGCCTGATGGTGGGGGGCGTACTAGCTGACCGCTATGAGCGCAAACGCCTGATCCTGCTGGCGCGCGGCACCTGCGGCGTGGGCTTTGTCGGCCTGTGTCTGAACGCCCTGCTGCCGGAGCCGTCGCTGGCGGCGATTTATCTGCTGGGGATCTGGGACGGTTTCTTCGCTTCTTTAGGTGTGACCGCGCTGCTGGCGGCGACCCCGGCGCTGGTGGGGCGGGAAAATCTGATGCAGGCCGGGGCCATCACTATGCTGACGGTGCGCCTGGGCTCGGTGATTTCGCCCATGATCGGCGGCCTGCTGCTGGCCTCCGGCGGCGTGGCGTGGAACTTCGGCCTGGCGGCGGCGGGGACGTTTATCACCACCTTAACCCTGCTGCGTCTGCCGCAGCTGCCGCCGCCTCCGCAGCCGCGTGAGCATCCGCTGAGTGCCCTGCTGGCGGGGCTGACCTTCCTCTGTCAGAGCCCGCTTATCGGCGGGATTGCGCTGCTCGGCGGCCTGCTGACCATGGCCAGCGCGGTGCGGGTGCTCTATCCGGCGCTGGCCGGGAGCTGGCAGATGTCGGCCGGACAGATTGGCCTGCTGTACGCCGCGATTCCGCTCGGCGCGGCGCTGGGGGCGTTGACCAGCGGCCAGCTGGCCCAGACCGTGCGGCCGGGCGCGCTGATGCTGGCGACGACGGTGTGCTCCTTTGTCGCCATTGCGCTGTTCAGCCTGATGCCACACTGGGCGTTGGGCGCGCTGTGCCTGGCGCTGTTTGGCTGGCTGAGCGCTATTAGCTCGCTGCTGCAGTACACCCTGATCCAGACCCAGACGCCGGAACATATGCTCGGGCGGATTAACGGTCTGTGGACCGCCCAGAACGTTACCGGCGACGCCATCGGAGCGGCGCTGCTCGGCGGGTTAGGGGCGGTGATGACGCCGGTCGCTTCCGCCAGCGCCAGCGGCTGGGCGCTGGCCCTCGTCGGCGTGCTGCTGGTGGGGCTGCTACGCGAGCTGCGCCGCTTCCAGCGCCCGGAAATCGTCAAAGAAAGTTAAGTAGGGGGCGATTGCCCGGTGGCGGCTGCGCCTTACCGGGCCTGGGGGCGCGGGCATTGTAGGCCGGGCAAGCGCAGCGCCGCCCGGCAAAGCGTTCAGGCTGGGTTCCCGTCCTGATGGCACAGCCCGCGTTAGCCGAACAGGCTGGAGAGACGCTGGAGCACCAGCAGGGCGCTGTAGTAGTCAAGACGGAAGGTCTCGGTGCCCAGCGGGTAGACGCGTTTCCCTTCGACCGCCGGGAGATGCGCCAGCAGCGGATTGGCGTAGATGGCATCGACATCTTTCTGGTCGCCAGCGAACAGGAACAGGCTCTGGCCGTTCAGTCCGGCCGCCAGGTTCTCCCCGCCCAGCTGCACGATATCGTGGCGTTTGCCCTGGCTGTGGCTGGCGGGCAGGCCGCCTGGCAGCGTCGCCAGACTAAAGCCCAACTGCTGGAGCATCTGCCCCTGGGCCGATTCCGGCGTCCAGATATTGGCGCTGTGCGCGGCCGCGGTATAGACGAGGGCGGTGACCGGCTGCGGCGGCAGCTTCATTTTTTCTTTTAACGAAACGAGCTGTTTATTGAAGTCGGCGATGCGCGCGCTGGCCTGCTGCTCATGGCCGGTGATCTGCCCCAGCTGGGTGAGCAGCGTTTGCCAGCTTTTATCGTCATAGTTGATGACCAGCGTCGGGGCGATCGTTTTGAGCTGATCGTACAGCGGCAGGGCGGAGTCGCCGCCGGTGGCGCTCACCAGGATCAGATCCGGCATCTGGGCGGCCACCGCTTCCGCGCTCGGTTCGCCGATATACAACCGCGCCAGCTTGCGGGCTTTGGCGACCTCGCTCCACTGGCGCAGAAAGCCCTGGCTATCGGCCACGCGGTTGTTCGGGGTGGTGGCGCCGCTGGCGACCACCGGCGCGTCGATCGCCAGCAGCGAGCCGGTGAGGGTCACGCTGGTGGAGACAATGCGCAACGGCTGGCTCGGCAGGGTGTGTGTCCCGTAGCTGTCGGTGACCTGGCGCGGCCAGTCCGCCGCCTGGGCTGAGGTAATTCCTAAAAACAACAGCATGCCGGTCAGCGCACCGCGGCGGCAAAAAGAAGAGAAGTTCACGTCATCGCATCCTGATTCGAAGGGTAATAAATGCGTCTCATTTTCAACTTTGCGTTGACAGGATGCAAGCCAAAGTGGCGGCGCGATGACGTAACGCGGTTGACATGGCGGGCAATACCTTTTAGGTTAGCCAACCAAAATACAAATGATAATTATTCGTAATATATTTATCGTTTTTGGAGGATGATATGGAAACGTCACTGGCTGAGGATGTACAGAAACCTACCCGGACCTTGTCGCCGGACAGCTTCTTCTTTATGTCGCCGTACCGCAGTTTTAGCACCTCAGGCTGCTTCCGCCGCCTCTCAGCGCCCGCTGTCGGCGGCGATGCGCTGAACGGCGAGTTCCAGCAGCAGATGGCCGCCGCCTTTGCCGAGGCCCGGGCGGCGGGGATCCGCAAGCCGGTGATGGTCGGGGCCATCCCGTTCGACACCTGTCAGCCTTCCGAGCTTTATATCCCCGAGCGCTGGGAAGCGTTCTCGCGACCGGAAAAACAGCGTTCCGCCCGCTATGCCGCGCCGCTGGAGGCGATGGCGGTGGTGGAGCGCCGGGAGATCCCGGAGCAGGACGCGTTTCTAGCCATGGTTGAACGCGCCGCCGCGCTGACCGCCACCCCGGAAGTCGACAAAGTGGTGCTATCACGACTAATCGATATCACTACCCGCGATCCTGTCGATAGCGGCGCCCTGATGGAGCGCCTGATCGCTCAGAACCCCGCCAGCTTTAACTTCCATGTGCCGCTCGCCGACGGCGGCGTGCTGCTGGGCGCCAGCCCGGAGCTACTGCTGCGTAAAGAAGGGGCGCACTTCAGCTCACTGCCGCTGGCCGGCTCCGCCCGCCGCCAGCCTGACGATGTGCTGGACCGCGAAGCGGGCAACAGGCTGCTGGCGTCCGGCAAAGATCGCCATGAGCACGAGCTGGTGACCCAGGCGATGAAGAGCGTGCTGGGCCCGCGCAGCAGCCAGCTGTCGCTGCCGTCATCGCCGCAGCTGATCACCACCCCGACGCTCTGGCATCTGGCGACGCCGATCGAAGGCACGGCGCTGGCGGAAGAAAATGCCATGTCGTTGGCCTGCCTGCTGCACCCGACTCCGGCGCTGAGCGGCTTCCCGCACCAGGCGGCGAAGCGCCTGATTGCCGAACTGGAACCCTTCGACCGTCAGCTGTTCGGCGGCATCGTCGGCTGGTGTGACGATGAAGGCAACGGCGAATGGGTGGTGACCATCCGCTGCGCGCGTCTGCAGCAGCGTACGCTGCGCCTGTTTGCCGGCGCGGGCATTGTTCCGGCCTCCTCGCCGCTGGGCGAATGGCGCGAAACCGGCGTCAAACTGACCACCATGCTTAACGTATTTGGCTTGAATTAAGAGGCAAGGATGATTGCATTTACCCGTTGGCCGGATGAGTTCGCGGCCCGCTATCGTCAAAAAGGCTACTGGCAGGATCTGCCGTTAACCAATCTGATCACCCGTCACGCAGAAAACGACGCCGTGGCGATTATCGATGGCGATCGACACATTAGCTACCGCCAGTTTAACCAGCGGGTGGACAACCTTGCCTGCTCTCTGCAGCGTCAGGGACTGAAGCGCGGAGAAACCGCGCTGGTGCAACTGGGCAACGTCGCCGAGTTTTACATCACCTTCTTCGCGCTGCTGCGCATCGGCGTCGCGCCGGTGAACGCGTTGTTCAGCCACCAGCGCAGCGAGCTTAACGCCTACGCCGCGCAGATTAAGCCGGCGCTGCTGATCGCCGACCGCGAGCACGCGCTGTTTGCCGACGATAGCTTCCTCCATGCGTTTATTGCTGAACATGCTTCCCTGCGCGTGGCGCTGCTGCGTAACGACGGCGGCGAGCGCAATCTGGCGACAGAGATTAACCGCCCGGCGGATAACTTTATCGCCAACCCAACCCCTGCCGACGAAGTGGCCTTTTTCCAGCTCTCCGGCGGCAGCACCGGGACGCCGAAGCTGATCCCGCGCACCCATAACGATTACGACTACAGTATCCGCCGCAGCAACGAGATCTGCGGGATCAACGCTGAGACGCGCTACCTCAACGCGCTGCCGGCGGCGCATAACTATGCGATGAGTTCCCCGGGTTCGCTCGGCGTTTTCCTCGCCGGCGGGCGGGTGATCCTCGCCGCCGACCCGAGCGCCACCCTCTGTTTCCCGCTGATTGAACAACATCAGATCAACGTTGCCTCGCTGGTGCCGCCGGCGGTCAGCCTGTGGCTGCAGGCCATTCACGAATGGGGCAGCAACGCGCAACTGCAATCGCTGCAGCTATTGCAGGTCGGCGGCGCGCGCCTGTCGGCGACCCTCGCCGCGCGCATTCCGGCGGAAATCGGCTGCCAGCTGCAGCAGGTGTTCGGCATGGCGGAGGGGCTGGTGAATTACACCCGCCTTAACGACAGTCCTGAGCGGATCATCCATACCCAGGGCTGCCCGATGTGCCCGGACGATGAAGTGTGGGTGGCAGATGCCGAGGGCAACCCGCTGCCACGCGGCGAAGTTGGCCGCCTGATGACCCGCGGGCCCTACACCTTCCGCGGCTACTACAACAGCCCGCAGCATAACGCGGAAGCCTTCGACGCCGAGGGTTTCTACTGCTCCGGCGATCTGATTTCGATCGATGAAGACGGGTATATCACCGTTCAGGGCCGGGAAAAAGATCAGATCAACCGCGGCGGCGAGAAGATCGCCGCCGAAGAGATCGAAAACCTGCTGCTGCGCCATGAGGCGGTGATCCACGCCGCGCTGGTCAGCATTGAAGACAATCTGCTGGGCGAGAAGAGCTGCGCTTACCTCGTGGTGACCTCGCCGCTGCGCGCCGTCGCGGTGCGCCGCTTCCTGCGCGAGCAGGGGGTGGCTGAATTTAAACTGCCGGACCGCGTGGAGTGCGTTGCCGCGCTGCCGCTGACGCCGGTGGGCAAAGTCGATAAGAAACAATTACGTCAGTGGCTGGCCGAAGGCAAGCTGGGCTGAAGGAGAACAGAAAATGGCAATCCCTAAATTACAGGCTTACGCGCTGCCGGAAGCCAGCGATATTCCGGCGAACAAAGTCAGCTGGGCCTTTGAACCTTCCCGCGCCGCGCTGCTGATCCATGATATGCAGGAATACTTTCTCAATTTCTGGGGCGAAAACAGCGCGATGATGGAAACAGTGGTGGCCAATATCGCCGCCCTGCGCGACTTCTGCAAACAGAACGGCATTCCGGTGTACTACACCGCCCAGCCGAAAGAGCAGAGCGATGAAGACCGCGCCCTGCTGAATGATATGTGGGGGCCGGGGCTGACCCGTTCGCCGGAGCAGCAGCAAGTGATTGCCGCCCTGGCGCCGGACGAAGACGACACCGTGCTGGTGAAATGGCGCTACAGCGCGTTTCATCGCTCGCCGCTTGAAGAGATGCTGAAAGAGAGCGGCCGCGACCAGCTGATCATCACCGGCGTTTACGCCCATATCGGCTGCATGACCACCGCCACCGACGCCTTTATGCGCGATATCAAACCGTTCTTTGTCGCCGACGCGCTGGCGGACTTCAGCCGCGAAGAGCACCTGATGGCGCTGAAATACGTCGCCGGCCGTTCCGGCCGCGTGGTGATGACCGAAGAGCTGTTGCCGCTGCCGGCCAGCAAAGCGGCGCTGCGCGCGCTGATCCTGCCGCTGCTCGACGAATCCGACGAACCGCTGGATGATGAAAACCTAATCGACTACGGTCTGGATTCGGTGCGGATGATGGCCCTCGCCGCCCGCTGGCGCAAAGTGCACGGCGATATCGACTTCGTGATGCTGGCGAAAAACCCGACCATCGACGCCTGGTGGGCGCTGCTTTCCCGCGAGGTGCAATAATGGCGGCGCTGGATTTTCGCGGCCAGACCGTGTGGGTGACCGGCGCCGGTAAAGGCATTGGCTATGCCACCGCGCTGGCTTTTGTGGAGGCCGGGGCCAACGTCACCGGTTTCGACCTCGCCTTTGACGGCGAACGCTACCCGTTTGCCACCGAAACGCTGGACGTCGCCGATGCCGACCGGGTACGCGAAGTGTGCAGCCGCCTGTTGGCGAACACCGAGCGATTAGACGTGCTGGTGAACGCCGCCGGGATCCTGCGCATGGGCGCCACCGACCAGCTGAGCGCGGAAGAGTGGCGGCAGACCTTCGCGGTCAACGTCGGCGGGGCGTTTAATCTGTTTCAGCAGACGATGGCCCAGTTCCGTCGCCAGCGGGGCGGGGCCATCGTCACCGTCGCTTCCGATGCCGCGCATACGCCGCGTATCGGCATGAGCGCCTATGGCGCCTCGAAAGCGGCGCTGAAAAGCCTGGCGCTAACCGTCGGCCTTGAGCTGGCGGGCAGCGGGGTGCGCTGTAATCTGGTGTCGCCGGGTTCTACCGATACCGATATGCAGCGCACGCTGTGGGTCAGCGACGATGCGGAGCAGCAGCGGATCCGCGGTTTCGGCGAGCAGTTTAAGCTCGGCATCCCGCTGGGTAAGATTGCCCGCCCACAGGAGATCGCCAATACCATTTTGTTCCTCGCCTCTTCTCACGCCAGCCATATCACCCTGCAGGATATCGTGGTAGACGGCGGCTCGACGCTGGGGGCGTAAATGGCCTGGAAACGAGCGCTCACGCTGGCGGCGCTGAACGCCAGTAGCGAAAACACCCTGGTGGCGCATCTGGGGATCGTCTACACCCGGCTGGAAGCTGGGCTGCTGGAGGCGGAAATGCCGGTGGATGCCCGCACCCATCAGCCGTTTGGCCTGCTGCACGGCGGGGCCTCAGCGGCGCTGGCGGAGACGCTGGGGTCGATGGCCGGCTGGCTGATGACCGAAGAGGGGCAGTGTGTGGTGGGCACCGAGCTGAACGCCACCCATCACCGGGCGGTCTCCAGCGGGAAAGTGCGCGGCGAGTGCCGCCCGCTGCATCTTGGCCGGCAGAGCCAGAGCTGGGAGATTGTGGTGTATGACGAGAAGGGGCGGCGCTGCTGCACCTGTCGTCTGGGCACCGCGGTGCTGGGCTAAGGAGCCGCTGTTTCCCCGGCTCGCGCTACGCTTAGCCGGGCTACGGTTTTGACGCCCGGCGGCGCTGCGCTTGCGCGGGCCTACGGTCTGCCCCGGCCTTCCGGGAATGTCTCAGCGATGTTGAGACCGCCAACACCGGCAGTTTCAGTCAGCATCGATGCCGTTGTAGGCCGGGTCAGCGCAGCGCCACCCGGCAAACTCACGGCGTAACTGGACCGATTCGGTCATCGACTGGCAACCCGCATAATCCTTTCATTCATTTTCCTGCCTTAAGTGATCTCGCTAGCAATGTGAGACAAATCTCTGTGGGTGGACGGCATCTGCGCTGTTTCGATGTTGTTAAATTCTGCGTTGTGATCTAGAAACAAAATGTAACATCCTGATTACCCTACCGGTGGACCACAACAATGAATAATTCAGGGAAATACCTTATCTGGGCACTGCTCTCCGTGATCGGAGCCTTTGCCCTCGGCTACATTGCTTTAAACCGGGGTGAGCAGATCAACGCGCTGTGGATTGTCGTCGCGGCAGTCTGCGTTTATCTGATCGCGTATCGTTTTTACGGCCTGTATATCGCCAAAACCGTGCTCGGCGTCGATTCGACGCGCATGACGCCCGCGGTGCGGCATAACGATGGCCTCGACTATGTCCCGACTGACAAAAAAGTGCTGTTCGGACACCATTTTGCCGCCATCGCCGGCGCGGGGCCGCTGGTGGGCCCCGTGCTTGCCGCGCAGATGGGCTATCTGCCGGGGATGATCTGGATCCTCGCCGGCGTGGTGCTGGCCGGGGCGGTGCAGGACTTTATGGTGCTGTTCGTCTCCACCCGTCGCGACGGCCGTTCGCTGGGCGAACTGGTGAAAGAGGAGATGGGGGCGACCGCCGGGGTGATTGCCCTGGTGGCGACCTTTATGATCATGGTGATCATCCTCGCGGTGCTGGCGATGATCGTGGTGAAAGCGCTGACCCACAGCCCGTGGGGAACCTATACCGTGGCCTTTACCATTCCGCTGGCGCTGTTTATGGGGATCTATATTCGCTATCTGCGCCCGGGACGCATTGGCGAAGTGTCGGTGATTGGCCTGATATTCCTGGTGTTCGCCATTATCTCCGGCGGCTGGGTAGCGGAAAGCCCGACCTGGGCGCCGTTCTTTGACTTTACCGGCGTCCAGCTCACCTGGATGCTGGTGGGCTATGGCTTTGTCGCCGCGGTGCTGCCGGTCTGGCTGCTGCTGGCCCCGCGCGACTACCTCTCCACCTTCCTCAAAATCGGCACTATCGTCGGTCTGGCGATCGGCATTCTGATTATGCGTCCGACCCTGACCATGCCGGCGCTGACCAAATTTATCGACGGTACTGGCCCGGTATGGACTGGCAACCTGTTCCCGTTCCTGTTTATCACTATCGCTTGCGGCGCGGTGTCGGGCTTCCACGCCCTGATTGCCTCCGGTACCACGCCGAAGATGCTGGCGAATGAAAATCAGGCCTGCTTTATCGGCTACGGCGGCATGCTGATGGAATCCTTCGTGGCGATTATGGCGCTGGTCGCCGCCTGTATCATTGACCCGGGCGTCTACTTCGCGATGAACAGCCCGATGGCGGTGCTGGCGCCGGCGGGAACCACCGATGTGGTGGCGTCGGCGGCGCAGGTGGTGAGCGGTTGGGGCTTTGCGATTACCCCGGAAACGTTGACGCATATCGCTAATGAGGTGGGCGAGCAGTCCATCATCTCCCGCGCCGGCGGGGCGCCTACGCTGGCGGTGGGCATGGCCTACATTCTCCACGGCGCGCTGGGCGGGCTGATGGACGTCTCGTTCTGGTACCACTTTGCCATTCTGTTTGAAGCGCTGTTTATCCTGACGGCGGTGGATGCCGGCACCCGTGCGGCGCGCTTTATGCTGCAGGATCTGCTGGGTGTGATCTCCCCGAACCTGAAGCGTACTGATTCGTTACCGGCTAACCTGCTGGCGACGGCGCTGTGCGTGCTGGCGTGGGGCTACTTCCTGCATCAGGGGGTGGTCGATCCGCTGGGCGGTATTAACACCCTGTGGCCGCTGTTCGGTATCGCCAACCAGATGCTGGCGGGGATGGCGCTGATGCTCTGCGCAGTGGTGCTGTTCAAGATGAAACGTCAGCGCTATGCGTGGGTGGCGCTGGTGCCGACGGCCTGGCTGCTGATCTGTACCCTCACCGCCGGCTGGCAGAAAGCCTTCAGCCCGGACAATAAAGTGGGCTTCCTGGCGATTGCCAACAAGTTCCAGGCGATGATCGACAGCGGCAAAATCCCGGCGCAGTATACCGAGTCGCAGCTGGCGCAGCTGGTGTTTAACAACCGTCTCGATGCCGGGCTGACCATCTTCTTTATGATCGTGGTGGTGGTGCTGGCGCTGTTCTCGATTAAAACCGCGCTGGCGGCGCTGAAGGAGAATAAACCGACGGCGAAAGAGACACCCTATGAGCCAATGCCTGAAAACCTGGACGCGATGGTGACCCAGGCGAAAGGGGCGCATTAACCTGTGTGCCGGGTGGCGGCTTCGCCTTACCCGGCCTGTCTTTCTGATCCTCCCTCTCCCTTTGGCAGAGGCTCGGGGTGAGGGAAACAAAAGAGAAATGACTTATGTTTGACACCCTTTCCAAAGCAGGTAAGTACCTGGGCCAGGCCGCCAAAATGATGATCGGCGTGCCGGATTACGACAACTACGTCGAGCACATGCGCGTCAACCATCCGGATCAGACGCCAATGACCTGGGAAGAATTTTTCCGCGAACGCCAGGACGCTCGCTACGGCGGCAAGGGCGGGGCAAAGTGCTGTTAACCCTCTTTCGGCAGATAGAGGCTGATCTGCTCCTGCTTACAGCCGTAGAGCGCCGCCAGCTTTTCGCGGGTGCGCTTCTGCGGCCGGGAGTCCAGCGCTTCCAGCTGTGACACGGCGGACTGGCTGATGCCCAGTTTGTCAGCCACCTCCTGCTGGGATAACCCACGCAGGATACGCCACGCGGCCTGCAGGCTGACGTTCTCGCTATGCATGATGTCGCACACTTCACCCGGTAAACCTACGTTATCGTAGATATCTGATTCGTAAGGGATGTCTTCCCAGTCGTTTTCATCATCGTCATCATACTCAAGCATGGCTAAACGCATGCGAAAATATTCACCGTAGGGAATGACAACATACTGTTTTTTTCCTTCTTCATCCTTGATGAACTGAATAGTCATATTCCGTATGCTCCTCATGAAGGTAGGTGGTGGTTGTCCGGCGTTTTACCGCCACTACGTAACAGGTATCACCCGGCGGGTCTCCGAAGGTGTAAATGACCCTGTAATCACCTAATCGCAACCTGTAGTGGTTTTCGGGAGAAGATAATTTCTTGATATCCGCGACAGGTGATGTTTTATCATCCATCTTCTCCAGCCTGAATTTAATGCGGTTCTGATATCGCGTATCGATTTTAGAAAATTGCTTCTCTGCTATTTTTGACCAGACAATCTTCATCCGTACCTCCACTGTACGCCCACACAGAATATAAGGAAATAATAAGACTATTAGATAAATTCCGAATTTCTAATGGGTTACTGTAGAGCGGAGAAAAACCGGGAGAAAGCGGCAAAACGGGAACCGTCGAGGGTGCTCGGGAAGGCCTCTGCCGGACGACAGAGGCTTGCAGGAAATGTGCGATCAGGCGTTCAAACCACCGTCCACATCGAGACCGGTGCCGGAGATCTGCCCGGCGGCCGGGCTGGCGAGGAAGGTGACCGCCGCGGCGATGTCTTCCGGCTGGCCGTAGTGGCCTAACGCAATAAGTTGACGCTGAGCATCGGCCTGCTCGCCGTCTTCCGGGTTCATATCGCTGTTGGTCGGACCGGGATGGACGAGGTTAACGGTGATACCGCGGGGGCCTAAATCGCGCGCCAGGCCGCGGGTCAGGGAGTTGAGAGCGGACTTGGTCATTGAGTAAACCGCGATGCCCGGCTGCGCCACGCGGTTAGCCAGACAGCTGCCGATGTTGATGATCCGGCCGCCGTCGGACATATGCACCAGCGCCTCCTGGATAGCGATAACCACCCCACGAATATTGACGTTAATAAGCGCGTCAATGTCCGCCAGCGTCATGGACTCCAGCGGGCCGCCGCGCGCGATCCCGGCGTTGTTGACCAGAATATCCAGCCCGCCGAGGGACCGCGCCGCATGGGTCACAGCATCCTGTATCGCCTGCGCGCTGGCGCTGTCGGCCTGCACCGCTTCACCGTGCCTACCCAGCGCCTTTATTTCCTCGGCGACCGCCTGGGCTTTATCGGCCGATTTTTCATACGTTATAACCACATCTGCGCCGGCGCGCGCCAGCGACAGCGCGATAGCGCGCCCCAATCCACGGCTGGCGCCGGTAACCAGCGCCTTCTTACCTGTTAAATCGATCTGCATGATGACCTCGTTGCGAGAGTGGTGAGCATCATCATTAGGTATAGACGGTCGGGGTGATTAACGGCTGAAGTATTCCACCTTCTCAAACGCCGCGCGCAGAACCCCAGGGGTTAAGGTCACCGGTAAATAATGAATCGACTCGCCCGGGCGCAGGGTATGAGCAATGACCCGGTCAAGCTCTGCGCGGTTATTGATATCAACCTCCAGCGCCGCCAGCGTCGCCGGCAGGTTAAAGCGCTGCCAGGCCTGCACCAGCTGCGCCAATACCTCATCCTGACCGAGCAGGGCGCTTTGCACCAGAATGCCGTAGGCCACCTTGGTGCCATGGAGGAATTTATCCGTCTGCGGCAGCACCGTCAGCCCGTTGTGCACCGCATGGGCGGCGGCGACCCGGGTGTAGCGTTCCCCCAGCCCGCCAACCATCCCGCCGCCAGCGATAACTGCATCCACCACATCGCGAAACGCCTGGGTCAGCTCGCCGCGGCGCTGGTCCGCCAGCGCCGTTTCGCTGCTGTCCAGCAGCACGTCGCGGATCGCCAGCGCGCCGTTAATCCCCAGCCGCACGGTGAGCGGCAGAGCCTCCGGCTGCGGCGCCAGTACCACGGCCTCATACCATTTGGCTAAGGTGTCGCCAATGCCCGCCAGCAGGTACTCCGCCGGGGCGTTGAGAATGATGCGCGGCTCGACCAGCACCAGGAAATTCGCGTCATCGAACATCTCAAAATTCAGCGCCTGTCCGGCGTCGCTGTACCACACCGACAGCGGCGTCCACGCCGCGCAGGTGGCGGCGATGGTCGGGATGGCCACCAGCGGAACCCCCAGGCGGCGGGCCAGCACTTTTGCGCTGTCAAGCAGCGCGCCGCCGCCGACGCCAATCACTACCGCTCGATCGTCACCTGAGGCCTGCACCAGCCCCGCCACGTCGCGTTCGCTGCAGTGGCCGGTAAAGCGGATCTTTTTCGCTTCCGGCAAGTGGAAGGCCGCCGGCAGAAAAGGCTCGGCGCCGGCCAGGGCGCGCTCGCCATAGACCCACACCGCCCGCGACAACTGGTCGGCGTTAAAAAAATCGCTCAGCCGCTCAAGGCTGCCAGGATGGGAGAAATAGTTGGCCGGGCCGGGCACGACGCGGATATCGCTGTTGCTCATGGAAGCTGTCCTTATAGGTGTTGGGCTAACCTGATGTTATGTCTGGACATCCAGATGGCTAATATTATTTCGTTGTATCTTATGCTTTTTACGCAGTTGTCAGCCAGCGGCGGCTATGAAAAATTCGTTAAATCAGAAGATTAATTGCCGCACGGGAGCAGTGATGAGCGCGAATCGCCTTGAGATGCATAACATTAGCCTGGCCTTCTCCGGCTTTCAGGCGCTGAACAAGGTGGCCTTCACCCTTTATGGCGGGTCGGTGCATGCCCTGACCGGCGCCAACGGCGCGGGTAAGTCGACGCTGATGGCCGTGTTGTGCGGCACCCACGCCCACTATGAAGGCGAGGTGACGATCAACAACCAGCCGGTCACCATTCGTTCGCCGCGGGATGCCAAACAGCTGGGGATCCACCTGGTGCAGCAGGAGGTGGACGTGGCGCTGGTGCCGGGCCTGAGCATTGCCGAAAACATCATGCTGGACAGGCTGGCTGATCCGGGGACGACCTTCCGCTGGGCGCGGGTTCGGCAGCTGGCGCGCGAGGCGCTGGCGCAGCTGGACGTGGCGCTGGACGTCAGGCGCTCTATTGATAGCTGCACCCTTGCTGAAAAACAGCAGATCCTGCTGGCCCGCGCCCTGTCGCACCATTGCCGCTTTTTGATTCTGGATGAACCCACCGCGCCGCTGGATCAGCATGAAAGCGAACGCCTGTTTGCGGTGGTGCGCCGTCTGCAGCAGCAGGGGATCGGGGTGGTGTTTATTTCGCACCGTATTCACGAGCTGAAGGCGATCTGCGACACCCTGACGGTGCTGCGTGACGGGCGGTTGATTGAGAGCGGCCCGATGGCGCCGCTGAGCGGAGAACAGATTGTCGAAAAGATGCTGGGCCACGAGCTGAGCGATATCTTCCCGCCGCCGCGACCGCCGCACGGTGAAGAAGTGCTGCTGCAGGTAGAAGGGCTGCACGATGAGGCGCTGCTGCAGGATATCTCGCTGCGCCTGCGCAAGGGGGAAATTCTTGGTATCGCTGGGCTGGCCGGCGCGGGCAAAACTGAGCTGTGCAAAGCGCTGTTCGGCGCCAGCAAAAGCCGGGTACAGCGCGGCGAGCTGAACGGCCAGCCGTGGCGGCCGCGCGATCCGGCCGATTCGGTAGGGCGCGGCCTGGCGCTGGTCCCGGAGGAGCGGCGCAAAGAGGGCATTTTCATCGAAGAGCCGATCGCGATGAACCTGGCGGTCAGCGCCGATAACCACTTTTCGCGCTGGAGCCTGTTCGGCCATCGGCAGGCCTGGCGCTGGGCGGAGGAGGTGATTGCCCGCCTCGGCGTGCGCGCCACCGGTCCCGGTCAGACGCTGCGCCGTCTTTCCGGCGGCAATCAGCAGAAAGTGGCCATTGGCAAATGGCTGCGCAGTCATGCCAATGTTTTGATTTTTGACGAACCGACCAAAGGTGTCGATGTGAAAGCGAAAACCGATCTGTTCATGCTGATCGATGGTCTGGCGCGGGAAGGCAAAGGGGTGATTTATGCCTCGGGTGAATTCGCCGAGCTGGTCGGTTTATGCGACCGCATCTGCGTACTGTGGGACGGACGGATCGTGGCGGAGATCCCCGGCGCGGAAGCCCGGGAAGAGACACTGCTTTATTATTCAACCGGAGGAGCGGCAGCGTGAGCAAGGCCCTGGCAGTGAACGCGACGGTATCGGGCCGTCAGCGATTTTTTGATTTTCTCTATAAGTGGGGCATGTTGCTGACCGTGGTGCTGCTGGTGGCGGTCTTTGGCCTCGCCTCGGACAATTTCCTTGACCCGTTCAACATCATCAACATTCTGCGCTCGATTGCCATCGTGACGGTGATTGCCATTGGGGTGTCGATTTCCCTCACCATCGGCGGCTTCGATCTGTCCGTCGGATCGACGGCATCGCTGGCCAACGCCCTGGTGATCTCCCTGTTCGTCTGGCATGGCCTGGGGACCACCGAAGCAATCCTGATCACCCTCGTGCTCTGCACTCTGGTAGGACTGTTTAACGCCTTTCTGATCGTGGTGCTGCGCATCCCCGACATGCTCGCCACCCTGGCCAGCCTGTTTGTGATTCAGGGGGTGGCGATGACCTACAGCTACGGCGGGTCGATTACCGAAAACATGGTGCTGCCGAGCGGCGAGATGGCGGAAGGCACCATCCCGGCGGCGTTTGGCGCGCTGGGCCAGGTGCCGACTATCGTCATCATCATGCTGGTGGTAACGCTGATCGCCCAGCTGGCGCTGTCGTTCACCACCCACGGCCGGCGGATGTACGCCATCGGCGGCAACCCGGAGGCGGCGAGGCTCTCCGGCCTGCGGATCACGCGTTATAAAGTGGCGGCGTATGTGATTGCTTCGCTGCTGGCCGGGCTGGGCGGCATTCTGCTGGCCTCGCGTATCGGATCCTCGCAGGTTAATGCCGGCGGCGGCTATTTGATGGACGCGGTGGCGGCGGCCTGGATCGGCTTTTCGCTGGCCGGTTCCGGGAAACCGAACGCCCTGGGGACGCTGGTGGGGGCGGTGATCCTCGGCGTGCTCTCCAACGGCCTGGTGATGCTCTCGGTGCCGTATTACGCGATGGACATTATTAAAGGGCTGGTACTGGCTGGCGCGCTGGCACTGACCTATTTTCAGCGCCGTACTTAACATTTTACAGGGTAAACCGCATGAAAAAGATCGCACTCTCTCTCATTACGCTGGGTCTGCTGCAGTCGACGGCGGCGCTGGCCACCGCCCCGACGCCGGTGCCGGCGGCCATTGCCGAACACAACGGCCCGATCCGCATTGCCGTGATCCGCAACCTGGGGTCTGACGATAACACCACCCAGTTTGTCGCCGGGGCGCTGCAGGAAGGCAAAAAGCTCGGTTTCAAAATCAGCACCTTCCTGAGCAACGGCGATGACGCCAAGTTCCAGGACTTCGTCAACCAGGCGATCAGCCAGAAATATGACGGCATTATTCTCTCCCAGGGGCGTGACCCCTATTCGACGGCCCTGGTGAAGAAGGCGGTGGACGCCGGGATCAAAGTGGCGGTGTTCGATACTGCGGTGAGCGGTGAGATCCCGGGAGTGACGGTCAGCCAGCAGGATGACGCCTCACTGACCGAGCTCTCCTTTGGCCAGCTGGTGAAAGACTTCAACGGCAAGGCCAACATCGTCAAGCTGTGGGTGGCGGGCTTCCCGCCGATGGAGCGCCGTCAGGCGGCTTACCAGACACTGCTGAAGCAAAATCCGGGAATTAAAGAGCTGGAGTCGATCGGCGCCGTTTCATCCGATGTGCAGGGCGACACCGCTAACAAGGTGGGGGCGATCCTCGCCAAGTATCCGAAAGGGAAAATCGACGCTATCTGGGGCACCTGGGATGCCTTTAGCCAGGGGGCCTATAAAGCGCTGAAAGAGAACGGCCGCACCGAGATCAAACTCTACAGCATTGATATTTCCAACCAGGATCTGCAGCTGATGCGCGAAGCCGGCAGCCCGTGGAAGGTGAGCGTGGCGGTGGATCCGAAGCTTATCGGCGCGACCAACGTGCGGCTGATCGCTAATAAGATCGCCGGCGAGCCGACGCCAGCCACCTACGACTTTAAGGCGGCGGCAATCCCGCAGGCGCTACTGGCGGCCCAGCCGGGGGCGGTGAACGTGGCCTCGCTGGGGAAAATCATTCCGGGCTGGGGCCAGACGGAAGACTTTATCGCCCCGTGGTTCGCGACGCTGGAAGCGAAAAACAAATAAAACGAAGCCGGGTGGCGGTGGGGCGGTCTGGTGCCCTCACCCCGGCCCTCTCCCGCAGGGAGAGGGGGAACACCAACTGCACCCGTAGGCCAGGTAAGCGTAGCGCCACCGGGCGTAAGGAATCCACTATGTCAGCATTACCTTCCCCCGAATACAGCCGCAATATGCGGCTGATTGGCCATAGCGACCAGGGCGGTCGTCCGGACGGCGTGCAACTGATGGTGCACCGCGGATTCGCCTATATCGGCCATATGGTGTCGCAGGGTTTTTCCGTGGTCGATGTTCGCGATCCGACCCGGCCCACTACGGTCAACTATATTGCCGCGCCGTCGGGCACCTGGAACGTGCACCTCCAGGCGCATGACGATCTGCTGCTGGTGATCAACGCCCGGGACCTGTTTGCCGACGCCCGTTTTGCCGATGAGAAGGTGTACTACACCCGATCGGTGGGTGACACAGTCAGCGATGTGCAGGACAAAGGCTGGAGCGCCGGGCTGCGCGTGTTTGATATCTCCACGCCGGATAAGCCGCGTGAAATTGGCTTTCTGTCGCTTAATGGCATCGGTATTCACCGCATCTGGTACGTCGGCGGCCGCTGGGCGTATGTGTCCGCGCTGATCGACGGTTTTACCGACTACATCTTCCTGACCATCGATCTGGCCGATCCGCGTAAACCGCAGGTTGCCGGGCGCTGGTGGCTGCCGGGGATGCACCAGGCAGGCGGCGAAACACCGGACTGGCCGCAGGGCAAACGCTACGCGCTGCACCACGCCATTATTGCCGGGGATACCGCCTACGGCAGCTGGCGCGACGGCGGCCTGACGCTGCTGGACGTCAAAGACCGAACTCAGCCGACGCTGATTAGCCATCGCAACTGGAGCCCGCCGTTCGGCGGCGGAACGCATACCGCGCTGCCGCTGCCGGATCGCGATCTGCTGGTGGTACTGGATGAAGCGGTGCTCGACAACCAGGAGGACGGCGAGAAGCTGATCTGGCTGTTTGATATCCGCGAGCCGGCGAACCCGGTGAGTATCTCGACTTTCCCACAGCCGGATGAAATCGACTATGTGGCGAAAGGGGCGCATTTTGGCCCGCACAATCTGCATGAGAACCGGCCGGGGAGCTTTGTCAGCTCAACGCTTATCTTCGCCACGTATCAGAATGCCGGCGTGCGGGCGTACGACATTTCTAATCCTTATCGCCCGGTGGAGACCGGGGCGCTGGTGCCGGCTGCTCCTGAGAGAATGATGGATACCCGTCCCGGCCGCCCGCGGGTAATTCAGTCCTGCGATGTGTTTGTCGATGCCCAGGGAATTATCTACAGCACCGATTACAACGGCGGGCTGTCGGTGATTGAGTATCTGGGGTGAGGGCAAGGTCAACGCAAAATTGTGCTCGCATTTCTGCCGGGTGGCGGCTTTCGCCTTACCCGGCCTACGAAAGACTGCAACATCAAATCGTTATGCGGTTATCTGTAGGCCCGCGCAAGCGTAGCGCCGCCGGGCAATCTCAGAAAATTGCACTTTTTAGGGCTTGCTCCCTCTCCCTGTGGGAGAGGGCCGGGGTGAGGACAAGGTAAAAGCAAAATTGTGCCCGCATTTCTGCCGGGTGGCGGCTTTCGCCTTACCCGGCCTACGAAAGACTGCAACATCAAACCGTTATGCGGTTATCTGTAGGCCCGCGCAAGCGCAGCGCCGCCGGGCAATCCCAGAAAATTGCACTTTTTAGGGCTTGCCCCCTCACCTTGTGGGAGAGGGGTGGGGTGAGGGAAAACAGGCCGCACTCAGCTGTACTGGCGCACTCGCGCCAGCAGCTCGTCGACGCTGTCGATACGCTCGGCCAGCACGATCAGCGCTCTGCCGAGGGTAATGGCGTGGCGCAGGCACTCATGACGCATGGCATCGTCCTGGATAGTGTCGATATCCGCGACGTGCGACAGTCCGACGCTGCGGCGGATCAGTTCGCTGCCGCAGAAGCCGACCGCGTCCGCCCACACCTTTTTCAGAAAGGCGGAGGCATAGCCGGGGTAAGCCAGCGCCGCGTCGCGGGTTTTCTCCGCCGCCAGCGCCTGGAAGCGCTCGGCAAAGGTGGTCCACAGTTGGTGGATGTCGTTCAGCCGCTGCTCGCGCGCGGCGGCGGCATCGCGAATGCCGAGCTGGCCCGGCAGGCCGCAATAGTTCAGCAGCAGGTTGCCGATGGCGGTGCCGATATCGAAGCCGATGGGGCCGAAGTAGCCGAACTCGGCGTCGATGGCCTTCAGGCTGCCTTCGGCAACGAAGATCGACCCGCTGTGGATATCGCCGTGCAGCAGCGCTTCCGCATGGGCAAAGAAACGGTGCTTCAGCGCCGCCACCGCCAGCTTAAGCTGGGCGTCGTCGCGCAGGGCGGCGACATCGGCCTCCAGCTCCGCCGGGTAGTTATTGCGCTCGTGGATCTGATACGGGTCGTTAAAGAACAGATCCTCGGTGATCTCGCACATCGCCGGGTTAATAAACTGCGCTACCTGCGCTTTTTTCTCGTGGGGATGAAGATAGAAATCGCTGGTGTGAAACAGCACCTGCGCCAGATAGTCGCCAAGCTGACGGGCCGCCTGAGGGTAGTAGACGTTAGCGATAAGCTCCCCGCGCCAGATGCGGTGGTCGGAAAGATCTTCCATCACCATCACCGCCAGCTCGGGATCAAAGTGATGGATTTTTACCGTGTGCTGCGGGCTGTGCTGATAGTGGGCGACCAGGGTCTGCGCTTCGAGACGGGCGCGGTCGAGGGTCAGCGGCCAGGATTCGCCGACGCAGCGCACGTAGGGCAGGGCCTGTTTGACGATCGCCCGGCTGACGCCCTGGCGATCGAACACTTTAAACACCAGATTGAGGTTGCCATCGCCCACTTCCTGCGCGCTGACCAGCTCAGATGGGTTGTCGATGCCGGCGAACTGCTGCGCGTAAGCCACGGCGTCATGGGCGGTGAAGGTATGGTATTGCGACATTGCCTCGATCCTCGAATTCTGATTAAGCCGTTCAGACGTCTATACTTCTGGATTCCATCCTGACACAATGTGATACAACAACGCAACAGGGATTTAACGACATGCAGACATTACAGACCACCAGCCTGCGGGTGAGTGAAAATCAGCTTTTTATTCTCGACCAGCAGGCCTTGCCGCAGGAAAAACGCTGGCTGGCGGCGGATAACGTTGCGCTGCTGGTGGACCATATTCACGCCCTGCGGGTGCGCGGCGCGCCGTTGATTGGCCTGTCCGCCAGCCTGCTGCTGGCCCTGCTGGCCCAGCGCGGCCTGAGCCGGGATGAACTCCAGCTGGCGCTGGAGACGCTGCGCGCGGCGCGGCCGACGGCGGTCAACCTGATGAATAATCTGGATCGCATGAAGCAGGCGCTGGCCCGGGAGGATTACCCGCAGGCGCTGGAAGCGGAAGCCTTGCGTCTGGTCGTAGAAGATAAACAGCTGTGCGACCGCATCGCTGAGGCGGGCAGTGCGCTGGTGAAGCCCGACAGTCGACTGCTGACCCACTGCAACACCGGTGGCCTGGCGACCGCCGGGGTAGGTACCGCCCTGGGGGTCATTGCGCTGGCGCATCAGCAGGGAAAAGTGGCCAGCGTGTGGGTCGATGAAACCCGGCCGCTGCTGCAGGGCGGTCGTTTAACCGCCTGGGAGCTGGGCGAGCTGGGCGTGCCCTATCAGCTGATCGCCGATTCAATGGCCGCCAGCCTGATGGCGCAAGGGAAGGTGGATGCGGTGTGGGTCGGCGCCGACCGCATCGCCGCCAACGGCGACGTGGCGAATAAAATCGGCACCTATTCCCTGGCGGTATTGGCCCATTACCACCAGATCCCGTTTTATGTCGCTGCGCCGCAGACGACCCTTGACCGCCATTGCCCGAACGGGGCGGCCATTCCCATTGAGCAGCGCGCCGCGGCCGAAGTGACCGGAGTGGCGGGCAGCTTTGGCGCGGTACAGTGGGCGCCGACCGGGGCCGCCGTGTACAATCCGGCGTTCGATGTCACGCCTGCTGGGCTGATAAGCGGCTGGGTGCTGGACAGCGGGGTGGTCACCCCGGCGCAGGTCTCCGCCGGGGCGTTTGCGCCGGATAACGGATAACGGATAACGGATAACGGACGCCGTGCCGGGCCTGGAAAAAACGGCTTTCCCGGGCCCGGCAAACGCCGCTACGGCAGGACCATCGCTACCGTCGGGGCGGAGGGCCGATCGATACGCTGACCCAGCGCGGTGATGGCCGCCTGGAAGGGGCACAGCGTACCGACGTCGGTCTGACGGCAGCCCGGCTGACGCCACTCCTGACGCAGCATCGGGTGCTGCGCGTCCGGCGTCTGCAGACGACGCAGGTCGTCGAGGCCTTGCGCCTGGAAATAGACCCGCAGATAGCGTTCACCGCTCTTCGCGTCGCGCCAGCGCTCCAGCACCAGGCTACTGCCCGGCGGGATATTCCCCCGGCTGTAGCCCGGCAGCTGCCAGCTAAAGTTCATCAGCGTGCGCACCATGGCGATGTTGGTGTCATGCGCCACCAGCAGCAGCCAGCGTACGTTCGGACTCGCCTCTGGTTTGACGCCGTCGAGCATGGCGTTGAGCAGCACCGACCCGCGTTTTTGCGCGGTATACAGCACGTCGTTACTCAGATCGTAGTTTTCCGTTAACAGCGGCAGCAGGGCCGTGATCTGACTGGCCTGGGCGATCTTGCCCCACGCCAGCTGGCTGAGAGGCAGGTTTTCACTCCAGCCGAGACGCAGCGTTTCCACCATATTGGCCATCACGCTCAGTCCGCTAATGGTGGTCTTGCCGCTTTTGCTCTGCTCGACCTGCCATGGGGTATCGAAGATCGGGCAGGGCTTATCGGCCTGGCAAACCGCCTGTTTCAATAGCTGGATAGTCGGCGCCAGCGCCTGCCGACGCTGCGCCAGATCCCCGGCCTTCTCTTTCACCGCCGCCAGCTGGCGGGCGGGGTCGGTTTGCGTGGCGGCGAACTTGTCGGTCTGAAACAGCGGATCGGCATCCCCGCTGACGTAATGGATAGCGACGCCACAGCCGGGGAAGGCGCCATCCACCAGCGCCTGGGCGGTCGCCCGCGTCCGCTGCAGCGGACTGGCGCGCACGTAAATCGACTCCGCCGTCGGGCATCCCGCCTGCAGCAGGCCGAGCTGGCGATAGTGCTGGCCTTCCTCACGCCCTTTGTTGACCACGGCGGTATAGCCATGACCGGTGAGCTCGCCGTCATGGGTGGTCCACTCGGTCCATGGACGTCCGGTGGCGGCCTCGATGGCTTCCCGGTTGCCGGCCGTCGGCGGACGAATGCCGTGGCGGCTAAGCTCCACCACTTTCTCCAGCTGCCAGTCTGCGGCGGCGGCTGATTGCAGCGCCAGCAGCGGCAGCGCGCAGGCGATAAACAGGCGTAACAGCCCCTGATGTCTTGCAGGCATCATATCTTCTTCCTTAATTCGTTAATCGGTTATGAGGAGAACGAGGTCTGCCGTTCGACGGCATGGCGCCGGGCGACGATGGCGGCAGTGGTAAAACAGAGTAGCGCGGAACCCAGACCGGTACCCACCCAGAACAGCGCCAACGTGCTGAAATCATACAGCGTTTTGCCGTTCTCAAGGATAGCTGTTTTATCAATAATGATCCCGGTGAGAAACTCGCCCAGGCCGGCGCCGGCGTAGCTGGCGATGCCGATGGTGCCGAGCGCGGCCCCCGCCGCTTTGCGCGAGGAGATATCGACGGCGATCAGCCCGCCGAGGAAGCAGGTCAGAGCGCCAATGGTGGCCCCGAAGATAATCATCGCCAGAATATCAGTGTAATAATTGTGCGGCGACCAGAGCATCAGGGCGAAGCCGGCGGTGTTCAGCAGGCTGATAAACCCGGCCATCACGCTGCGGTTGCGCGGGAAAAAGCGGTCGGAGAGCATGCCGGCAATGATGGTCCCGGCGATGCCGGCGATGGCGTTGACGCCGATAATCCCGGATGCCTCCAGCGTGGAATAGGCTTTATCCTGCTCGAGGAAGAAGATCCCCCAGGAGTTGACGGCGTAGCGGTCGATGTACATAAAGGCGGAGGCGAGGGCGAGGGTCCACAGCGCCGGGTTGCGCAGCGCCAGCAACTGGTTTTTAAACACCGAGCCGCGGGCTTCGACCTCCTCCTGCGGTTCATCGCGGATGACGTTGATGGACGGGAAGCCGCTGCTCTGCGGCGAATCGTGCATGAACAGCACCAACAGCACCACGCCGGCGGCGCCGAGCGCGGCGGTGGACAGGTAGCCCATCTGCCAGCCAAACCCGGCGATCACCGCGGCGATCACCATATAGGTGACGGCCTCGCCGATATTATGCGCCGTCGACCAGATGCCATAGAAGGTGCCGCGCTCTTTAACGCCGTACCAGCGCGCCAGCGAGACCGCGCAGGGGCCGACGCCCATCGACTGCGCCCAGCCGTTGATCCCCCAGAAGATGGCCAGCAGCAGGGCGTTGGTGGTCATCCCCATCATCAGGTTCATCCCGGCGCTGAGCAATAAACCGAGGCTCATATAGCGCACCACGTTGGCGTGATCGGCGATAAAGCCATTGACCAGCTTGCCGATGGCGTAGCTGAAGAACAGAGTGGAGCCGATCATGCCGAGCTCCGTCGGGGTGATCCCCAACTCCACCAGCGCGCTTTTGGCGACGGTGAAGGATAACCGGCAGACGTAAAAGGTGACGTAGGCTAGGGTCATGGCGATAAAGGTTTGCCAGCGCACCCGGCGAAAACGCTGTTCATCAAACGCGGCGCCCGCTTTCGGCGGCGACGCCCGGAAAAAAGCGATAATTCCAGACATAGGTGGTTCTCCGCAGGTCGGAGGCCTGACTGATTGATGTGGTTCGTCCGTGAATGAAGTTATCGTTACTGTGTAGAGTACATAATCAGAAATAGCCTGACCCGTAAGGGTTAATGTAATGGTTGTGGGATCATCTTTTTCAGCTGCGGGTAGAGCGTTGAGCTGGCCAGCAGCAGCGGGTTGCCGCGCTGGATCCCCTCCTGCGCCAGAAAATCGTTGCTGGCGCCGCCCGCTTCGCGCATCAGCACCAGCCCCGGCAGGGCGTCCCACGGGTTCATGTGCGGCTCGTAGTAGCCAATCAACCGGCCTGCCGCCGCCCAGGCGCTCATCAGCGCGCCGGAGCCGTTGCGGATAAACATGCCGCCGTCGCTGAGCAGCGCCTGCAGAAACGGCAGAAAGTCCGCCGGGGTGACGCGATGCGAGGTGCCGACGCCCATCACTCCCTCCCTGACCGTCGCCGCGGGGTGCGGACGGATCGGGGCGTCATTGAGCCAGGCGCCATGACCCCGCAGGGCGTGAAACAGCTCGCGATGGTTGGGGTCGTAGACCACGCCGATGACCGGTTCGCCGTCGGCGACGATCGCCAGCGACAGGCACCAGGTATGCAGGCCGTTGAGGAAACAGCTGGTGCCATCAATGGGGTCGACTACCCACAGCACTCGCGCGTCGGGCAGGCGGGCGCCGCTCTCTTCGCCGAGAAAGCCATCCTCCGGAAACGCGCTCTGAATACGCTGTTTCACAAAGGCCTCCACCCGCTTATCGGCCACGCTGACCACGTCCTGCAGGTCGTCGCCTTTATGGTCGACGGTCAGCGCTTCGCGTTGCTGATAGTATTCAAACGCCAGCTCAGCCCCTGCTTTCGCCAGCTCGCAGGCCAGGCGGTAGCGGGCCTGTAGCGCTTCTGATTCCTGAGATTGCATATTGACTCCCTATTTTGCACACGTGTGCATTTTGCGTGAAAAAAACAGCCCCGAAGGGCCGAATGAGTGTGGCCGGGTTTCGCAGAAGATTCTGTGATCGCTCCAGCATAAAATGATTTTTTCATTTCGCACTTTGACGAATAATTAATTTCACCGGCACTTCGCGATGGCGCGAGGGCAGGCTGAAGCGGGCGATCCGCGTCATTAACAGATCCACCGCGTGGTGGGCCAGCAGGGCGGTATTCTGCTGAACGGTGGTAAGCTGGTAGGGTTGCCAGTCCGCCTGCGGGATATCGTCAAAGCCGACGATGGCCGGCAGCGGGGCAGCGGCGTCCCGCAGGCCGTCCTGGGCGCCCAGCGCCAGCATATCGGTAGCGCAAAACAGCGCCTGCACCCCGGGATTTTCAGCAACGAATTCTCTGGCAGCCTGGTAGCCAGCCTGATAGCCGCCGCCGTCGCAGAAGCGGCTGGTCACCGTCATGCCCGACGTCTGCGCGATGAAAGCGTCATAACGCTGGCGGGTGCTGAAGTTCTCGCGATTTTCGCCTATAAAGCCAACCTGCCGCCAGCCTCGACGACTGAACAAGCCCGCCACCAGCTTCGCCCCCTGGGCGTTATCGCTGCACACCCGGTCGCAGCCGGCGAGATCCGCATGACGGTTGATCAGGGTGACGGGGATCTTGCGCGCCAGATACTCTTCCGCCAGCGACAGCGGCGGCGCGCCGGAAGTGATGATCACCCCGGCGACGTGGTAGCTCAGCAGTTGCTTAAGCGAAGGGGCGAGCTGCTGCGGATCGTCAGCGTTCATCAGCAGCGGCATAAAGCCGTTGAGCGCCAGCTGATGGACCAGCGGCGCCAGCAGTTTGCTGCGAAACGGGTTGTCGAAACCGGCGGTGACGATGCCGATAAAATTACTGCTGCCGGTGATCATCGTCCGGGCGATGATATTCACCTGATAGCCCAGAGCTTCCGCGGCGTTCAGCACCTTCTGCCGGGTCTTCTCCGACACCGAGGCGCCGGGGGTGAAGGTGCGGGAGACCGCCGAGCGCGAGACCCCGGCCAGTCTGGCCACGTCCTCGGCCTTAATCCATTTTTTATCGCTCATCGTCGTTTCGCGCCGTCTGTTTTCCAGGAAGCCGACGCCCGGACGGGCGTCGGTCACGCACACTGCCTGAAAAGGTATCACAGAAAGGCGCCGACGCGCAGCGCCTTGCGCCTTATGCCGGATAGCGGATGTGCTCCACCTCACGCTGCAAAATCACCTTGCCGTGGCGAATGGAGGTCAGCACCCGCGCCTGGCGGCGGACGGCCTCGTAGTCGTTTTCCGCATCGAGGATCAACAGGTTAGCCGGGCGGCCTTCGGCGAGGCCGTAGTTATCGCCCAGACAAAGCGCCCGGGCGCTGTTGTCGGTGACGAAGTCGAGACAGCGCTGCAGATCGTCATAGCCGAGCATATGGCAGATGTGCAGTCCGGCATCCAGAATGCGCAGGATATTGCCATTCCCCAGCGGATACCACGGATCCTGAATCGAGTCCTGAGCAAAGCAGACGTTGATGCCGGCGCGAGCCAGCTCCGCCACCCGGGTGACGCCGCGCCGTTTTGGCCAGCTGTCAAACCGGCCCTGCAGATGAATGCTTTCGGTCGGGCAGGAGATAAAGTTGATCCCCGAGGCTTTCAGCAGGCGAAACAGCTTCGAACAGTAGGCGTTATCATAAGAGCCCATCGCGCAGGTGTGGCTGGCGGTGACCTGCGCCCCCATACCGCGCACCCGGGCCTCTTCCGCCAGCACTTCGAGGAAACGCGACTGCGGGTCGTCGATTTCATCGCAGTGGACATCCACCAGGCGGCCGTAGCGCTGGGCGAGGTCCATCAAAAACATCACCGAGCTGACCCCTTTGTCGCGGGTATTCTCATAGTGCGGAATGCCGCCCACCACGTCGGCGCCCATCTCGATGGCGCGCGTCATCAGCTCCCGGCCGTTGGGATACGATTCGATCCCCTCCTGCGGAAAGGCGACAATCTGTAGATCGATGAGATCGGCGGCCTCTTGTTTCACCGCCAGCAGCGCCTGCAGGGCCGCCAGCGACGGGTCGGTGACATCCACATGGGTCCGGACGTGCTGAACGCCGAAATCGCGCAGCATGCCGATGGTTTTCAGCGCCCGCTGGCGGGTGTCCTCCGGGGTAATGCTCGCTTTGCGCTGGCTCCAGCGGGTGATGCCTTCAAACAGGGTGCCGCTGCGGTTCCACTCCGGCTCGCCCGCGGTTAGGGTGGCGTCAAGATGGATATGCGGCTCGACGAAGGGCGGGATCGCCAGCCGACCCTGGGCGTCGATATCCCCGGTGTCGGCGGTCCGCATCGCGGTTTGGGCGGTCATGCCGCGAATGATGCCGTCCTGCAGCTCAAGGGTAAACAGCGCCTCCTGGCGGCGCAGGCGGGCGTTAACAATTTTCATGGTTGGTCCTGTAAATGGTTTTGCGATAAACGCCAGATCACCAGCGCGACCGAGGCGTTGAGATGAAACTGAGGGTGGCTGACCGGGTAGCCGGTCAGTTTTTCAATACGCTGGATGCGCTGATGCAGGGTGTTGCGATGGAGACCCAGCCGGTCGGCGGCTCGCACCACGTTGCCGTTCTCCTGCAGCAGCGTCTCGAGGGTCTCCAGCAGCAGCCACGGCGCTTTACGGCCCGGCTCGATCAGGCAGCCCAGGGTGTCGTGCATAAAATCGTTGAGCAGCGCCGGGTCGCTGACCGCGGACAGCAGTTTGATAAACCCCAACTGCTGATAGTCGCTGATGCGCTGGGTCGGCCGCAGGGTTTCGCACAGATCCAGCGCCTGGCGCGCCTGCGACAACGCCCGCGGGTAGCCCTGCAGCTGCCTGACCGGTGCCGAGAGGCCGCAGAGCAGTGACAAACGCTCTTCCCCCTCCGCCAGCGTCTGCAGCCACTGCTGCAGCCACTTTTTCTGCTGAAAGTCTTCCCCCTCCTCATCCGGCAGCAGGAAAAGGAACATGTTGCTGCGTTCCAGAAGCGGGAAGGGGTTGCCCTGCTGGTTGAGCTGCTGCTGCAGTTGCTGGCGCACGCTGCGGTGGGCCTGCTGCAGCCAGGCTTCGGCCTGTTCGGGCGGGTACTGGCGAAACAGGCGGGACAGCCCCTCCAGGCGCAGCGCCGCCAGCCGCAGCGGGCGGGTAAAATCGAGCTGCTGGTGGAGGGCGCGCTGGTGAAGCATCTGCAGGTCCGGATAGTCGCCGGTGACCAGCTGCATCAGGATGTCGCGCTGCGACTGAAGGGCGTTTTCGCTGCGGACCAGCGCGGTGCCGACCCGCTCGGTGACAATCACCATCTTCAGCAGGTAGGGCTGCTCGATCAGCGGAATGCCCAGCTCGTCGGCGAGGGCGATCAGCGTGGCGGGAATGGCGTGGATATAGGCCTCGCCGGTGAGGATCACCATCCCGGCGATGCCGCGCTGTTTGCCCTCCATCAGCAGCTGGATCAGGTTGGCTTCATCCCGGGGATGGTTGATGCCGGTGATAAAGACCAGCTCGCCGCCCATGATCCACTCGGCGATATGCTCATTTTCCGCCACGTAGTACCAGCGTACCGCCCGCTGCAGCCCTTGCTTTCCCGCCCGCAAACGCAGGGCGGAGAGTCCCTCAAGGGCCAGCAGTTCGCTGACCGTCAGGCTCATGGCTCTTGCTCCGCGACGGCGGCAGGCTGACGTTTGCTGACCATGGTCAGGGCGATATAGACCAGCGCGGAGACGGTGATCCCCACCAGCGGCGCGATCCACGGTGACAGATAAGCCACCACCGCGCCGGCGGCGTAGGCGCCGAGTCCCAGCCAGTTAAAACGCGGCAGGCGGGCGTTCTGCAGCAGGGGATAGCGCCCGCCGCGGGCGAACCAGTAGTCGGCGAGAATCACCCCGCCGATGGGCGGGATAATGCTGCCCAGCAGCACAAGGAACGGGATCAGCATTTCGTACATCCCGCCAATGGCCAGCACAATGCCCACCCCGGCGGCGGCGAGGGTCAGCGTGCGGCGGCGTTCGCTGCGCAGCAGATGGCAGGCGGCGGCGGAGACGTTATAGATGGTGGGGCCCTGGATGGTCAGCAGGTTGAGACACAGCATGATCACCGCGGCGACTGACAGCCCCTGCAGGATCAGCACTTCGACGATATCGGCCTGTTGATAAACGATGGCGCACCAGGCGCCGGCGACGATCATCAGCCCGTTGCCGATGAGGAAGCTGCCCATGCTGGCGAGAATGGCGGTCCGGCTGGAGTTGGCCAGCCGGGTCCAGTTTGTCGCCTGGGTGGCGCCGCTGGCGAAAGTGCCAAAGACCATGGTGATGGCCGCCGACCAGGTCATGGTGTCGCTCGGCGCAATGCGGGTCATCGCCTGCCAGCCGCCGGCGTGGTGCAGCGCCAGATACATGGAGACCACCAGCAGCACGAACATCAGCGGCACCGACAGGCGCGACAGCGCGTCCAGCCCCTTGTAGCCCACCAGCGCGGTGACGCAGAACAGAATGCCAAACAGCACCATCAGCGGCTGGGTCAGCGCCTCGGGCAGGGCGAGGATCTTCACCAGCGAGATAGCGACCGTGGCGGTCCCCCAGGCGTACCAGCCCAGCTCGGCAAAGCCAAGGATAAAATCGGCCAGCTTGCTGCCGATCTCCCCGAAGCAGAACCGGCCCATCAGCACCGTATTCAGGCCGCTGCGCGCGGCAATCCAGCCCAGCGATGCGGCATAGAGAGCCAGCAAGGCGTTGCCGATGACGGCTATCCACAGCAGATTAACGATGGAAAAGGAGACGCCGAGTTTGCCGCCGGCAAACATCGTGCCGGTGAAAAAGGTAAAACTGAATAACACCATGGCGATGGAAAATACGCCTTTACGTCCGGCGGTGGGCGCTTCGACGAGGGGAAAATCATTGCTGTTTGACATCCTGGAACCTCTGGCTGGTAGATGAGCGGTGATTGCCGGAAGTAGCAAGAGATGTGCCAGGAAAAACCGGGCATGAGGAATAGCGCATAGTGTGCAATGTGCACTGTTAATGAGGGATTCAGGAGGAGTAATGCCATTTTAGTGTGCATCCTGCCATGTTTTGCACCAGTCCGGGGCAGAGGAGGGCGGCGAGGGCATGCCTGGCGCAGAAGGAGAATTTCAGCCAGCACAATCCGCCAGCGTTGTGGCGCCAGGCAGCAGGGGATCGTAGCGGATTCACTGCGGTTGGTTAAATTGCTGTGAATAAAGGTTATTTAATATGCATTTATGATATAACCATTTGTCTTATGTGTGTTTCCTGAAATATTGTTCCCTCCGGTTAGCGGTGTTAGTATCGGATAAATAGCCATTTAGACGGCTAAACAAATCATCGCTAACCTAAGGAACTGCTATGTGGCAAGAAAGACTCGCGCAACTGGTCACCACCTGTCATTGGATCGGCGCGAAAGGCTGGGCGCCGGCGACCGGCGGCAATATGTCGGTGCGTCAGGATGATACCTGGTGCTGGCTAAGCGAGTCGGGCCGCGATAAAGGCTGCCTGACGACCGAGGATTTTCTGCAGGTGGAGATCGCCACCAATCAGGCCCCTTCCGGACGGAAACCGTCGGCGGAGACCGGCCTGCACACCCTGGTCTACCGCCTGTTCCCGGAGGCCAACGTGGTGCTGCATGTGCATACCGTCAATGCCACCGTGCTGTCGCGCATCGAAAAAAGCGACACGCTGGCGCTGCAGGGGTATGAAATGCAGAAAACCCTCAGCGGGCAGCACAGCCATCTCGATACCGTTCCGGTCGCCATCTTCGATAACGATCAGGATATTGACGCCCTGGCGGCGCGGATTGCCGATTATGCGCAAACCCGCCCGCTGCGTTACGGCTTTCTGCTGCGCGGACATGGCCTGACCTGCTGGGGGAAAGATATTCAGGAGGCCCGCCGGCAACTGGAGGGGCTGGAGTTCCTGTTCGAGTGCGAGCTGATGCGCCGCCGTTACGAGCCCTGAGCCGGAGCAGGTATGGATTTTTATCTTGGTATCGATATCGGCACCTCCCGGGTGAAAGCGGTGCTGTTTGATCAGCATTTCACCGCGCGCGCCAGCGCTGCGGAAAACACCTCCCCCCGCCTGTCGGCCAATGGCTACGCGGAACAGGATATGACCCAGCTGTGGCATTCGGTGCTGGCTATTCTGCGCCAGATTGCGCGCCACCCGGCGCTGCAGGAGGGGCGGCTGCGGGCTATCGGCCTCGCCGGGCAAGGGGAGGGGGTCTGGCTCAGCGATGCGCAGGGCGAACCGGTGGGGCCGGGGATCCTGTGGAGCGATACCCGCAGCCACGAGCTGATGAACGACCTGCTGCGCCGGCCCGGTTTTGACCGCCGCTATTTCGCCGATACCGGCACCCACCTGCAGCCCTGCAATACCAGCCTGCAGCTGTACTGGCTGAAACAGTATCAGCCGGAGCGGCTGGCGGCCGCGCGCTATCTGTTTTTCGCCAAGGACTGGATCCGCTTTCGCCTGACCGGCGTGGCGGCGCTGGAACTGACGGACGCCAGCAGCTCATTACTCAATCAGCAGAGCGGCAGCTGGTCCTCGGTGGTGATGAACGAGATGGGGCTGGACGAACTGCTGCCGCTGTTTCCCCCTCTGCTGGCCCCGGACGCTCCGGCCGGTACGCTGAGCGACGCGGTGGCGGCGCTGACCGGACTGCCCGCCGCGACGCCAGTGGCCGCCGGGGCGCTGGATGTCTGTAGCGCCGCGCTGGGCTGCGGCGCGGTCAACGAAGGGGATATCTACACGATCCTCGGCACCACCTGCTGTACCGGAATCGTTTGCCGCGGTCCGCAGACGGTGAACGAGGCGACGCGCTTCGTCACTCACACCGAAGCCGGGCAGGTGATCTCGCTGTTTCCGATGCAGGCCGGTACGCCAAACATTGACTGGCTGCAGCAGCATATTTCGCTGGACGCCGATCTGGGTCGGCTGGAGCAGGCGATCGCGGAGGTGGAGCCAGGCAGCGGCGGCGTCTTCTGGCAGCCGTATCTCAATGGCGAACGCGCGCCGTTTTACAGCCCTGACGCGCGGGCCGGCTTTATCGGCATTAGCCCGCATACCACCCGCGCCGAACTACAGCGCGCGGTGTTTGAAGGCCTGGCCTTCGCCATTGTCGATGCGCTGCAGGGTTATCCCCAGGGCGGCGAGCTGTATCTGACCGGCGGCGGCGCAGCCTCGGCCACCTGGCTGCAGATTATCGCCGACTGTACCGGGCGCACGGTGGTCTCCAGCGCCTTTAATGAACTAAGCGCGCGCGGTGCGGCGATTCTGGCGGCCCGCAGCGTCGCGGCGCTGGCCGAGACGCCTCCGCTGGCGCAGACCCGCTATCAGCCGCGCCCTCAGGCGCATGCCCGCTACGCGGCGCTGTATCCCGTTTATCGCCTGCTGCGTGAGCAGATGCTGCCGGTATGGCAGGCCAGGCAGGCCGCTCTTCAACGTCTTTCTCAGGAAGTACAACCATGAAAATCGTTTTTACCGCCGAGCATGCTGGCGACCTTAGCGCCTTCCACCAGCTGGGTGAGCTGCTGGTGGAGGGGTGGGCGCTGGGCAAACCGAAACTCAGCGCCGGTCAGCTGATTGAGCTGGCCCACGACGCTGAGGTGCTGGTGACCAGCTATGATGAGGTGACGGATGCGGTGATGGCCGCCTGTCCGCGCCTGCAGGTGATCGCCTGTACCCGCGCGAATCCGGTGAATATTGATACCCAGGCCGCGCAGGCGCGCGGCATCCGGGTACTCTACACCCCGGGGCGCAATGCCGATGCCGCCGCGGAGCTGACGCTTGGCCTGATGCTCAGCCTGGCGCGCCATATTCCGCAATCCCATGCGGCGCTGAAGCGGGGGGAATTCACGCAGGCTGACAATGCCGCCGCCGCCACCCAGCAGGGGTTGCGCCGGGATGTGGTCTGGGACGTGAGTCCGGAAAGCCCCTATGAAGTGTTTAAGGGCAGTGAACTGCGCAATAAAACGCTGGGCCTGGTGGGGTATGGCAACATTGGCCGCCGGGTGGCGCGTATCGCCCGGGCGTTCGGTATGGCGGTGCGGGTGGTGGATCCGTTCGTCGCCGCAGAGGATATCAATGAGCCAGGGCTACAGAAAACCACCCTGGAGGCGCTGTTCCGTGAGGCGGATATCGTCAGCCTGCATCTGAGCAGCGGGCCGCACAGCGACGGGCTGGTGAATGCGGCGCTGCTAAACAGCATGAAGCCCGGCGCGCTGCTGATCAATACCTCCCGCGCGGCGGTGGTCGACGAAGCGGCGCTGATTGAGGCTCTGCGTCACGGCCCGTTGGGCGGCGCGGCGCTGGACGTGTATCATCGCGAACCGCTGTGGCGCGATCACCCTTTTGTCACCGAGTTCGATAACGTGATTATCACGCCGCATATCGCCGGGGCCACCCGGGAGAGTATCGCCAAACACACGGCGATGATCGCCGCCGATCTTCAGCGCTATGTCGCCGGGGAGCCGCTGCTGTACCAGTGGCGTTAAGCCGCTTGCGCCGCCGCGTCCTGCAGCGGCGTGGGTCCAACGTCAGGGGCGATGGGCCGCCATAAAAGCCTGGGTCTGTTCCCAGTCTACCACCCCGGCATCCGAGCCCATCCCGGTCGCCACCAGCGCGGCCACCGCCGAGGCGACGTCGCACGCCGCTTTCACGCTGAGCCCGCGCGCCAGCGCGGCAATAAACCCGCCGCAGTAGCTGTCGCCGCAGCCGGTGGTATCCACCGCCTCGACGGGCCACGGCGCAATATGCTCCAGCGCGCCATCGCGGCCGATAAGCCAGGAACCGTTCTCGCCGTCTTTCAGAATGCAGGTGCCCACGCCCAGCGCGAAGAAAAAGCGGGCGATGGCCTCCGGCTGCGTCTCCCCGGAGAGAAAGGCGGCTTCCTCCAGCGAAGGCATAAAATAATCCACCGACGGCAGCAGGGGCCGCAGCAGTTCCAGGGTGTGTTCATTCGGCGCGATAAGGTCAAAGCTGGTGGTGACTCCACGCGTTTTGGCCGCCTGCAGCAGCCGTGCGCTCTGTCCCTGGTCCATTGCCGCCAGCAGTCCGCTCCCGCCGTGATGCAGGAAGCGACAGTCAAGGACGGCGTCAAATTCCGCTTCACTGACGAACAGGGCGTCAGACGCGCCCCGGCAGTGCAGGGCCGGACGTTCGCCGTTGGGGCGAATCGGCAGGATCGTCGCCGAGGTCTCCTTCAGCGCGGTGCGCTGGATAAGCGAGCAGTCAATGCCCAGCCGGGCATAGCTGGCGAGGATAAAGTCGGCCTTTTCATCTTCGCCCAGGCAGGCCACCGCCGCGGTGCGGATCCCGAGCTTCGCGGCGTTAATATTAGCCCCCGCAGCGGTGCCGGCGGGGTTGAGGCGAATTTGCTCAATAAAAGCGACGCCACCGCGCGGCGGGATCGCCACCACCGGGCGCCCGGCAATATCCAGAATAGTCAGGCCGACAAATACGGCGTCAAAGGTTGCCATCGTTCTCCCGTTTAGCGATGCGTTTGGCGCAGACGCGCCTGCCAGAAGGATAGGGCGAGGGCCACCACCAGAATCACGCCGACCAGCGCGTCCTTCACCAGATAATTGAGGCCCATCAGGTTCAGACCATTATCAATAATGGCGAGGAACAGCACGCCGCCGAGGGTGCCGGCGATGCTGACCCGGCCCAGACGGTTAAAGGCGGTGCCGATAAACACCGCCGCAATGGCGTCCATCAGGTAAGACTGCCCGGCCAGCGGGGTAAATTGCCGCAGGTTGGCGGAGAGGATCACCCCGCCGACGGCGCAGAGGGCTGAGGCGGCCACCAGCACGCCGAGCATGGTCAGGCGATCGCGGATCCCGGCGATGCGCGCCGCTTCGCTGTTCTGACCGATGGCGCGGATATATTTGCCCCACAGGGTGCGCTCGGTCACCAGCCAGGCCGCCAGCCACAGCACCAGCACGATCGCTACCGGCGTGGGGATCCCGCCAAGGTTACCCACCGCCAGGTCGTGATACTCGGGAGCCATCCGCCGATAGGCTATCGCGCCGCCGCCATCGGTATAGATACGTTCGGCGCTGCTGGCGATAAACCAGGTGCCGAGGGTGGCGAGGAAGGGGCGGATCCGGCAGATGAGGATCAGAAAGGCATTGAGCAGGCCAATCAGCACCCCGCCGAGCAGGGCGCAGCCCACCGCCGCCTGCCACGGCAGATGCCAGGTTTTCAGGGCGACGAGGGCGAAGGCGGCGCCGAAATCGAGCGCGACGCCCACCGACAGGTCAATCGCCCCGGCGCTGACAATCAGGGTCATCGCCATCGCCACAATCAGCAGGATCGCGCTGCCCTGCAGCAGGTTGGCCCAGTTATCCACGGTTAAAAATACTGGATTCGCCCAGCCGAACAGGGCGATGGCCAGCAGGGTGATGATGCCGAATCCGGCCCGCGACAGCCAGGCCAGCGGGCTGCTGGCCGTCTGTTCCGCAGGAGCTGGGGTTTTCAGAGTGATTTGGCTCATGCCTCGCCTCCTTTGTGTCTGACCGCCGAGGCCGCCAGTACCACCAGGATCAGGCCGCCTTTAATGGCGCCCATCCAGAAGATATTGACCCCCAACAGGCCGAGTCCGTTAGAGAGGGCGTTAACCAGAATCGCCCCCAGCAGCGCGCCCCAGATGGTGACTACCCGACGGCGGGAGAAGGCGGCGCCGATAAAGGTCGCGAGCACGGTTTCCAGCAGCAGCGGCGTGGCCGTTCCGCTGGAGCTGCCGGAGCCCTGGCTGAGCAGCGGCAGAATAGCCAGCCCGGCGGCGATGCCGGCTAACAGCCAGACCTGCAGGGTTAAGCGGCGCACGTTCAGGCCGCTCATTTGCGCCATATCGCGATTGCCGCCCACCGCCTGCACATGCTGACCGAAGCGGGAGTGATGGAGCAGGAACTGGAACAGGATAAATACCCCCAGCAGATAGACCAGCGGCCAGGGCAGGCCGAGGAGGCTGTTATCGCGAAAGGCGACCATCAGCGGATCGCTGACCGCGATGCGCCGCTGGCCGGTCAGCAGGTCCGTCAGGCCGGTAAACGCCACGGAGGTCGAGAGGGTAGCCAGCAGCGGCGGCAGGCCGGCCGCCAGCACCAGGAAGCCGTTGATCGCCCCGCAGAGCAGGCAAACCGCCGCCAGCAGCGCCAGCAGCAGGAGATACGGCGTGTGCCATTCGGCCAGCCCGAGGCTGAGCAGCGCGACGCCGAGCACCGCCGTCGCCGGCAGGGAGAGGTCGATGCCGCCGGAGACCACGTCATCTCCGCCAACGGCGATGACGCAGACCAGGCCGAAACAGAGGATCGCCAGCGGAACGCTCTGGACCAGCATCAGGCTGATATTTTGCCAGCTGAGGAAGTAGGGCGACTGCACGCTCAGCCACACCAGCAGCGCCAGAAACAGGATCAGGGGGAATTTTTCAACAAGCGTCGCCAGGCCCGGACGGCCGCGACGCTGGATAGCGGTATTCATGGTGAAGGCTCCTGTCCGCCGTTGATCGCCACCAGCAGGGCGTCGAGGGTCAGCCCGCGGGTGGGCAGATTCGCCGCCAGCGCACCGCGCCAGAGGACGAGGATCCGGTCGCATAGTCCGAGCAGTTCGGTGGCGTCGCTGGAGGAGACCAGCACCGCCCGCCCTTTATCGGCCAGCTGGCGCGTACGTTGATAAATATCGCGGCGGGCGCCGATATCAACCCCGAGGGTGGGTTCATCGAGAATAAACAGCCGGGCATCGGTGCCGAGCCAGCGGGCGAGGATCGCTTTTTGCTGGTTGCCGCCGCTCATGTAGCGTACCGGCAGCGCCGGGCGACCCGGGCGGATCGCCAGCTGTTCTATCCAGTCGCGCGCTTTCCTCTCGGCGATCCCCCGCCGCTCCCAGCCAAAGGTGGCGGTCTCCGGCAGCGAGGCGAGATTAATATTGTCGGCGGTAGTGAAGGAGAGGATAAGCCCCTGATGGCGGCGGTCGCGCGGGACCAGCGCCATTCCGGCGCGGATCGCCTGCTTTGGCGTACGGATTCGTCGCGGCAGGCCGTCGAGATGGATAGTGCCTCGCTCCGCCGGGCGCAAGCCGTAGAGTAAGTCCACCAGCACATCGCGCCCGGCGCCGAGCAGGCCGGCGACGCCGACGATCTCCCCCGGGTGAATATCAAAAGAGAGATCCTGCAGCTGCCGTCCGTCGCTCAGCTGGCGCACCGAGAGCAGCGGAGCCTCCCCGTTGTCTGCCGCCGGGCGCTGGCGCGGAGTATACAGCTGGTCGATTTCCCGGCCGACCATCATGGCGATCAGCGCCTCGGTATTCTGCAGCAGGTCGCGGTCGGGATAACCGACCACTTCCCCGTTGCGCAGCACAGTGCCACGGTCGCAGAGGCTGGCTATCTCATTGAGATAGTGGGAAATATACAGAATGGCAATGCCCTGGTCGCGCAGGCGCAGGATGGCGGAGGTGACCAGACTGGCCTCCTGGGCCTCGAGGGGGGCGGTGGGCTCGTCGAACACCACAAGCCGCGCCGCGCCGTCGATCAGCGCGCGGGCAATCTGCACCAGCTTGCGCTCGGCCAGGCTCAGGTCTCGCACCAGACGTTCGGGGTCGATCGCCAACTGCCAGTTTTGCTGGAAAAATTGCGCCGTGGCGGCCTTCATCCGTCGGCGATCCAGCGCCCCCCAGCGGGTGCGATACTCCTGGCCCAGAAACACCGATTCCGCGACGGTAAAGTGCGGGATCAGGTTGAGCTCCTGGTGGATAACGCGGATGCCGGCGGCTTCGATGGCTGCCGGGTTGCCGAGGGGCAGCGGGCGACCGTCGAGGGTCGCGCTGCCGCTGTCGGCCTGATAAACGCCGGCGAGGATCTTGATCAGCGTCGATTTACCGGCGCCGTTCTCGCCAATCAGGCCATGAATCTCCCCCGGATTGAGGCGCAGGGTAACCGCATTAAGCGCCATTACGCTGGCAAAACGTTTGCCGATCTGGTCCATGACCAGACCCGCGGCGGGGCGCTCCCCGCCAGGGTGTTGATTTATCACTGCAGTTCGCCGTATCCCAACTGTTTATACACCGCTTTCGCTTCCTGCGGACCTTTCACCGGTATCACCGGGATAAAGGTTTGCACCGGCAGTTTCTGACCGGCAAAGTAGCGGGCCACGTTGTCGGCGGAGGTCTGGCCGATCAGATGCGGCTGCTGCGCGACGTTAGCCACGAAGGGACTGCCGGGCTCCGCCATGATCTCCAGCGTTTCCGGACCGGCGTCGATGGCCGTCACTTTCACGTCCTTATCACGGCCGGTCTCTTCCAGCGCCTGGACGATACCGATGGCCGGTTGATCCCAGCAGGCGACATGGATGGCGTCCAGTTTGCCTTTCGGATACTGGCTGAGTAATTCGAGGGTTTTCTTCCGCGCGTCTTCCGGCGAGTTGGCGAACTGTTCCGCGAGCTCGGGCTGGATAATATGAATATCCGGGTAATCCTTAAGGACATATTTCCACTGATCGTAACGAATTCCGCAAATACGCAGCGCGCTGGAGAACGCGTTAAATACAGCGACGTTGCCTTTACCGCCTAATTCGTCCGCCATGTAGCGACCGATGGTGGAGCCCAGAGTGTAGTTATCGGAGGTGGTATTATTGACCGAATATTGTGAAACATGATCCACGGTGAATACCGGGATACCAGCATCACGCAATGCTTTAAATTTGGGTTCGACGGCGCTGTCGCCGAGAATACTAATTACCGCATCCACCTTGCGTGACAGTAAAATATCGTGATTATTGGCATGAACCTGATTATCCCGGCCGCCATCGACGCCAATGACTTTGCCTCCCAGTTTCTCCACTTCCTCTGTCGCGCCTTTAAAAGCTTCGCGATCCCAGAAATGCTGGGTGCCTACTACGGCAACGCCAATGGTTTTTCCCTGTAAGGAGAGGGTATCAGCGGCAGTGACGCTCAGCGAGGCAAGGGAAAGCAGTCCCAGCGCGGCAGGCAATAATTTTCTCTTCTGCGACATTGTTATTATGATCCTGTGATGAAGGTGGTTGCGGACCGGTAGCATGACAAGAAGCACCTCGCCACCTCAAATACAAAATAAGTCTAAGTTATGCCGGCAATGTTATATCGCGGAAACGCCAGAGAAAAAGTTTATTTTGTCATGAAGAACCTGAAAATATTTCATGATGGCGGATAGGCCTTTTTATTTTGTGGTTTTATTTTTGGCTTATTCCGTGTTTATTTAGCAGATAAAGACAATTTTCTGTTTATTATGAGTGTATGGGAAATACGGCATCTACAGAGAAAAAGAGAAGATTACGCGGGCTAAAGCTTTTTTTAGCAGCGCAATGTCTGGCCGGGTAAGCAATATTACCGCATTTCCCCGCTTTATTTTAACGAACCTGAGGCTGAGAAGAACGCGGGCGCTATGAAGAAACAGCATAATTATACGGTGATGCACTGGGGAACCTGGCAGGTGGAGAGCCGCGAGGGCGAGATCGTGGCGGTTAAGCCGGTGCCCTGGGATAAAAACCCTTCACGCATCGGTCAGTCGCTCCCCGACGCGGTGACCAGCCAAACGCGCATTCGTCGCCCGGCGGTACGCGCCGGCTATCTGCAGCACGGGCCGGCGTCACGAGAAGGGCGAGGCAAGGAGCCCTTTGTCGAAGTCAGCTGGGAGGTGGCCCTGGACCTGGTGGCTCGCGAGCTGCGCTCGGTCAAGGCGCGCTGCGGCAATGAGGCGATTTACGGCGGCTCCTACGGCTGGGCCAGCGCCGGGCGCTTTCACCATGCGCAGAGCCAGCTGCACCGTTTTCTTAAGGGCTTTGGCGGGTATACCGCCAGCACCAATACCTATAGCAGCGCCGCGGGCGAGCGCATTCTGCCGCATATCCTTGGGCCGCTGAGCCCGCTGCATCGTCAGCATACCCATTTTTCCGAGCTGGCGCGGGAGTGTCAGCTGTTTGTCGCGATTGGCGGCCTGCCGCTGCGCAATGCCCAGGTCAACGGCGGCGGCGCCAATGACCATATGTTGCCGTACTGGCTGGATAAGATGCAGGCCAACGGCACGCGGTTTATTAATATCAGTCCGGTGCGCAATGACCTCAGCGCGGTGCCCGACGCCGAGTGGCTGGCCATTCGGCCGGGCACCGATACCGCACTGCTGCTGGCGCTGAGCTATGTGCTGATCGCTGAGTCCCTCTACGACCAGGCGTTTATCGCCAGCCATACCGTCGGGTTTGCCCCTTACCGCGCGTATCTGTTGGGCGAGCATGACGGCATAGCGAAAACACCGGCGTGGGCGGCGGCAATTACCGGCCTTGACGCCCAGCGCATCGCCGAGCTGGCGCGGGAGATGGCCCGCCACCGGACGATGGTGAATATCTCCTGGTCCATCCAGCGCGCCCGTCAGGGGGAGCAGGTCTACTGGGCGACGGTGGCCCTGACCGCGCTGCTGGGACAGATCGGCACGCCGGGCGGCGGCCTCGGGTTTGGCTATGCCTGTACCAACCTGGCGGGGGCGGTGCGAAAAGCGTTTTCCGGCCCGCGCTTGCCCGCCGGCGAAAATGCGGTGGACAGCGTTATCCCGGTGGCGCGGCTGTCCGATATGCTGCTGCACCCGGGAGAAGCCTATGAGTTCGACGGTCAGCTGCTGCATTATCCCGACATCCGTCTGGTCTACTGGGCGGGAGGCAATGCGTTTCACCATCACCAGGATATTAACCGACTGTGCGAGGCCTGGCGCCGTCCGGAGACGGTGGTGGTGCATGAGCAGTACTGGACCGCGCAGGCCAAATTCTCTGACATCGTTCTGCCGGCTACCACCTCGCTGGAGCGAGAGGATATCGGCAGCGGCGGTCATGACGGATTTATGATTGCCATGAGCGCGCAGATCCCGCCGGTGGGCGAGGCGCGTGATGATTACGCTATTTTCCTCGATCTTGCCGGGCGGCTGGGCTTCGGCGAACTGTTCAGCGAGGGGCGGGACGCCGGGCAGTGGCTGCGCTATCTCTATGAGGAGTCAAGGCCGCGGGCGCAGGAGGAGGGCATTGCGCTGCCCTCGTTCGAGGATTTCTGGCAGCAAGGGGTGCTGGAGTACAGCGCGCCGGAGCGGCCGCAGGTCTTTCTCGCCGATTTTCGCGCCGATCCGCAGCGCTATCCGCTTTCCACGCCCTCCGGCAAGATTGAACTCTTTTCCTCTACCGTCGCCGGGTTTGGCTATCGCGAATGCCCTGGCCATCCCTGGTGGGATGAGGAAGAGGCTGCCCGGCAACGACTGGAGGCGGCGCGCTGGCCGCTTCATCTGCTCTCCAGTCAGCCACGCGCCCGCCTGCACAGCCAGTATGATCACGGCAGCGTCAGTCGGGCGACGAAAATTCAGGGACGCGAGCCGCTGTGGATGCATCCGCGGGACGCGCAGGCAAGAGACATCCACGAAGGCAGCGTGGTGAAGGTGTATAACGACCGCGGGGCGATTCTGGCGGGCGTGCATTTGAGTGAACAGATTTTGCCGGGGGTGGTACAGATGTCCACCGGCGCCTGGTATGACCCTCTGGATCCGAATGAAAAAGGAACCCTCGATAAGCACGGTAATCCCAACGTGTTAACCGCGGATCGCGGCAGTTCGCGCCTGGGGCAGGGCTGTAGCGCCCAGAGTTGTTGGGTGGAAATCGCCCCGTGGCGAGAGGAACTGCCGCCGATCACCGCCTTTGACCCGCCGAAGTTTATTGCGGTTTAAGCGTGGGAGGATCGCCGGCGGCGGGGCGGATAGCCCGGAGAAGGCGCAGTATGCGCCGCCTCCGGGAAAGCGCGGGCCAGGCAGTTTAAGGCTCCTGACCAGGCGGTAATGGATGACAGGACGACGTTACGCCAGCCGTGGGTAGGCGCTGGCGATATCGTCGCCGGTAAACTGGGCGATCCAGCCTTCCGGGTTATCAAAAATGCGAATGGCGGTGAAGTTCGGTTCTGATCCCATATCAAACCAGTGCGGAGTGTGGGCAGGAACCGAAATCAGATCGTTCTTTTCGCACAGCACCTGGAACACCTCGTCACCAATGTGCAGGCAGAACAGACCGGCGCCCTCGACAAAAAACCTGACCTCGTCTTCGCCATGGGTGTGCTCATTCAGGAATTTTTCCCGCAGCGCCTCTTTCTGCGGGTTATCGGCGCGCAGGCTGATGACGTCCCAGCTCTGATAGCCCTTTTCGGCGACCAGTTTGTCAATCGCATGCTGATAGGCGGCAATCACCGTTTCTGCGCTGGGGTCTGCGCCGAGGTCGCGGTCGGCCTGCCAGCGTTCGAAACGGACGCCTTTGGCGTTAAGCTGCTCCTGAATCGCTTTGGCGTCGGTGCTGTGCCAGACCGGCGTTTGCGGATCGGTCACAGAAAATAGGGTTAATGCGCTCATGCTGGGATCTGCTCCGGATGAATGTCGTCAAAACGCTGAACCTGAGGGTGGTGGCTTGCCGGGTCGCGATCGCCGCGTACCAACTGGACAGTGCGCAACCCCGCGGCTTCGGCGGCGTCGAGTTCCTGATGGATATCCGACAGGAACAGGATGGCCCCGGGGGCGTGGCCCAGGTGTTCAGCAATGTTGCGGTAGGACTGCGCTTCGCGTTTAGCGCCTACCAGGGTATCGAAATAGCCCGTAAACAGATGAGTAATATCACCTTCATCGCTGTAACCAAATAACAATTTCTGCGCTGCCACGGAGCCAGAAGAATATACATACAAATCAATGCCCTGTGCTTTCCATTTCTCCAGCGCCGGCAGCACGTCCGGGTAGAGATGGCCGGTAAAGTCGCCGTTGAGGTAGCCATCGCGCCAGATGATCCCCTGGAGTGCCTTCAGCGCAGTGGATTTACGGTCTTCGTCCATAAAGGCGAAGAGGGTAGCAATCAGGTCGGCGGTGCTGGCGGCGGGGGAGTCTGTCTCTCGGCGCAAGTTGTCGAGAATCGTTCTCACCGGCTCAGCGTGCTGTTGAGCGGTCACAAAGCCGGCCAGTCGTTCGCGGGCGTAGGGGAACAGCACGTTATGCACGAAGCGGATATCGCTGGTAGTGCCTTCGATGTCGGTCACGATGGCGCGGATCATGGTTTCTCCAGAGTGGGCGTAGCGTGGAATAACATTAGCATTTAGACGTCTAAGCGTCTTGATTGCCAAATATTAACATCGTGTTATAGTGGCTTCAACAACAGCATTACAATCGGTAAAACAAGAATGAGCAATAACCCGTTGATTCCAGAGAGTAAACTCCCGGCGCTCGGTACCACCATTTTTACCCAGATGAGCGCCCTGGCCCAGCAGCATCAGGCCATCAACCTGTCTCAGGGCTTTCCCGATTTTGACGGCCCGCGCTATCTTCAGGAGCGTCTGGCGTACCACGTGGCGCAGGGGGCGAACCAGTATGCCCCGATGACCGGCGTGCCGGCGCTGCGCGAGGCGATCGCTGACAAGACGGCGGAGCTGTATGGATATCGACCCGACGTCAACAGCGATATCACGGTCACCGCCGGGGCGACGGAGGCCCTGTACGCGGCGATCACCGCCCTGGTGCGCCGTGGGGATGAGGTGGTCTGTTTCGATCCCAGCTACGACAGCTATGCCCCCGCGGTGGCGCTGGCCGGCGGCGAATTACACCGTATTGCGCTCCAGCCGCCGCATTTTCGCGTCGACTGGCAGCAGTTTGCCGCGACGCTGAGCGACAAAACCCGGCTGGTGATCCTCAATACCCCGCACAACCCCTCGGCCACGGTCTGGCAACGCGAGGATTTTGCCGCCCTGTGGCAGGCGATAGCCGAACGTGAGATCTATGTTCTCAGCGACGAGGTCTATGAGCATATCAACTTTGCCGAAGACGGCCACGCCAGCGTGCTGGCGCATCCGCAGCTGCGCGAGCGGGCGGTGGCAGTCTCTTCGTTTGGCAAAACCTTTCATATGACCGGCTGGAAGGTTGGCTACTGCGTGGCCCCGGCGGCCATCAGCGCGGAGTTGCGTAAGGTTCATCAGTATCTGACCTTCTCGGTGAATACCCCGGCGCAGCTGGCGATCGCCGATATGCTGCGCGAGGCGCCAGAGCACTATCTCGAGCTGCCGGCGTTTTATCGTGAACGCCGCGATCTGTTTATTGAGGCGCTGCGCCCCAGCCGGCTGGAACTCCTGCCCTGTGAGGGCACCTACTTCCTGCTGGCGGACTACAGCGCCCTCTCCGATCTTGACGACGTGAGCTTCTGCCGCTGGCTGACGACAGAGGTTGGGGTGGCGGCGATCCCGCTCTCCGTCTTCTGCGCCGACCCGTTCCCGCACAAGCTGATCCGTTTGTGCTTCGCTAAACAACCGGAGACCCTGCTGGCCGCGGCGGCGCGTTTGTGCCAGCTATAGTTATTTAATGGTCCATGCCTGAGAGAACTGGCGGCCGGCGAACATTTCCGTCAGGCCGCTGATTTGCTTCAGACGCAGTACCTCATCGGCATCCATCCCCAACTCTTTGCCGATCTTTTGCGGTGTCCAGCCGAGCCGGGTCAGCTCGCGCACAATCTCCGACATGGCGTGGATTTGGTGACGTCCCCGCGCCCGGTTGTGGCGTATGGTTGCCGCCATCAGCCCATCGCGGGAGGCGGTTTCATTCGGCAGACAGGTCACCGGCAGATAGCCATGCAGGGCATTTTTCAATGACGCTTTGCTGCAGGCCAGTTCATGACGGTGAAAACCATCGACAATGGTATACGCCTGCGGACCCTGGCGGATGACCACCACCGGCTGGGTAAAGCCATCGGCTTCCAGCGAGGTCTGCAGCAGACGTTTTTCCGGCGGCGCCACGTTGTTCGGATTGTAGTCATTGGGGGCGACCTGCTCCTGTTTGACCCACAGCACGCAGTCAACCGGCTGGGAGCGGAAGGGGCTGCGCTGGTGGAGCACATGGCGAAACGCGTTGATAGCCTCGATGCGCGCTTCATCATCCAGCGTTTGCAGGAAAGCGTCCAGCGCCTGCGTTAGTTGTTGTTGCATAATATCCCCCATTGTTGACGATGTTTTTCCATACGTTTTCGGTAGCGCTGATAGTGACTGCTTTTGGTCGGACTGAACGAGAGCTGACGGCACCAGTAGTCGTTATTGAGCAGCACTTTGCAGACTCGTCGCCAGGAGGGGATATCCTTTGTGCCAATGTCCCCGGGCTGGGTGTCGGGAATATCTTCCATCCCTTTTTTCTGATACCAGCGCAGGTAGACGGCGATTTTATTGCGATAGTGCTCGGCGGTGGTTTCCGGCATGCTGTCGAGCAGGAAAAGAGCATAGCTTTTCCATGTCAAATGGTCGGGTTTGTCGATTTTTCGGTGACCGTAGAACTGATTGTCATGCCCGGCATAGACGCCGCCGCTGTGCGCGCCGCTGACCCGCTGACACATCGCGGCCCAGCGTTCCGGCTCCAGCACATGGTACAGCCACAGCCCCTGGCGCTGCTCCGGACCGAAGGGTTCGCAGATGCGCATGTAGCGCAGCGGCACCCCGGCCTGATACATCAGATCGTACAGCGGGTTATAGGGCTGGCCGCTTCTGGCAAACCAGGTCCAGATATCGGCGGTTTTCCAGTCATAGAGCGGGTAGATGTACCAGGCGTGTCCCCCCGGCGCCGAGGTGGTCCACGGTTTATCGTCAGCGAAGCGTTGTTTGCGCTGGGAAGAGATGGTCATAAAGCGATTCAGCGACTCATCAGCCCGAATGCCCACCAGCACGGCGGCGGGCCGCCGCTGGGAAAACCACTCGGCAAAATGGCTGACGAAAGCCTCAAAGCTCATTCCGGGTTGGTAGAAGGGGAAATAATCCGGGTGGGCGATCGCCCCTGGCGGCGGCTGGCGGACCCAGCGGGCTCCGGGCTCCCAGCATTGCCATTGCGGCTTATACTGCGTCAGGGCATTTTGGGTCGTGAGCGGCAGGGCGACCCAGTAAAAGGTGTCGATGACATCCTGATACAGGGCGCGCAGTTTTTCACAGTGGGCGATGGTGCAAGAGAACTGTGCTTCCCAGTCAATAAACAGTACGCTGATTTTCTTGCCCTGTAACCGAGCTGCCTGCGCGGTTAAATGCAGCATAACGGTGGAGTCTTTTCCGCCAGAGAAAGAGACGCAAACGCGTGAAAAATTATCCAGAACCCATTGGATCCGCTGTTCCGTCGCCTGCAGCACCGACTCCGGTAAGGGATATTTAATAAACGACATGACCATTAATCCTTTAATACGAGATATTCCCATTTGGTCAGTATAAACGATGAGGGCCGGGAGTTTAATGGTCGTTTTTTTTATTCGGACAATGTGGGGTAAATAGTGGATATGTTATCCATTGTTATTAATTTGTGGTTGTGATGCTACTCTATCATCCATTAGAATGCTGATTAATTCAGATAAGAAATGATTCTGCGAAGATGAATGATGGTGGTTAATGTATATTGTGATATCCGGGAAGAGATTGTCTATATTAATGACGTGAAGCTGCATAGTGGGTGAAATAAAATCAAATAAATAGGAAGGAACGAAGCCAATTAAGTCGGTTTTACTGATCATATTAAGAATGGTCATAAACGAGTCACTGCGAAAGGCGATATTGTTCGGGTTCAGCCACGGCATGCTGCTCTGCTGAACGCGCTGAATCACGGGATCGTTGGTGATGAAGTGGGTAAAAAACTCCTGCGCCAGCGCTTCAACCGATGTGAGTTCCTCACGCCGCGGATGGTCCCTCCGGCACAACGCCAGCGTCTGCACCGTCTTATAGGGCTGACAAATAGTAGCGCGGTTGTTGATGGGCATTCGGGTGAATACCAGATCCGCCTGGCGATACGCCAGCAACTCCTCCGCCGATTCCGTGGTGGTCAGGTTATGGTGCTCAATCTGTAAATTAGCCTGATGACAGAGCTGGTTAATCATAAAATGGCTGTTTACTGAACAGAACAGCGGCGGGCCATATATCACAATACGCTTTCGCAGTTCGGTGCGTTTATTGAGATTGATTGTTTTTTCCAGTTGTTCAAGGTTTTGTTGCAGATGATAATGAAGATTGACGGAGGCGGTGGTGGGCGTCATGCCTTTCCCGACCCGAACAAATAGCGGATCATTTAATTGTTGGCGCAGACGCTGCAATGACTGACTCACCGCCGACGGGGTGATAAATAACGTCGCCGCCGCTTTGCTGATGCTTAAATGTTGATATATACACTCAAAAATAACCAATAGGTTTAAATCGAACTTTTTCAGGTCGTAAAGATTTGCCATTAATGCAGTCCTGTGTATTATCAGTGCGAATTGAAATATTCATAATAAGAATGTTGAATGGCTTAATATGCGTGGTGTGAATTTATTTTTGGCCAGTAATATTAAGCTTTGCTTAATATATCTTATTGTCGATAGCGGCGCCAGCGGTGGTTGTTGTCTGGCGCCACTCCACAATAAGATTATTTCTTTTCACCCATCATAATTTGTAGCTTCTCTTTATCCGGCAGGCCGACCACCTGCTGCAGCATATTGTCCTTATTCATATAATAAATGGCTGGCGTGACGTTGGCCCCCAGATCGTCCATCAGCTGCTGATTGACGTTGAGCATTTTCATTTTCTCGGGCGGGATAGCCTTTGGGATCGTCAGGGCCATTTTGCCGTTCGATTGCTCGTAATCATGCCAGGTTTTCGCCGGATCTTTACTGGCGAGAATCGCTGCGGCAGTGACCGGGCTCTCCGGCTTGATCACGCCCACCAGCAGGGTGCGGATCTGCACTTTACCGGCGTCTACCCAGGGACGGGACTGCTGCCAGAACTGTTTGCAGTAAGGGCAGAAGGGATCGGCAAAGACATACAGCACGATGGGGGCGTCTTTGTTGCCATCCTGCAGCCAGTGGGCGCTGGCCATCTTCTTCCACATCTCTTGTCCCGCCGGCGTGTAGAGTTCTTTTTGAAACAACTGCTCGCTGAGGTTGTTGCCGTTCTCGTCATACATATAGCCGGAAATGGCATGTTTGCCGTCTGGCGTGAGGTAGATGGCGACGCCCATATCCTGGTATTTACCCAGCCAGCCTTTCATTCCCCCCGGCGCGTCAAAGGGTTTGATGATGGTAATGCCTTGTTTTTCAATAGCTTTTACCGGGGCGGGTAGTTCTTCCGCATAGCTGCAAAAAGGCAAAAGGCTGAGCAACAGCAGACGTTTTAACATGAGTATTCCTTGTAAAATCAGCAGGAAAGGAAGAAAGATTGCCAAACCTATTACAGTTATAGGCAGGATCAGCAGAACGACGGATTGCCCTTTCCTGGCGTGGGTGATGTAATCCTGGATGCTGTTACATTAAGGTAATGTAGAGCGCAACACATAGCCAGTCTGACTGGCGCTGAACCTACCTTCGGGTATTTCAGGTAACGGGGCCGCCTGAAAAGGTGGCCTTTTTACTTTTGTCGCGGCAAATGATGCGAAAAACAGCGAACAGCGCTGAACGCGTCGCCAGGTTCACAAAGTTGTCTTGTTCCGGTTGTTAGATAACGCTTATTGATTCGATAATGTAAACGCATTGGTCGGGTCAGGAAAAATTCGTTAACTTAGACCTCAACGAAAACACGGAGGAAGTATAGATGTCCTTAATTAACACCAAAATCAAACCGTTCAAAAACCAGGCATTCAAAAATGGTGAATTCATCGAAGTCACCGAGAAAGACACCGAAGGCCGCTGGAGCGTCTTCTTCTTCTATCCGGCTGACTTCACATTCGTCTGCCCGACCGAACTGGGCGACGTGGCTGACCATTACGAAGAACTGCAGAAGCTGGGCGTAGACGTTTACTCTGTTTCTACCGATACCCACTTCACCCACAAAGCGTGGCACAGCAGCTCTGAAACCATCGCGAAAATCAAATACGCGATGATTGGCGACCCGACTGGCGCCCTGACCCGTAACTTCGACAACATGCGTGAAGATGAAGGTCTGGCTGACCGCGCCACCTTCGTGGTTGACCCGCAGGGTATCATCCAGGCAATCGAAGTTACCGCTGAAGGTATCGGCCGTGATGCGTCTGACCTGCTGCGTAAAATCAAAGCGGCGCAGTATGTTGCTTCCCACCCAGGCGAAGTGTGCCCGGCGAAATGGAAAGAAGGCGAAGCGACGCTGGCTCCATCTCTGGACCTGGTCGGTAAAATCTAAATTTCCGTCGCCTTTCACGCTATAGCGGCGTTGGCGTTGCCTGCTCACCCCGGTCACTTACAGGTGTAAGCTCCCGGGGATTCTCAGGCTAGCCGCCTTGCTCTGGCGCGAAATGCTCAGGAAATTGCGTAGATTATCAGGGCGCTTTGGCGCCCATTTTATTCCAACACCATGATGCAAGCGCATTCAGGCAGCCTGACAAGGCCGCTTGCATGATGATGTTTTAAGCCCAGGAGATAACAATGCTCGACACCAACATGAAAACCCAGCTCAAGGCCTATCTTGAGAAGCTGACTAAGCCTGTTGAGCTGATTGCCACGCTGGATGACAGCGCTAAATCGGCAGAAATCAGGGAACTGCTGGCTGAAATTGCTGAACTGTCAGACAAAGTCACCTTTAAAGAAGACAACACGCTGGCGGTACGCAAGCCATCGTTCCTGATTACTAACCCAGGTTCCGACCAGGGCCCACGCTTTGCGGGCTCCCCGCTGGGCCACGAGTTTACCTCGCTGGTGCTGGCGCTGCTGTGGACCGGCGGTCATCCGTCGAAAGAGGCCCAGTCTCTGCTGGAGCAGATCCGCGATATCGATGGCGACTTTGAGTTTGAAACCTACTACTCGCTCTCCTGCCATAACTGCCCGGACGTAGTCCAGGCGCTGAACCTGATGGCGGTGCTCAACCCGCGTATCAAACATACGGCGATTGACGGCGGGACGTTCCAGAATGAGATCACCGAGCGCAACGTGATGGGCGTGCCGGCGGTGTTCATGAACGGCCAGGAGTTTGGTCAGGGACGGATGACGCTGACGGAAATCGTCGCCAAAGTGGATACCGGTGCGGAAAAACGCGCAGCGGAAGAGCTGAATCAGCGTGACGCTTACGATGTGCTGATCGTCGGTTCCGGCCCGTCCGGCGCGGCGGCCGCGGTTTACTCTGCGCGTAAAGGGATTCGTACCGGCCTGATGGGCGAACGCTTCGGCGGCCAGGTGCTGGATACCGTGGATATCGAAAACTACATTTCGGTGCCGAAAACCGAAGGCCAGAAGCTGGCCGGGGCCCTGAAAGCGCACGTTAGCGACTATAACGTCGATGTGATCGACTCCCAGAGCGCGACCAAACTGACGCCGGCGGCGACAGAGGGCGGCCTGCACCAGATCGAAACCGCCTCCGGCGCGGTGCTGAAGGCGCGCAGCGTCATCATTGCCACCGGGGCGAAATGGCGCAATATGAACGTGCCTGGCGAAGATCAGTATCGCACCAAGGGCGTAACCTACTGCCCACACTGCGACGGTCCGCTGTTTAAGGGCAAACGCGTGGCGGTAATTGGCGGCGGTAACTCCGGCGTGGAAGCGGCTATCGACCTGGCGGGCGTCGTGGAGCACGTGACCCTGCTGGAATTCGCACCGGAGATGAAGGCCGACCAGGTGCTGCAGGATAAAGTCCGCAGTCTGAAGAATGTCGATATCATTCTCAATGCGCAGACTACGGAAGTGAAAGGCGACGGCAGTAAGGTCACCGGTCTGCAGTACCGTGACCGGGTGAGCGGCGATGAGCATCATGTCGCGCTGGCGGGTATTTTCGTGCAGATCGGCCTGCTGCCTAACACCACCTGGCTGGAAGGCGCGGTTGAGCGTAACCGTATGGGTGAGATCATCATCGATGCGAAGTGCGAAACCAACGTCAAAGGCGTATTCGCCGCCGGTGACTGCACCACTGTGCCGTACAAGCAGATTATTATCGCGGCAGGGGAGGGGGCGAAAGCGTCGCTGAGCGCCTTTGACTACCTGATCCGCACGAAAACCGCATAACAAGTCAGACAATAGACCTGCATAACCAAGAGGCTACCCTGGGGTAGCCTCTTTTTTTATGCTCTTTTTCTTCACCCTTACCTGACGACCATCACCGGGATATGGGCATGACGGATGACGCTCGAGGCGTTGGATCCCAGCAGGTGGGTACTGATGGAGGGATTGCGTGAGCCAATCACCACCACGTCGGCGTTTATTTCACTGGCCAGTTCGTTGACCATGTCGCGCACGCTGCCGAAACGCACATGCAGCTTGATACGTGAGGGGTCAATGCTGAAATGGCTGACCATGGTCTGCAGGCGGGTTTCCGCCTCATGCTGCAGATGCTCCTCAAAACGCCGCAAGTCGGCGGTAAACCGGCTCATGGTGAAGCTCGCTGAACCGGGTAATACGTGGAGCAGATGGATTACCCCGTCCTGCTGGGCCAGAAACTCCGCGTGCCGGACGGCTTTATCGCTCAGCGCCATCTCAAAGACATCAACCGGCATAATGATAGTCTTATACATATGCAATCCTCCTTGTTCGTTTGCGTCTATATCAACATATTATATGCGGATATTGTGTCATTCAGGTCGCAAAACTGTCAGTCAGGCAGGCGCAAAGCGTAAAAAAAGGTTAGCGGGGGGCAAGACAGCAGAAAGAGGATGTGTGGACATCCTCTGAATAAAGCGCGATACGCCTCAGGCAGCGGAGATTAGCGGTGGAATTCGCCAGCGGCTTCCGGCTGGTACAGCAGCGCCAGCACTTCCAGGTGCGTTGACGCCCCGCCCGGCAGCTCCCAGTGAATGGTGCTGCCGACCTTGAGGCCGAGCAGAGCGGCGCCCACCGGCGCGAGGACCGAGAGCTGGCTGGCGCTGTCGGTCACCTGCGACGGAAACACCAGCGTCCGCACGCGCTCTTCGCCGCTGGTTAAATCGCGGAATTTAACCGTACTGTTCATGGTGACGACATCGTGCGGCATCGCTTCCGGCGCCAGCATTTGCGCGCGGTCGAGCTCGTCGTTCAGGGCATCGGCAACCGGCGAGCTGGCGAAAGCTGGCTGCTCCAGCAGCCTGTCGATACGTTCGGCATCCAGTTCGTTAATGATGATTGCGGGTCTGGTCATTGCATACTCCATGTTATCCAGGAACCTGTCCGTAAAAGAAAACCCTCGCCGAAAAAGGCAAGGGTTAAGGTTCTCCCATCATACTGAGAGTTGCCGGCAGTTTGAAGTGATGAAACGCACAATCAGCGCGCAACGACCCCCGGCGAACGACGTTTTCTGGTCAGCACGCGGCGTCGCGCTAGTGGCCAACCTTATCGAGGATAAACTGCGCGCCGCAGTTACCTGGGTGAGGCTGAGGCAAAAAGGCGGAAGTGGCCAGCGGGGCATTGATGGTCGCGGCGTTGAGCGAGATTTGCATCTCGGTCAAATAGGCCGGATTACCGTTACAGGTTAATTTAAACGCCTTCACGCTCTGCGGACCCCAGGCGTGGGCCACAGCGGCGTCGAAGTCGGCGCGGCTAACGGTTTGGCCATAGTGTTTGGCAATGAAATCGCCCACCGGGCTGCGCTTAATTTCTCCATTCAGGCGCACCATGGCGCCAAAATAGCTGTCGGGATCGAAGCCGAAGCAGACGCCATGTTTGGCGTATTCGTAACGTTCGAGGCAGGAGGTGCCGCCCGCGCCCGGCATCACGCTATTCAGTTTGTTGGCCATCTCCAGCGACAACCCGGTCTCCGCCGCCTGACATTTGCGGTTCGCTTTCACCTCCGGCATGTCGGGCACCGGGCGCGTGGCGCAGCCGTAGCGCATCCAGCGTCGTTCATCCACTCCGCGCGCGGCAATGGACTTTGGCAGCCCGGGCCACAGGCCATGCACGGTCAGAAAATCGGCTTTATTCGCGGTTTCCTGCTGCAGGCGACACTCTTCCGGTTCGTTGCGGTTACGGTCATACATGCTCTGACAGAATCCGGTTTGCCAGGAGAGGGCCAGGACATAGCGGTCAAAATCAGCGTATCGCGTCGCGGTGAGCGGTTCAGCGCCGGCCTGAGTGGCGGTAAGCACAAGGGCAAGCGCGGCGAATTCCTTCCTGAACATGTTTATTCCTGATTGTGGATGGCAAAAGATAACGGGGGGTTATTAAAGCATAAAAAAGGCGCCTGCTGGCGCCTTTTCACGTGGTTAGACCATTAGTGGACCGCGCTGCCGGGGACGAGGATCTCGGTCGCGACGATCACCACCAGCAGGCCAACCATCACCGGCACCGAGGTGCGTTTGACCACTTCGAACGGGGAAATCTTCGCCATCCCGGCGACGGCCACCACCACGCCAGAGACTGGCGATATTGTGCGGCCAAGGTTCGAGGCCTGCAGCATCGGGATCGACAGATAGGCCGGATTGATGCCGGAGGAGTGCGCCAGCTTGGGGATCATCTCGACAAAGGCGTAGAACGGGGCATTGCCGGAGCCGGTGGTCATCGCCGCCAGCATGGTCAGGATCACCAGCACCAGCATCAGAATAATACTGGCCGAGCCGAAGGAGGTAGCGATGGAGATCAGACCATTGATGAAGCCGATGGTGCTTAATCCCTGAGCAAAAACGCCGGCGGCGACCAGCAGCATCACCACGCCGGCGAAGGCGTCAGCCATCCCGCGGTAGGCGACTTCCAGTCCGCTGAAGACGTTTTTGGTGTTGAACCCGCGCAGGAATTCGAGGATCGCCGCCAGCAGCATGCAGCCGACGAGGATGGTAATAATGTGCAGTTCCGGTCCCCATTTGCCATCGAAGATCAGCACGCCAATAATCGGCGTAAACGGCAGGATGGCGTACAGCGCCGGAGCGTTGGTGGTGATCTCGTTGACGTCGAGCATTTCGTGGGAAATGTTCTCTTTTTTATCCAGGTAGCGCTGCCAGAAGAAGTGGGCGATCGCCATGCAGATGATAGCGGCGATGGAGATCGGCAGCGTGGTCTTAAAGGCAAAGTCGATCAGCGGCATTTCGGCCGCTTTGGCCGCCAGCACGACGTCGCCCGAGGTGGGCGAAAGGATAATCGCCGCCGGCGAGGCGCAGATGGCCGCCGCCGCCCCGCGGCTGATACCGACGTTTACCATCACCGGGAACAGGGTCGCCATCAGCAGCACGCCGAGGCCGGTCGCGGAGGAGACGGCCAGTGACATCAGGCAGGCGACAAAGTAGGCGGCAATCATCAGCAGATAGGGCGAATTGATATAGCGCAATGGCTTTGAGGCTAATTTCACCACCATATCATTGGCGCCAATATGAGTCATATAAGTGGCAAAGCCGCACAGCATCATGATCATCATACCCAGATCGCCGCCACGGCTCATGAGGAGAATCTTAATGTATTCAATAATGTCAGTGGCGGAGTAACCGGTGCCCGCGGTATTGCCTGGTAAGACTTTATGTCCCAGCAGGGCGCTGACGATCAATAAGATTAAGCCCCCGACGAACAGCACCCCGGTGGCCGAGTAGCCTTTGATGATATAGCGGGCGACGCCCACAATGACCACGATCCCGATCAGGATCTCAATAAACGTCAGCATTTATTACCCCTAAGCCCAAAGAATATGTAGTGAAAAAGCGTCACACCAAATTTTAATGTGCGAATGTGCCGAAAAAACGGACGAAACTCGCTGATGCAAATCAATAAAGCGACAAGAACTACGCGTCCCCGTTACGCCTGGATATAATCACCAGATGGATAGTTAAGTGGTTCTGATGGTCAGCGGGAGAAAATCAGGAGTTTGCCTTATTTCGTTCAACCTGTATTGAGACTATCTTTGCTATTTTAGGTGGCTTTTAAATGAAAGTGGTAATAGAAAAGTGTTGATGTTACGTCGTTTTTCATTGTTTTCTCTTGGTTTTTTAGGATGGTTATTGGTGTCCGGAAACGCCAGCGCGTCGTTTTCATCGACCCTTAGCGAAGGTTACCATACCTTAAGTAATAACGTTGCGCAGACCTGGAACGAGCCAGAGCACTATGATCTGTACGTTCCAGCCATCACCTGGCACGCGCGCTTTGCCTACGATAAGGAAAAGACGGATAAGTATAACGAACGTCCGTGGGGGGCCGGTTTCGGCGTCTCCCGCTGGGATGAGAAAGGGAACTGGCACGGTCTGTACCTGATGGCGTTTAAAGACTCTTTCAATAAGTGGGAGCCCATTGGCGGCTACGGCTGGGAGAAAACCTGGCGCCCGCTGACGGATCAGAACTTCCGCCTCGGTCTCGGCTATACCCTTGGGGTGACGGCGCGCGATAACTGGAACTACATTCCGATTCCGGTGATCTTGCCATTAGCGTCAATAGGTTACGGTCCGGCAACGTTCCAGATGACCTACATTCCCGGCACCTACAATAACGGTAACGTTTACTTCGCCTGGGCTCGCATACAGTTTTAATTCGCTAAGTCTTAGCAATAAATGAGATAAGTGACGCGTCTTGTGGAAAAACAAGGACTAAAGCGTTACCCACTAAAAAAGATAGCGACTTTTATCACTTTTTAGCAAAGTTGCACTGGACAAAAGGTACCACAATTGGTGTACTGATACCCGACACAGCATTAGTGTCGATTTTTCATATAAAGGTAATTTTGATGTCTAAGATTAAAGGTAACGTTAAGTGGTTTAATGAGTCCAAAGGATTCGGTTTCATTACTCCGGAAGATGGCAGCAAAGATGTATTCGTACACTTCTCTGCAATCCAGTCCAACGGTTTCAAAACTCTGGCTGAAGGTCAGCGCGTAGAGTTCGAAATCACTAACGGTGCCAAAGGCCCTTCTGCTGCAAACGTAATCGCTCTGTAAGCAACGCGTCAGTAGAATATAAAAACCCGCTAAACAGCGGGTTTTTTTTGCCTGTTGATTACGCCTTTAGCGGCTGGCGGCCTGCGAGAAGAGCCAGAAGGCGACAGCCGTCATGGCAAACGAACCCAGCAAGTTCACCGCAACGTTGAGGAGCGCCCAGCTCACTCGCCCCTGCTGCAGAAGAAACACCACTTCCGCAGAGAAGGTGGAAAAGGTGGTCAACCCGCCGCAGAAACCCGTGGTGATCAGTAGCTTCCACATCGGGTCAATGCCGGTCAGTCGATTAAACCACGCCAGCCCGGCGCCGATCACAAAGGCGCCTAACAGGTTGGCGGTCAGCGTTCCAATAGGGATAGCATGGTGCACAGGATTGAGCTTCATGCCGAGCCACCAGCGCAAAACGCTGCCGGTGCCGCCGCCAATAAAAACGGCGCAAAGAAGTTGAAACACGGTCGTTTCCTGCTATTTGATGTAAGAGAGTGTCAAGTGTAGCGCGCAACGGGCGCAATTGGCTATTCATAACCTGACGGGAGAAAAACATGCGGGTAGCGGCAGGGCAGTTTATCGTCACGCCAGTATGGCAGACGAATGCGCACACTTGTGTGGCGATGATGCAGCAGGCGGCGCGTGAAGAGGCGGCGCTGCTGGTGCTGCCGGAGGCGTTGCTGGCACGTGATGACAACGACCCGGATCTGTCGGTGAAATCGGCCCAAACGCTGGATGGGGCGTTTTTGCAGCTGCTGCAGGCCGAGAGCGCGCGTAACGGCCTGACGACGATCCTGACGCTGCATGTGCCGTCGGGGGAGGGAAGAGCAACCAACACGCTGGTGGTATTGCGTGAAGGGAAAATCATTGCCCATTATCACAAACTTCATTTATACGACGCCTTCGCAATGCAGGAGTCCCGGCGGGTGGATCCCGGCCGGCAAATTCCCCCGGTGATTGACGTGGCGGGATTTCGCGTTGGCCTGATGACCTGTTACGATCTGCGTTTTCCGGAACTGGCGTTGTCGCTGGCGCTGAACGGTGCGCAGCTGCTGGTGCTGCCCACCGCATGGGTGAAAGGGCCGCAAAAAGAGCATCATTGGGCGACGCTGCTGGCAGCGCGCGCGCTGGACACGACCTGCTACGTCGTGGCGGCAGGCGAATGCGGGACGCGTAACATCGGGCAGAGCCGCATCATCGATCCGCTGGGGACCACCGTGGCGGGCGCGGGGAGCGAGCCGCAGCTGATCTATGCCGATATTTCCGCAGACTACCTTACGCGGGTTCGCGAGCGTTTGCCGGTGCTGCAGAACCGACGGTTTGCGCCACCGCAATTATTGTGACGTTTTTTTAAACAAGGCTTGATTCACCTTGTTACAGATTGCTATTGTGTCCGCGCGCCAAATACCCGTATTGTTTATCCCAATAATTCGCTGTGCACGTCAGGACGGACACCCCAGCGCTCACTCCCGGAGGGGAGGCCTCGGGCTGAATCACGCGGCCCGCGCACAGGTGGATTACAATATGACGGATAAATACGTGTATGATGGCGTATTCGCAGCTTGTATAGAGAAGAAGGTTAGCTATGGGTGAGATTAGTATTACCAAACTGCTGGTAGTTGCAGCACTGATTATCTTAGTGTTTGGTACCAAGAAATTACGTACGCTGGGCGGCGACCTGGGTTCGGCTATCAAGGGCTTTAAAAAGGCCATGAACGAAGATGACGATAGCGCGAAGAAAACCACCGCTGAAGACGAAGTACCGGCGCAGAAGCTCTCTCATAAAGAGTAATTCTCCGGCTGCGTCCCCTGGCGGGATGCGGAAGGTTCGGCGAAGAGGCCGCGACGTTTACGTTGCGGCCTTTGTCGTTTTTATCGACGCCGCGCAGGAAAGATGCAACTAATTGTTACGGGAAGGCGAAGCGGAGAGCGCCGCTGCGCCGGGAAGTGACGCAGCGGGAGAAGCGGCAGGTTATTTAACTTCCATCCCTTTAGCCTGCAGGTCGGCATGATAGGAAGAGCGAACGAAGGGGCCGCAGGCGGCGTGGGTGAAGCCCATCGCCATGGCTTCTGCTTTCATCTCTTCAAACTCTTCCGGACTAACGTAACGCTGCACTGGCAGGTGGTGACGGCTCGGCTGCAGATACTGGCCTAACGTCAGCATGGTGACGCCATGACGGCGCAGGTCGCGCATAACTTCGATGATCTCGTCGTTGGTTTCGCCCAGACCCACCATCAGACCGGATTTTGTTGGGATCTCCGGGTGCGCTTCTTTAAAACGCTCCAGCAGCTTCAGCGACCAGTTATAATCCGCGCCCGGACGCACCTGACGATAGAGGCGCGGTACGTTTTCGAGGTTGTGGTTGAAGACGTCCGGCGGGGTCACCGTCAGAATCTCCAGGGCGCGATCCATGCGGCCGCGGAAATCCGGGACCAGCGTTTCGATTTTAATCGTCGGGTTTTTCTCGCGAATGGCGCTGATGCAGTCGGCAAAATGCTGTGCGCCGCCATCGCGCAGGTCGTCACGGTCCACCGAGGTGACCACCACGTAGCGCAGCCCCATATCGGCGATAGTTTGCGCCAGCTTCTGTGGCTCGTTCGCATCTGGCGCGACCGGGCGGCCATGCGCGACGTCGCAGAATGGGCAACGGCGGGTACAGATCGCGCCGAGGATCATAAAGGTCGCGGTACCGTGGTTGAAGCATTCTGCAAGGTTCGGGCAGGAGGCCTCTTCGCATACGGAGTGCAGGCCGTTCTTACGCATCGCTGCTTTGATTCCCTGGATACGGGACGAGTCTGCCGGAAGTTTGATTTTCATCCATTCCGGTTTTCTGAGCAGAGCTTCACGCTCAGTTGCCACGTTCTTCACCGGGATAAGGGCCATTTTATCGGCGTCGCGGTACTTAACACCGCGTTCCATCACAATGGGTTTACTCATAGCGTGCGTGTTCCAGTTGCGAGTCACGAAGGAAAGCGAATTAATTCAATGAAATGTTGCAATTATCAACTATTTTTGAATCAAGAGCAGGCAGTATACCATTGAAAAGGGGCAGAAAGCAGCCTGCCTGCCCGGCAAATTGTAAAATAGTTGTTGTTTTATCCTTTTCCCTTCCGTGCGCTACGCCTTAAACGCCTGGATCACGGTCTCAATGATCTCTTTCAGCAATGGCTCTTTCCCGCTCTGCTTATTGAAGTGCAGCGCAACATCAATCTGTTCTTCCCGCAGGGAGGGAACATCCAGGGTTTGCAGCGGCCAGAGACGGGATACCATGGCGAACAGGCGCTCGGTGGTTAGCCCCAGCATATCGCTCTCGGCGATCATTGCCGCCTGGGTCAGCAGGTTGAAGGTGCTGAAACCGCAGCGGCGCTCGCCCATCTCCTCCTGCAGTCGACGATGCAGCGTAGGGTAGCGCTGGCCTTCAGGCAGCAGCAGCGCAAACTCGTATTGCGCGAGCGCGGATTCATCTTGTGGACCGTCCAGCGCAGGATGCCCAGCGCGGCAGTACATCTGCACCCGATCCTGATACAGCACGTGATGGCTTAGCGCCTGACCGCTGTGCAGATGGGTGTCGATTAACAGATCCACCTGGCGCTGGTCGAGCTGCCGCGCGGCGTCGGTAAGGGCGATGTTGTGCAGCAGGATCTGCGGAAAGGCCGGCTTCAGCGCGCTGGCCAGGCAAGGCATCAGCAGCGCCCCCATGGCTGGCGTAGTGGCGATAGTGATCACCCGCTGCTGGTCCGGGCTGCCGGTGATATCCAGCGCGCTAAGGAAAGCCTCCATACCGCGGCTGATGTACTGGTGAAGGTGGGTGGCATAGGCAGTGGGCGTCACGCCCTGGCCTTTGCGGATAAACAGCGGATCGGGGAACAGCGCCCGCAGTTTGTTAATTGACTGGCTAATGGCCGACGGCGTGATATTGAGTATCTTCGCGGCATTGACGATACCTTTGTGTACATACACGGCTTCGAAGATGGTCAACAGATTGAGGTCAATATTACGCAGGATGCGAAACATCTGACGGTCGTAACGTTCGTCCTGTCTGTCAGGAGATTCTGACGGCGGCGTATTCTCTGGCACGCGATGAGTCCGGTTGGGAATGATAGGCCAAGTATAGCGGCCCGCGGCGTTGCCGTGCGTGACAATTGATTGCAAAAATAATGTGTTACTTGTTCAGCCCCCCGCCGTAAGCGGGGCGCTGCTCTGCCGCTTAACCCTGAGGCAGGTATTCGTGCGGGGGATGGTTCAACAGCGCCAGCAGATTGGCGACCAGCCGCGGAGCGACAGTCTCCGGGGTGGCTTCCGGTAGCCACTGACGCATTTGCGTCATCTCCATACCGGCATAGCCGCAGGGGTTGATACGCAGAAACGGCGTCAGATCCATCGCGATATTGAGCGCCAGGCCGTGGAAAGAGCAGCCTTTACGGATCCGCAATCCCAGAGAGCAGATTTTGCGATCGCCGACGTAGACGCCAGGGGCATCGGCGCGGGGGTGCGACTCAATCCCATATTCGGTAAGGGTATTGACGACCGTTTGCTCCAGCAGCGTCACCAGTTCACGCACCCCCAGCTTGCGGCGCTTGAGGTTCAACAGGACGTACATTACCTGCTGTCCCGGGCCGTGATAGGTTACCTGGCCGCCGCGATCGCTTTGGATCACCGGAATATCACCGGGCACCAGCAGGTGTTCCGCTTTGCCGGCCTGACCCTGGGTGAAGACCGGGTGATGTTCTACCAGCCAGATCTCATCGAGGGTATCTTCATCACGGGCGTCGGTAAATTCATGCATCGCCTGCGAGACGGGTTCGTAAGGTTGCAGGCCAAGCTGCCGGATTAGAATTTTATTGTGCTGCAAAACAACATCTCCGCCGGGAAGAGAGAATTCAGGTCGGGGAGTATATCACAGCCGTGTGAAAGGGAATGAGAAGACCCGGCACGGCGGCCGGGTCAGGGAAAGGGTTACAGCACCATCCGAACGATATCGATATTGCCTAACTCTTCGTACAGCGTTTCCACTTGTTCAATGTGGGTGGCGTTGATGGTGATGGAGACCGAGTGGTAGTTACCTTTGCTGCTCGGTTTTACTGACGGCGAGTAATCACCAGGCGCATGGCGCTGTACCACTTCCACCACCTGATCAACCAGCTCAGGCAACGCCTGCCCCATTACTTTGTAAGTAAATGGCGTAGGGAATTCAAGCAGTTCGTTAAGTTTGGTTTTCATGTCAGCTCCGGTGTTACGACAAAATAATAACTCCCACCAAGGGCGGGAGTTATCAGGTTACTTGGATGAATAGTATATGGGGATGGAAATCACACTTTCAAGCGTTCGATTTTTAACCAAACCAGTGGTGGAACATTAATTTAATGTAATCAATAATTTTACCGAAGAAATTACCTTCCGGAATTTCCTGCAGCACCACCAGCGGGCGCTGGTCAATGGTTTTACCATCCAGCTGGAAGTTAATGGTGCCGACGACCTGGTTTTTCTGCAGCGGGGCATGCAGCTCAGTGTTATTCAGCACGTAGCTGGCTTTCAGATCTTTCATCCGGCCGCGCGGGATGGTCAGGTAGACGTCTTTATCCACCCCCAGCGAAGCGCGATCGCTGTCGCCGAACCAGGCTGGTTCGGATGCAAACTCTTTGCCGGCTTTAATCGGGTTGACGGTTTCGAAGAAGCGGAAGCCCCAGGTCAGTAGTTTTTTGCTTTCCGACTCACGCCCTTTGAACGTCCGGCCGCCCATTACCGCCGAGATCAGACGCATCTGGCCTTCGGTGGCGGAAGCGACGAGGTTGTAGCCTGCTTTGTCGGTGTGGCCGGTTTTGATGCCGTCGACGTTCAGGCTGTTATCCCACAGCAGGCCATTACGGTTCAGCTGGCGGATGCCGTTGAAAGTGAACTCTTTCTCACGATAGATCGAGTATTCGTTCGGCACATCGCGGATCAGCGCCTGGCCAATCAGCGCCATGTCGCGCGCCGAGCTGTACTGGCCGTCAGCGTCGAGGCCGTGAACGGTCTGGAAATGGGTGTTTTTCAGGCCGAGGGCGTTGACGTAGTTGTTCATCAGGCTGACGAAGGCATCCTGGCTGCCGGCGACATAGTCGGCCATCGCCACGCAGGCATCGTTACCGGACTGCAGGTTGATACCGCGGATCAGCTGGGAAACCGGCACCTGCATCCCCGGTTTGAGGAACATCAGGGAAGAGCCTTTGAATACCGGGTTGCCGGTGGCCCAGGCGTCGTTGCCGACGGTGACCAGATCGGACTCTCTGAATTTGCCCGCTTTCATCGCCTGACCAATAACATAGCTGGTCATCATTTTGGTCAGACTGGCCGGGTCGCGGCGGGAGTCGGCGTTGTTTTCAGCCAGCACCTTGCCAGAATTGTAATCGATAAGGATCCAGGATTCGGCGTCAATCTGCGGGGCGCCTGGGATCATCGTTTTGATATTCAGGTCATCGGCGCGGGCAGCGGAGGAGAGCGCTGCAACGGAGAGCGCCGTGATGAGTAAACGAGCGGTGAAAGAGGTCTTCATGGTCAGAACAACGGCATCCGTGATGGAGTTAAAAAAAGTGCCTTACTATAGCAAATGCTCTGCGGGCCAGCATCCGACATTGCGCATGAGTTTGTTAATGACTTTTACATGCGCAAGGTGAACGGGCTGCCCGCGGCCTTTAGTTGGCGCGAGTAATAAAGGACTGCAGCTGCGCTTCGCTTTGCAGGCGCTGCTGAACGGCGCTGGCCTGCGCCTTGTCGGCAAATGGTCCCAGCTGAATACGCCACACCGCGCCGTTTTGCATGACCCGGCCTGGCACAGAGAACTGCTGGCTCAGACGCTGCTGATACTGCTGCGCCCGCGCCTGGTCGCTCACTGCGCCCACCTGGACGACAAAGTTACCGCTGGCGCTGGAGGTGGCGGAAGAGGAAGCGGCAACGGCGCCGGCGGCTGCGGCCGCTGCGGGCGCGACGCTACCCTGGATGGAGCCGGGGGCGGTCACCGGCGCTGCTGGCGTGGCGCCGGCGGCAGGTGCGGTCACGGTGGCGGCCGCGGGTTCGCTGCTCTCCAGCACGCCGCTGTTCAGCGGCGTCGGGGCGCCGAGGAAACCGCCGCTGTTCACCGGAGCGCCAACGCTATCTTCCGGCTTCAGCGTGCTGTTGCTGATCGGGCGAACGTCAGTGGGCGCAGGCTGGTTCATGCCAGCAGCGTCACCGCCGTCCAGATTCGGACGGGCGGGCAGAGCGTAAGTCTGTTTGGCGACGGTGGTACAAGCCATTCCCGGGCCGGAAAGCGAACCGTCAGGCGCGACGATGATGGGGTCGATACGCACTTTGGTGTTGTTCGAGGTGTTCAGGCGGTCGGCGGACGCGCGCGAGAGCGAGATAACCCGATCGTTGCCGTAGGGACCGCGATCGTTAATCCGCACGACGATCATGCGCCCGTTGGCGAGGTTGGTGATCCGCGCATAGCTCGGGATCGGCAGCGTCGGGTGCGCCGCGGTCAACTGCGTTGGGTCGAAGGTTTCACCGCTGGCGGTCAGGTTGCTGTTGGGTTCCGCGTCATAGATCGCCGCGAAACCGGCCTGAGTAAAGTTTGCCGGATCCTGGACGATTTTGTAGCGCTTACCGTCGCGCTCATAATCCTGATTCGCCGTCGCGTTCGGCGTTTCATACTGCGGATCGGCGCCGCTGATCTCAACCGTCGGGCCATTACAGACGGCCGGCTGTGGAGTACTGACCGTCTTTTGTTGCACGTCATCACTCGAACATGCCGCCAGCAGCCCCGCTGCTATGCAGATCCCCAGCCATTGCTTACGCATTGCGAACCCCTTTAAACGCTTTTCGACAACATTTTTCTGTGGGTATGGATCGACATCACGATACCAAACCCGGCCATCAATACGATCAGGGCGGAGCCCCCGTAGCTCACCAGCGGCAACGGTACGCCCACCACCGGTAAAATACCACTCACCATACCAATATTTACGAAGACATAAACGAATAAAATCAACATTAAACCACCGGCCATGACCCGGCCAAAGGTGGTCTGCGCCTGAGCGGCGATCCACAGTCCGCGCATGATCAGCAGAATATAGAGCGCCAGCAGGATCAGCACGCCAATCAGGCCCAACTCTTCGGCGAGAACGGCGAAGATAAAGTCGGTATGGCGTTCCGGCAGGAACTCCAGCTGCGACTGGGTGCCGTGCAGCCAGCCTTTGCCGCGCAGACCGCCAGAGCCAATGGCAATTTTAGACTGAATAATATGATACCCCGCGCCCAGCGGGTCGGTTTCCGGATCAAGCAGCATCATCACGCGCTGGCGCTGATAGTCGTGCATCAGGAAGAACCACAAAATCGGGATAAAGGCGGCGACCAGCACCACCGCAATGCCGATCAGTCGCCAGCTGAGGCCGGAGAGGAACAGCACAAACAGACCGGAGAGGGCGATCAGAATCGAGGTCCCGAGGTCAGGCTGCGCCGCCACCAGCAGCGTCGGCAGAAAGATCAGCACCAGGGCAATACCGGTGTTCTTCAGCGAAGGGGGGCAGACGTCGCGGTTAATAAAGCGCGCCACCATCAGCGGCACGGCAATTTTTGCAATCTCCGACGGCTGAAAGCGGACGATACCGAGATCCAGCCAGCGCTGCGCCCCTTTGGAGATGGCGCCGAAGGCGTCGACGGCCACCAGCAGAATAATACAGAAAATATAGAGATAGGGCGCCCAGCCTTCATAGACCCGCGGCGGGATCTGCGCCATGACGATCATGATCACCACGCCCATGGCGATCTGGCCGATTTTACGCTCCATCATGCCGACGTCCTGACCGCTGGCGCTCCAGATAACCAGTGCGCTGTAGGTCAGCAGCGCCAGCAGGATCAGCACCATGGTGGGGTCAAGATGGATCTTATCCCACAGCGATTTTTTGTTCGGATTATCCGTCATTATTGATCCTCCCCTGCGGTCACCGCCGGGTTTTCGCTTGGTAGCGTGGTGTTGTTATCGCCCAGCATGATGTGATCGAGGATTTGGCGCATAATCGTACCGACCGCCGGGCCGGCACCGCCGTTTTCCAGGATCATCGCCACGGCAACCTGCGGGTTGTTATAAGGCGCAAACGCCGTCATCAGTTTATGGTCACGCAGACGCTCAGAGATTCGGTGCGCGTTATAGGTTTCGTTGGCCTTCAGGCCAAACACCTGGGCGGTACCGGACTTGGCCGCGATTTTATACGGCGCGCTGGCGAAATACTTGTGCGCGGTGCCGTTGCCGCGGTTGGCCACGCCGAACATGCCGTCTTTGGCGATTTCCCAGTAGCCGGAATGAATGTCGCCTACCGGCGGCTCATGAGGCTGGACCCACGGAACGGGCTTGCCGTCTTCCACGGTGCTTTGCAGCAGGTGCGGCACTTTCACCACCCCGTCGTTAATCAGGATCATCAGCGCTTTGTTCATCTGGATCGGCGTGGCAGTCCAGTAACCCTGGCCGATGCCCACCGGAATGGTGTCCCCCTGGTACCAGGGTTTCTTAAAGCGTTTGAGCTTCCATTCGCGGGTCGGCATGTTGCCCGAGCGCTCTTCGGCAAGGTCGATACCGGTATAGTGGCCGTAGCCAAACTTGCTCATCCACTCCGCGAGGCGATCGATGCCCATGTCATAGGCGACCTGATAGAAATAGGTATCCGCGGACTCCTCAAGCGCTTTGGTGACGTTCAGGTGGCCGTGGCCCCATTTTTTCCAGTCACGATAGCGTTTTTCCGAGCCGGGCAACTGCCACCAGCCCGGGTCAAACAGGCTGGTATTGCGGGTGATCACCCCGGCGCTCAGCGCCGAGACGGCGACGTACGGTTTGACCGTCGATGCCGGCGGATAGACCCCTTGCGTCGCACGGTTGACCAGCGGCGTGTTCGGATCGTTGAGCAGGCCGGAGTAATCTTTACTGGAGATGCCGTCGACGAACAGGTTCGGGTCGTAGCTCGGCGTCGAAACCAGCGCCAGAATGGCGCCGGTACGCGGGTCGGTGACCACCACTGCGGCGCGGCTACCAGCCAGCAGCGTTTCGATATACTGCTGCAGCTTGAGGTCAAGGGTGAGGTAGATGTCGCGTCCGGCCTGCGGCGGCACCTCTTTGAGCTGACGAATCACGCGGCCGCGGTTGTTCACTTCAACCTCCTCGTAGCCGGTCTGACCGTGCAGGACGTCCTCGTAATAACGCTCAATACCCAGCTTACCGATGTCGTGGGTCGAGGCGTAGTTGGCCAGTTTGCCCTCTTTATCGAGGCGGTCGACGTCTTTATCGTTAATTTTCGAAACGTAGCCGATGACGTGCGTCAGCGCCGAGTTATAGGGATAGTAACGGCGCTTGTAGCCTTTGACTTCCACGCCGGGAAAGCGGTACTGGTTGACGGCAAAGCGGGCCACCTGCACTTCGCTGAGGTTGACCTTTACCGGAATCGAGGTAAAGCGATGGGAGCGGGCGCGCTCCTTTTTGAAGCCGGCGATATCATCGTCGGTTAAATCGACGACGTCGCGCAGCGCATCCAGCGTTTGCTGCACGTTATCGACTTTCTCCGGCATCATCTCCAGCTGATAAATGGTGCGGTTAAGCGCCAGCGGAGTGCCGTTACGATCGTAAATAATGCCGCGGCTCGGCGGGATCGGCACCAGCTTGATGCGGTTTTCGTTCGAACGCGTCTGATAGTCGTCGAAGCGAACGATTTGCACATTGTACAGGTTGGCGATCAGAACGCCGGTAAGCAGCAAAATCCCCAAAAAAGCGACCAGCGCCCGGCGCACGAACAGCGAGGATTCAGCCGTATAGTCGCGGAAAGAATTCTGTAATTTCATTCGCTGCTCAGTCTACCCTGATCATCATTACTCACGGTGGTACGGATGGTTGGTGGTAATGCTCCACGCCCGATACAGGCTCTCGGCCACCAGTACGCGCACCAGCGGGTGAGGTAAGGTGAGGGTGGAGAGCGACCAACTCTGTTCCGCCGCTGCTTTACAGGCTGGAGAGAGGCCTTCCGGGCCGCCGACCAGCAAACTGACGTCGCGCCCGTCCTGTTTCCAGCGTTCCAGTTCGCGCGCCAGCTGCGGCGTATCCCATGGTTTACCCGGAATATCCAGGGTCACGATGCGGTTTTTACCGGCAGCGGCTAACATCATCTCGCCCTCTTTTTCGAGGATGCGCTTGATATCAGCGTTCTTGCCGCGCTTACCGGCTGGGATCTCCACCAGTTCGAACGGCATATCTTTGGGAAAACGGCGCAGATACTCGCTAAAGCCGGTCTGTACCCAGTCCGGCATTTTGGTGCCAACGGCCACCAGCTGCAACTTCACGCATTAACTCCAGAGTTTTTCCAGCTCGTACAAACGACGGCTCTCTTCCTGCATGACGTGAACCATCACGTCGCCGAGGTCGACGACGATCCAGTCGGCGGCGGCTTCCCCTTCAACGCCCAGCGGCAGCATGCCGGCGGCGCGGGATTCCTGAACCACGTGGTCGGCGATGGACATCACATGACGCGTGGAGGTGCCGGTGCAGATAATCATGCAATCGGTGATGCTGGATTTGCCATGTACATCAATGGCAACGATGTCCTGACCTTTCAGGTCATCAATTTTGTCGATAACAAAATCCTGGAGTGCTTTACCCTGCAAGTGTTCCCCCTGGGTGCGTGAAGATTGATAATCATAAAGAGCCTGACAGTATACCTGAACTGATGAAAAAGTCGGGTGAAATGTCTGTCGGCAGGCGTTCGCGGCGGGGTATCATCCCATCCCTCGCCGAGGATTGCATCGCCATTTTTGTAAAACAATTTTCTGCAAAGCGGCTTTGGCGGATGCTGCCTGGCAGCGGAGAATAGCAGCCTGCTCTGGCCTGTCAATGGTTCGGCGGGAATTCTTCTTCCGACTGCCAGACGGCCTGGCTATTTAATACCCGCAGGGTGGTGAAATCGTGGCGGATTTCGAGCAGGCTCCAGGCGCCATGGGCTATCGGAAAGTGCCACATCGCCGCGGCGGGCATCTGCAACAGCAGGGCGGTCAGCAGGCTCAGAACGCCCTGATGGCCGACGATCAGCAGATGGTCAAGATGGCGGCAGTCGGTCAGCGTGGGGATAAACTCGCTGACGCGGCGGGCAAAACGCTGAAAGCTTTCGCCGTTAGTGGGGGCCGCGTGCTGCCAGTCAGCACACCACGCGGCATAGTTTTGCGCATCTTCTCGTTGAAGGTCGCGATGATGACGCATCTCCCAGTCGCCGAAAAACATCTCATTGAGCGCGGCATGGCATTCGCGCGGGATAGCGCGATCGCCAAGCAGCAGATCGGCCGTTGTCCCGGTCCGCGCCAGCTCGCTACAGAAGACTTTATCGAAAGGCACCGCGCGCAGCCGTTCGCCGAGCGCTCGTGCCTGAGCGACGCCTCGCGGCGTCAGGGGCGTTGGGGCATGGCCGCTGTATAACCCGGCAACGTTGGCTTCGGTTTCGCCATGGCGAACTAACCATAATTTCATGAACAGGCTCTGACGGGCGATGGAGAGGTGGCGTTACGATAGCGCTTTTTTCGCGCCAGGCCCAGCGCGGGGTCAGCAATAGAGACCCTGCTCGCGGATGTAGTCCAGCACCGCGGCCGGCAGCATCTCGGCGCAGGACTCGCCGCGCTCGAGGCGCTGGCGAATGATCGTCGCCGAAATATCGAACCACGGTGTCTCAGCCAGGTAGATCACGCCGGAAGGGCGGCGATGCAGAGATTCCACATCGTGGGTTAAATGGCGATCCAGCCAGCGCTGATCGGCCTCATGGGCCATGGTCAGTGGGTAACCCGGCCGGCGGCAGACAATCAGGTGGACATTGTCGAGGATGGTTTCATAGCGGTGCCAGGTGGGAAAGGTGAGCAGCGAATCCTGGCCAATGATAAACGCCAGCGGCTTGTGCGGCCCCTGCTCCTGGCGCCACTCCTGCAGCGTTTGCGCCGTCCAGGAGGGGGTATCGCGCTGCAGTTCGCGTTCATCGAGCGTGAACAGCGGCTTATCGGCAATCGCCAGCTTCAGCATGTGCACGCGCTGGGCGCTGGTGGCTTCCGGTTGTGGACGGTGCGGCGGGACGTTATTAGGCATGATGATGACCTTGCTCAGGCCAATCTGATTCGCCAGGATCTCGACCGGCTTGAGGTGACCATAATGCACCGGATCGAAGGTGCCGCCATAGATTGCCTGTAAGTGAGTCATATCAACCATCAATAAAAACGTCCGCCAGGGCTTTGTGGCAGAGCAACAACGAAAGACTTTCCAGTTCGGGCCAGACGTCGTACCCGTAATCCTGTTTAAAGGTCAGTTCCGCGCGGGTCAGAAGAGTCACCGCCTGGCGAAGCTGTTCGCCGCTCAGTCTGGCGAGGGCGTCGCTGAGCAGCTGACGGCGGTTTTGCCAGACCCGATGTTTATCAAACAGCGAACGCAGCGGCGTCTGTGCCGACTGGCGCTTGAGGGTCACCAGCAGCAGCAGCTCCCGCTGTAGCGTACGCAGCAGGATCGCCGGCTCGCAGCCTTCAAGACGGAGCTGCTGCAGGACGTGCAGCACGCGCTTACTTTTGCCTGCCAGTAGGGCATCGACCCAATGGTAAGGGGTAAAGTGTGCGGCATCGTTCACCGCCTGCTCAACGCGGGGCAGCGTCAGCTTACCGTCCGGCCAGAGTAGCGCCAGACGCTCCAGCGCCTGCGCCAGCGCCAGCAGATTGCCTTCGTAACAGTAGCACAGCAGCTGGCTGGCCGCGTCGTCGAGCTGCAGCTGATGCTGTTTGGCCCGGGCGGCAAGCCAGCGCGGCAGCTGCGCGTATTCCGGCGTCTGGCAGCTGACCTGGACGGCGCGCTGCGCCAGCGCGGTGAGCCACGCGGCATTCTCCTGGGCTTTGGTCAACTTACTACCGCGAACTATCAGCAGCAGGTCGTCGTGCAGCAGACCGACCAGCGTCGCCAGCTGTTCGTTGATCGCCGCGTTGGGGCCATTCTCTGGCAGGATTAGCAACAGGGTTTGCCGGCTGGCAAACAGGCTCATCGCCTGGCTTAAGGCGAAAAGCGCCTGCCAGTCGGTGCTGTTGTCGATAGAAAAGGTATGGTGTTCGGTAAAGCCTTGTGCGGCAGCGGCTTCGCGAATAGCGTCCTGGCTTTCCTGCAATAGCAAAGGATCGTTGCCAAGCAGCAGATAGGCCGCGCGCAGCCCTTCAGTGAGCTGCGCGCGGAGCTGTTCCGGGTACAACCGAATCATCATTGACCCAGCGTGGTGGAGACGCGGTTACCCGAGGACGCCGGCGCGGTGCTGCCCGCGACCGGTTTTTCTTCCTGCTGGGTGGCTTCAACATCCGCTACCTGAACGCTTGGTAGTTTACGAATCAGCTGTTCCGCCGCTTTATCGTACATTTCCTGGATAATCATATCCTGCTCGGCGTCTTTGGCTAACGCCGCCTGCGGGTTATCAAAGAACGAACGATAGACCTTAGTGGTTATCGGATAGATATCGTGACCCGGGATCAGAACGCTGGCATGGACGGTCATGACCATCTGATATTCCGCCGTACGACCGTCCTGGAACACCGAGGCCGTATCTTTCTGAATCGACGAACCATCGAGGCGCAGAGAAGGGACATCTTTACGCAGCGTGCTGGCGTCGATCAGTTCCACGCCGTTAAGACGCAGCTGATTGCGCACCGCGCGGCTTAATGGGCCATTCGGATCGCTCGACTGGAAAATCATGGTTTTCATGGTGGTGGGCACCTTGGTAGTGCTACGCAGATGCCAGCCACAGCCGGCGGTGGCAAGCACCGCCAGAGATAACAACATTGTTACCAGATATCGCACGCTTCCTCCCGCGCTTAGCCAACGACCAGATTGAGCAGTTTACCCGGGACGTAAATCACTTTACGCACGGTTTTGCCGTCGAGATACTTCGCCACCAGATGCTCCTGGCCGGCGCGCTCGCGGACCTGCTCTTCAGTTGCGTCTACCGCAACGGTAATTTTACCACGAACTTTGCCGTTGACCTGGACGACGACGAGGGTGCTGTCTTCCACCATCGCGCTTTCATCCGCCACCGGCCACGGCGCGTTGTCGATATCACCTTCGCCGTTCAGCTCACGCCACAGGGTGAAGCTGACGTGCGGGGTGAACGGGTTGAGCATACGCACTACCGCCAGCAGGGCTTCCTGCATCAGGGCGCGATCCTGCTCATCTTCTTGCGGCGCTTTCGCCAGCTTGTTCATCAGCTCCATGATCGCCGCGATGGCGGTGTTGAAGGTCTGACGACGGCCGATGTCATCGGTCACTTTGGCGATAGTTTTGTGGATATCGCGACGCAGCGCTTTCTGATCTTCACTCAGCGCCGCCACGTTCAGGGCCGCAACGTCCCCTTTGGTGGTGTGTTCGTAGACCAGCTTCCAGACGCGTTTCAGGAAACGGTTCGCCCCTTCGACGCCAGATTCCTGCCACTCGAGGGTCATATCCGCCGGGGATGCGAACATCATGAACAGACGGACAGTATCCGCGCCGTAGCGCTCAACCATGACCTGCGGATCGATGCCGTTGTTTTTCGACTTGGACATCTTGCTCATGCCGGTGTACACCAGCTCGTGACCCGCCGCGTCTTTCGCTTTCACGATGCGGCCTTTTTCGTCACGTTCGACGATGGCGTCAACCGGGGAGACCCAGTTACGTTCGCCGTTTTCGCCTACGTAGTAGAAGGCGTCAGCCAGCACCATGCCCTGGCACAGCAGCTGTTTCGCCGGCTCATCGGAGTTGACCATCCCCGCGTCGCGCATCAGCTTGTGGAAGAAGCGGAAGTAGAGCAGGTGCATGATCGCGTGTTCGATGCCGCCGATGTAGATATCGACCGGCAGCCAGTAGTTGGCCGCTTGCGAATCCAGCATCCCTTCCTGATACTGCGGGCAGGTGTAGCGCGCATAGTACCAGGAGGATTCCATAAAGGTGTCAAAGGTGTCGGTTTCGCGCAGCGCCGGCTGGCCGTTAACCGTGGTTTTGGCCCATTCAGGATCGGCTTTGATCGGGCTGGTGATACCGTCCATGACTACGTCTTCCGGCAGGATCACCGGCAGCTGATCTTCCGGGGTCGGCAGCACGGTGCCGTCTTCCAGGGTAACCATCGGGATCGGCGCGCCCCAGTAGCGCTGACGGGATACGCCCCAGTCACGCAGGCGGTAGTTAATTTTACGCTCACCTACGCCCATGGCAGCCAGTTTGTCAGCAATAGCGTTGAAGCCCGCTTCATAATCGAGGCCGCTGAATTCGCCGGAGTTAAACAGGACGCCTTTCTCGGTCAGCGCCTGCTGGGAAAGATCCGGCTCGGAGCCGTCGGTGGCGAGGATCACCGGCTTGATGTTCAGCCCGTATTTGCTGGCGAACTCGTAGTCGCGCTGGTCGTGGCCCGGAACGGCCATCACCGCGCCGGTGCCGTACTCCATCAGCACAAAGTTAGCCGCCCATACCGGAATTTCTTCACCGGTCAGCGGGTGGATAGCTTTAAAGCCGGTATCGACGCCTTTTTTCTCCATCGTCGCCATGTCGGCTTCCGCCACTTTGGTGTTGCGGCATTCGTCGATGAAGGTGGCCAGCGCCGGATTGTTCGCCGCAGCCTGCTGCGCCAGCGGGTGACCCGCAGCGACCGCCAGGTAGGTACAGCCCATAAAGGTGTCCGGGCGGGTGGTATAGACGGTCAGCTTGTCGGCGTAGTTATTGACGTCAAAGGAGATTTCCACCCCTTCAGAACGGCCGATCCAGTTGCGCTGCATGGTCTTCACGGTGTCCGGCCAGTGGTCCAGCTTATCCAGATCGTTCAGCAGCTCATCGGCGTAGGCGGTGATTTTAATAAACCACTGCGGGATCTCTTTACGCTCGACTTTGGTGTCGCAGCGCCAGCAGCAGCCGTCGATAACCTGCTCGTTGGCCAGCACGGTCTGGTCGTTCGGGCACCAGTTCACTGCGGAGGTTTTTTTGTACACCAGGCCTTTTTTATACAGCTCAGTGAAGAACTTCTGCTCCCAGCGGTAGTATTCCGGGGTGCAGGTTGCCAGCTCGCGGCTCCAGTCATAGCCGAAGCCCAGCATTTTGAGCTGGTTTTTCATGTAGGCGATGTTGTCGTAGGTCCACGGCGCTGGCGCGGTGTTGTTTTTTACCGCCGCCCCTTCCGCCGGCAGACCGAACGCATCCCAGCCAATTGGCTGCAGGACGTTTTTACCCAGCATGCGCTGATAGCGGGCAATCACGTCGCCGATGGTGTAGTTACGCACGTGACCCATGTGTAGTCGACCAGAAGGATAAGGAAGCATCGACAGGCAGTAATACTTCTCTTTGCTCTCGTCTTCAGTTACTTCAAATGTACGATTTTCGTCCCAGTGAAGCTGGACTTTCGATTCTATCTCTTCCGGGCGGTATTGCTCTTGCATGGCAGCCAGTGGTCCTGTTTTCAATACAGCTACAAAATGTAGCCAATGGATGTGTTATTTCAGATCGGCATAGCATAGCCCAAACGCCAACGTCAAAACAGCCTTTCACACATTTACAGAGAGGAAAGCGGTGGAGAATATTTCGCGACTCTGTGGCTTGGCTGGCAGAGCTATCCGCAGATAACGGCTATCATAAGAAGAAGTTAACCACACCGGAGGCGAAAAGATGAACAAGGTTGCTCAGTTCTACCGAGAGCTGGTGTCGACGCTCAGCGAGCGGTTACGCAATGGAGAACGTGATATTGATGCGCTGGTGGAGCAGGCCAGGGTCAAGATTAGCCAGTCCGGCGAGTTAACGCAGAGCGAAATCAACAATGTGATCCGCGCTGTTCGACGCGATCTGGAAGAGTTCGCCCTCAGTTATGAAGAGAGTCAGGATGAGCTGACTGATAGCGTCTTTATGCGGGTGATCAAAGAGAGTCTCTGGCAGGAACTGGCGGATATTACCGATAAAACCCAGCTTGAGTGGCGCGAGGTGTTTCAGGATCTCAACCATCACGGAGTCTATCACAGCGGCGAAGTGGTGGGGTTGGGTAACCTGGTGTGTGAAAAATGTCATTATCACCTTCCGGTGTATACGCCTGACGTACTGCCGCGTTGCCCAAAATGTGGTCACGACCAGTTCCAAAGGCGGCCCTTTGAGCCATAAAGAGTAAACGCTAAACTCGGGATCTACTGCTGGCGCTGTTGACACCAGCAGTAGCTGTAATTTTAGTGTTTTATCAATTATTTGAGCGTGTTAATTTCAGTTGACTTGAAGTACTGATTTCCACCTATTTCACTCGCGTAGTTATGCGAAGCGTTGACGATCAATTTATTGCCGCTGAGCGTTCCTTTTTCACAGGTCATCATACCCAGGAATCCGCACTTATATCCGCCATTAACAATCTGTTTGGCATTTAACGTCATGGTTCCGTCAGCGTGGATGAGTTCGCGATTGATAATATTGCCTTTTTTGTTGGTATCAATGGTCATGTCACCAAAAGATTGAATCAGCCATTCATTAAGGAAATCAGATTTAGTATTGATACTGACAGTTCCGCCAATGATTTCTCCGCTGTTTTGCATTCCACTATGAGTAAAGTTCATGACTGCCTTATCGCCACGAATCGTACCGCCTTTATTATTAAAACTATTACTCTCTGCTGTCAGTTTATCTGTGACAAGGAGTTGGCTATCTCTATTAAATACCATGCTCCCTTTTGTTTGGATCGCAATATTACCACCTTTGATGGTCCCTGAGTTGCTTATCGCACCAGACGAAATCTCTCTGTCTTTGATAGACTGAATGGCGAGAGTTTCTGTTCCGTAGATGTTGCCTGTCACATTGAACGAGTCACCGCTAAAAGAGACAGTGGTATTTTTTGCGCGAGCAGAACCGCCGTTTTCGATATTTCCGAGAGCCCCTAACAATAATTGGTCGTCGGAAAGCAGATAGGAGCCGTATGATGTCTTCAAATTCCCGTTAGTGGTTACGCTTAACACCGTGTTGCTTCTTATAGTACCGTTATTCTCCAGATTCCCCGCGGAGTTAACCATCAGCTGCCTGGTGCCCGTAATAGCCCCATTGTTAGTCAGGGACTGTAAGCTGTTAATTATAGTCGTATTGGTTGTTGCTATACTCCCTGTATTTTTAAAGCTGCCGGCCGAAGTCATCTGCGTGAGCAGACCATTGCTGGTGATTGAGCCTTCGTTGACCAATGCTCCGCTGCTGGTCATCGACAGCATGCTGTTAGAAACAATGCTTCCTTTATTACGCACGCCCAAACCATAATCGTTACCCATCATACTGATGCTATTAGCTTTAATTCCGCCAAGATTACTAATGTCGATACTGTATTCAGGAAATAGCATCTGCATAATGCTTGGGGTTTTACCTGCGGAAGTCATCTTTTGTGTTGTGTTATCAAAGGTAAAACTTCCTGCGCCTAATGTAGCGTTGGCAGCGCTGAGCGTACCATTGATAGCAATAGTTTCCGCCAGCAGCAGGGCATAGTTGTTCGTGGCATCCATACCGTTCTTGCCGATAGTAATCTTGCCTTTACTGACGGTATAGGACCCGATCCCTCCGTTATCGTTAAGTTTCACCTGCCCGGTCGTTAATACTGCTGAATTGGTATTAATGAAGCTGCAGCCTGAGCAGGAGATACCGTTCGGGTTAGCGATAATAACATCGGCTTTTTGACCCGCGACTTCTATAAATCCGTTGAGGGAACTGGACTTATTTGAGGTCACTTCATTGAGAATAACGGATGCGCTGCCGTTGGTTAAATTATTATTCCTGGCAATATTGCCAAATTTGTCATGGGTAAGATCGTCGCCGCTGTTGTTCAAAATCATCCCGTTGCTGCCGACGTTAAAATCACGGTACATATTGTGAGATACGCCAGCCGCGTTAGGTTTTTCAATATCAACAACGGTTGTGCCTGATGAGTGCGTCCATGTGTTTGGGTCGGCATAGACAAACGATGAGCTAAGGGCTGCCGCGAGTGCGACATAAGTTAAATTAAATTTAAACATTCTATTATTCCTTTAATGAAGAGTGGTTGAGAAATGTTAGTTTTAAATTTTGCTTGTTGAAATTAATACCTCCATTGTAATGAGAAGCCCAGGTTAAGAGCATCGCTATGGAAACGAACGGGTTTGATTAAAGGGGTACTCATGAAAAAGTCATACTGCGTGGCGAGCAGCGAGCCACGAATACCGCTTACTGCGCCAGAAAGCGTTTTTCCCCTCTGGTATTGCTCGTTTCCTGTTATACGCCCAATATCTACACCAAAATAAAATTGGCGGTCAGGCGTCGGGATATCCCAGATAAAATCATTGCGCCAGTACCATCCCTGATTGCCGGACAGGCTGTTTTCCCCGTCGAACCCACGCACGGTCCAGCGACTGCCAATATTGAATTTATTATCCGAGGAGAGTGGGTCCGGGCTGAACTGCGCGCTCAATCGGGGCGCCCAGGTAAATGCGTCGCCAGCCGCGTCAAATTTCATCATCGCCTGCAGGTTCGCATGGACGATCCGCGACAGCGGGCTGTACATCCCGGCTTTCTCCTCCGGCGTTGCCGTTGAGCTGAGCCACGGCAGGCTGCGCTGGATGCCAATGCTGGCGTCGACGATTTTTTTATTAAAATAGTGCTGATGGTTGAGGGTAAGCTCCCATGATGGCGTTTGCTTGCGCATGACCTGCAGTTCGCTGCCGCCGAAGTAATAGTGCGAGGTGCTCTTGGCAATTCGCAGGTCGGCGGTGGTTTTTTGCTGGCGGGTATGGGAGAGCAGTCGGCTCAGCGTGGCGCTGTAGTAACGATTCTTGCTCTTATAATCCATCGTTGACCAGTTGCCGTTGAACTGCTGGCGATACTGGCTATATGCCCCGTAGGCGCTTAGTGACCAGTAGCCAAAGGGGATGGAGTAGTACAGGCTACCGTTATGGTTGCCGTCATTGTGTTGGTTGAATTCAATATCGCCCCCGCCGGAAATATACAGAATGTCGTTAAGAGTGGTCAGATCATAGAGATAGAGGGCGCCACCGGCCTGATAGCGGCCGCTGGCTTTGCTGCCGGCGTCGTCAAGCCAGGCGCCAAGCTGCCATTTTTTCTCCAGGCTGCGGGCGATCTGAAGATCGCTTTCCCCCTCGCGCTGGCCAGGCAGCAGTTTCATGTGCGCCGTAGAACCCGGCAGGCGCTGCAGATTGGCCATACCCTGCTCAAGGTCGCTTAAACGCAGGATAGCGCCGGGAGACAGGGGCAGTGAATTCCACAGACGGGTGATGTCTGATCCGCCGGCATAGTCGATAGCGCCCACTTTGCCATACTTCAGTGTCAGCCGGAGGATGCCTTGCTCCAGCGACTGGGAGGGAACATCAATCAGAGAGGTGATATAGCCTTGCACGATCAGTTCGTTTTGAAGCCTATACGCCAGCAGGCGTATACCCTCGCTACCCAGACAGCGGCCCTGTGCCTGCTGCGCGGTTTTCGCCAGTAATTTCCGGGTGAGCGCCTGGTTATCGGAATCGATGTCGACTTTATTGATTAATCTGCAATGTGCTTCCTCAGGAAAGTGGATACCCTGCGGCGCCCCGCGCTGTTGTGAGGACTGAAACTCCTGTTGCTGCGGGGTCAGCGCCTCCTGGCGAGCTTTATCCTGCTCGGTCTGATGAGCTGAGGTGGTCAATTGCGCAGCACTGACGGCAGAGGCGCCAGCCAGCGTTATAAACAGCAGCCCGGTGAGCGAGCGAGATCGAATTAACATGAAGCAATATCCATTTGTTTCATTGGTTCGGCGACGCATCAATACCATTACCTCTGGCAAAATGATTGATGGCCTTTATTTCGGCGCAGGCAAGGTCAGGCAAGGATATTATATTTAATTAATTCCATAATCATGCGACGAACCTGTTACGAGGTGTTATATGCTAGCGGTGGTGGAAATACCGGTCCACGAATTCATTAGTGATTTTTTTATGAATTGATCGATTTAATAAATAAGTTCAGCTTGTCTCGCTGAAGTTTATTTATTATGTAAATGATATTGGCGGTAATGGCGCGCACAAATAATATTGGCGAATAATATGGCGGGAAAGATAAACTGCGCATACCGGGTGGTATGCGCAGCGAATAACGATTAATGCAGAATTTTGGCGAGGAAATCTTTAGCGCGATCGGATTGTGGATTGGCGAAGAAGGCCTCTTTATCGGCATCTTCGACTATCTTTCCTTCATCCATAAAGATCACCCGGTTGGCCACCTTACGGGCGAAGCCCATTTCATGGGTCACTACCATCATGGTCATCCCTTCGTTGGCCAGTTCCACCATGACGTCCAGTACCTCGTTGATCATCTCCGGGTCGAGCGCTGAGGTGGGCTCATCAAACAGCATAGCGATCGGGTCCATACACAGGGCTCGGGCAATGGCCACGCGCTGCTGCTGGCCACCGGAGAGCTGCGCCGGATATTTTTCCGCGTGCGCCGCCAGGCCAACGCGCTCCAGCAGCTTGAGACCCTTCTTGCGCGACGACGCTTTGTCACGATTGAGAACCTTAACCTGCGCCAGCGTCAGGTTGTCGATAATCGACAGGTGCGGGAACAGTTCAAAATGCTGAAACACCATTCCGACGTGCGAGCGCAGTTTGGCAAGATTGGTCTTTTTATCGTTAACCACGGTGCCATCGACGATAATCTGCCCCTGCTGCACCGGCTCAAGGCCGTTTACGGTTTTAATCAGCGTGGATTTACCGGAGCCTGACGGCCCGCAGACCACCACGACTTCGCCTTTTTTCACTTCCGTGGAGCAATCGGTCAGCACCTGAAAGTGACCATACCATTTTGAAACGTTTTTCAGGGTAATCATTACACAGTCCTTTTCTTCAACCAGCTGACCAACAGCGAGGCGCTGAGGCTAATCACAAAATAGACGCCGCCCGCGAACAGGATCATTTCGACCTGGGTCCCGTCACGCTCGCCAATCGTGGAGGCGGTACGGAAGAAGTCGGCGAGGCTCAATACATACACCAGCGAGGTATCCTGGAACAGGACGATCCCCTGGGTTAACAGCAGCGGCACCATGGCGCGGAAGGCCTGCGGCAGGATCACCAGCCGCATCGACTGCCAGTGGGTCATTCCCAGCGCCAGCGCGGCGCTTGACTGGCCGCGGGAGATGCTCTGGATACCGGCGCGGATAATCTCTGAATAGTAGGCGGCCTCGAACATCGAAAAGGCCACCATCGCCGAGATCAGGCGAATATCCGTTTTCGGCGACAGTCCCAGCACGTTCTGCAGGAAGCCCGGGACAATCAGGTAGAACCACAGCAGAACCATCACCAGCGGGATAGAACGGAACACGTTAACGTAGGATTTAGCAAACCAGGCCAGCGGCAGAAAGCTGGACAGGCGCATGACCGCCAGCAGGGTGCCCCAGACGATGCCGACCACGATGGCGATCACCGTAATCTTCAGGGTGATCACCAGCCCTGCCAGCAGGTAGGGCATGGAGGGAACGATCGAACTCCAGTCAAAATCGTACATTATTTGCCTCCCATATTGCCAGGCAGGCGAACCTTACGCTCGACCACATACATAATCAGCATAATCACCGCGTTGATGAAAACATAGGCCAGGGTGATGGCGGTAAAAGACTCCCAGGCATGAGCTGAGTAGTCCAGCAGTTTGCCCGCCTGCGCGGCCATATCGGCCAGACCGATGGTGGAGGCGATGGCCGAGTTTTTCACCAGGTTCATCATCTCCGAGGTCATCGGCGGCACGATAACGCGATAGGCGTTCGGCAGCAGCACGTAGCGGTAGGTTTGCGGCAGGGTCAACCCCATCGCCAGACCGGCGTTCTTTTGCCCGCGCGGCAGCGACTGGATAGCGGCGCGTACCTGCTCGCAGACGCGAGCGGCGGTAAACAGCCCCAGGCACAGCATGGAGGAGACAAAGAACTGAATGTTTGGGTCCAGCTCCGATTTAAACCACATGCCGATATTTTCCGGCAGGAATTCCGGCACCACCAGGTACCAGGTAAAGAACTGCACGATCAGCGGCACGTTGCGAAACAGTTCGACATAGCAGGTGCCAATGCCCGAGAGGAAGCGATTGGGGACCGTGCGTAAAATGCCGAACAGCGAGCCGACGAGAAAAGCGATGATCCAGGCCGAGATGGAGAGGGCGACGGTGATCTGAAAACCGCTCCACAGCCAGCCCAGGTAGGTAGTGTTGCCGAAGGGGGCCTGTTGCAGGAATATCCCCCAGTTCCAGTCTATTGACATACATGACTCCTGGAAAAAAAAGGGTAGCCATTGCTACCCTCGAAGACGGTTGTCCAGCTTGTTTCGGTATTCGCGGCGGCTGGGGAACGACCAGCCGCCGTATAGTCTGTCCGTGCTGTGACAATCATCGGGAGGGCAGGATATCCCGCCCCTGGTTGTTATAATTAGTTCAGTGCTTTGTCATTAGGTGATTTGAACAGCGCTTTCATGTCGTCCGACAGCTCGAAGTTCAGGTTAAGATTTTTTGGCGGAATCGGGTTTTTGAACCATTTGTCGAACCACTTCGCCGCTTCGCCAGAGGTCTGGGCCTGGGCAACGGTTTCATCGACCAATGCCTTGAAGGTCGGATCGTCCTTACGCAGCATGCAGCCATAGGCTTCTTTCGACTGCGCGGTGCCGACGATTTCCCAGTTATCCGGTTTCTTCGCCTTGGCGCGTTCGCCGGCCAGCAAAGCGTCATCCATCATAAAGGCCACCGCGCGTCCGCTTTCCAGAGTACGGAAAGAGTCGCCATGATCTTTGGCGCTGATGATGCGCATATTCATTTTTTTCTCATCGTTCAGCTTATGCAGCAGGATCTCAGAGGTGGTCCCGGAGGTGACGACGACCGCTTTATCCTTCAGGTCCGGGAAATCTTTGATCGGGCCGCCCTTCTTCACCAGCAGACGGGTGCCGACGACGAAGATAGTATCGGAGAAGGCCGCCTGTTTCTGGCGCTCGAGGTTGTTGGTGGTAGAGCCGCACTCGAAATCAAAGGTGCCATTCTGCAGCAGCGGAATACGATTCTGCGAGGTGACCGGGATCAGTTTGACCTGCAGATCGGGTTTGTTCAGTTTTTTCTTGATGGCATCGACGATGGCGTTGGAGTAGTCCTGAGAGTAACCCACAACCTTCTGTTGGTTATCGTAGTAAGAGAAAGGGACGGAAGATTCGCGATGGCCGACAACGATAACGCCATTTTTCGCGATCTTATCCAGAGTGCTCTGGCCAGCCGCCGGGGCAGCATCTTCCGCCTGCGCCAGACCAGCGGTCATTCCCATTACCAGCATTGCCGTGGCCAGTTTACGTAATTGCATATCCAACTCCTTATCCGCAGCGTCACCGACGCTATTGATACCCATTGTGATTGTGTGTGTTGTTATTAGGGGCACGCATCCACGTGCCGCATTTGTATGTGTTTGTTAGCATTTAGTTTGGCTTAATGTAAATATTTTGCTGCTTTATTGTTTATTTTTGCGAAGCGCTCCGCACCAATGGGAGGCAAATATCTTCCATTGCACCAAAATAGCGCGACCACCGATCGTTTATGGTGCAACCCGGTTGCACTGGGCCGGAGGACGGCGCTACCCGATTAAATAAAGCAATGACTGTGCCAGGGTGGCAAATGACGGGAAGAAAAAAGCCGGCGACGGGCGTCGCCGGTAGAAAACTTATCGGCGACGCTGACGCAGGCTCATCAGCAGCGCACCGAAGCCGAGCAGCGCCGTCAGCGCCCACAGCGGCCAGTTGCCAGTGCGAGCGTAAGGGGTCATGCCGCTGGTGGGCGTCACGGTGGTGGTCAACACCTCACGGGTAAACTGCGGGATCATCTTCTGGATCTCGCCGCGCGGGCCGATCACGGCGGTAATGCCGTTGTTGGTACTGCGCAGCAGGGGGCGGGCCAGCTCCAGGGCGCGCATCCGCGTCATCTGGAAGTGTTGCCACGGGCCGATGGACTTGCCGAACCAGGCGTCGTTAGAGATGGTCAGCAGGAAGTCGGTATCCGGACGGAAGTTATCCCGCACCTGTTCCCCGAGGATGATCTCGTAGCAGATGGCCGCGGTCAGCTTCAGGTTATGCGCCATCAGCTGCGGCTGCACGTAGGGACCGCGGCTGAAGGAGGACATCGGCAGGTCGAAGAATGGCGCCAGCGGACGCAGAATCGACTCCAGCGGTACAAACTCGCCGAACGGCACCAGATGGTTCTTGTTGTAGCGGTTGGTCGAGTCGTAGCGGTACGGGTTATCTTTGCCGAGGGTAATGATGGTGTTGTAGGTGTCGTAGCGATTCTGCTTATTAAGACGCGCGTCGACGATGCCGGTGATCAGCGAGCTGTCTTTTGCGCGCAGCAGATCGTCCATCATGCTGAGGAACTGCTGCTGGTTGATCTCCAGATCCGGGATCGCCGATTCAGGCCAGATAATCAGCTGCGAGTGGCCGATATGCGGCTGGGTCAGCGCCAGGTAGGTTTTCAGGGTATTAACCAGCTGTTTCTCGTCCCACTTCATGGCCTGCGGGATATCGCCTTGCACCAGCGAGACCTGCGTCGCGCGCTCCGGCAGCAGCTGATACCACTGGATATAGCGCAGCGGGAACGGCAGGGCGAACAGCACCGCGGCGATCACCAGCGGCTTCCCGTTGCGCTGCACGAGGGCCAGAGCCAGCAGGCCGCTAACCATCATCAGCAGGAAGTTGATCGCCTCAACCCCCATCACCGGCGCCAGGCCTTTCAGCGGGCCGTCGATCTGGCTATAGCCGAACTGCAGCCACGGAAAGCCGGTCAGCACCCAACCGCGCAGGAACTCGGTGATCTGCCAGACGACGGGGGCGGCGATCGCCACCCGTAGCCAGCTGGTTTTGGGCCACAGCCGGGCGAGCAGGCCGGCAAACAGGCCGGTGTAGAGCGACAGATAGGCCGCAAGCAAAACGACGAGGAAGACGTTAACCGGACCCGGCATACCGCCAAACTGCGCGATACTGACATAAACCCAGTTGATTCCCGTGCCGAACAGGCCGAGTCCCCAGAAATAGCCGATGCCGGCGCTTTGCAGCGGGCGGCGGTTGAGGGTTAACGCCTGCAGACCGACCAGTGAAATAATCGCTGCGGGCCAGAAGTCGTAAGGTGAAAAAGCCAGCGTTCCGCTGGCTCCGAATAGCAGCGCCAGCAGCAGACGTACGCGCTGGCGTTCAAGAAGAGAGGCAAATACCATTTAGGCTAATCGTCCCGTAAATTAACGCCTGTTGCCACAGGCTATGCTGTTTGCCAGCCGGGGAGGGGACAACCGAGTATCGCCACGGTCTGTCTCCCGGCTGGCCGTGACCTTCAGCGCCGCCGCTTACTCTTCCAGCTTCGGCTGGGGAGCATCATCCGGCAGCTTAACATGCACCTGAATGATACGACGACTATCTGCCATTGCTACCTTGAATTGGTAACCATCAATGTCGATAGATTCGCCGCGAGCCGGCAGGTGGCCAAAGGCCTGCATTACCAGCCCGCCAATGGTATCCACTTCTTCATCGCTGAAGTGCGTATCGAAGGCGTCGTTGAAGTCTTCAATGGAGGCCAGGGCGCGTACCGTCCAGGTATGGCGGCTCAGCTGGCGGAAATCGATATCTTCTTCTTCGTCGTACTCGTCTTCAATTTCCCCGACGATGAGCTCAAGGATATCCTCGATGGTCACCAGACCGGAGACGCCGCCGAATTCGTCAATAACGATCGCCATATGGTAGCGCTGTGAGCGAAACTCTTTCAGCATGCGGTCGACCCGCTTGCTTTCCGGAACGACAACCGCCGGCCGTAACACTTTTTCCATGCTGAAGGCTTCGGCGTCGCTGCGCATAAACGGCAGCAGATCCTTGGCCATCAGAATCCCTTCGATGTGATCTTTATCTTCACTGATGACCGGGAAGCGCGAGTGAGCGGATTCGATGATGACATCGAGGCACTCGTCCAGCGTCTGATTGCGTTTCAGGGTAATCATTTGTGAACGGGGGATCATAATGTCGCGGACCCGCTGGTCGGCGATATCCATTACCCCTTCGAGCATGTCACGAGTATCTTCATCGATAAGGTCGTTCTGCCCGGAATCACGGATCAGCGCCAGCAGTTCATCGCGGTTTTTCGGTTCCCCGTGAAAGAGCTGGCTGAGTAACAGGGAGAAAAATCCCTTTTTGCTGTTTACTGTGTCACTACTGTGTGAATTGTCGTCGCTCATGGCGTCGTTTGGGTTCTCATGTTGATTTAATGTCGCTCGTCGCGCGTAAACTCAGCGCCGGACGGCATGGGTTGCCTGACGTTCAGGCGGGTAAAATGCATGAACAGCAGCCGGATGAGGCGCAAGCGCCACGATCCGGCAGGGGGCTATTCAGCAATCTTCTCGGAAATGTACGGGTCCTCATAGCCCAGAGCAAGCATTATCTCTGTTTCGAGGCCTTCCATCTCTTCCGCTTCGTCATCTTCGATGTGATCGTAGCCCAGCAGATGCAGGCTGCCGTGCACCACCATATGCGCCCAGTGCGCCTCCAGCGGCTTCCCTTGCTCGCTGGCTTCCTGCTCCACCACCTGACGGCAAATGATCAGATCGCCGAGCAGCGGCATTTCAATTCCCGGCGGCGCTTCAAACGGGAAAGAGAGGACGTTGGTCGGCTTATCCTTGCCGCGATAGGTCAGGTTCAGCTCATGGCTTTCTGCAACGTCGACCAGACGAATCGTTAACTCTGACTCCTCCTGAAACGGCGGAATGACGGCGTCGACCCAGCGTTGAAAAAGGGCTTCGTCCGGCAGGCCGCTGGTCTCTTCGCAGGCCAGCTGTAAATCGAGGATCACCTGACTCATTTTTGCTCCTGTTCCTGGGCTTCGCGTTTGCGCTCGGCGGCCAGTTCTGCTTTACGTTTTTGGTCTGCGGCTTCCCATGCCTCATAGGCGTTCACGATGCGGGCGACCACCGGATGGCGGACCACGTCTTCGCTATGGAAGAAGTTAAAGCTGATCTCATCGACTTCCGCCAGCACTTCGATGGCGTGGCGCAGACCGGATTTGGTGCTGCGCGGCAAGTCAATCTGCGTGATATCGCCGGTGATCACCGCCTTGGAGTTAAAGCCGATGCGGGTCAGGAACATTTTCATCTGCTCGATGGTGGTGTTCTGGCTTTCATCAAGAATGATAAAGGCGTCATTCAGCGTCCGTCCGCGCATATAGGCCAGCGGGGCCACTTCGATGACGTTACGCTCAATCAGCTTTTCCACCTTCTCAAAGCCGAGCATCTCGAACAGCGCGTCGTACAGCGGGCGCAGATACGGGTCGACCTTCTGGCTCAGATCGCCGGGCAGGAAGCCGAGCTTTTCACCCGCTTCGACGGCCGGACGGGTCAGCAGAATGCGGCGGATCTCCTGACGCTCCAGCGCATCAACCGCCGCCGCCACCGCCAGATAGGTTTTCCCGGTACCCGCCGGACCCACGCCGAAGGTGATGTCGTGATCGAGGATATTGGCGATGTACTGCGCCTGGTTCGGCGTACGCGGTTTGATCACCCCGCGCTTGGTCTTGATATTGACGGCTTTTCCGTACTCCGGCACGCTCTCGGCGCTTTGCTCAAGCACGCGCGCCTCTTTGATCGCCAGATGGATCTGCTCTGGTTCAATATCCTGAATCTGACCGCGCATCGGCGCCGTGTCGACATACAGGCTGCGCAGAATATCGGCGGCGGCGTGTACGCACAGGGCGCGTCCGGTCAGCTTAAAGTGATTGTCACGGCGGTTGATCTCAATGCCTAACCGACGCTCCAGCTGTTTGATGTTGTCGTCAAACGGGCCGCACAGGGCTAACAGGCGTGCGTTATCCGCTGGCTCCAGGGTAATTTCACGAGTGTCTATGTTCAAACTGTTCCTCTTTACGCAGGTGGCCGGACGCGGCGCGTGGCCGGCTAATCAGGAAATTATTTACGTCACAGGAAAATGGCGCAAGCATTGCTGTAGATATAGGGACGGAGAGAGGAATTACAAGGCCTGCCGGAACCGACAGGCCTGAAGGGATCACGGCTGATAGATACCCACGCCAAGATCGTTCTCTTTACGGGTGCGGGCAATCACTGATTCGGGTGATTCAGCGATACGCAGACCCATCTCCGCTTCGGTGCGCACGATTTTGCCGCGCAGCGAGTTGGTGTAAACATCGACAATTTCGACATCGACAAACTTGCCGACGAGGTCCGGGGTGCCTTCGAAATTGACCACCCGGTTGTTCTCCGTACGCCCGGAGAGCTCCATGATGTTCTTGCGCGACGTGCCTTCCACCAGGATGCGCTGTACCGTGCCGAGCATGCGACGGCTCCAGGCCATCGCCTGCTGGTTGATGCGCTCCTGCAGAATATACAGACGCTGTTTCTTGTCGGCATCCGGCACGTCGTCGACCATATCGGCCGCCGGGGTGCCCGGACGGGCGGAGAAGATAAAGCTGTAGCTCATATCGAAATTGACGTCGGCGATAAGCTTCATCGTCTTTTCGAAATCTTCCGTGGTTTCGCCGGGGAAGCCGACGATAAAGTCGGAGCTAATCTGAATATCCGGACGCGCTTCACGCAGCTTACGAATAATCGCTTTATACTCCAGCGCGGTATGGGTCCGTCCCATCAGGTTCAGCACGCGGTCGGAACCGCTCTGCACCGGCAAGTGCAGGAAGCTCACCAGCTCCGGCGTATCGCGATAGACGTCGATGATGTCGTCGGTAAATTCGATCGGATGGCTGGTGGTGAAGCGAATGCGGTCGATGCCGTCGATAGCGGCCACCAGGCGCAGCAGATCGGCAAAGCTGCCGGTGGTGCCGTCGTAGTTCTCACCGCGCCAGGCGTTCACGTTCTGGCCCAGCAGGTTGACTTCACGCACGCCCTGCGCCGCCAGTTGGGCGATTTCAAACAGGATATCGTCGCACGGGCGGCTGACTTCTTCACCGCGGGTGTAGGGCACCACGCAGTAGGTGCAGTATTTGTTGCAGCCTTCCATAATCGAGACAAAGGCGGTCGGGCCTTCGGCGCGCGGTTCTGGCAGGCGATCGAATTTTTCAATTTCCGGGAAGCTGATATCAACCACCGGGCTGCGGTTGCCGCGCACAGAGTTAATCATCTCCGGCAGGCGGTGCAGGGTTTGCGGCCCGAAAATAATATCGACATAGTGCGCGCGCTGACGAATATGGTCGCCTTCCTGGGAGGCCACGCAGCCGCCAACGCCAATAATCAGGTCCGGGTTCTTCTCTTTCAGCAGCTTCCAGCGTCCAAGCTGATGGAAAACTTTTTCCTGGGCCTTCTCACGAATTGAGCAGGTATTGAGCAACAGCACATCTGCTTCTTCCGCCACTTCGGTCAGTTGATACCCATGTGTCGCATCCAGCAGATCGGCCATCTTTGATGAATCATACTCGTTCATCTGACAGCCCCAGGTTTTAATATGGAGTTTTTTTGTCATTGACTTGCTCATGCTCAGTAATAGATATCCAAAACGCGGGGATATATACAGGGTGAATTTCGCATTCCAGGGCGCGTATTGTAATGCTTTGGTCGCCCCCTGACCAGTGCGAGCGTTATCACCGCAAGAGGGCGAAAAATCCGGTAAACTTAACGGATTCTGCTTTAAGGATAATAGCCATGACAATTCACGCAACAGATGTCGCCATCGTGGGCGGCGGCATGGTCGGCGGCGCCCTGGCGTTAGGGCTGGCGCAACAGGGATTTACCGTGACGGTGCTTGAGAAAACGGCGCCCCCGGCTTTCGATCCGGCATCCGCCCCGGATGTGCGGATCTCGGCGATCAGCGCGGCCTCGGTCGGCCTGCTGAAAAGCCTTGACGTCTGGGATGCCGTGCGGGCGATGCGCGTCCACGCTTACCGTCGTCTGGAGACCTGGGAGTGGGAGAGCGCGCACGTCGCCTTTGACGCCGCAGAGCTCAAGCTCCCAGAGCTGGGCTATATGGTTGAGAACAAGGTCCTGCAGTGGGGCCTGTGGCAAGCGCTGGCGGCGCACGAAGGGGTTACCCTCCGCGTTGGCGGCGAACTGGAGGCGATGCAGCGCGGCGAGGCGCAGACGGCGCTGCGTTTACGCGAGGGGGAGACGATCCACGCCCGGCTGGTTATCGGCGCCGACGGCGCCAGCTCTCAGGTGCGGGAGATGGCCGGCATCGGCGTGCATGCCTGGCAATATCAGCAGTCCTGTATGCTCATCAGCGTCCAATGCGCCGACGATCCCGGCGACAGCACCTGGCAGCAGTTTACCCCCAGCGGACCGCGCGCCTTCCTGCCGCTGTTCGACAACTGGGCCTCGCTGGTGTGGTATGACGCCCCGGCGCGGATCCGTCAGCTACAGGGCATGTCCATGCCCCAGCTTCAGCAGGAGATCGCCCGCCATTTCCCGGCGCGTCTCGGACGGGTGACGCCGCAGGCGGCCGGCGCCTTCCCGCTCACCCGGCGTCATGCGCTGCAGTATGTTCAGCCCGGTCTGGCGCTGGTGGGCGATGCGGCGCACACCATTCATCCACTGGCGGGGCAGGGGGTTAACCTTGGCTATCGCGATGTCGACGCCCTGCTGGAGATCCTGGCGCAAGCGCGCGGCCGAGGCGAAGAGTGGGCCAGCCTGCCGGTGCTCAAGCGCTACCAGGCGCGGCGGCGGGCGGATAATTTTATTATGCAGTCGGGGATGGATCTGTTTTACGCCGGATTCAGCAATGACCTGGCGCCGGTGCGGATGCTGCGTAATATTGGCCTGATGGCGGCCGAACGCGCCGGGGTGCTGAAGCGTCAGGCGCTGAAGTATGCGTTAGGCTTGTAACTCCGGCTTCCCGGGCGGGGGCGTAGTGGAAAGCGCCTGCCCGGCAGTCAGTGACGCGCCAGGATGGCTATACGCCAATAGCAAAAAAGCCCACCGAGGTGGGCTTTTTTGCATTTAAGTGGCTGGGGTACGAGGATTCGAACCTCGGAATGCCGGAATCAGAATCCGGTGCCTTACCGCTTGGCGATACCCCAATTGTCTGTTGCGCCTGACCGACACTATCCCGGTTTAAGAGCAACAGTGCGTTCATTGCTGAACGACTTTTTAATTTGGCTGGGGTACGAGGATTCGAACCTCGGAATGCCGGAATCAGAATCCGGTGCCTTACCGCTTGGCGATACCCCAACAAATTGTTTGCGGATTTATCGATGTGTATCGATACGTCCCGAATATGGTGGCTACGACGGGATTCGAACCTGTGACCCCATCATTATGAGTGATGTGCTCTAACCAGCTGAGCTACGTAGCCAAATTGTCTTACTGTTTCTTCGATGGCTGGGGTACCTGGATTCGAACCAGGGAATGCCGGTATCAAAAACCGGTGCCTTACCGCTTGGCGATACCCCAATACCGTCGCGGTGACCCGCAAATATCGAAGAAATATGGCTGGGGTACCTGGATTCGAACCAGGGAATGCCGGTATCAAAAACCGGTGCCTTACCGCTTGGCGATACCCCATCCGTACAACGCTGACTGGTGAATGGTGCGGGAGGCGAGACTTGAACTCGCACACCTTGCGGCGCCAGAACCTAAATCTGGTGCGTCTACCAATTTCGCCACTCCCGCAAAAAAAGATGGTGGCTACGACGGGATTCGAACCTGTGACCCCATCATTATGAGTGATGTGCTCTAACCAGCTGAGCTACGTAGCCATCTTTTTTTCGCGTAACCTTATCGGCGTTGCGGGGCGCATTATGCGTATTGGGCCTGCGAGCGTCAACCTCTTTTTCAAGGAAAATCGTTGTAATGTGACTGTTTGGTTAGGTTGCGAACAGCTCGCTGCAATAATCGGCAATTATTGGTTATTTATCGTTTTTCAGCGGCATAATTCCCGCAAAAAGAAAACGGACCCCGGAGGGTCCGTTTCGCGTTTCAACGCCTGTCAGGGCTTATTTATAGGCCGACTGGTGGACGCCTACCGCGCGGCCTGACGGATCGTTCATGGTTTTGAATGCTTCATCCCACTCAATGGCTTTAGCAGAAGAGCAGGCCACCGACGGACCGCCAGGAACACACTCCGCCGCGCTTGGCAGCGGGAACAGCTCTTCGAAGATCTCGCGGTACAGATAGCCTTCTTTGGAGGTCGGCGTGTTGTACGGGAAGCGGAAGCTTGCGGTTTCCAGCTGCTGGTCGCTGATCTGTTTCGCGGCCACTTCTTTCAGCGTATCGATCCAGCTGTAGCCGACGCCGTCAGAGAACTGCTCTTTCTGGCGCCAGGCAACGCTGGCCGGCAGATAGGATTCAAAGCATTCGCGCAGCACGTGTTTTTCCATTTTGCCGTTGCCGCACATCTTATCCTGCGGGTTGATGCGCATCGCCACGTCGAGGAACTTCTTGTCAAGGAACGGTACGCGGGCTTCCACGCCCCAGGCGGACATCGCTTTGTTGGCGCGGGCGCAGTCAAACATATGCAGCGCCTGCAGCTTACGTACCGTCTCTTCGTGCAGTTCTTTGGCGTTCGGCGCCTTATGGAAGTAGAGGTAGCCGCCGAACACTTCGTCCGAGCCTTCGCCGGAAAGCACCATTTTGATGCCCATGGCTTTAATTTTCCGCGACATCAGGTACATCGGCGTCGAAGCGCGAATAGTGGTCACATCGTAGGTTTCGATGTGATAGATAACGTCGCGGATCGCATCCAGCCCTTCCTGGACGGTAAAGTGAATTTCATGGTGCACGGTGCCGAGGTGGTTAGCCACTTCCTGCGCCGCTTTCAGGTCAGGAGAGCCTTCCAGACCGACCGCGAAGGAGTGCAGCTGCGGCCACCAGGCTTCGCTACGCTCCTGATCTTCAACGCGACGGGCGGCAAATTTCTTGGTGATGGCGGAGATGACCGAAGAATCAAGGCCGCCGGAGAGCAGCACGCCGTAGGGGACGTCGGACATCAGATGGCTTTTCACCGACTCTTCCAGTGCCTGGCGCAGCTCGTTCTTATCGGTAACGTTGTCTTTTACCGCGTCGTAATCGAACCAGTCGCGCTGATAGTACTGGCGAATTTCACCGTCTTTGCTCCACAGGTAGCTCCCCGCCGGGAACTCTTTAATGGTGCGGCACACCGGCACCAGGGCTTTCATTTCAGAGGCGACATAGAAGTTGCCGTGTTCGTCATGGCCCATATACAGCGGGATAATGCCGATATGGTCGCGGCCGATTAAGTACGCGTCTTTTTCGCTGTCGTACAGGGCGAAGGCGAACATCCCCTGCAGGTCGTCGAGGAACGCCGGGCCTTTTTCCTGATACAGCGCGAGGATCACTTCGCAGTCGGAGCCGGTCTGGAACTGATAGCGGTCGCCATATTCCGCGCGCAGCGCCTGATGGTTGTAGATTTCGCCGTTAACGGCCAGCGCATGGTTTTTTTCGGCGTTGTACAGCGGCTGAGCGCCGGCGTTGACATCGACAATCGACAGGCGCTCGTGCGCCAGAATCGCTTTGTCGCTGGCATACACGCCAGACCAGTCCGGACCGCGATGGCGCATCAGGCGGGAAAGCTCCAGCGCCTTTTTACGCAGCTCGCCTGCGTCAGTTTTAATATCCAGTACGCCAAAAATAGAACACATAGCCTTCTCCATTACCCTGTCGTGTTTGATGTTGTGCTGGCTTCGTCTCGTGGCGAAGCCTGAGTGCGTGCTTAAGAAAATGCCGTAAAGGGGGAGCAGGCGCAAGGGTTTTACGGCCGGAAAAAGAAAAAACGCAACTGCGATTGTTGAATAGTAAAAAAAGAGTATCTTTTGAACGGCTTCATTGAAGAATACGCAATTTTAAGCCGTTTTTATTAGATATGGTACTTTTGGCAGGCGTCAAAAATGAACAACCACGTCCTGAGACGTGGCTGACATTAGAAAATATCGATTTCCGCGACGGAGGGGTAGATCCACGACGGGCGGAACGGCATGCTGTCGATGTCGTCGAGGGTTGAGACTCCGGAGAGCACCAGAATGGTCTCCAGCCCCGCCTGGAAGCCAGCCAGAATGTCGGTACGCAGATTGTCGCCGACAATCACCGTCTGTTCGGAGTGGGCCTGCATTTTGTTCAGCGCTGAGCGGATGATCCACGGGCTGGGTTTACCGACGTAAAACGGCTTACGGCCGGAGATCTTCTCGATCCCGGCGCACAGGGCGCCGCAGGCCGGGTAGAAGCCGCGACCGTGAGTATCCGGGTTAGTGGCAATGAAGCGGGCGCCATTGGCGACAAAGAAGGCCGCCTTATGCATCATCTCCCAGTTAAAGGAGCGGGTTTCCCCGACGATGACAAAATCCGGGTTGACGTCGGTAATGGTAAAGCCGGCTTTGTACAGCTCGTGGATCAGCGCCCCTTCACCCACCACATAGGCTTTCTTACCTTCCTGGCGGCGCAGAAAATCGGCCGTCGCCATCGCCGAGGTGTAGAAGGCGCTATCCGGAACCTCAATCCCGGCGGTGGCGAAACGGTTCGCCAGATCCTGGCCGGTTTGCGACGGGTAGTTGGTCAGCATCACCAGCGGCATGCCTTTCTCGAGGATGCGCTTGATAAACTCGGCAGCGCCGGGAACGGCGACGTTATCGTGCATCAGCACACCGTCAATATCACAAATTATGTTTTGAATGGTCATGGTGGGTCCAGAATCATTATCAAAGACGAAACTATACGCGTCATTGATGAGGTTTCACACCTCTGACGGGCGATGCCCGCCAACGACAGAGCGACGCGCTTATCAATAAAGGGGGGCGGTTAGCTCTCAAGCAAGCGCTGCAGCAGCGTGCCATTGAGCATGGCGCGTTTGACCAGCGCGAAGGCGCCAATCGCTGAGCGATGATCGAGGGTGGAGCGCACCACAGGCAGGTTCTTACGAAACGCCTTCAGCGCCTGGGCGTTAATGCAGCCCTCAATGGCCGGGAGCAGCACTTTCTCGGCTTCCACAATTTCGCCGGCGATGACGATTTTTTGTGGATTGAACAGGTTGATGGCGATGGCGATCGTTTTTCCGAGGTGACGCCCTACGTACTCGACCACTTCGCAGGCCAGGGCATCGCCTTTGTTGGCCGCTTTGCAGATGGTTTTGATGGTGCAGTCATCGAGGGTCAGACGGCTCTGATAGCCCTGCTCCAGCAGGTGGCGAACGCGATGTTCGATGGCGGCATTAGCTGCGACGGTCTCCAGACAGCCAAAGTTGCCGCAGTGGCAGCGCTCGCCCAGCGGGTCGACCTGAATATGGCCGATTTCGCCGACGTTGCCGTTACGGCCGATAAAAATGCGTCCGTTGGAGATGATCCCTGCCCCGGTGCCGCGGTGCACGCGCACCAGAATGGAGTCTTCGCAATCCTGGCTTGCGCCAAAATAGTGCTCGGCCAGCGCCAGGCTGCGGATATCGTGTCCGACAAAGCAGGTAACGTTGAAGCGTTTTTCCAGCGCCCCGACCAGGCCCCAGTTTTCCACCGCAATGTGCGGCATATAGCGGATCACCCCGCTTTCCGGATCCACCAGCCCCGGCAGGATCACCGAGATGGCGATCAGCTCGCGAATTTTGCGCTGACAGTTTTCAATAAAAGTGGCGATGATATTCAGCAGGGCGTGTTCCAGCGTTTCCTGGGTGCGCTCGGGCAGCGGGAAATGCTCCTCTTCCAGGGTCTTGCTGCTTAAATCATAGAGGGTGAGAGTGGCGTCATAGCGGCCAAGGCGCACGCCAATGGCGTTGAAGTTGCGCGTCTCCGCAATGATGGAGATGGCGCGGCGCCCCCCGGTGGAGGCCTGCTGATCGACTTCTTTGATCAGGCCGCGCTCAATAAGCTGACGCGTGATTTTGGTCACGCTGGCAGGGGCAAGCTGGCTTTGTTCCGCGATCTGAATGCGCGAGATAGGCCCATGCTGGTCAATCAGGCGGTACACGGCCGCGCTGTTCAGTTGTTTTACGAGGTCAACGTTACCAATTTGAGCTTGTCCGCCTGCTGTCATACTTTTACTTACTCAGTGACGACCTCGTTACCATTAACGATGGTCTTGGTGATTTTATAATCGCGTGTAAAGGCGGTCAGGTTAGCGACCATACCCGGCGCAATACTGCCGAGCTGCTTGTCCACACCAATGGCGCGCGCGGGATAGAGCGTCGCCATGCGCAATACTTCGTCCAGCGCCACACCGCAATGCTCAACCAGATTACGTACCCCTTCAATCATGGTCAGGGAAGATCCGCTGAGGGTGCCGTTTTCATCTACGCACAGCCCGTTGCGGTAGTATATTGTTTTCCCGGCAAAAATGAACTGGTCAATATTCGCCCCCGCCGGCGCGGTGGCGTCGGTGACCAGGCACAGTTTGTCGCCTTTCAGGCGCTTGGCGTTGCGCACGTTGGCGTAATCGACGTGCATCCCGTCGACAATAATACCGCAGTAGACATCCGGCTCGTCAAAAATCGCCCCGGCCAGACCCGGTTCGCGGCCAGTAATGTACGGCATTGCATTATACAGGTGGGTGGCGAAGGTAATGCCTGCGCGGAAGCCCACTTTCGCCTCTTTCAGCGTGGCGTTGGAGTGGCCCGCGGAGACGACGATCCCGGCGGCGACCAGTTTGCGGATCACTTCCGGCTCAACGCGCTCAGGGGCGAGGGTCACTTTGGTGATCACATCGGCGTTGTCGCACAGGAAATCGACCAGCGCCGCGTCCGGTTTACGCACATAGTCCGGGTTGTGGGTGCCTTTCTTGACGATATTCAGCCACGGTCCTTCAAGATGCAGACCCAGCGCCTGGTTCGGGTGCTTTTGCAGGTATTCGCGCATCACGCGCACGCCTTGCTTCATCAGATCGTCGCTGGAGGTAATCAGCGTCGGCAGGAAGCTGGTGCAGCCTGAGCGTTCGTTGGCCTTCTGCATGATCTCCAGCGTGTCGACAGTGACCGCGTCAGGGCTGTCGTTAAACTGTACGCCGCCGCAGCCGTTGAGCTGGACGTCGATAAAACCGGGGGCGAGGATGGCGCCGTTGACTGAGCGCTGCTCGATGTCAGACGGCAAATCTGCCAGCGGACAAAGACGTTCGATAAGGCCATTAGCGATAACAACCGCATGGTCATCAAGAATTTCATGACCGGTATAAACCCGGCCCTGGGTTAATGCATACATTACGACCCCCGGTATATACGCCTCATCAGGCCCGGGTACGTTCGTTTGCCGCCGGCATGATGATGCATACAAAGAAAAAGATGGTCCCGCGCAAATCGCGGGACACGACTACATTACAGACCTTTAATATTTTCAGCTTCTAATTCGTTGAAATATTTCAGTGTCTTCACTTTCAGCTCCATGGTAGACGGTTCGTCACAGACGATCACCGCCTTCGGATGCAGCTGCAGACAGGTAATGGTCCACATGTGGTTGACGTTACCTTCTACCGCCGCCTGCAGCGCCAGCGCTTTCTGATGGCCCAGCACCAGAATCATTACCTCTTCTGCGTCCAGCAGGGTGCCCACGCCGACGGTTAGCGCATATTTCGGCACCAGATCCACGTCGCCGTCGAAGAAGCGGGAGTTCGCCACGCGGGTTTCATGGGTCAGGGTCTTAATACGGGTACGAGACGCCAGAGAGGAGGCCGGTTCGTTAAACGCGATGTGACCATCGTTGCCCACGCCGCCCATGAACAGGTGGATTTTACCGTAGGAACGAATTTTTTCTTCATAGCGACGGCATTCCGCATCGATGTCCGGCGCGTTACCATTCAGCAAGTTGATATTTTCTGCCGGAATATCAACGTGGTCAAAGAAATTACGGTGCATGAAGCTATGATAGCTTTCCGGATGCTCTTTCGGCAGGCCAACGTATTCATCCATGTTGAAGGTGACGACGTGTTTGAAGCTAACCTGGCCTGCTTTATGCATTTCAACCAGCGCCTTGTAGGCGGTGAGTGGGGTGCCGCCGGTCGGCAGTCCCAGGACGAACGGACGGTCCGCGGTTGGTTTAAATGCATTAATGCGGTTAACGATATGGCGGGCAGCCCATTTACCGACCTGCTCAGCGGTTACCAGGGGGATCAGTCTCATTCTTCACCTCTATAGTTAAAGTAGATTCTGGCGGATTGGCGCCAGCACTCTGAGGAGAGTATTGCAGCAACTGCGCCGACCGGGGTCAATCCGTGTTGATTTTTTGAATGATAAAATAAGTTTTCGATGTTAGCCAGTGTAAGGGAGGGGGGAATACGATATTTGGTGATAATTATCACAAAAAATACCCGTTTAATTTGCGATACGAATTAATTTTTCACACACTTTGCCGGTAAGTGATAAAACCGACCTTGTTACACAATAAAAAAGTGGCTTTGAAAATGAGCCTCATCGGGGTCTCATAGGGGGAATAAGATGAATATTTTAGGTTTCTTTCAGCGGCTGGGTAGGGCGTTACAGCTCCCTATCGCAGTGCTGCCGGTCGCAGCATTGCTGCTGCGTTTCGGGCAACCAGACCTGTTGAATGTACCCTTCATCGCGCAAGCGGGTGGGGCTATCTTCGACAACCTGGCGCTGATCTTTGCTATCGGTGTGGCGTCAAGCTGGTCCAAGGATAACGCCGGTTCTGCGGCGCTGGCCGGGGCAGTAGGTTATTTCGTGATGACCAAAGCGATGGTCACCATCAATCCGGAAATTAACATGGGCGTACTGGCCGGTATCATTACCGGTCTGGTAGCAGGGGCGGTGTACAACCGCTGGGCCGGCATCAAGCTGCCGGACTTCCTGAGCTTCTTCGGCGGCAAACGCTTCGTGCCGATCGCCACCGGCTTCTTCTGTCTGATTCTCGCGGCGATCTTCGGCTACGTTTGGCCGCCGGTGCAGCACGCTATCCATGCGGGCGGCGAGTGGATCGTTTCCGCAGGGGCATTGGGTTCCGGTATCTTCGGTTTTATCAACCGTCTGCTGATCCCGACCGGCCTGCATCAGGTGCTGAACACCATCGCCTGGTTCCAGATTGGTGAGTTTACTAACGCCGCAGGCGCCGTGTTCCACGGCGACATCAACCGCTTCTACGCCGGCGACGGCACCGCGGGGATGTTCATGTCCGGCTTCTTCCCAATCATGATGTTTGGTCTGCCGGGCGCGGCGCTGGCGATGTATCTGGCCGCTCCGAAAGCGCGTCGTCCAATGGTGGGCGGTATGCTGCTGTCTGTTGCCATCACCGCGTTCCTGACCGGGGTAACCGAGCCGCTGGAATTCCTGTTCATGTTCCTGGCTCCGCTGCTGTACCTCCTGCACGCGGTACTGACCGGTATCAGCCTGTTCATCGCAACGGCGCTGGGCATTCATGCGGGCTTCTCCTTCTCCGCCGGCGCCATTGACTACGTGCTGATGTATAGCCTGCCGGCCGCCAGCAAAAACGTCTGGATGCTGCTGGTGATGGGCGTGGTCTTCTTCTTCGTCTACTTCCTGCTGTTCAGCGCGGTGATCCGCATGTTCAACCTGAAAACACCGGGTCGTGAAGACAAAGCCGCTGACGTGGTAACGGAAGAAGCCAACAGCAACACTGAAGAAGGCCTGACCCAGCTGGCGACCAGCTATATCGCCGCGGTGGGCGGAACGGACAACCTGAAAGCGATTGACGCCTGTATTACCCGTCTGCGTCTGACCGTGGGCGATTCGGCGAAAGTGAACGACGCCGCCTGTAAACGTCTCGGCGCATCCGGGGTGGTGAAGCTGAATAAGCAAACCATCCAGGTTATCGTCGGCGCGAAGGCAGAGTCTATCGGCGATGAGATGAAAAAAGTGGTTACCCGTGGCCCGGTAGCGGCAGCGGCAACCGCACCGGCTGGCAACGTCGCCACCGCAGCGCCAGCGGCTAAACCGCAGGCGGTAGCGAACGCGAAGACCGTTGAGTCGCTGGTTTCGCCGATTACCGGTGACGTGGTGGCCCTCGAGCAGGTGCCGGACGAAGCCTTCGCCAGCAAAGCCGTCGGCGACGGTATCGCGGTGAAACCGACCAGCAACATCGTGGTGGCCCCGGCCGCCGGTACCGTGGTGAAAATTTTCAACACTAACCACGCGTTCTGCCTCGAAACCAACAACGGTGCGGAAATCGTCGTCCACATGGGTATCGACACCGTGGCGCTGGAAGGCAAGGGCTTCAAACGTCTGGTTGAAGAGGGCACGGACGTGAAGGCGGGCGAGCCGATTCTGGAAATGGATCTGGACTTCCTCAACGCCAACGCGCGCTCGATGATTAGCCCGGTAGTCTGCAGCAATAGCGATGACTACAGCGCGCTGGTGATACTGGCGAGCGGTAAGGTCGTAGCCGGCCAGACGCCGCTGTATGAGATTAAAGGCAAGTAAGGCTCCTGAGTCGAGTTTATGCCTCAGCGGCGAAGGGAAACCTTCGCCGCTTTTTTTTCCAGCAATCGGCCCCATAATCCTCTCCTGATACCTATTTTACGTAACTAATAGTTGTCACTACGCCCTGCTTGTAAGATCATGTGCCGTTATACGTTGTTTACGCTTTGAGGAACCCGTGATGAGTGAGGCAGAAGCCCGCCCGACTAACTTTATCCGTCAGATCATTGATGAAGATCTGGCTACCGGTAAGCACACCACTGTTCACACCCGCTTCCCGCCGGAGCCGAACGGTTATCTGCACATTGGCCATGCGAAATCCATCTGCCTGAACTTCGGCATCGCCCAGGATTATCAGGGCCAATGCAACCTGCGTTTCGATGACACCAACCCGGTGAAAGAAGATATCGAATACGTGGAGTCGATTAAAAACGACGTGCAGTGGTTAGGTTTCCACTGGTCCGGGGACGTTTGCTACTCGTCTGATTACTTTGATCAGCTGCATCAGTATGCGGTTGAGCTGATCAACAAAGGCCTGGCCTACGTTGATGAACTCTCTCCTGATGAGATCCGCGAATATCGCGGCACCCTGAAAGCGCCGGGTAAAAACAGCCCGTATCGCGACCGCAGCGTGGAAGAAAACCTGGCGCTGTTCGAAAAAATGCGCAGCGGCGGCTTCGAAGAGGGCAAGGCCTGCCTGCGCGCGAAGATCGATATGGCGTCGCCGTTCATCGTGATGCGCGATCCGGTGCTGTACCGCATTAAGTTCGCTGAGCATCATCAGACCGGCAACAAGTGGTGCATCTACCCGATGTACGACTTCACCCACTGCATCAGCGATGCGCTGGAAGGCATTACCCACTCGCTGTGTACCCTGGAGTTCCAGGACAACCGTCGTCTGTACGACTGGGTGCTGGACAACATCAGCATCCCGGTGCACCCGCGCCAGTACGAATTCTCGCGCCTGAATCTCGAATACACCGTGATGTCCAAGCGTAAGCTGAACCAGCTGGTGACTGAGAAGCACGTGGAAGGCTGGGACGATCCGCGGATGCCGACCATCTCCGGTCTGCGTCGTCGCGGCTACACCGCCGAATCCATCCGCGAATTCTGCAAGCGTATCGGCGTGACCAAGCAGGACAACACCATTGAGATGGCGTCGCTGGAGTCCTGCATTCGCGAAGATCTCAACGAAAACGCGCCGCGCGCGATGGCGGTGATCGATCCGGTGAAACTGGTTATCGAGAACTACCCGCAGGGCGAAAGCGAAATGGTGGCGATGCCGAACCATCCGAACAAGCCGGAGATGGGCAGCCGCGAAGTGCCGTTCAGCGCGGAAATCTGGATCGACCGCGCGGACTTCCGTGAAGAAGCCAACAAGCAGTACAAGCGTCTGGTGCTGGGCAAAGAAGTACGTCTGCGCAACGCCTACGTCATCAAAGCGGAACGCGTGGAGAAAGATGCCGAAGGCAATATCACTACTATCTTCTGCACCTACGATGCCGACACCCTGAGCAAAGATCCGGCTGACGGCCGCAAGGTCAAAGGCGTGATCCACTGGGTGAGCGCGGCGCATGCGCTGCCGGTAGAGATCCGTCTCTACGATCGCCTGTTCAGCGTACCAAACCCGGGTGCAGCGGAGGATTTCCTCGCGGTGATCAATCCGGAATCGCTGGTGATCAAACAGGGTTACGCGGAGCCGAGCCTGGCGCAGGCGGAAGCCGGTAAAGCTTACCAGTTTGAGCGTGAAGGTTACTTCTGCCTCGACAGCCGCTATGCAACCGCAACCAGTCTGGTGTTTAACCGCACCGTCGGTCTGCGCGATACCTGGGCGAAAGCGGGCGAATAACATTTTCCCTACCGTCAAAGCGCCGCACTCTGCGGCGCTTTTTTTGTTTCAGAATCAGCCAATTACTCTTTTTATTTTCGCGAAGCGAATTAATTCTGTTTCGCTCCGGAAATAAATAACGCTTCTGATATTTCCTGTCTCATATAAAAAACCAATGTAATCGCTTTCAGCCTTCGCATTTTTCCCTGATTTAGCAATGACTTCCATGACAAAATCATCAGAGATAAGACTGTAACAAAACGACATAAATTATGTGCGCTTTGTCATAATCTTAAGCTTTGCCTCACGAAAAACATTGATAATTCGCGTCACGAAAAATAGTCTATCTACAGTGGTTTCGCGGCCTTTTTCGCCGCCCCACATTTTGCAGTTTTATTTATTTTTTAGCGAATGACCTCTGGTCTTCGCCTTTTAAAACGTCAAAGAGGATATGCACATGCGTACGTTTAGTGGCAAACGTAGTACGCTGGCGCTGGCTATTGCCGCCGTCACCGCGATGTCGGGCTGGGTTGTGATTCCGCAGGCCAGCGCAGCAGGCTTTATCGATGATTCTACTTTAACCGGCGGTATCTATTACTGGCAGCGTGAGCGTGACCGTAAAGATGTGACCGACGGCGACAAATACAAAACCAACCTTTCCCACTCCACCTGGAACGCCAACCTGGACTTCCAGTCCGGCTATGCCGCCGATATGTTTGGCCTTGATATTGCGGCGTTTACCGCGATTGAAATGGCGGAGAACGGCGACAGCGGCCACCCGAACGAAATCGCCTTCTCGTCGCGCAACAAAGCCTATGACGAAGACTACTCCGGCGATAAGAGCGGCATCAGCCTGTATAAAGCCGCCGCGAAATTTAAATACGGTCCGGCGTGGGCGCGCGCGGGCTACATCCAGCCAACCGGTCAGACCCTGCTGGCGCCGCACTGGAGCTTCATGCCGGGGACCTATCAGGGGGCGGAAGCCGGGGCCAACTTCGACTATGGCACCGCGGGCGCGTTAAGTTTCTCCTACATGTGGACGAACGAGTACAAAGCGCCATGGCATATCGAAATGGATGATTTCTACCAGAACGATAAGAAGACCAAAGTTGATTATCTTCACTCCATCGGCGCCAAATATGATTTCAAAAACGACCTGGTGCTGGAGGCGGCATTTGGTCAGGCTCAGGGCTATATCGATCAGTACTTTGCTAAAGCCAGCTACAAATTTGACGTCGCCGGCGCGCCGTTGAGCACCAGCTACCAGTTCTACGGCACTCGCGATAAGGTCAGCAACGGCGGGGTCAACGACATCTATGACGGCACCGCATGGCTGCAGGCGTTAACCTTTGGCTATAAAGTGGCGGATGTGCTGGATCTGCGTCTGGAAGGGACCTGGGTGAAGGCCGATGGCCAGCAGGGCTACTTCCTGCAGCGTATGACCCCGACCTACGCCTCCTCCAACGGTCGTCTCGATATCTGGTGGGATAACCGCTCCGACTTCAACGCCAACGGTGAAAAAGCAGTCTTCTTCGGCGCGATGTATGACATGAAAAACTGGGATATGCCGGGCTGGGCGTTTGGCGCGTCTTATGTGTACGCCTGGGATGCGAAGCCTGGCAAAATGGCTTCTCCGGATGCATACTATGACCCTGACTATCGCCTGAAAGAGTCGGCCTATAGCCTCGATGCTATGTATACCGTGCAGGAAGGCCGGGCGAAGGGCACGCTGTTTAAACTGCACTTTACCCAGTACGACAACCATTCCGATATTCCGAGCTGGAGCGGCGGCTACGGCAACATCTTCCAGGATGAGCGCGACGTGAAGTTCATGGTTATCGCCCCGTTCACCATTTTCTAATGCCTGCGCGGCGGGCATGAGCCTGCCGCACCTCTGGGAGAACGACAATGAAAAAAATGCTGCTTATTGCCATGATGGCATCGGCTCTGGTGGCCTGCACCACGTCCCCGGCCCCGAAAGAAGACACCAAACTGAAAGATGCCTATAGTGCCTGTATTAATACGGCGGAAGGCAATCCGGACAAGATTGAAGCCTGCCAGAGCGTACTGAATGTCCTGAAAGAGGATAAACAGCACCAGCAGTTTGCTAACCAGGAGAGCGTCCGGGTGCTGGATTACCAACAGTGTATCCAGGCTACCCGCACCGGCAACGATCAGGCGGTGAAAGCGCGCTGCGACCAGATCTGGAAGGAGATCCGCAGCAATAATACGACCCATTAAGCCAGACGGCAGCGGCAAACGGGCGGAGCATATTTCCGCCCGTTTGTTTTTTTAGCGCTGACTCTCCGCCGGCTGATAGCCGCGACTCAGGCGCACAAACAGCAGCGCGGTGGCGATGAAGCCGCACAGTGCAGCGCACATCAGCCACCATCCCGGCGCGCTTTTATCGCCGGTAAGCTCGACCAGGGCAGTGGAGATAGCCGGCGTCAGGCCGCCGAAAATGGCGGTGGCGAGGCTGAAGGCCAACGAAAAGCCCACGGTGCGGACATAAACCGGCATCACTTCGGTGAGGGCCGCCACCATCGCGCCGTTATACATGCCAAAGAAGAACGAAAACCACAGCAGGACCAGCGTCATACGGGTGAAATCCGGCGCGGCGGTAAGCCAGTGCATCACCGGCCAGGTGGTGAGCAGCGCCAGCACGGTAATTCCCATCAGCACCGGGCGACGACCGATCCGGTCAGAGATGGCTCCGCCAATCGGCAACCAGATAAAGTTGGAGATGCCCACCAGCATGGTTACCAGCAGACTGTCGCGGGCGCTGAGGTGCAACACCGCTCTGCCGTAGGTTGGCGTATAGACGGTAATAAAGTAAAACGTGGTGGTGGTCATCGCCACCAGCAGGGTCCCCGCGGTAATAATGCGCCAGTTCCTGGCGATGGTGGTCAGGATCTCTTTGGTATCCGGGCGATGTTTACGCTGCAGGAATTCCTCGGTTTCCTGCAGTGAGCGGCGCAGCACGAAAATCAGCGGAATGATCAGGCAGCCAATAAAGAAGGGGATGCGCCAGCCCCAGGCGGCGATCTCCTCATATTCCAGCGTGGCGTTCAGCGCATAGCCGATCAGCGCCGCCATGATGATAGCCACCTGCTGGCTGGCGGACTGCCAGCTGGTATAGAAGCCTTTATTGCCCGGTGTGGCGATTTCAGAGAGATAGACCGACACTCCGCCAAGCTCGACGCCCGCCGAGAACCCCTGCAGCAGACGGCCCACTAATACGAGGATCGGCGCCAGCACACCGATAGTCTGATAGCCAGGGACCAGGGCGATGAGTAGCGTCCCGCAGCCCATGATCGCCAGGGTGACCATCAGCCCTTTGCGGCGACCGATTCTGTCGATATAGGCGCCGAGCACCACCGCGCCGATGGGACGCATCAGGAAGCCCGAGCCAAATACCGCAAAGGTGAGCATCAGCGCCGCGAACTCGCTCTCCGCCGGAAAGAAGGTGCGGGCGATATAGGTGGCGTAAAAGCCAAACAGGAAGAAGTCGAACTGTTCGAGAAAATTACCGCTGGTCACGCGGAGGATAGCGCCGACGGTGCCGACGCGGGTGGGTTGTTGGGTCATAGGGGGTGCTCTCCATTGTCTTTATCTTGTTGTTATCGGGTGCAGAGGGGGTAGGTCAGTCGCCGGCGACGCCCGCCTGTTTTCCGCGGCGTTTCTCAATCGCCCACGTGAGTAACGCCGCACAGCGATAAAATCCGTGGGCGAATTTTCCATACGGCAGGGTTAAGAACAGGGCCATCACCACCCCGAGGTGGATGGCGAGCAGGATGCCCATCCACGAGGTATCCCGCCCCGCCAGCAGCGCCAGGCCAGTGAAGCTGGTCAGCAGCAGCAGCAGAATAAATCCGCGATCCATCGGCTTCTGCCGCGCGTCGCCGTGCAGCGGCGAGCGGCGCAGGTTCAGCCACAGCAGGCCCGCCGGGCCGACCAGCAGGCCGATGCCGCCGAGGGTGCCGAGCAGCACCGGCAGGCTGAAGAACGGGTAGGGGGCTTCCCGGCCGGCGATATAGTGATAGCCCGTGGCCACCACGGTGGCGGCGAAGCAGAGCATAAAACCGTAGAAGGTGCAGTGGTGGAATCGGCGGCGCAGCAGGGTGAAGGCGTCATCGGCTTCGTTGCAGCCTTTCCCGTGCCCGCCGTCGAGATATTTCAGCGTCAGCGCATCATGGGATGCCTTTGCGATATCAATCGGTTGCGGCTGGCCAGAGGAGATCTCGCGCCAGAAGCGGATCACCCCGGTCATCAGTAAGCCAATCGCCAGCACAAAGACCGAGCCAAACATCCACGCCAGCAGGTTATGGGGGAATATCTGGTAGAAGTCGCCCGCCAGCGGCGGATGAAGCAGCGAGCCTTTGAGCCCCATCGCCAGCAGCAGAAAGACAATCAGGCCGCCGACCAGCGCCAGCACGGTGGTCATGCCGGCCCGGCGGTACAGGCTGCCAAAGGCGGCGGGCTGGGCGTAGTATTGATAGGTCTCGAGCCGGACTTCGGCCATCGCCTTCGGCACGTTAATGGCGAACTCGTGCGGTGGCGCGTACTGGCAGGCGTGCAGGCAAGCGCCGCAGTTATGGCACAGGTTAGCCAGATAGTTGATATCCGCCTTGCCAAAGGCCAGGCGCTGGGTCATCGCCGGGAAGACGGCGCAAAACCCTTCGCAGTAGCGGCAGGCGTTACACACCTGCATAACCCGTTCGACTTCCGCTTCCGGTTCGGTGATGATCTGCGCGTCAATGATCAGCTTTTCAAGCGACTTCATGGTGTTTCTCCTGCTGCGCCGCCCGGGCGGCTTGCTGGCCGGCGATACGGCCGAAGGTGGTGCCGATCGACATCCCGACGCCGGCGGTGTAGCCCTTGCCCAGCACGTTGCCAGCCATCATTTCCCCGGCGACGAAGAGATTACGGCTGGGTTGACCGGCGAAATGGACGGCGGCGGTGTCGTCGACGTAGAGCCCAAGGTAGGTGAAGGTGATCCCCGGACGCAGGGCGTAGCCGTAGTAAGGCGGCGTATCGATGGGGCGCGCCCAGTGAGTTTTCGCCGGGGTGAGGCCGGAGGTCGCGCAGTTATCCAGGCGGGTGTGATCGAACTGGCCCGGCGCGCAGGCGGCATTATAGTCGGCGATGGTTTGCGCTAAGCGTTCGCCGTCAAGCCCCAGCTGGCGGGCCAGTTCCGCGATGGTATTGGCCTGAGCGCCGGGAAAGACCGGGGGCATAAAGTGGCCGATGGCTTTGCTGTCGATGATCGAGTAGCCGATCTGTCCGGGCTGGTGGGCGACCAGTCGGCCCCAGATGGCGTAGCGTTTAGGCCAGAAATCTTCCCCTTCATCATAAAAGCGCACGGCATCGCGGTTGACCACCACCCCCAGCGAAACGCAGTCGACGCGGGTGCAGATCCCGCCGTCATAGAGCGGCGCCCGGGCGTCAATGGCGACGCAGTGGGACTGAGAAGGATCGCCGATGATATCGGCCCCGGCGTCGATCATAAACTTGAGCAGCACCCCCTGGTTGAAGCGCGTGCCGCGGATGAGAAAGTTATCGGCGGGCCATTCGCCGCGGTCATTTTGCCCCCAGGCCTCGCGCAGCCACTCGCGGTTGGATTCAAATCCGCCGGCGGCGAGAACGCAGCTTTTCGCGACAATCCGTTCCTCGCCCGCCAGCGCGGCGACAAATTCACCGTTGCGCAGTTCCAGGGCCTGCACCGGCGTGTTGTAGCGGATCTGCACCCCCATCTGCTCTGCGCTGCGGTAATAGGCATTGACCAGCGCTTTGCCGCCGCCCATAAAAAAGGCGTTGGTGCGGGCCACGTGCAGGGCGCCGGAGAGCGGCGGCTGAAAGTTAACCCCGTGCTGGCGCATCCAGTCCCGGCACTGGGATGAGGTGCGGATCACCAGCCGGGCCAGCGCTTCGTTGGTGTTCCCTTCGGTGACGCGCAGCAGATCCTGCCAGTACTCCTCTTCCGGGTAGCTGTCGACCAGCACGTCCTGTGGCGCATCGTGCATACAGCGCAGGTTACGCGTGTGCTGCGAGTTGCCGCCTCGCCACTCCCGCGGCGCCGCCTCCAGCAGCAGCACCGAGGCGCCGGCTTCCCGGGCGGTTAAGGCGGCGCATAGCGCGGCATTGCCGCCGCCAATGACCAGTACATCCACCATTATCGGTTCCCTTGTAATTTAATTAATTGTTAAATTTGTAATGGGAATGTAGGCGGTAACGGCGGCAGGGCGCTATGGCGTAGCGCTAAAGAGGGGTTTAGTTAACGTAAAGGGTAGCGCCTGGCCAGCGATCGGACTCCACCAGCTGGCGCATGACTTTGCTCAGTATTACCCGTGCTGCAAGGCCAGCCGGAGTGAGCTCATCATCCGACAGGCTGACCAGAAAGTTGGGGCGGCTGAGGACCGGATTAGCGATGCCGATCACCCTCAGCGCCTGATGGTCGAGATGGGAAATGGCGGCCCCAGGCTGCAGGGTGGCGCCCAGCCCGCTGCGCACGGCCTGCATCAGCAGGGCCAGACCGTCAATGTCCGCCACCACCTCAACGCTGAGGTTGTGCTGCTGGCAAACCGTCTCCAGCCTGCCGCGCAGGCCGTGGCCCTGGCTTGGCATAATCAGCGGTAGGGTGGTGAGCTGGTAAGGGGATACAGGATCATCCGGCAGCGAGGCCAACAGCGCATGGGTGCCAATCAGGAACAGGCGCTCTTCGAGCACCGGTCTGGCGCTCCAGCGCAGGATCTTCTCCTGTTGGAAGACGATGGCTAAATCCAGCTGGCGGGTGTTGATCATCCGCTCCAGATTCCCGGAGAGGCTTTCCACCAGGTGTAGGCGGACGTCGGGGTAGCTCTCGCGCATCGCGTTGATGAACGGAACGCCCAGAACGGAGGCGGTGCTTGGAGCCATGCCGACGCTGACGTGGCCCGACAGCCGCGCCTCGCGGGCGGCGAGGATGGCATCATCGGCATGACGCAGCGCCAGCTGCGCCTGTGAGTAGAAAGCAAGGCCCGCGCTGGTGGGCGTCACGCCGCGGGAGGTCCGCTGCAGGAGGCGAATGGCCAGCTCATTTTCCAGACGCGCGATCTGCTGGCTGAGCGCCGAGACGCCGATATTCAGATCGAGCGCGGCGCGGCCCATGCTGCCGGTTTCAACAATGCGCGCAAAATAGCGTAGCTGGCGAAGTTCCATATCAACTCTCCGGACAAAGCGGGGACTCGCGAGGGTCACCGCCGGGACGTGAGCGGGGTGCGCGGCAGAAGCGCCCATAAAAAAGCCAACCGACTGGTTGGCTTTTCAGAGCAGGCGAAGCGGGGAATTACTTTTCCACCGCGTCGTGGGCGTGTTCGTCCTCGCGGCAATCACCTTCCGCACAGTGGCCGTACAGATACAGACTGTGGTTGGTCAGGCGGATGCCGTGACGGGAAGCGATTTCACGCTGGCGCGCTTCGATAGAGTCATCACTGAATTCGATCACTTTGCCGCAGTCGAGGCAGATCAGGTGATCGTGGTGATGCTGCTGAGTCAGTTCGAAAACGGATTTACCGCCTTCAAAATTATGACGAGTCACGATACCGGCGTCATCAAACTGGTTGAGGACGCGGTAAACGGTCGCCAGACCAATCTCTTCGCCCATGTCGATCAGGCGTTTATATAAGTCTTCCGCACTGACATGATGGTTATCCGGTTCCTGCAGCACTTCAAGGATTTTCAGTCGAGGAAGTGTGACTTTCAGGCCAGCCTTCTTTAATGCGGTATTGTTGTCAGTCATGCGGAATCTGTCCTGTTGCTAAACGATCTACTTCCTTCAACGGAAGTCATACAGAAATTAACCCGACGTAATGCGTCTCATTATAGAACTGCCACTGGTAAATGAAAACTGCAAGTATCGGGCCTGGTTTGCTGTCAAAAACGAGGCACCAGCTACAAACTGCGTCACGTGCCTCGTAGAATCAGAGGACATTGTACAGATATGTGATTAAAAGTTAAAAACTTGTAGCTATTAGTTTGATTGCTTTTGTCTATTAATGCGACGCAACTCAATGATTGCGCCGCTTAATCATCAGGCGTTTTTGATTTCTTCGAGGTGCAGCTCTTCGGCCACCTGCTTCACCCACTTCTCAACGCGCTCGTTGGTCAGCTCCGGCTGGCGGTCTTCATCAATGGCGAGGCCGACGAAGTGGTCGTCATCCGCCAGGCCTTTAGAGGCCTCGAAGTGATAGCCGGCAGTCGGCCAGTGGCCAACGATGGTCGCGCCGCGCGGCTCAATGATGTCGCGGATGGTGCCCAGCGCATCGCAGAAGTACTCGGCGTAGTCTTCCTGGTCGCCGCAGCCGAACAGCGCCACCAGTTTGCCGTTAAAGTCGATCTCTTCCAGCGTCGGGAAGAAGTCGTCCCAGTCACACTGCGCTTCACCGTAGTACCAGGTCGGGATGCCGAGCAGCAGGATGTCGTGGGCTTCCAGATCTTCTTTGCTGCTTTTGGCAATGTCGTGAACATCAGCAACATCTTTACCAAGCTGCTTTTGAATCATTTTTGCAATATTTTCGGTGTTGCCGGTGTCGCTGCCAAAAAAGATGCCGATGATTGCCATGAGTAAAATAACCTCTTGAAACTTAAATGATGTGGTAGGGACGCGATGCCCACAGATAACGGCAATCATAGCAGAACAGGCAAGGGCGCGGAAACAGCAATCACGCCCGACTGCACACTCTGCTACATGAATGCGGATTTTTCGCGGAAAGTTAGAGTTTTCCCTGGCTGCGCAGGGCGGTTAATTGCGTCATCAGCATCTCTTCAATGAGATCGCTGCGGCTCATATTACGCGCTTCCGCCAGTTCGTTAAGCGCATCGACCGCGTCGGCGTTGAGCTTTAGCTCCACGCGCTTCAGCCCGCGCACTTTATCGCGTTTCAGCTGATTACGTTTGTTGATGCGCAGTTGTTCATCGCGCGACAGCGGATTGGTTTTCGGTCTTCCCGGGCGACGCTCGTTTGCGAACAAATCTAATGTCGTACGGTCCGTTTGTTCTTTTGCCATGATTCTGAGTGACTTCGGGGAAACAAGCTGCCGGGCTCTAGCCGGCGCAGATAGCGCGCCATCATACATCAGGCGAACGGCTGCGCCAACGACCGCGGGCATTCTGCGGCGCGGTCGGGCATATTTTAGCCAATCAGGCGGCTATGCTCGTCAGATAGCGGCGGATCGCGCGCAACACCGCCTCGGGTTTCTCGGCATGGACCCAATGTCCGGCGCCGGCAATGACGTGGGCCCGAGCCTGCGGGAACTGGGCCAGCAGCGCGTCGCGGTAGGCGTCGGTCACATAGGGGGAGTTGCCGCCGGGAATAAACTGCGTTGGGTGCGGCCAGGCCGGGATGGTTTCCCAGCCGACGATATGCGGGTACTGGTCCCACAGCACCGGGACGTTGAAGCGCCAGTCGCCGTCGACGAAAGATTTCAGCAGGAACTGAATCACGCCCTCTTCCTGCAGATGCTCGCGCATCACCTGCGCCGCCTGCTGGCGAGTGCTGGCGGCGGATTCGCTGACGGCGCGGATAGCGGCGAAGATCTCATCATGGCGGCGAACGTGATAATCCACCGGCGCGATATCAATAGCCACCAGACCGCTGATGCGCTCCGGGGCCAGGGCGGTCAACGCCATCACCGCTTTGCCGCCCATCGAATGGCCGATAAAGGTGGCCCGTTCAATCTTATGTGCATCGAGCGTGTCGAGCAGATCCTGCGCCATCGCGTGGTAGGTCATCTCTGGCGACCGCGGCGACAAACCGTGGTTGCGCATATCGACCTGCAGAATATCGTGGTCGGCGATCAGGTCGCGGGCGAGGATGCCCAGGTTGTCCAGGCTGCCAAACAGACCATGGACCAGCACGATCGGGGAGTGGTTGTGCGGATTCTGTGCAGATTGCGCTCGGCTATTTAATTTCATGGCAAAGTTCTTTTTTTCGCTCCGTCGGGTTAGGGTATTATGTTGGACATTCTGCCATCCGGCTGCAAGACCCAGAAGTTTTCTGAGTTTTACCGCCATCCTGGTTTGACGCTATCCGCGGTTGGGATTTGTACTTATAATCCCAACGATTTGTATTCAGAAAAGATATCGCACTGGATTAAGATGAAAACAATTGAAGTTGATGATGAACTCTACCGCTATATTGCCAGCCACACTCTGCATATCGGCGAGAGCGCATCCGACATTTTACGGCGTATGCTGAAATTTTCCGCCGTTTCCCAACCGGCTACACCGGTCAGCAAAGCCGCGCCGACGCTGGCGCCCACGCCTGCCGCTGAGGTGAAAACCGCTAACCCGGTGAAAGATAAAGTCCGCGCCATGCGCGAGATGCTGTTATCTGATGAATACGCCGAGCAGAAGCGCGCGGTGAACCGTTTTATGCTGGTGTTGACCACCCTCTATTCCCTGGACAGTAAAGCATTTGCCGAGGCCACTGAGTCTCTGCACGGCCGCACGCGCGTTTACTTCGCGGAAGATGCGCGTACGCTGCTGAAAAGCGGTAATCAGACCAAACCGAAACAGGTTCCTGGTACACCGTGGTGGGTGATCACCAATACCAATACCGGCCGTAAATGCAGCATGATTGAGCACATCATGCAGTCGATGCAGTTCCCTGCGGAGCTGATTGAAAAGGTTTGCGGCACGATCTAGCTTTTTAACATTTGCACCAGAAGGATCAGGCAATGGCAATCGATAAACGTGCGGGGCAGCCTGCGCAACAGAGTGATTTGATTAACGTCGCCCAACTGACTGCTCAGTACTACGTGCTGAAGCCTGAAGTCGGTAATGCGGAGCATGCGGTCAAATTCGGCACCTCCGGCCATCGCGGCAGCGCGGCGCGTCACAACTTCAACGAACCGCATATCCTGGCCATCGCCCAGGCTATTGCGGAAGATCGTGCGAAGAACGGGATCACCGGTCCGTGCTATGTCGGTAAAGATACCCACGCCCTGTCCGAGCCGGCGTTTATTTCGGTGCTGGAAGTGTTAACCGCCAACGGCGTTGACGTTATCGTTCAGGAAAACAACGGATTCACCCCGACGCCGGCGGTCTCCAACGCGATTCTGGTGCATAACAAAAAAGGCGGTCCGCTGGCGGACGGCATTGTGATCACCCCGTCACACAACCCGCCGGAAGATGGCGGTATCAAGTACAACCCGCCAAACGGCGGTCCGGCTGATACCAACGTCACCAAAGTGGTGGAAAACCGTGCCAACGAACTGCTGGCCGCTGGCCTGCAGGGTGTGAAACGCATTTCTCTGGACGCGGCGCTGGCTTCCGGCCACGTCAAAGAGCAGGATCTGGTGCAGCCGTTCATTGAAGGCCTGGCGGACATCGTCGACATGGCGGCGATCCAGAAAGCGGGCCTGACGCTGGGCGTCGATCCGCTGGGCGGGTCCGGTATCGAATACTGGAAGCGCATTGGCGAGCACTACAAGCTCAATCTGACCATTGTGAACGACCAGGTGGACCAGACCTTCCGCTTTATGCACCTCGATAAAGACGGCGCCATCCGCATGGACTGCTCATCGGAATGTGCGATGGCGGGCCTGCTGGCGCTGCGCGATAAGTTCGATCTGGCATTTGCCAACGACCCGGATTACGACCGTCACGGGATTGTCACCCCTGCCGGGCTGATGAATCCGAACCACTACCTGGCGGTGGCGATTAACTACCTGTTCCAGCATCGTCCGCAGTGGGGCAAAGAGGTGGCGGTCGGTAAAACCCTGGTCTCCTCGGCGATGATTGACCGCGTGGTGAACGATCTGGGCCGCAAGCTGGTGGAAGTGCCGGTGGGCTTTAAGTGGTTCGTTGACGGCCTGTTCGACGGCAGCTTCGGCTTCGGCGGCGAAGAGAGCGCCGGGGCCTCCTTCCTGCGCTTCGACGGCACGCCGTGGTCCACCGATAAAGACGGCATCATCATGTGCCTGCTGGCGGCGGAAATCACCGCAGTGACCGGGAAAAACCCGCAGGAGCACTATAACGAGCTGGCGGAACGCTTCGGCGCGCAGAGCTACAACCGTCTGCAGGCTTCCGCGACCTCCGCGCAGAAAGCGGCGCTGTCTAAGCTGTCGCCGGAAATGGTCAGTGCTGACACCCTGGCGGGGGATCCAATCACCGCTCGTCTGACCGCGGCGCCGGGCAACGGGGCGGCGATTGGCGGCCTGAAAGTGATGACCGACAACGGCTGGTTTGCGGCACGCCCGTCAGGCACCGAAGACGCCTACAAGATCTACTGCGAAAGCTTCCTCGGCGAAGAACATCGCAAGCTGATTGAAAAAGAAGCGGTAGAGATTGTCAGTGAAGTGCTGAAGAACGCTTAACGGCGCACGATCATCAGGCCCCTTGTGGGCCTGATTTTTTTCGCAAGGATAGCGATGAAAATACAACGGAAGTCCCTGTTTTTGTTCTGGGCGTGGATGGATCTCTTTTTCGTCCTGCAATTCTTATGGTGGAATATTGCCCACCGCCGACTCCCTTTTTACGACGACCTGCTGGCTTATCTCCAGCTGCTGCACACCTGGGGCTCTGCGGCGGTCTGGCTCTATCCGCTAAATGTGCTGCTGATTATCAGCATCCCGTTGTCGATGATCCTCTTTTTCCGTCAGAGCCGCTATGGGCTGTGGCTGGCCTGGGGGCAGGCGCCGCTCAGGCTGGTGTTTATGCAGCCTTCGCTTTCTTTGGGTCTGTGGCTGATTCAGGCCGCCGGCGTCAGGCATTTAGCGATCCTGGCAGGCTTCCTGCTGCTCTCTGAAGGGCTGAAAATCACCAGCCTCTGGTACTGCAGAGGCGGGGCTCAGGGCATAAAGCGATAGCCAATCCCGGTTTCGGTCAGCAGATGCTGAGGGCGCGCCGGATCGGCCTCCAGCTTTTGCCGCAGGTGACCCATATAGATCCGCAGATAATGGCTGTGCTCCACGGCGTTAGGGCCCCACACTTGATTCAGCAGCTGGCGCTGGGTAAGCACTTTGCCGGGATTATTCAATAGCGCCGCCAGCAGGCGAAACTCGATGGGCGTCAGGTGGATCTCTTCGCTGCCGCGCAGGATGCGGCGGGCGGGGATATTGACCTCCAGGTCGGCGAAGCGCACCACCGGCTCGTCGGCCTGCGCCGCGCCGTGGCGACGCAGCGCGACGCGCAGGCGGGCCTGCAGCTCGCCGATGCCAAAGGGTTTACTTAAGTAGTCATCGGCGCCGGCATCCAGGGCGGCAATTTTGTCATGCTCTTCGCTACGCGCTGACAGGACGATAATCGGCATCTGACTCCACTGGCGCAGGTCGCGAATAAAATCAATGCCATCACCATCCGGCAGGCCGAGATCGAGGATCGCGAGGTCGGGCTTACGGGTGGCGGCTTCGATCAGCCCGCGCTGCAGGGTTTCCGCTTCAAATACGCGCATGCCGTCGGCTTCCAGCGCGGTGCGCAGAAATCGACGGATAGCGTGTTCGTCTTCGATAATCAGAACGTTAATCACAATTCCTCAGATAGCTCTTCCAGTTCAGGGGGCGTTTCTCCCGGCAGTGTAACACGGAATGAGGCGCCGCCCTCTGGCCGGTTGCAGGCGGAGATGGTCCCGCCGTGGACGTCGACGATGGCCTGACAGATGGCAAGGCCCAGCCCGACGCCGGGGATCGCCGATTCTTTGTTGCCGCGGGCGAATTTATCAAAGATAGCCTGTTCCTGGCCCGCCGGGATCCCTGGACCATTATCCCATACTTCCAGCGACAGCTGCCGGGCGTCCGCTTCGGCGCGAATACCGATGTCCGCCCGGGCGCCGGCATACTTATGGGCATTCTCCAGCAGATTGATCAGCACCCGCTCGAACAGCGGCCCGTCAACATGCACCAGCTGCAGCGGATCGGGTAAATCCAGTTGAACGTGCTGGCCGCCGAGGCTCGGTTCGAGCATGCGCAGCGCGCTGCCGACCACCTCCTCCAGCGTCAGCCACTCCTTGTGGAGGTTAAAGCCGCCGGACTGGATCCGCGCCATATCCAGCAGGTTGTTCACCAGCCTGGTGGTGTTGAGCACATGCTGGCGGATTTCGTTGGCCTGCGGGGCATGCTTCGAGCCCTCGCTGGCCAGATCGAGGGTCAGGATTTCCGCCTGGCCAAACAGCACGGTCAGCGGGGTACGCAGATCGTGCGACAGGGCGGCGAGCAGCGAGTTACGCAGGCTTTCGCGCTCGCTGGTCAGTCGGGCCTGCTCTTCGCTGGCGGTCAGGGTGAGACGCTCCAGGGCGCTGGCCACCAACAGAGTGAAGGTCTCCAGCAGCCGCTGTTGCTCCGGGATCATCAGCTGGCGCAGATTCGCCGGCTCCACCACCAGCAGGCCCCAGGTGCGGGCGGCGCTCTTCAGGGGCAGGATCTGATACGGCACGCCGGGCAGGGTATCGGTGCCAGCGCCGGCGGGTTGACCCTTATCAAAGCTCCAGCGGGCGATGGCGTCATCCCACGGCGTCAGCCCGGGCTGGTGGGTTAAGGGCAGCAGTTTCCCCTGGGCGTCCGGGAGCAGCAGCTGGCTGCGGGCCTGAAAGGTGGAGGCGATAAACCGCTCGCTGGTGGTGGCGATATCCTGCTGGCTACGACCCACCGCCAGCGCTTTGGACATCTCATACAGATGGCGGGTACGCCGCTCGCGGTAGCGCGCCACCCGCGCCTGGTAGCGCACGCCGGCGGTGAGGTTACCGATAAGCAGGCCCACGGTGAGCATCACGCCGAAGGTGAGCAGATACTGGACATCGGACACCGCCAGCGTGCCGCGCGGGGCGACAAAAAAGAGATCGAAGCTGATAACGTTAATCACCGTCGCCAGGACCGACGGCCAGCGGCCGTAGAGCAGAGCGATGATCACCACCCCCAGCAGATAGAGCATCACCAGGTTAGCGGCTTCGAAGGCCATCAGCCACTGCATGGCCACCAGGGTAATGATGGCGCACAGCGCCACCGCCACCGCGCAGCCCTGCAGCTGCAGGCGCCATTTCTCCAGCGCCGGACGACTGTCGCTGGCGCGCACCGGAAAGGGGAAGGGTTTTTCATCCAGGGCGATGACCACCAGATCGAGGTCCGGCGCGTGGCGAGCCAGACGGTCGGCAAAACCGCTACGATCCCACCAGCGGCGCTTGCTCTGGCGGCCGATGACAATTTTCCCAAGGTTGTGTTCGCGGGCGTAATGGAGAACCGCTTTCTCTTCTGACGGGTCGGAGAGGGTGGCGGTTTCGGCGCCCAGCTCCTGGGCCAGACGCAGCGCGGCGAGGATGGCCCGTCGCCGGGCTTCCGGTAGCTGGTGCAGGGAAGGGGTCTCGACATACACCGCATGCCAGACGCTGCCCAGACGGGCGGCGAGCCGTGCGGCGGTACGCACCAGCTTTTCGCTGCCGGTGTTGTGCCCGATACAGAGCAGGATCGCGTCGCGGGTGTGCCAGACTTTCTCCTGGCCCTGGCGGTCGCGCCAGGCGCGCATCTGCTCATCGACGCGATCGGCGGTGCGGCGCAGGGCCAGTTCACGCAGCGCAATCAGGTTCCCTTTGCGGAAAAAGTTCTCGATAGCGCGCTCGGCCTGGCCACCGATATAGACTTTGCCCTCATTGAGCCGCTGGCGCAGATCGTCAGGGGGCAGATCCACCAGCACCACGTCGTCCGCGGCGTCAAAGAAGGGATCGGGGACGGTCTCTCGCACCTGCACGCCGGTGATCCCGCTGACGACGTCATTCAGACTTTCCAGATGCTGGACGTTAACGGTGGTGAAGACGTCAATCCCGGCCTCCAGCAGTTCGTCCACATCCTGCCAGCGCTTTGGATGGCGGGAGCCGGGGGCATTACTGTGCGCCAGCTCATCCACCAGAATCAGCGCCGGACGGCGGGCGAGGGCGGCGTCGAGATCGAACTCATACACGTAGCGCCCGCGGTGGGCGAGCCGCCGCGGCGGCAGGGTGCTCAGGCCCTGCAGCATCGCGGCGGTCTCTTTCCGGCCGTGGGTCTCCGCCACGCCAATCAGAATATCCAACCCCTGCGCCCGGAGCCGCTGCGCTTCCGCCAGCATCGCCCAGGTTTTCCCCACCCCGGCGCAGGCGCCGAAGAACACTTTTAGTTTGCCGCGATGCGGGGCGGCGGTGTGCTGCAGCAGGCGGTCAGGGTCCGGACGCAGCGGCTCGTCACTCATTTACTTATCCTTCAGGGCATCCAGCGCCATATTGAGTTGCAGTATATTGACCACCGGCTGGCCAAGGAAGCTCAGCAGCGGCTTTTGTGTGGCCTGGTTAACCAGCGCGGTCACCTGGTCGACGCTCAGCTGGCGCGCTTTGGCCACCCGCGGCGCCTGCCACAGCGCGGCGGCCGGGGTCAGGTTGTTATCGAGACCGCTCGCCGAGGTGGTGACCAGTTCGACCGGCACACGCGGGTCGGCATCCGGGTTTGCGGCGCGCAGGGCCTGCACCCGCTCGCTCACCGCCTTATCCAGCGCCGGGTTGCTGGCGGCGAGGTTGCTGCCGCCAGAGGCCATCGGGTTATCCGCTGTCTCCGCGGTGGCTGACGGGCGACCCTGGAAATAGCCTGCGGCGGTAAAGTTCTGGCCAATCAGCGCCGAGCCGCGCACCTCGCCGTTCATGCGGATCAGCGAGCCGTTGGCCTGTGAGTTAAACCACCACTGCCCCAGGCTGGTGGTCAGCAGAGGATAAACGCCGCCGGTGAGCAGGGTTAACAGAATAAATAGCACAAGTGCTGGACGAATCAATGACATAGTTTGTTCCTCACACCAGACCGCTCAGGGTCAGCAGCAGGTCGATGGCTTTAATACCGATAAAAGGCACCAGCAGACCGCCGAGGCCGTAGATCCACAGATTGCGGCGCAGCATCGCCGAGGCGGAGAGCGGGCGATAGCTCACCCCTTTCAGGGCCAGCGGGATCAGGAAGACGATGATCAGCGCGTTGAAGATAACGGCGCTGAGGATCGCCGACGATGGCGAATGCAGGCCCATCACGTTCAGCATGGCCAACTGGGGATAGACCGCGGCAAACGCCGCCGGAATAATGGCGAAATATTTCGCCACGTCGTTGGCAATACTGAAGGTGGTCAGCGAGCCGCGCGTCATCAGCATCTGTTTGCCGATATGGACCACCTCAATCAGCTTGGTGGGGTTGGAATCCAGGTCGACCATGTTGCCCGCCTCTTTCGCCGCCTGGGTGCCTGAGTTCATGGCTACCGCCACGTCGGCCTGCGCCAGCGCGGGCGCGTCGTTGGTGCCGTCACCGGTCATCGCCACCAGCCGACCTTCCGACTGATACTGGCGGATCAGCGCCAGCTTGGCTTCCGGCGTCGCTTCGGCGAGGAAATCGTCGACGCCGGCCTCGGCGGCGATCGCCGCAGCGGTCAGGCGGTTATCACCGGTGATCATCACCGTTTTAATGCCCATTTTGCGCAGCTGGGCGAAACGTTCTTTGATGCCGCCTTTGACGATATCTTTGAGTGAAATAATCCCCAGCACCTTTTCCCCTTCGGCGACCACCAGCGGCGTGGCCCCCTGGCGGGCGACCTCTTCCACCTGCTTCTCGACATCGGCAGGGAAGTGGCCACCGTTGGCCTCTACGTGGCGGCGAATGGCGTCCACCGACCCTTTGCGGATCATGCGCTGATCGATATTGATGCCGCTCATCCGCGTTTGCGCGGTAAAGGGGACAAAGGTGGCATGCAGCGACTGCAGATCGCGTTCGCGCAGGTTAAAGCGCTGTTTCGCCAGCACCACGATGCTGCGTCCCTCAGGGGTTTCGTCCGCCAGCGAGGAGAGCTGGGCGGCATCGGCGAGGGTTCGCTCTTCCACACCGCGCGCCGGCAGGAAAGCGGAGGCCTGGCGGTTGCCGAGCGTAATGGTCCCGGTTTTATCCAGCAACAGCACATCAACGTCGCCTGCCGCTTCCACCGCGCGGCCGCTGGTGGCGATCACGTTGGCGCCCAGCATACGGCTCATCCCGGCGACGCCGATGGCCGACAGCAGACCGCCGATGGTGGTCGGGATCAGGCACACCAGCAGCGCCACCAGTACGGTTACGCTGACCGCATTGCCGCTCCACGCCGAGAATGGCCAGATGGTGGCGGTGGCCAGCAGGAACACCAGCGTCAGGGCGATCAGCAGGATCGTCAGGGCGATTTCGTTCGGCGTTTTACGGCGCTGGGCGCCTTCCACCATGGCGATCATCCGGTCGAGGAAGGTTTCTCCCGGGTTAACGCTGCAACGGATCACCAGCCAGTCGGAGAGGATGCGCGTCCCGCCGGTCACCGAGGCGAAATCACCGCCGGATTCGCGGATCACCGGAGCAGACTCGCCGGTAATGGCGCTTTCATCCACCGAGGCGCCGCCTTCGATGACTTCACCATCGCAGGGGATAATATCCCCGGCTTCCACCAGCACCACGTCGCCTTTGCGCAGGTCTTCCGCCGGCACGTGGTCGACCGTCGCGTCATGCTGCGGGGCGCGCAGCTTACGGGCGAAGGCCGTTTTTTTCACCCCTTTCAGGCTATTGGCCTGGGCTTTGCTGCGGCCTTCCGCCATCGCTTCGGCAAAGTTGGCGAACAGCACGGTAAACCATAGCCAGATACTGATGGCGGCGGTAAAAGTGGCGCTGCCGGTCAGGGCGCCGCCAGCCATGGCGATGGCCAGCAGGGTGGTTAACAGGCTGCCCACCCAGACGATAAACATCACCGGATTGCGCCACTGCACCATCGGGCTGAGTTTTTTCACGGCATCCAGCAGCGCCTGGCGCACCAGCGTCGGCTCCAGCAGTGCTAATTGTTTGCGACTCATAACAGGGTGCTCCGCATCGCTCAAAGTAAGGAAAAGTGTTCGGCCAGCGGGCCAAGCGCCAGCGCAGGAATAAAGGTCAGGGCGCCCACCAGCAGCACGGTGCCGATCAGCAGACCGATAAACAGGGCGTCGTGGGTGGCCAGGGTGCCGGGGCTGGCCGGTTGAATTTTCTTCGCCACCAGCGAGCCGGCGATAGCCATCACCGGAATGATGACGGCGAAGCGTCCAGCCAGCATGCAGAACGCCAGCAGCAGGTTCCAGAATGGCGTCGCCGCGCCCAGGCCGGCGAAGGCGCTGCCGTTGTTATTGGCCGCCGAAGTGACGGCGTACAGCACTTCGCTAAAGCCGTGCGGTCCGGGGTTGAACATCCCGGCGCGGCCGGCCTCGGTCATCATCGCCAGCGCCGTGCCGAGCAGCACCAGCGTCGGGGTGACCAGAATGGCCAGGGCGATCATTTTCATTTCCCGGACATCGATTTTCTTTCCGAGGTACTCCGGGGTGCGGCCGACCATCAGGCCGGCGATAAACACCGCCAGCATAACGAACAGCAGCATGCCATAGAGACCCGAGCCGACGCCGCCGAACACCACTTCGCCAATCTGCATCAGCCACATCGGCACCATCCCGCCCAGCGCGGTGAAGGAGTCATGCATGGCGTTGACCGCGCCGCAGGAGGCTGCGGTGGTGATCACCGCGAACAGACTGCTGGCGAGAATACCGAATCGGCTCTCTTTACCTTCCATATTCAGGCTGCTGTCGGCGCCCAGCATCATCAGGTGCGGGTTACCGCGGGTTTCCGCCCACATCACCACGGCGACGCAGAGGATAAAGATCAGCGTCATCGCCCACAGGATGGCGCGCCCCTGGCGGCGATCGCTCACCACCTCGCCGAAAGCGAAGCACAGCGCCGCCGGGATCAGGAAGATGGCTAGCATCTGCACGAGATTGGTCAGCGCCGTCGGGTTTTCAAACGGATGGGCGGAGTTGGCGTTAAAGAAACCGCCGCCGTTGGTGCCCAGCAGCTTAATCGCTTCCTGTGAGGCGACGGGCCCCATCGGCAGCAGCTGGTGCGCCCCTTCGAGGGTGGTAAAGGGCTGGTAGGCCTGCAGGTTCTGCGGCACGCCCTGCTGAATAAAGAACAGGGCCACCAGCAGAGAGAGCGGCAGCAGCAGCCACAGGGTAATGCGCGTCAGGTCGACCCAGGCATTGCCGAGGGTGGACATTTTCTGCCGGGCGAAGGCGCGGGTCAGGGCGAAGACCACGGCGATGCCGGTGGCGGCGGAGAGGAAATTCTGCACCGTCAGCCCCACCATCTGGCTGAGATAGCTCATGGTGCTTTCGCCGGCGTAGGCCTGCCAGTTCGTATTGCTGACAAAGCTGACCGCGGTGTTGAGCGCCAGATCCCACGTCAGCCCCGGCAGGTGCTGCGGGTTAAACGGCAGCACGCCCTGCAGCATCAGCAGGGCAAACAGCGCCAGGCCGCCGAGGGCGTTGAACAGCAGGAGCGCCAGCAAATACTGCAGCCAGCCCATCTCTTCGGCGCGGATCCCGGCCACGCGCCACAGGACGCGCTCGACCCCGGCCAGGCCGGGAAGCGGGATGTCATTCACCATTCTTGCCAGACACATCCCCAGCGGGCGCGCCAGCACCAGCAAAACCAGCAGATAGCTGGCTAATAATAAAAATCCCTGGGCAGCCATCAGAATGCCTCCGCATGTATCAAGGCATAAACCAGATAAGCCAGTAACAGGAACACCAGCCCAACGCCAGTGAGTACGCCTGCAGTCACAATCCACCTCCGGGTGTGTTTTTGATTTACCAGGAGAATAGAAATTACGGCGCAAAGATTTCGCAAAAATCCGCGGGCGCGGTGTAAAAAAAGTATAAAAATGACAAAGGCACAAATTAACTAATGGTTAGTATTAATTTAACTTTTTTGTAACTAATTTACGTGGCGAATGTAAATTAAGTATAAATACGTGCTTTTTAGTGGTCGGATGAGTAGTAAAATTACAACCAGAGCGGTATTATTTTGCTCAGACAAACATGATTAATTTTCCGGCGCTGCTTGCCGGCCTGACAAAGGGGAGAGAAATGATGGCGTTGTACAAAGCTTATCCTGCTCATATTATTTTGCTGCGTCGTGCTTTCGCCGTCGTGGCTGGCGTCGCGGCGCTGCCGGTGATGCTGTTCTGGAAGGATCGCGCCCGCTATTACAGCTGGCTGCACCGTGTATGGTCGAAAACCAGCGAGCAGCCGGTGTGGATGGCGCAGGCGGAAAAAGCCGCGCACGACTTCTACTAATTCGCCCTGCTGCGAGGAAAACCACTAACCGCCGGTTGCCCCCGGCGGTTTTTTTTCGCCGCTTGTCTACACTCGTTTTCAGGCGCCGCAGCGGAATTGGCAGGTGCTTATTTTGCCGGGGCGCGCTATTTTTGCCGGCTTAGATCATAAGATGAGTTTTGCTGACGGAGAGTGAGGAGTGATATGGCCACCCATCTGGTCTGGTTACGCACGGATTTACGCATTCACGATAACCTGGCGCTGGCCGCCGCCTGCCGCGATCCGCAGGCGCAGGTGCTGGCGCTGTATATTGCCACCCCGGGGCAGTGGCGCGAACATCACCTGGCGCCGCGGCAGGCCGCTTTTATCACCAGCCATTTGCGCAGTCTGCACGCCGCGCTGGCGGAGCGGGGCATACCGCTGTGGGTAGAAGAGGCGGACGATTTTAGCGCCAGCGTCGAGCGACTGGCCCATTTCTGCCAGCAGCACCAGGTCAGTCACCTGTTCTACAACTATCAGTACGAATTCAATGAACGCCAGCGCGATGCCGCCGTTGAGAGCTCTTTGAGCGAAGTGATTTGCCAGGGATTTGACGACAGCGTCCTGTTGCCGCCCGGCAGCGTACTGACCGGCGGCGAAATGTATAAAGTCTTCACCCCGTTTAAGAACGCGTTTATTCGCCGGCTGCGGGAAGGATTGCCGGCGTGCGTGGCCGCGCCAAAGCCGCGCCAGGCGCCCGCTCGCCTGGCGCCGCCGGTGCCGGAGCTTAACTATCCGCAAACGCCGTTCGATGGGCTGCTGTTTGCCGCGGATGAAAAAACGGCGCTGGCGCGGCTGCGCGCGTTTTGTCAGCAACCGGCGGCGGATTATGAGGGGCAGCGCGACTTCCCGGCCGTGGAAGGGACCAGTCGCCTGTCGTCCTGCCTTGCCATCGGGGTGCTGTCGCCGCGCCAGTGCCTGCATCGGCTGCTGACGGAACACCCCGCCGCACTGGATGGCGGGGCAGGCGCCACCTGGCTTAATGAGCTGATCTGGCGCGAGTTTTACCGCCATCTGATGGTCTACTATCCGAAACTCTGTAAAGGTCGGCCGTTTGTCGCCTGGACCGATAAGGTCGCCTGGCGCGAAGAGGATGGCGCCCTGCAGGCCTGGCAGCGCGGGGAGACCGGCTTTCCGATTGTCGATGCCGCCATGCGCCAGCTTAACGCCACCGGCTGGATGCATAACCGGTTGCGCATGATTGTCGCCAGTTTCCTGACCAAAGATCTGCGCCTCGACTGGCGGGCAGGGGAGCGCTATTTCATGAGCCAGCTGATTGACGGCGATCTGGCGGCGAACAACGGCGGCTGGCAATGGGCGGCTTCGACGGGCACCGACGCCGCGCCCTATTTCCGCATATTTAATCCCACCACCCAGGGCGAGAAGTTTGATAAGCAGGGGGTGTTTATGCGTCGCTGGCTGCCGGAGCTGGCAAAGGTGCCGGAGAAGGCGCTGCATCAGCCGTGGGTGTGGGCGGATAAACAGGGGGTGACGCTGGATTATCCGCGCCCGATAGTCGATCACAAGCAGGCGCGGCAGGAGACGCTGGCGGCCTGGGAGGCCGCCAGAAAGGGGATTATTCCACCGCCAGACGGCGGGTCCTGACCTTCAGCGAGTGATACAGCCAGATAACCAGCACTACGCCGACGCAGGCCAGCGCGCCCCAGGTGATCTGGCTGAAGACGTTGATGTAGGCGTCAATGGAATAGTTCACCGCCCCGGCGACGTCGAATGACGCCTGCGAGGTCTGGTCGGCGATAACGCCGGCCAGATAGTTGGCGATGGCCCCGGAGAGCAGCATATAGATGCCGGTCAGCACCCCGGTCACCCCCGGGATCTCAATGCGAGTGATTTGCGACATCGCGACCGGGTCGATAAACAGTTCGGCAAAACCCATCACCGCCAGCCCCAGCACCATCAGCGGCATGGACGACTGGCCATAGGCCGCCGACCAGCGGGCGCTGAGGGTCAAAATGCAGAACCCGGCGCTCATCAGGCCCAGACCGAGGGCAAATTTCCCCCAGATGCGCACGGTGCGGTTACCGCCGACGCTCTCTTTCACCAGCCACGCCAGCACCATGCCGCAGAGCATCACCGCAAAGGCATTGATCGACTGGAACATAGCGGTAGGGACTTCGTAGCTCATGATATGGCGGTTAACGAAGCGGTCAATATACAGGCTGATGGAGCTGCCGCCCTGTTGGGCGAAGGCCCAGAACAGCAGGCTGAAGGCGGTCAGGACGACGATCAGGCGCAGATCCTTGCGCTGTTTATCGGTCTCGGCACGCAGGTAGATCCGCGCCAGCACCGCGAGGCCAATGGCCGTGGCCACGATCAGGGCATACACCGACCACTCCTGCCAGAACAGCACGGCAATCAGCAGCGGCGCGATGACCAGCAGCACCAGCAGCCAGCCCCAGTTCGGCAGCAGGAAGCGGCGGGCGCACAGCGCCTGGCGGTTCACGCCGGCGGTATGCTGGAAATGACGGTTGCCGCAGAGGAAAATCACCAGTCCCGCCACCATGCCGATGGCCGCCAGGGCAAAGCCCATCGCCCAGCTATACTCCTCCTGAACGTAGCCGCAGGCGATGGGCGCGATGATAGAGCCGATATTGCCCGCGGCATACATCAGCGAGAAGCCGCCATCGCGACGCGGATCGGCGGGTTCGTACAGTTCGCCCAGCAGACAGCTGACGTTGGATTTAAACAACCCGTAGCCGCAGACGATGATCGCCAGCGACAGGTAGAGGAAGGCCGGGGCGGTTTCGCTGGCCCCGAGCACCAGATGGCCAATGGCCATCAGCAGCGCGCCGAGCATGACCGCCATCCGGTTGCCTAACAGCTTATCGGCCAGATAGCCGCCGAGGATCGGCGTCACATAGACCAGCGAACAGTAGGCGCTGAACAGGGCGTAAGCGTGGTTATCGTCATATTTGAGCTGATTGGTGAGATAGAGGATCAGCAGGGCGCGCATGCCGTAGAAGCTAAAATATTCCCAGATTTGCAGCGCCACGACGTAGTAAATCGCCCGCGGTTGCGATGATGTTGTCTTCATGAGAAGTGTGTTTCCTGGCCTAAAGCGAAAGTCGATCGTTCTGCATGAATAGCGTTTAATTAGTCATATTCATGGCTTGAGGGGCTTTCTGATTATTTAATATGCTTTATTAGTGCATAAATATACACGAATGCGCGGCGGGGTGAATAGACAAATTGCGCTATTCGGTAAAAAGTCATCGTCAGTGTCGGAGGCGGACTATCGACGACCCGAATGGATCTGGTTATGTTATGCCTTTGTATACCCTGATTATCTGCTGGAGTGGCGATGAAAAATAGCGAACTGGAACAACTGATAAACGACAAGCTCAATAGTGCAGCCATCAGTGACTTCGCCCCTAACGGTCTGCAGGTGGAAGGGCGCGACACGGTGCACAAGATCGTCACCGGAGTGACGGCCAGCCAGGCGCTGCTGGATGAGGCCGTTCGTCTTCAGGCGGATGCGGTGATTGTCCATCACGGCTATTTCTGGAAAAACGAATCGCCAGTGATCCGCGGTATGAAGCGCCGGCGCCTGAAAACCCTGCTGGCCAATGATATCAATCTCTACGGCTGGCACCTGCCGCTGGATGCCCATCCCGAGCTGGGCAATAACGCGCAACTGGCGCATCTGTTGGGGATTAACGTGCTGGGGGAAATCGAACCGCTGGTGCCCTGGGGCGAACTGTCGATGCCGGTTTCCGGCCTTGAACTGGCCTCATGGATTGAAGCGCGGCTGGGGCGTAAGCCGCTGTGGTGCGGCGATACCGGGCCGGACACCGTCAGCCGCGTCGCCTGGTGTACCGGCGGCGGCCAGAGCTTTATCGACGCCGCGGCGCGCTTTGGCGTGGACGCGTTTATCACCGGCGAGGTGTCGGAACAAACCATCCATTCCGCCCGCGAGCAGGGCCTGCATTTTTATGCCGCCGGCCACCACGCCACCGAGCGGGGCGGTATTCGCGCCCTCAGCGAATGGCTGACGGAAACCACTGACCTGGACGTCACCTTTATTGATATTCCCAACCCTGCCTGACGGGAGAGAGAAAAGTGCAGCGAGCGCGTTGTTATCTGTTAGGAGAAACGGCCGTCGTGCTGGAGCTGGAGCCGCCGGTCACCCTTGAGAGCCAGCAGCGGATCTGGGGCTTAGCCCAGCGTCTGGCGAACCATGAGGAAGTGATTGACGCCATTCCCGGCATGAACAATATCACTGTGGTGCTCCGCCGCCCGCAGGAGGTGGCGTGGGAGGCGATAGACCGTCTGCAGCGCTGGTGGGAGGAGAGCCTCGCGATCGAGCCGGAGTCGCGCTCGCTGACCATTCCGGTCGTCTACGGCGGCGAGGCCGGACCGGATCTCGGGGTGGTGGCGCAGCACAGCGGCCTCAGTGAAAAGCAGGTCGTGGAGCTGCACGCCTCGGTGGAGTATCTGGTCTGGTTTATTGGTTTTCAGCCGGGATTTCCCTACCTGGGCGGGTTGCCAGCGGCGCTGGCGACGCCGCGTCGCGCCGAACCGCGCGTGCACGTCCCGGCCGGGTCGGTGGGTATCGGCGGCGCGCAAACCGGGATCTATCCGCTGGCGACGCCCGGCGGCTGGCAGCTGCTGGGGCGGACCTCGCTAACGCTGTTCGACCCGTCGCGGAAGGAGCCTGCGCTGCTGCGCGTGGGCGATAAAATTCGCTTTGTGCCGCAAAAGGAGGGGGTATGTTGACTCTGATCCGCGCCGGCCTGTACACCTCGGTACAGGACGGTGGACGAGAAGGCCTGCGCCAGTCTGGCATCAGCCGCTGCGGCGCTCTGGATTATCCCTCGCTGGTGATTGCCAATCTGCTGGTTGGCAACGAGGCGAATGCCGCCGGGCTGGAGATTACCCTCGGCCAGGTGGAGATCGAATTTGCCCGCAGCGGCTGGTTTGCGCTGACCGGCGCCGCCTGCGAAGCGACGCTGGACGGTAAAGCGGTCTGGGTGGGCTGGCGCACCGCCTACCGGCCCGGGCAGCGCCTGGTGCTGAAAACGCCGCAGCATGGCATTCGCAGCTATCTGGCGGTGGCGGGCGGGATTGCGGTTCCCGAGGTCCTTGGCTCGCGCTGCACGGATCTCAAGGCGGGGATTGGCGGTCTGGAAGGACGCCGCCTGCAGGACGGCGACAAGCTGAAGCTTGGGAAAGCCGCCCGCCGCTTCACCACCCCGCGCGGCGTCAAGCAGCTGCCGCTGGGCAACCGCATTCGTGCGCTGCCCGGGCCGGAGTACCACGAATTTGACGCGGCCTCGCAGGCGTCATTCTGGCGCGCCCCCTGGAAGCTCAGTCCGCAGAGTAACCGCATGGGGTACCGCCTGCAGGGGCAGCCGCTGAAACGCACCACCGATCGCGAAATGCTGTCGCACGGCCTGCTGCCGGGCGTGGTGCAGGTGCCGCACAACGGCCAGCCCATTGTGCTGATGAACGACGCGCAAACCACCGGCGGCTATCCGCGGATCGCCTGCATCATCGATGCCGATATGTACCAGCTGGCGCAGATCCCGCTGGGGCAGCCGATCCATTTCGTGGCCTGCTCGCTGGAGGAGGCGCTGAAGGCGCGGGCCGATCGTCAGCGTTATCTTGAACAACTGGCGTGGAGACTCCACGATGATGATTGATCTCAATGCCGATCTCGGGGAAGGCGGGGCGAACGATAGCGCGCTGCTCCAGCTGGTGTCGTCGGCGAATATCGCCTGTGGTTTTCACGCCGGCGATGCCGGGCTGATGGTGCAGAGCGTGCGCGAGGCGCTGAAGTACGGCGTCGCGGTGGGCGCCCATCCGGGATATCCCGACCGGGAAAATTTTGGCCGCACGGCGATGGATCTGCCGCCGGAAACGGTCTATGCCCAGACGCTGTATCAGATTGGCGCTCTGGCGGCGATCGTTCAGGCTCAGGGCGGCGAGTTGCAGCACGTAAAGCCGCACGGCATGCTCTACAACCAGGCGGCCAAATCGCCGCCGCTGGCCGACGCGATCGCCCGCGCGGTCCGCGATGTTAACCCGCAGCTGGTGCTGGTGGGTCTGGCGGGCAGCGAACTGATCCGCGCCGGGCAACGCTATGGCTTGACGACGCGTCAGGAGGTGTTTGCCGATCGCGGTTATCTGGCCGACGGCAGCCTGGTGCCGCGCACCGAGCCTGGCGCGCTGATTGACAGCGAAGAGCAGGCCCTGGCGCAAACCCTCGAAATGGTGCAACACCACCGGGTGCGTAGCGTCAGCGGCGAATGGGCGAACGTGGTGGCGCAGACGGTATGTCTGCATGGCGATGGTCCGCATGCCCTCGAATTTGCCCGCCGTTTGCGGGCGGCGTTCGCCGGGCGCCATATTATGGTCAGCGCTCAGCCAGAGGCTGAGATATGACAATCTGAAGGACCGCGAAGGAGAAGACGATGGCGGGCGTATTACTCACCGGTTTTGAACCCTTTGACGGCGAGACGGTGAACCCTTCCTGGGAAGTGGTGCAGCAGCTTGACGGCACAATGATTGCTGGTCAGCCGGTGATCGCCAGGCAGCTTCCCTGCGTGTTTGGCGAGGCGCTGTCGGCGCTGGACGCGGCGATTGAAGACCTGCAGCCGAAGCTGGTTATCGCGGTGGGACAGGCCGGCGGCCGGGTCGATATCAGCGTCGAACGTGTGGCGATTAACGTCGATGATGCGCGTATCCCCGATAACAAAGGCCAGCAACCCATCGACACGCCGATCGTCGACGGCGGGCCGGCCGCGTGGTTCAGCACCTTGCCGATCAAAGCGATCGTCAGCGCGCTGCGCGATCGCGGGATCCCGGCCTCGGTGTCGCAAACCGCCGGCACCTTCGTCTGCAATCACGTCATGTACGGTCTGCTGCACAGGCTGCAGGGACAGAATGAGGTAAGGGGCGGGTTTATCCATATTCCATGGCTACCGGCGCAGGCGGCGGCCCATCCCGGCGAGCCGAGTATGGCGACCGCCACCGTGCGGGAAGCGCTGGAGGCGGCCATAGCCGTAGCCCTGCACCAGCCGGTGGATAGTAAACTGGGCGGCGGCGCCACCCACTAACAGAAGGATGACAGTATGCCGGAAGGTCCGGAGATCCGCCGCGCGGCGGATACACTGGAGGCAGCAATCAAAGACGAACCCTTAACCGACGTCTGGTTCGCTTTTCCCCGGTTGCAACCCTATCAAACCGAACTGATTGGTCAGCGGGTTACCCATATCGACACCCGGGGCAAAGCCCTGCTGACCCGCTTCTCCGGCGGCCTGACCCTGTACAGCCATAATCAGCTGTACGGCGTCTGGCGCGTGGTTGAGGCCGGCGAACAGCCTGCCTCTAACCGGGTGTTGCGCGTCAGGCTACAGACGGCCAGCAAGGCGATTTTGCTCTACAGCGCGTCGGACATTGAGATGCTCACGGCGGAGCAGGAGGCCAACCATCCGTTCTTGCTGCGCGTCGGTCCGGACGTGCTGGATATGACGTTAACCGCAGAGCAGGTGAAAGCGCGACTGCTGTCGGCCAAATTCCGCAATCGTCAGTTTTCCGGCCTGCTGCTGGATCAGGCTTTTCTTGCCGGTCTGGGTAACTATCTGCGGGTGGAAATCCTCTGGCAGGTGGGGCTGACCGGGGGGCATAAGGCCTCGGAGCTTAATGAAACACAGCTGGATGCGCTGGCGCACGCGCTACTCGATATCCCGCGGCTTTCTTATCGCACTCGCGGCCAGCCCGATAACAACAAGCACCACGGCGCGCTGTTCCGCTTTAAGGTCTTCCATCGCGATGGGGAAAAGTGCGAGCGCTGCGGGGGCGTGATTGAGAAGACCATGCTCTCATCGCGGCCGTTTTACTGGTGTCCGCACTGCCAGCATTAAGCCGGCAGCCAGGCAGTGTCAGCGCCAGGCTTCATCGTCAGGCATAAAAAACGCGCCTGCAGGCGCGTTTTTATCATCCGGACAGCGAGATTAACGCTTGATGTCGGACTGGAAGTCGCGTTTGGCGTAGCCGGTGTACAGCTGACGCGGACGGGCGATCTTCATGCCGTCGCTGTGCATTTCGTTCCAGTGCGCAATCCAGCCCACGGTACGCGCCATGGCGAAGATAACGGTAAACATGGAGGACGGAATACCCATCGCTTTCAGGATGATACCGGAGTAGAAGTCGACGTTCGGGTAGAGCTTCTTCTCGATGAAGTACGGGTCGTTCAGCGCGATATGCTCCAGCTCCATGGCTACCTGCAGCAGGTCGTCTTTGGTGCCCAGCTCTTTCAGCACTTCATGGCAGGTTTCACGCATCACGGTGGCGCGCGGGTCGTAGTTTTTGTAAACACGATGGCCGAAGCCCATCAGGCGGAAAGAGTCATTCTTGTCTTTCGCACGACGAACAAATTCCGGAATGTGTTCAACGGAGCTGATCTCTTCCAGCATTTTCAGCGCCGCTTCGTTGGCGCCGCCGTGCGCCGGTCCCCACAGAGAGGCGATGCCGGCTGCGATACAGGCGAACGGGTTAGCGCCGGAAGAGCCCGCGGTACGTACCGTCGAGGTCGAGGCGTTCTGCTCGTGATCGGCGTGCAGGATCAGAATACGGTCCATGGCGCGCTCGAGCACCGGATTGACTTCGTACTCTTCGCACGGCGTGGCGAACATCATGCGCAGGAAGTTGCCGGCGTAGGAGAGGTCGTTGCGCGGATAAACAAACGGCTGGCCGATAGAATACTTGTAACACATAGCTGCCATGGTCGGCATTTTGGACAGCAGGCGATAGGCGGCGATTTCACGGTGACGCGGGTTATTCACGTCGAGGGAGTCGTGATAGAACGCCGCCAGGGCGCCGGTGATCCCGCACATAACGGCCATCGGGTGAGAATCGCGACGGAACGCATGGAACAGACGGGTGATCTGCTCATGGATCATGGTGTGACGGGTCACGGTGGTTTTGAATTCGTCATATTCGGCCTGGGTTGGTTTTTCACCGTTCAGCAGAATGTAACAAACTTCAAGATAGTTTGATTCGGTCGCTAACTGGTCGATCGGGAAGCCGCGGTGCAGCAGGATCCCCTCGTCACCATCGATAAACGTAATTTTAGATTCACAGGAAGCGGTAGATGTGAAACCTGGGTCAAAGGTAAATACGCCTTTTGAACCAAGACTACGAATATCAATAACATCCTGACCGAGCGTGCCTTTTAGCACATCCAGTTCAATAGCAGTGTCACCACCCAGGGTGATTTTTGCTTTAGCATCAGACATTTATGGTCTCCTTAGCGCCTTTATTGCTTAAGACTGCCGGGTGGTGGATTTGCTTTCGGCCCGCGCCCGTATACGTTACCAGTTTGTTATGTTGCACACAGCTCTGCGTCAGCGAAAAGGGCAGGGTACAGAGCAACGGCGCTTGATGGCACGTTCTTCAGGGCTGCGGTGAAACAACAGCAAATCAGCGTTTTAGCAGTCCGAATATTAAAACCTGTATACCACTAATAACTGTCCTGATTACATCGGTCAATACTGACACACTGTTACATAACTTATTCTCAGGTGAAAGAGTGACCCCATAACTTTTGAGCATTATTGCATTTAACTGGTAATGGTTGTAACAAGAATGTTTAATATTTGTCAAATCAGGTGATTAAAAATTAAAAAAATGTTGTTATCGTGACCTTGATCACTGTTCCGGAGAAAACCCAACAAACTATATGTAGGTTAATTGTAATGATTTTGTGAACGGCCTATACTGCGGCCAGGTCTCCGGAACACCCTGCAATCCCGAGCCACCCAGCGTTGTTTAGTGATGTTTTAATGCCTGAAAAGACGTTTTAACATGACTTCTGGTTATAGAAAGGACGCTGTCTGACCCGCAAGCAGACCGGAGGAAGGAAACAATAAGAACAGCATGTGGGCGTTATTCATGGTAAGAAATGTGAAAAAACAAAGACCTGTCAATCTGGATCTACAAACGATACGGTTCCCAATCACGGCGATAGCGTCCATTCTCCATCGCGTTTCCGGTGTCATCACCTTCGTGGCGGTCGGAATTCTGCTTTGGCTGCTGGGCACCAGCCTCTCCTCCCCTGAAGGTTTTCTGACGGCGGCCTCGATCATGGATAGCTTCTTTGTGAAGTTCATCATGTGGGGCATTCTCACCGCGCTGGCCTATCACGTCGTTGTCGGTATCCGCCATCTGATGATGGACTTTGGTTACCTGGACGAAACCCTCGAAGCAGGGAAACGTTCCGCCAAGATTTCTTTTGTTATTACTGTCGTGCTTTCACTTCTCGCAGGAGTCCTCGTATGGTAAGCAACGCCTCAGCACTGGGACGCAACGGCGTACATGACTTTATTCTGGTCCGTGCTACCGCCATCGTTCTGACCCTCTACATCATCTACATGGTTGGCTTCTTCGCTACCACCGGTGAGATCTCATGGGAAGTGTGGACCGGATTCTTTGCCTCCGGCTTCACTAAAGTCTTCACTCTGCTGGCTCTCGTTTCCATTCTTATCCATGCCTGGATCGGGATGTGGCAGGTGTTAACGGACTACGTTAAACCACTGGCTCTGCGCCTGGTTCTGCAGCTGGCTATCGTTGTGGCGCTGGTGGCTTACGTTCTTTATGGATTTGTTGTGGTGTGGGGTGTGTAATGAAATTGCCAGTCAGAGAGTTTGATGCTGTTGTCATCGGTGCCGGCGGCGCAGGTATGCGCGCGGCGCTGCAAATTTCCCAGAGCGGACAGACCTGTGCGCTGCTCTCTAAAGTCTTCCCGACCCGTTCCCATACCGTGTCAGCGCAGGGGGGTATCACCGTCGCGCTCGGTAACTCCCATGAAGATAACTGGGAATGGCATATGTACGACACCGTAAAAGGGTCGGACTATATCGGTGACCAGGACGCCATCGAATATATGTGTAAGACCGGCCCGGAAGCGATTCTCGAGCTGGAGCACATGGGCCTGCCGTTCTCCCGTCTTGACGACGGCCGTATTTATCAGCGCCCGTTCGGCGGCCAGTCGAAGAACTTCGGCGGCGAGCAGGCGGCGCGCACCGCGGCGGCGGCTGACCGTACCGGCCACGCCCTGCTGCACACCCTGTACCAGCAGAACCTCAAAAACCACACCACTATTTTCTCCGAATGGTATGCCCTCGATCTGGTGAAAAACCAGGACGGCGCGGTGGTGGGTTGTACTGCCCTGTGCATCGAGACCGGCGAAGTGGTCTACTTTAAAGCCCGCGCCACCGTGCTGGCGACCGGCGGCGCAGGCCGTATTTATCAGTCCACCACCAACGCCCACATCAACACCGGTGACGGCGTCGGGATGGCCATCCGTGCCGGCGTGCCGGTGCAGGATATGGAAATGTGGCAGTTCCACCCGACCGGCATCGCCGGGGCAGGGGTTCTGGTCACCGAAGGTTGCCGCGGCGAAGGCGGTTATCTGCTCAATAAACACGGCGAACGCTTTATGGAGCGTTATGCCCCGAACGCCAAAGACCTGGCGGGTCGTGACGTGGTGGCGCGTTCCATCATGATCGAAATCCGCGAAGGTCGCGGCTGCGATGGCCCGTGGGGCCCGCACGCGAAATTGAAGCTGGATCACCTGGGTAAAGAGGTTCTGGAATCTCGTCTGCCGGGTATCCTCGAGCTGTCCCGTACCTTTGCTCACGTCGATCCGGTGAAAGAGCCGATCCCGGTTATCCCAACCTGCCACTACATGATGGGCGGTATTCCGACCAAAGTGACCGGCCAGGCGCTGACCGTCAATGAGAAGGGCGAAGACGTGGTGATCCCGGGCCTGTTCGCGGTAGGCGAAATCGCCTGCGTATCGGTCCACGGCGCTAACCGTCTTGGCGGCAACTCGCTGCTCGACCTGGTGGTCTTCGGCCGCGCGGCGGGCCTGCATCTGCAGGAATCCATCGCCGAGCAGGGCACGCTGCGCGACGCCAGCGAATCCGATATCGAAGGCTCGCTGGACCGCCTCAACCGCTGGAACAACACCCGTTCCGGTGAAGATCCGGTGGCGATCCGCAAAGCGCTGCAGGAATGTATGCAGCATAACTTCTCGGTGTTCCGCGAAGGCGATGCGATGCACAAAGGTCTGGAACAGCTGAAAGTGATCCGCGAGCGCCTGAAAAACGCCCGTCTCGACGATACCTCCAGCGAGTTCAACACCCAGCGCGTTGAGTGCCTGGAGCTGGATAACCTGATGGAAACCGCGTACGCGACCGCCGTATCCGCTAACTTCCGTACCGAGAGCCGTGGCGCCCACAGCCGCTTCGACTTCCCGGATCGTGATGATGAAAACTGGCTGTGCCATTCCCTGTATCTGCCAGAGTCGGAATCCATGACGCGTCGTAGCGTCAACATGGAACCGAAACTGCGTCCGGCATTCCCGCCGAAGATTCGTACTTACTAATGCGGAGACAGGAAAATGAAACTCGAGTTTTCAATTTATCGCTATAACCCGGATGTTGATGACGCTCCGCACATGCAGGATTACACCCTCGAAGCGGAAGAAGGTCGTGACATGATGCTGCTGGATGCGCTGATCCAGCTGAAAGAAAAAGATCCGTCGCTGTCGTTCCGCCGCTCCTGCCGTGAAGGGGTTTGTGGTTCCGATGGCCTGAATATGAACGGGAAAAACGGTCTGGCGTGCATCACGCCGATCTCCGCGCTGAATCAGCCGGGCAAGAAGATTGTTATCCGTCCGCTGCCTGGATTACCGGTTATCCGTGATTTGGTGGTGGACATGGGGCAATTCTATGCACAATATGAGAAGATTAAGCCTTACTTGTTGAATAATGGGCAAAATCCTCCGGCTCGCGAGCATCTGCAGATGCCTGAGCAGCGTGAGAAACTCGATGGTCTGTACGAGTGTATTCTCTGCGCATGTTGTTCGACCTCGTGCCCGTCGTTCTGGTGGAACCCGGATAAGTTCATCGGCCCGGCTGGCCTGTTGGCCGCGTATCGCTTCCTGATCGACAGTCGCGATACCGAAACCAGCGAGCGTCTGGACGGCCTGAGCGATGCTTTCAGCGTATTCCGCTGTCACAGCATTATGAACTGCGTCAGTGTGTGTCCGAAGGGGCTGAACCCGACGCGCGCCATCGGCCATATTAAGTCGATGCTGCTGCAGCGCAGCGCGTAAGAAACCCGGTGTGTCCCGGATGGCGCTACCGCTTATCCGGGCTACCAAAAGCAGTAACCCCGGTAGCGTTTGTGCTACCGGGAAATGAATACCCTAAATAATTCGAGTTACAGGACAACGTACATGTAACTTGAAGTATGAAGGGATAGCAGGAAATCTTTAAAAACCGCCACAAGATGTACCAGTAATCAAGGCGTTCAGTGCGAGGTAAGGCGGCAACTGAACGCATCCCCGGGAGCATAGCGAACTATGTGACCGGGGTAAGTGAAGGCAGCTAACGCAACCGCAGCCTGAACGCCGAAGATTAATGGCAGTTTTTAAAGGTTCCTTAGCGGATAGAAACCACAACTCGTCCGCAACAAGTGAACCCCGGCACGTGCACTCGGTGTGCGTGGTAGTTTCTACGGCGAAATAAGCATATGAATGCTTAAGGGATCACGATGCAGAACGGCGCAATGAAAGCCTGGCTGGACTCTTCTTACCTCTCTGGTTCGAACCAGAGCTGGATAGAACAGCTCTATGAAGACTTCTTAACCGATCCTGACTCTGTTGACGCCAACTGGCGTTCAATGTTCCAGCAGTTACCTGGCACCGGAGTTAAACCGGATCAATTTCATTCCAAAACGCGTGATTATTTCCGTCGACTGGCGAAGGATGCCTCACGTTACACTTCTTCGATTTCCGACCCAGACACCAATGTGAAGCAGGTTAAAGTCCTGCAGCTCATCAACGCATACCGTTTCCGTGGCCACCAGCATGCGAATCTCGATCCGCTGGGGCTGTGGAAGCAAGAGAGAGTGGCGGATCTCGATCCGGCCTACCACGATCTGACCGAGGCCGATTTCCAGGAAAGCTATAACGTAGGTTCATTTGCCATCGGTAAAGACACGATGAAGCTGGGCGAGTTGATTGCCGCCCTCAAGCAAACCTACTGCGGCTCCATCGGCGCGGAATACATGCATATCACCTCTACCGAAGAAAAACGCTGGATCCAGCAGCGCATTGAATCGGTAGCTGGCAAAGCGAGCTTTACCGCGGAAGAGAAAAAACGCTTCCTCAGCGAACTGACCGCCGCGGAAGGCCTGGAGCGCTACCTCGGCGCCAAATTCCCGGGGGCGAAGCGCTTCTCGCTGGAGGGTGGCGATGCCCTGATCCCGATGCTCAAAGAGATGATCCGCCATGCGGGCAAGAGCGGCACCCGCGAAGTGGTGCTGGGCATGGCGCACCGCGGTCGTCTCAACGTGCTGGTCAACGTGCTGGGTAAAAAACCGCAGGATCTGTTCGACGAGTTCGCCGGCAAACATAAAGAACATCTCGGTACCGGCGATGTGAAGTACCACATGGGCTTCTCATCCGATATGGAAACCGAAGGCGGTCTGGTGCACCTGGCGCTGGCGTTTAACCCGTCGCACCTCGAGATCGTCAGCCCGGTGGTTATCGGTTCCGTACGCGCCCGTCTGGATCGTCTGGACGAGCCGAGCAGCAACAAGGTTCTGCCGATCACTATCCACGGCGACGCCGCCGTCACCGGTCAGGGTGTGGTTCAGGAAACCCTGAACATGTCGAAAGCCCGCGGTTACGAAGTGGGCGGTACCGTGCGCATCGTTATCAACAACCAGGTGGGCTTCACGACCTCTAACCCGCTGGATGCGCGTTCGACCCCGTACTGCACCGACATCGGTAAAATGGTGCAGGCGCCGATTTTCCACGTCAATGCCGACGATCCGGAAGCGGTCGCGTTCGTCACTCGTCTGGCGCTGGATTTCCGCAACACATTCAAACGCGATGTCTTCATCGATCTGGTGTGCTACCGCCGTCACGGCCATAACGAAGCCGATGAGCCGAGCGCAACTCAGCCGCTGATGTATCAGAAGATCAAAAAGCACCCGACCCCGCGCAAAATCTATGCTGACAAGCTGGAGCAGGAGAAGGTGGCGACTCTGGAAGACGCGACCGAGCAGGTTAACCTCTACCGCGATGCGCTGGATGCCGGCGAATGCGTGGTGCAGGAATGGCGTCCGATGAACATGCACTCCTTTACCTGGTCGCCGTACCTCAATCATGAGTGGGACGAGAGCTATCCGGATAAAGTGGAGCCGAAGCGTCTGCAGGAGCTGGCGAAACGCATCAGCACGGTGCCGGAAGGTATCGAAATGCAGTCCCGCGTAGCGAAAATTTACGCCGACCGCCAGGCGATGGCGGCAGGTGAGAAGCTGTTCGACTGGGGCGGCGCCGAAAACCTGGCCTACGCCACGCTGGTTGACGAAGGTATTCCGGTGCGTCTGTCCGGGGAAGACTCCGGTCGCGGCACCTTCTTCCATCGTCATGCGGTGATCCATAACCAGACCAATGGTTCAACTTACACCCCGCTGCAGCATGTCCATAACGGTCAGGGCCAGTTCCGCGTTTGGGACTCGGTGCTGTCTGAAGAAGCCGTACTGGCGTTTGAATATGGTTACGCCACCGCTGAGCCGCGCACCCTGACCATCTGGGAAGCGCAGTTTGGCGACTTCGCCAACGGCGCTCAGGTGGTGATCGACCAGTTCATCTCCTCCGGTGAGCAGAAGTGGGGCCGGATGTGCGGCCTGGTGATGCTCCTGCCGCACGGCTATGAAGGCCAGGGTCCGGAGCACTCCTCCGCGCGTCTGGAGCGTTATCTGCAGCTGTGCGCTGAGCAGAACATGCAGGTCTGCGTACCGTCCACACCGGCGCAGGTGTACCACATGCTGCGTCGTCAGGCGCTGCGCGGTATGCGTCGTCCGCTGGTGGTGATGTCGCCGAAGTCGCTGCTGCGTCATCCGCTGGCAGTCTCCAGCATGGATGAGCTGGCGAACGGCACTTTCCTGCCGGCCATCGGTGAAATCGATCAACTTGATCCGCAGGCTGTGAAGCGCGTTGTGCTGTGCTCTGGTAAGGTTTACTACGACCTGCTGGAACAGCGCCGCAAAAACGAGCAAAAAGATGTCGCTATCGTTCGTATCGAGCAGCTCTATCCGTTCCCGCATCAGGCGGTGCAGGAAGCGCTGAAAGCGTATGCGCACGTGCATGATTTTGTCTGGTGCCAGGAAGAGCCGCTCAACCAGGGCGCATGGTACTGCAGCCAGCATCACTTCCGTGAAGTGATTCCGTTTGGGGCCTCTCTGCGTTATGCAGGCCGCCCGGCCTCCGCCTCTCCGGCGGTAGGGTATATGTCCGTTCACCAGAAACAGCAACAAGATCTGGTCAATGACGCGCTGAACGTCGATTAATTAAAGGATACACAATGAGTAGCGTAGATATTCTGGTTCCCGACCTGCCTGAGTCCGTAGCTGACGCAACCGTCGCCACCTGGCACAAAAAACCGGGCGACGCGGTCGTCCGTGACGAAGTCCTGGTCGAAATCGAAACTGACAAAGTGGTACTGGAAGTACCGGCATCAGCGGACGGCATTCTGGATGCAGTGCTGGAAGACGAGGGCGCTACCGTCCTGTCTCGCCAGATCCTTGGCCGCCTGCGCGAAGGTAACAGCGCAGGTAAAGAAAGCAGCGAAAAAGCCGATGCGAAGGCGTCCACGCCGGCGCAGCGTCAGCAGGCTTCTCTGGAAGAGCAGAACAACGACGCGCTGAGCCCGGCGATCCGTCGTCTGCTGGCTGAACACAACCTCGACGCAGCGGCCATCAAAGGCACTGGCGTCGGCGGCCGTTTGACCCGCGAAGACGTTGAGAAACATCTGGCGAAAGCCCCGGCGTCGGCAGAAGCCAAAGCGCCAGCCTCCGCCGCGGCAGCCGCGCCGGCGCCGCAGCTGGGCAATCGTTCTGAAAAACGCGTCCCGATGACCCGCCTGCGTAAACGCGTGGCCGAGCGTCTGCTGGAAGCGAAAAACTCCACCGCCATGCTGACCACGTTCAACGAAGTCAACATGAAGCCAATCATGGATCTGCGTAAGCAGTACGGTGAGGCGTTCGAAAAACGTCACGGCATCCGTCTGGGCTTTATGTCCTTCTACGTGAAAGCGGTAGTGGAAGCGCTGAAACGCTATCCGGAAGTGAACGCTTCCATCGATGGCGACGACGTGGTGTACCACAACTACTTCGACGTCAGCATGGCCGTATCCACCCCGCGCGGCCTGGTCACCCCGGTTCTGCGTGACGTCGACCTGCTGGGCATGGCGGATATCGAAAAGAATATTAAAGAGCTGGCAGTGAAAGGCCGCGACGGCAAGCTGACCGTAGATGACCTGACCGGCGGTAACTTCACCATTACCAACGGCGGCGTGTTCGGCTCCCTGATGTCCACGCCGATCATCAACCCACCGCAGAGCGCCATCCTGGGTATGCATGCCATTAAAGACCGTCCGATGGCGGTGAATGGCAAGGTAGAGATCCTGCCGATGATGTACCTGGCGCTCTCCTACGACCACCGTCTGATCGACGGACGTGAGTCGGTAGGCTTCCTGGTGGCGATTAAAGAGCTGCTGGAAGATCCGACCCGTCTGCTGCTGGACGTGTAGTCAGCAAGCGTATTACCTACCGTAGGCCGGATAACACGCGTTAGCGCCGTTATCAGGCCTACAGGTTTAAAGATAATTACACCCTGAAGGATGGACTGAACACATGAACTTACATGAATATCAGGCAAAACAACTTTTTGCCCGCTATGGCTTACCGGCGCCGGTGGGTTATGCCTGTACTACTCCGCGTGAAGCAGAAGAAGCCGCTTCAAAAATCGGCGCGGGTCCGTGGGTAGTGAAATGTCAGGTTCACGCTGGTGGCCGCGGCAAAGCGGGCGGTGTGAAAGTGGTGAAGAGCAAAGAAGAGATCCGCGCATTTGCCGAGCACTGGCTGGGCAAACGTCTGGTGACCTATCAAACAGATGCGAACGGCCAGCCGGTTAACCAGATCCTGGTTGAAGCGGCGACCGATATTGACAAAGAGCTGTACCTGGGCGCGGTCGTTGACCGTAGTTCCCGTCGCGTGGTGTTCATGGCCTCTACTGAAGGCGGCGTGGAAATCGAAAAAGTGGCGGAAGAGACCCCGCACCTGATCCACAAGATCGCCATCGATCCGCTGGCTGGCCCGATGCCTTACCAGGGCCGTGAACTGGCGTTCAAGCTGGGCCTGGAAGGTAAGCAGGTTCAGCAGTTCACTAAGATTTTCATGGGCCTGGCGACCATTTTCCTGGAGCGCGACCTCGCGCTGATCGAAATTAACCCGCTGGTGATCACCAAGCAGGGCGACCTGATCTGCCTGGACGGCAAACTGGGCGCTGACGGCAACGCACTGTTCCGCCAGCCGGATCTGCGCGAAATGCGCGACCAGTCTCAGGAAGACCCGCGTGAAGCACAGGCGGCGCAGTGGGAACTGAACTACGTCGCGCTGGACGGCAACATTGGTTGCATGGTTAACGGCGCGGGCCTGGCGATGGGTACCATGGACATCGTTAAACTGCACGGCGGCGAACCGGCTAACTTCCTCGACGTGGGCGGCGGCGCCACCAAAGAGCGCGTCACCGAAGCGTTCAAAATCATCCTCTCTGACGACAACGTGAAAGCGGTGCTGGTGAACATCTTCGGCGGTATCGTACGCTGCGACCTGATCGCTGACGGTATCATCGGTGCGGTAGCGGAAGTTGGGGTTAACGTTCCGGTGGTGGTTCGTCTGGAAGGTAACAACGCCGAACTGGGCGCGAAAAAACTGGCTGACAGCGGCCTGAATATTATTGCAGCGAAAAGTCTGACGGACGCAGCACAGCAGGTTGTTGCCGCAGTGGAGGGGAAATAATGTCAGTTTTAATTAATAAAGATACCAAGGTTATCTGCCAGGGCTTCACCGGTAGCCAGGGGACCTTCCACTCTGAACAAGCGATCGCTTACGGTACGCAAATGGTTGGCGGCGTGACGCCAGGCAAAGGCGGCACCACGCACCTGGGCCTGCCGGTGTTCAACACCGTGCGCGAAGCCGTTGAAGCGACCGGCGCTACCGCGACCGTGATCTACGTTCCGGCGCCGTTCTGCAAAGATTCCATTCTGGAAGCGATTGACGCGGGCATTAAGCTTATCATCACCATCACCGAAGGTATCCCGACCCTGGATATGCTGACCGTGAAAGTGAAACTGGACGAAGCGGGCGTGCGCATGATCGGCCCGAACTGCCCAGGCGTTATCACCCCGGGCGAATGCAAAATCGGCATCATGCCGGGTCACATTCACAAGCCGGGTAAAGTGGGCATCGTTTCCCGTTCCGGTACCCTGACCTATGAAGCGGTTAAGCAGACCACCGACTACGGCTTCGGCCAGTCTACCTGCGTCGGTATCGGCGGCGACCCGATCCCGGGCTCTAACTTCATCGATATCCTGAAGCTGTTCCAGGAAGACCCGCAGACCGAAGCTATCGTCATGATCGGTGAGATCGGCGGCAGCGCGGAAGAAGAAGCGGCTGCCTACATCAAAGAGCACGTGACCAAGCCGGTTGTAGGCTACATCGCGGGCGTGACCGCGCCGAAAGGCAAGCGTATGGGCCATGCGGGCGCCATCATCGCTGGCGGTAAAGGTACTGCTGATGAGAAATTCGCAGCCCTGGAAGCAGCCGGTGTGAAAACCGTTCGCAGCCTGGCCGATATCGGCGAAGCGCTGAAAGCGATCATCAAGTAAACCCTCTCTGCTTGTCCGCAAGCAGAAATCTGTCCGATTTCGACATGGTTGGCCACCGTCAGGTGGCCTTTTTTTTGGCCGTTATCCGCTTCTCCCGAAAGCCGCTGAGCCAGCAAACCCCGCGTTTGGCGAAAACCTTATCTATCATATTGATTTTAAGAATTATTTCATAAATATTCTCGACGTGCGGTTGTCGGAAAGGAAAATATGCCCTGGCCGTATCGGAGGGAAGCAAAACAGACACTAAAAAAAGAGTGGGGGAGGGGATAAGAAAACAGGAAAAAATACTGTGAGCGGTCTAGCATTAATCGGATCGGCTCTTTTTTTCTTTTTTTTCTGCGGCGTTAAATAATATTACCTATGATTCTCATCTCTCCCTTTTTAGTAACCAATCGAAGTATACTTTAAACACAGTATTAACATTAAGTTTACCAATATTCTTTATTGGGCTACATAATTAACACGTAGAGTAAAAATTGATTTATATCAATACTTAATGCTTGGAAAAATCCTTCAAAAAACGTTAAATTGTCTCAAGTCAAATTGGCCTAAACTGGCCATCTTCGCTATATATTGATCACCGTCGAAAAATGTAAAACTGGAACAATAAAAACATATTTATTGTAAGGTTATTGCGGCGTAATATATTGGGGAATCAATTGGGTTTTTCGTTAACGTATTTGTAACCTTGTCCTGGCATGGTTTCACTTTCGGTTGAAACCCGCTCCGGGCGGGCGACAAATAAAAATTTGTATTGGGGCATGCGTATGAGCCAGAGCTTCTCGGTTCATTTTCGGAGTCTTCATGCGATGAGCAAGGAGTCATGATGTTAGATATAGTCGAACTGTCGCGCTTACAGTTTGCCTTGACCGCGATGTACCACTTCCTGTTTGTGCCACTGACGCTCGGTATGGCGTTCCTGCTGGCCATCATGGAAACGGTCTACGTCCTTTCCGGCAAACAGATTTATAAAGATATGACCAAATTCTGGGGCAAGTTGTTTGGTATCAACTTCGCGCTGGGTGTGGCGACCGGTCTGACCATGGAGTTCCAGTTCGGGACTAACTGGTCGTATTACTCACACTACGTGGGGGATATCTTCGGTGCGCCGCTGGCCATTGAAGGTCTGATGGCCTTCTTCCTCGAATCCACCTTTGTAGGTCTGTTCTTCTTCGGTTGGGATCGTCTGGGTAAAGTTCAGCACATGGCCGTCACCTGGCTGGTCGCACTGGGCTCCAACCTCTCCGCGCTGTGGATCCTCGTCGCAAACGGCTGGATGCAGAACCCTATCGCATCGGACTTCAACTTTGAAACCATGCGTATGGAGATGGTTAGCTTCTCCGAACTGGTGCTCAACCCGGTTGCTCAGGTGAAATTCGTTCACACCGTGGCGTCTGGCTATGTCACCGGTGCGATGTTCATCCTGGCTATCAGCTCCTGGTACATGCTGAAAGGCCGTGACTTTGCCTTTGCTAAGCGCTCCTTCGCCATCGCAGCCAGCTTCGGTATGGCAGCGATCCTCTCCGTTATTGTGCTGGGTGACGAATCTGGTTACGAAATGGGCGACGTGCAGAAAACCAAACTGGCGGCTATCGAAGCAGAGTGGGAAACCCAGCCTGCGCCGGCGGCCTTTACCCTGTTTGGTATTCCCGATCAGAATGCGCAAACCAACCACTTCGCCATCCAGATCCCTTACGCGCTGGGCATCATTGCCACCCGCTCGGTGGATAAGCCGGTTATCGGTCTGAAGGATCTGATGGTTCAGCACGAAGAGCGTATCCGTAACGGCATGAAGGCCTATGCGCTGCTGGAGCAACTGCGCGCCGGTTCCACCGACCAGTCCGTTCGCGACCAGTTCAATAACGTGAAGAAAGATCTTGGCTATGGTCTGCTGCTGAAACGCTATACCCCGAACGTCGCTGACGCCACGGAAGAGCAGATCGCCAAAGCGACCAAAGACTCTATTCCAAGCGTCGCACCGCTGTACTTCGCCTTCCGTATCATGGTGGCGTGCGGCATCCTGATGCTGTTGATTATCGGCGCCTCCTTCTGGAGCGTGATCCGTAACCGTATCGGCGAGAAAAAATGGCTGCTGCGCGCCGCGTTCTATGGCTTGCCGCTGCCATGGATTGCCGTGGAGTCGGGCTGGTTTGTTGCCGAATACGGCCGTCAGCCGTGGGCGATTGGTGAAGTCCTGCCGACGGCGGTGGCCAACTCGTCGCTGACCGCGGGCGATCTGATCTTCTCTATGTTGCTGATCTGCGGCCTGTACACGCTGTTCCTGGTGGCTGAACTGTTCCTGATGTTCAAGTTTGCCCGCAAAGGACCTAGCAGCCTGAAAACCGGCCGCTATCACTTTGAACAGTCCTCTGCGGCTATTCAGTCGGCACGCTAAGACAGGAGTCGTCAAATGATCGATTATGAAGTATTGCGTTTTATCTGGTGGCTGCTGATTGGCATCCTGCTGATTGGCTTCGCCGTCGCCGACGGGTTCGACATGGGGGTGGGCATGCTCACCCGCTTCCTCGGCCGTAACGACACCGAGCGTCGGATTATGATCAACGCCATCGCCCCGCACTGGGACGGTAACCAGGTGTGGCTGATCACCGCCGGCGGCGCGCTGTTCGCTGCCTGGCCGATGGTCTACGCCGCGGCGTTCTCCGGTTTCTATGTGGCGATGATTCTGGTGCTGGCCTCGTTGTTCTTCCGTCCGGTCGGTTTCGACTACCGTTCCAAGATCGAGGACACCCGCTGGCGCAACATGTGGGACTGGGGCATCTTCATCGGCAGCTTCGTGCCGCCGCTGGTGATTGGCGTGGCCTTCGGCAACCTGCTGCAGGGCGTGCCGTTCCATGTCGACGAATACCTGCGTCTCTTCTATACCGGTAATTTCTTCCAGCTGCTGAACCCGTTTGGTCTGCTGGCCGGTATCGTCAGCGTGGCGATGATCCTGACCCAGGGCGCGACCTACCTGCAGATGCGTACCGTAGGCGAACTGCACCTGCGCACCCGCACCGTCTCCACGGTGGCGGCGCTGGTGACGCTGGTCTGCTTCGCGCTGGCGGGCGTGTGGGTCTACTACGGTATCGACGGCTATGTGGTGAAATCGGTGATTGACCATACCGGCCCGTCTAATCCGCTGACCAAAGAAGTGGTGCGTGAAGCTGGTGCGTGGATGGTGAACTTTAACAATATGCCAGCGCTGTGGGCGATCCCTGCCCTGGGCGTGGTGCTGCCGCTGCTGACCGTCGTTTCGACCAAAGCGGATAAAGGCGCCTGGGCATTCTTGTTCTCCTCGCTGACCCTGGCCTGCATCATTCTGACTGCCGGTATCGCGATGTTCCCGTTCATCATGCCGTCCAGCACTATGCTGAACGCCAGCCTGACGATGTGGGACGCGACCTCCAGCCAGCGGACGCTGAATCTGATGACCTACGTGGCGATTGTCTTCGTGCCGATCATTCTGGGCTACACCAGCTGGTGTTACTGGAAAATGTTTGGCCGCATCACGCGCGAAGACATCGAAAAGAACACCCACTCGCTGTACTAAGGTAAGGAGCTATATATGTGGTACTTCGCATGGATTTTGGGAACGCTTCTTGCCTGTGCCTTTGGGGTGATTACCGCGCTGGCGCTTGAGCACGTGGAAGCCACCAAAGCCGGGAAGAAAGAAGAAATCTGATGAAATTTATCGCTACTCTGTACGCGATAATGGACAAGCGCCCGCTCCGGGCGCTTTCCTTATTGATGGCGCTGCTGCTGGCAGGCTGCATCTTCTGGGATCCGTCGCGCTTTGCCGCGAAGACCAGCGAGCTGGAAATCTGGCATGGTTTCTTGCTGATGTGGGCAGTTTGCAGCGGCGTTATTCACGGCGTAGGCTTCCGCCCGCGTGCCGTTCACTGGCAGGGGATTTTTTGTCCGCTTATCGCTGATATCGTGCTCGCTTTAGGTCTCTTCTTTTTCTTCTTTTGAATAAGAGATCTCTGTTAATGCTATGGGCTTGCATAAGCCCATAAAAATTTACGCCCCGTTTACTTTCCCCCATTCCAAACCATCTTTCCCGCGCGTATAGTAGCGAAGTTTGAAAGCTCTAACCTTTTTTTGCATTACCGGGATGTAAAGTGAATACAACGCTGTTTCGATGGCCGGTTCGGGTCTACTACGAAGATACCGACGCCGGTGGTGTGGTTTACCACGCCAGTTACGTCGCTTTTTATGAAAGAGCACGCACAGAGATGCTGCGCCACCATCACTTTAGTCAACAGGTTCTGTTGGCTGAACGCGTTGCCTTCGTGGTTCGCAAAATGACGCTGGAGTATTTTGCCCCCGCCAGACTCGACGACATGCTCGAAGTCCAGACGGAAATTACCTCGATGCGCGGCACCTCTTTGGTTTTCACGCAGCGAATCGTCAACGCCGAGAATACAGTGTTAAACGAAGCTGAGGTTCTCATTGTGTGCGTTGATCCACTCTTAATGAAGCCACGTGCGCTTCCCAAGTCTATTGTCGCGGAGTTTAAGCAGTGACTGACATGAATATCCTTGATTTGTTCCTGAAGGCGAGCCTTCTGGTTAAACTTATCATGTTGATTTTGATTGGTTTTTCTATCGCTTCCTGGGCTATTATTATTCAGAGAACGCGTATCCTTAACTCGGCCGCGCGCGAAGCTGAAGCGTTCGAGGACAAATTCTGGTCCGGGATTGAACTGTCCCGTTTGTATCAGGAAAGCCAGGGGCGTCGCGATAATCTGACCGGTTCGGAGCAGATCTTCTACAGCGGCTTCAAAGAGTTTGCGCGCTTGCATCGGGCCAACAGCCATGCGCCGGAGGCGATCGTCGAAGGGGCATCGCGCGCGATGCGTATTTCGATGAACCGCGAGCTGGAAACGCTGGAGACCCATATTCCGTTCCTCGGCACCGTAGGCTCCATCAGCCCGTATATCGGTCTCTTCGGTACCGTTTGGGGAATCATGCACGCCTTTATCGCTCTTGGCGCGGTGAAGCAGGCCACTCTGCAGATGGTGGCGCCGGGTATCGCCGAAGCGCTGATCGCCACGGCGATCGGTCTGTTCGCTGCTATCCCGGCGGTCATGGCGTATAACCGCCTGAACCAGCGCGTGAACAAGCTTGAACTGAATTACGACAACTTTATGGAAGAGTTCACCGCCATTCTGCACCGTCAGGCTTTTACCACCAGCGAAAGCAATAAGGGGTAAGCCATGGCCAGAGCACGTGGACGCGGACGTCGCGAACTGAAGTCCGAGATCAACATCGTTCCGCTGCTGGATGTCCTGCTGGTGCTGTTGCTGATCTTTATGGCAACGGCGCCGATCATTACGCAGAGCGTGGAAGTCGATCTGCCGGACGCCACGGAATCGCAAGCGGTGAAAAGCAATGACGATCCGCCGGTGATTGTGGAAGTCTCCGGGGTAGGGCAGTACAGCGTGAAAGTGGGGCAGGAGACGCTGTCCCAGCTGCCGCCGGAGCAGGTGATTGCCGAAGCGAAGCGTCGTCTTGAAGCCAATGAGAAAACGGTATTCCTGATCGGCGGTGCGAAAGACGTCCCTTACGATGAAATTATTAAAGCGCTGAACCTGTTGCATAGTGCAGGGGTTAAATCGGTCGGCTTGATGACCAAACCTATTTAATCGCTTCAGGTAGGTGCGTCCGCGCGGCGTTCGGCGGCGAGTATCGCTCGCCGTCGGTGCGCATCGCGGGTACAGGCGAACAGTTTTTGGGAACCGATAGTGTCAAAGGCAACCGAACAAAACGACAAGCTTAAACGAGCGATCATCATTTCAGTCGCGCTGCACATCATACTGATCGCGCTGCTGATCTGGAGTTCGTTTGACGAGCATCTGGATGCCTCTGCCGGCGGCGGCGGGGGATCGTCGATTGATGCCGTCATGGTCGATCCGGGGGCGGTGGTAAATAACTATAACCGTCAGCAACAGCAGCAGGCCAGCGCACGTCGCGCCGCTGAACAGCGCGAAAAACAGGCGCAGCAGCAGGCGGAAGAGTTACGTGAGAAGCAGGCGGCGGAACAGGAACGGCTGAAACAGCTCGAACAGGAGCGGCTGCAGGCGCAGGAAGCGGCGAAAGAAGCGAAGGAACAACAGAAGCAGGCTGAGGAAGCCGCAGCCAAGGCTGCCGCGGCGGCGAAAGCCAAAGCGGATGCGCAGGCTAAAGAAGCGCAGGAAGCAGCGGCCAAAGCGGCCGCCGAGGCGAAAGCGAAGGCGGATGCCCAGGCGAAAGCGGCTGAACTGGCGGCAGCGAAAGCGGCTGCTGACGCGAAGAAACAGGCCGAAGCCGCCGCCGCGAAAGCAGCGGCCGATGCGAAGAAACAGGCGGAAGCCGAAGCGGCGAAAGCCGCGGCAGAGGCGCAGAAGAAAGCAGAAGCGGCAGCGGCGAAGAAAGCGCAACAGGAAGCGGAGAAGAAGGCCCAGCAGGAAGCGGCTAAACAGGCAGCGGCTGAAAAAGCGGCTGCAGAAAAAGCCGCCGAAAAAGCAGCTGAGAAAGCGGCCGCGCAAAAAGCGGCCGCGGAGAAGGCCGCCGCCGAGAAAGCCGCCGCAGCTGAAAAAGCAGCGGCAGCCAAAGCGGCAGCTGCTGAGAAGGCGGCGGCTGATAAAGCGGCCAAAGCGGCAGCAGCAAAAGCCGCGGCAGCGAAGAAAGCTGCTGCAGCGAAAGAAGCGGACGGCGTTGACGACCTGCTCGGCGATCTGAGCTCTGGTAAGAATGCGCCGAAAGGTAGCACCAGCGGTAGCACAGGTGGCTCTTCACCTGCTAAAGGAAGTAAACCGGGGCAGGGCGGTGCATCTCAGGCGGAGATTGCCAGCTATATTTCGCAGGTGCAGGCCGCGATTAAAGGACATCTCTATGACTGGGATACGTACAAGGGTAAAGTATGTACGTTGCGCGTAAACCTGGCTCAGGATGGAACGTTGTTGAGTGTGAAATCGGAAGGCGGCGATCCGGCTTTCTGCCAGCAAATGCTGGCGGCTACCAGTCGGATGAGCAAATTCCCTAAACCGCCGTCGCAGGCTGTTTATGAAACGTTCAAAAATGCGCCACTGGACTTCAAACCTTAAGCGCTTTTTCTCCCCGCGTTAGCGGGGGGAAAGAAAATAGGGCGGTCATGGGTTTTGGTAGTTTTGTGTATTTGAGTTTGTTAACATTCTGCTAAATTATCGTGGGCTTTCCGCCCGGATAAGGGAGATATGATGAAGCAGGCATTACGAGTAGCATTTGGTTTTTTAATGCTGTGGGCGGCGGTGCTGCACGCAGAAGTACGTATCGAGATCACCCAGGGGGTGGACTCGGCGCGCCCCATCGGCGTGGTACCGTTCCAGTGGGCCGGCCAGGGCGCTGCGCCGGAAGATGTTGGCGGTATCGTGGCAGCTGACCTGCGCAACAGCGGTAAATTCAACCCGCTGGATCGCTCGCGTCTGCCGCAGCAGCCGACCAGTCCCCAGGAAGTGCAGCCTGCAGCCTGGTCTGCGCTGGGTATTGACGCCGTGGTCGTCGGTCAGGTGACGTCAAACCCGGATGGTTCTTATCAGGTCGCGTATCAGCTGGTGGATACCGGCGGTGCGCCGGGCACAACGCTGGCGCAAGGCTCTTTCAAAGTCACTAAGCAGTACCTGCGCTATGCAGCGCACACTGCCAGCGATGCGGTATTTGAAAAGCTGACTGGTATTAAAGGCGCCTTCCGTACCCGTATCGCCTACGTGGTGCAGACCAACGGCGGTCAGTTCCCGTATGAGCTGCGTGTCTCCGATTATGATGGCTACAACCAGTTCGTGGTTCACCGCTCCTCCCAGCCGCTGATGTCCCCGGCCTGGTCTCCGGACGGTTCAAAACTGGCTTACGTAACCTTCGAAAGCGGTCGTTCTGCGCTGGTGGTGCAGACCCTGGCGAACGGCGCAGTGCGTCAGATTGCCTCCTTCCCGCAGCACAACGGCGCGCCGGCGTTCTCGCCGGATGGCTCTAAACTGGCTTTCGCGCTGTCGAAAACCGGTAGCCTGAACCTGTACGTGATGGATCTGGGCTCGGGTCAGATTCGTCAGGTGACCAACGGTCGCAGCAACAACACCGAACCAAGCTGGTTCCCGGACAGCCAGAACCTGGCCTTCACCTCTGACCAGGCCGGTCGTCCGCAGGTGTATAAAGTCAATATTAATGGCGGCACGCCGCAGCGTATCACCTGGGAAGGTTCGCAGAACCAGGACGCTGACGTGAGCGCGGATGGTAAAACGATGGTAATGGTCAGCTCGGCCGGCGGCCAGCAGCACATTGCCAAACAAGATCTGGAAGCGGGTGGTGTACAGGTTCTGTCATCAACGTTTTTAGACGAAACGCCAAGTCTGGCACCTAACGGCACTATGGTAATCTACAGCTCTTCTCAGGGGATGGGATCCGTGCTGAATCTGGTTTCTACAGATGGGCGTTTCAAAGCGCGTCTTCCGGCAACTGATGGACAGGTAAAATCACCTGCCTGGTCGCCGTATCTGTGATAATAAATAATTGATTATTAAAGGAATCAAAGAAATGCAACTGAACAAAGTGCTGAAAGGGCTGATGATCGCTCTGCCGGTTATGGCAATCGCGGCATGTTCTTCTAACAAGAACGCCAGCAACGACCAGAGCGGTGAAGGCATGCTGGGTGCCGGCACTGGTATGGACGCTAACGGTAACGGCGGCAACATGTCTTCTGAAGAGCAAGCTCGTCTGCAGATGCAGCAGCTGCAGCAGAACAACATCGTTTACTTCGATCTGGACAAGTACGATATCCGTTCTGACTTCGCTGCCATGCTGGACGCGCACGCTAACTTCCTGCGCAGCAACCCGTCCTACAAAGTGACTGTAGAAGGTCACGCGGATGAGCGCGGTACGCCGGAATACAACATCGCGCTGGGTGAGCGTCGTGCTAACGCCGTTAAGATGTATCTGCAGGGCAAAGGTGTTTCTGCCGATCAGATCTCCATCGTTTCTTACGGTAAAGAAAAACCAGCAGTACTGGGTCATGACGAAGCGGCATATGCCAAAAACCGTCGCGCCGTACTGGTTTACTAAGAGAATTGCATGAGCAGTAACTTCAGACATCATTTATTGAGTCTGTCGTTACTGGTTGGCATAGCGGCCCCCTGGGCCGCTTTTGCTCAGGCGCCAATCAGTAGTGTCGGCTCAGGCTCGGTCGAAGACCGTGTCACTCAACTTGAGCGTATTTCCAATGCTCACAGCCAGCTTTTAACCCAACTCCAGCAACAACTCTCTGATAACCAGACTGACATTGATTCTCTCCGTGGTCAGATCCAGGAGAACCAGTATCAGCTGAATCAGATCGTTGAGCGTCAAAAGCAGATTCTGCTGCAGATTGACGGGCTGACGAGCGGGGGTGGCGCAGCAGCGGCTGGCGCCCAGACGTCGTCTTCCGGCGATCAGAGCGCGGCTGCTACCAGCGCAGCGCCAGCGGCCTCTTCAGGCGCTCCGGCGATGACCGGCGATGCGAACACCGATTACAATGCGGCCATTGCCCTGGTGAAGGATGCTTCACGCCAGGATGACGCCATGGCGGCGTTCCAGAACTTCGTTAAAAAGTACCCGGATTCGACTTATCAGCCGAACGCCAACTATTGGCTCGGACAGTTGAACTACAATAAGGGGAAAAAAGACGATGCGGCGTTTTACTTCGCCTCGGTGGTGAAGAACTACCCGAAATCGCCAAAAGCGCCAGACGCCATGTTTAAGGTCGGTGTGATCATGCAGGACAAAGGTGATACCGCGAAAGCGAAAGCGGTTTACCAGCAGGTGATCAACAAATTCCCCGGCACCGACGGTGCGAAACAAGCGCAAAAACGACTTAATGCCCTTGGTTGATTACGGCATGACCAGAAATCGCATCATTTCTGGTCTTGTCGCCTGAATCGCCAGCAGTTAAGTGATCTTTATCGAAATTTTAGTTGCGCTGAATTCTGAAATCAGTAATATATGCCGCCGTTGCCAAGGGATATCAAACAAGCCCAAAGCGACGCCAGAGTGGGTCGTTAGCTCAGTTGGTAGAGCAGTTGACTTTTAATCAATTGGTCGCAGGTTCGAATCCTGCACGACCCACCAATCGTTCTGGTGGAACGCGATAGTAAAACGTGAAGGATAACGTTGCGACAGCAACGGCCCATAGGGCGAGGCAAAGCCGAGTCATCCTGCACGACCCACCAATTAGCAGTATCCAGCGTAGTATCGGGTGATTAGCTCAGCTGGGAGAGCACCTCCCTTACAAGGAGGGGGTCGGCGGTTCGATCCCGTCATCACCCACCACCGGGTCGTTAGCTCAGTTGGTAGAGCAGTTGACTTTTAATCAATTGGTCGCAGGTTCGAATCCTGCACGACCCACCATTATAATGATGGGGTCGGTGGAGGCAGTATCAGTAGTATCCAGCGCAGTTTCGGGTGATTAGCTCAGCTGGGAGAGCACCTCCCTTACAAGGAGGGGGTCGGCGGTTCGATCCCGTCATCACCCACCACTCGGGTCGTTAGCTCAGTTGGTAGAGCAGTTGACTTTTAATCAATTGGTCGCAGGTTCGAATCCTGCACGACCCACCAATTTCAGCATTTAACTCAGATGTTGAACGTGAAGGATAACGTTGCGTCAGCAACGGCGCCCCAGGGCGAGGTGAAGCCGAGTCATCCTGCACGACCCACCAATTTCAATATTGGTGTCGAGTGAAATTATTCAGGTAATACCAGAGCGGGTCGTTAGCTCAGTTGGTAGAGCAGTTGACTTTTAATCAATTGGTCGCAGGTTCGAATCCTGCACGACCCACCAATCTTTAATGATGGTAACTGGTAGAAAAGTGAAGGATAACGTTGCGTCAGCAACGGCGCCGAAGGGCGAGGCGAAGCCGAGTCATCCTGCACGACCCACCATCCTGAATGATTACAGTAGCAAAATCCCGCAAGGGGTCGTTAGCTCAGTTGGTAGAGCAGTTGACTTTTAATCAATTGGTCGCAGGTTCGAATCCTGCACGACCCACCAATGTAAAAAGGCGCCCTAAAGGCGCCTTTTTGCTATGCGTCATTCTCCACAATCCTACTTCAGCATGACCCCCTGCCGCCGCTTACCGTGACGCCATAAGGCACGAACCGGTAGCCCGGGAAGATGCGTAGCATCGTCCCCGGGGAATAGGTGCTCATGTACAAAATTCATCACGACTTTTTGCTCGTAATCCGCTATCTTGTTTAGCATATAAAACACCATGACCGTGTTAAGGCGCAGACAGGCCATAGTGACGGTCTTAGAGTTAAGCCAGTAAAACGAGATTGCATGATGAGCGTAATGTTTGATCCTGAAACGGCGATTTATCCCTTCCCACCGAAACCGCAGCCGCTGACCGTCGACGAAAAGCAGTTTTACCGCGAGAAAATCAAGCGTCTGCTGCGCGAGCGCGATGCCGTGATGGTGGCGCATTACTACACCGATCCTGAAATTCAACAACTGGCGGAAGAGACCGGCGGCTGTATAGCCGACTCGCTGGAGATGGCGCGCTTTGGCGCCCGCCATTCGGCCTCCACGCTGCTGGTCGCCGGGGTGCGTTTTATGGGGGAAACCGCCAAAATCCTTAGCCCGGAAAAGACCATTCTGATGCCGACCCTGAACGCCGAGTGTTCGCTGGATCTGGGCTGTCCGATTGAGGAATTCAACGCCTTCTGCGATGCCCATCCCGATCGCACCGTGGTGGTTTATGCCAATACGTCCGCCGCGGTGAAGGCCCGCGCTGACTGGGTAGTGACCTCCAGTATCGCCGTGGAACTCATTGATCATCTGGACAGCCTGGGTCAAAAGATCCTCTGGGCGCCGGACCGCCATCTTGGCCGCTACGTTCAGCGTCAGACCGGCGCAGACGTGCTTTGCTGGCAGGGGGCGTGCATCGTGCACGACGAGTTTAAAACTCAGGCGTTGATGCGGATGAAGGCCCTCTATCCTGAAGCTGCTGTACTGGTCCATCCCGAGTCGCCGCAGGCAATCGTCGAGATGGCCGATGCCGTAGGTTCCACCAGTCAGCTGATCGCGGCGGCGAAAAGCCTGCCCCAGCGCCAGCTGATCGTGGCGACCGATCGCGGTATCTTTTATAAAATGCAACAGGCGGTGCCGGAGAAAACGCTGCTGGAAGCGCCCACCGCTGGTGAAGGGGCGACCTGCCGCAGCTGCGCGCATTGTCCGTGGATGGCGATGAACGGCCTGAAAGCCATTGCCGAGGGGCTCGAGCAGGGCGGCGCTGAACATGAAATCCACGTCGACGAAGCGCTGCGGACCGGCGCATTAATTCCCCTTAACCGGATGCTGGATTTTGCGGCTACACTACGGGGATAACCTATTGCCGCGTCATCTGACGCTGAGAGGATAAAATGGATTTTTTTAGCACGCAGAATATTTTAGTACATATACCCATCGGCGCCGGGGGGTACGATCTCTCCTGGATAGAGGCCGTGGGGACCATCGCCGGGCTGCTGTGTATCTGGCTGGCGAGCCTGGAGAAGATCAGCAACTATGCATTCGGTCTGGTCAACGTCACGCTGTTCGCCATCATCTTCTTTCAGATCCAGCTGTACGCCAGCCTGTTGCTGCAGCTGTTCTTCTTTGCCGCTAACGTTTACGGCTGGTATGCCTGGTCGCGGCAAAGCAGCAATCATGAGGCCGAGCTGCAGATCCGCTGGCTACCACGCAGTAAAGCCCTGGGCTGGCTGGCGGCCTGCGTGGTGGCGATCGGCTTGCTGACCCTGTTTATCAATCCGTTTTTTGCCTTCCTGACGCGAATCGCGGTCAGCCTGATGCAAGCGCTTGGTTTGCAGGTCACGATGCCGGAACTGCAGCCGGATGCCTTCCCGTTCTGGGACTCCTGTATGACGGTGCTGTCGGTAGTGGCGATGATCTTAATGACCCGCAAATACGTTGAGAACTGGCTGCTGTGGGTCATCGTCAACGTCATAAGCGTGGTGATTTTTGCCCGTCAGGGCGTCTATGCTATGTCGCTGGAATATCTCTTGCTGACGTTCATTGCGCTGAACGGCAGCCGAATGTGGATAAACAGCGCGCGTGAGCGAGGTTCTCACGCGTTTTCTGGCTAATGATGGTGGTGATGATCGTGCCCGGCGTGCATCGTGTTGAGATGGCACTCCGGGCCGCTGCAGGGCTGGTACTCCATCTGCACCGTGGCATGCTCAATTTCATATTTATGTTCCAGGAAATGCAGGATGCGGTTGAGTAACGCATCATGATCGTGCGGCGGGACAACCTGCACATGCAGCGTCATCACCGGTTTTTCCCCCACCAGCCAGACGTGAACGTGGTGAACATCGCGCACCTCCGGGATAGAGCGGCGGATATCCCGCTGTAGGGCCGCCACATCCAGCGAACGCGGCGCGCCTTCCAGCAGCTCATTCAGACTCTCCTTCAGCAGCCGCCATGCGCTACGTAGCACCAGGCAGGAAACCAGCACGGAAAGGATCGGATCGACAGGCGTCCAGCCGGTGGTGAGGATCACCACGGCGGCCACAATCGCGCCAACCGAACCCAGCAGATCGCCGAGCACGTGTAGCGCCGCGGCGCGCACGTTGAGATTCCGCTCTTCGCTGCCACGATGTAGGATCCAAAACGCCAGCACGTTGGCTAGCAGACCGGCGACTGCAATGACCATCATCGTCACCCCGGCAACCGGCTGCGGATGCTGGAAGCGCTGAATGGCCTCCCAGACAATCAGCATGGTGATCACCACCAGAGCAATGGCATTGAGAAACGCCGCCAGGGTGGTCAAACGCAGCCAGCCAAAAGTATGGCGGGCGTTCGGGGGACGGCTGGCGAAGCGAACCGCCAGCAGCGCAAACAGCAGGGCGGCGGAGTCGGTGAGCATATGGCCGGCATCCGCCAGCAGGGCCAGCGAGCCGGAGATCGCGCCGCCGATGGCTTCTATCAGCATAAAACCGGCGGTGACGATGAACGCCCAAAGCAGCCGGCGGGCGTTGCCGTTATCCGGAGCCTGGGCAGGGGAGTGCGAATGCGAGTGCGCCATGGTGTCGTCCCTTGATAGTTATCATTATCACGCTATGACAGCATAAACAGAGAACGATAACAAACAGAGAAAAGGCGAGCCCAGCTCGCCTTTTCTCTGTTCGCACTCACCGCATCAATTACTGGGTGGTGCCGTCGGTTTTGCTGTTGTCATGGTTTATGCTGTCGCCGTTGTCCAGTTTCTTACCGGTATCCGGACAGCGGCCGTCTTTACACATCGAGTTTTTATGTACCTCATCGCTCGACATATTGTCCTGGCTCATCGTCGAGCCGTCAGGATGAAGCATGGTGCCGCCAGAGCCAGAGTTAATTTGGCTATTATCCACGTTATTCGGCGCCACGTTTTCACGGGCATCCGGCGCCACCTGGCCGGCATCAGCGGAAGAGTTGGCCTGGCCATTGTTGGACTGGGCGCCGGTGTCTGCCGCCAGGGCCGCGCCGCTGGCAAGACTTAAGGTGGCGGTGAGCAAAAGGGTCGTCAGTTTTTTCATATTCATCGGATACTCCTGTTGGGTCGGGAAGCGGTAAAAAACGCCTCCAGCGGTAAGTGTGCCAGGGATCTGACTCGCTATGGTTTAAGACTCCGCAGACGATCGCAGTGTCACTATATAATCCTGAAACGTAAGACTTAATTAGCTTTAACAGTTAAATATTGTAGTTCATGAGCCTGCTTTCGCTACTTTATGGCGTATTTTTGCCTATTTCCAGGATTATTCCATCACTACTGTAAAATCACGTTTACACTATTTCAGCGAAGAGATAGATTGGAGGGATTGCATTTCATTGAATAAGTATGGCAACGCTGGAAAGAAGATGAATTATCAGAACGACGATTTACGCATTAAAGAGATCAACGAATTATTACCTCCCGTTGCGCTCCTGGAAAAATTCCCTGCTACCGAAAATGCTGCAAACACCGTTGCACATGCTCGCAAAGCGATCCACCAGATCCTCAAAGGCGATGATGACCGCCTGCTGGTGGTGATTGGGCCTTGTTCTATTCACGACCCGGCGGCGGCGAAAGAGTACGCTTCCCGTCTGCTGACCCTGCGCGAGGCGTTGAAGGGCGAGCTCGAGATCGTCATGCGCGTCTATTTTGAGAAACCGCGCACCACCGTCGGCTGGAAAGGGCTTATCAACGATCCCCATATGGATAACAGCTTCCGCATCAACGACGGGTTGCGCATTGCGCGCAAACTGCTGCTGGACATTAACGACAGCGGTCTGCCGGCGGCGGGGGAATTCCTCGATATGATCACCCCGCAGTATGTCGCCGATCTGATGAGCTGGGGCGCCATTGGGGCGCGTACCACCGAATCTCAGGTTCACCGCGAGCTCGCCTCGGGGCTCTCCTGCCCGGTGGGCTTTAAGAATGGTACCGATGGCACCATCAAGGTGGCTATCGACGCGATTAACGCCGCCGGCGCGCCGCACTGTTTCCTGTCGGTCACCAAGTGGGGCCACTCCGCTATCGTTAATACCAGCGGCAACGGCGACTGCCATATTATTCTGCGCGGCGGCAAAGAGCCGAACTACAGCGCGAAGCACGTGGCGGAAGTGAAAATCGGTCTGGCGAAAGCGGGTCTTCCGGCCCAGGTGATGATCGACTTCAGCCATGCCAACTCCAGCAAGCAGTTCAAGAAGCAGATGGAAGTGGGCGCCGACGTATGCCAGCAGATTGCCGGCGGCGAGCGCGCCATTATGGGCGTGATGATTGAAAGCCATCTGGTGGAAGGCAACCAGAGCCTCGAGAGTGGTGAAACGCTGACCTACGGCAAGAGCGTCACCGACGCCTGCATCGGCTGGGAGGATACCGACACGATCCTGCGTCAGCTGGCGGAAGCAGTGAAAACCCGTCGCGGCTAAGCTACTCTGCGTTAGCGCAGGTCATAAAAAAAGCGTGGAGATTTCCACGCTTTTTTGTTTTGACCGGGGAAATTACTTCGCTTTACCCTGGTTGGCGACGGCAGCAGCTTTCGCCGCGATCTCTTCCGCATTGCCCAGATAGTAATGTTTGATCGGCTTGAAGTTTTCATCGAACTCATACACCAGCGGTACGCCGGTCGGGATATTCAGTTCGAGGATCTCGTCTTCGCCCATGTTGTCGAGGTATTTCACCAGCGCGCGCAGGGAGTTACCGTGAGCGGCGATGATCACGCGCTCACCGCTTTTCAGGCGCGGCAGAATGGTTTCGTTCCAGTAAGGCACGACGCGGTCGATGGTCAGCGCCAGGCTTTCAGTGGTCGGCAGTTCCGCGTCGGTCAGTTTTGCATAGCGCGGGTCGTGGCCCGGGTAGCGCTCGTCGTCTTTGGTCAGCTCCGGCGGAGTGACAGCGAAGCCACGACGCCACTGTTTAACCTGCTCGTCACCGTATTTCTCAGCGGTTTCCGCTTTGTTCAGGCCCTGCAGCGCGCCGTAATGACGCTCGTTCAGCTTCCAGGATTTCTCAACCGGCAGCCAGGCCTGATCCAGTTCGTCCAGTACATTCCACAGGGTATGGATGGCACGTTTCAGCACGGAGGTATAAGCAAAATCAAAGCTGAAGCCTTCAGCCTTCAGCAGTTTACCTGCCGCTTTCGCTTCGCTAACGCCTTTCTCGGACAGATCAACGTCGTACCAACCGGTGAAGCGGTTTTCGTTGTTCCACTGGCTTTCGCCATGACGAACCAGTACCAGCTTAGTTACAGCCATTCTCTTACTCCTCTCTACACGCCATCCCTCGCGCCGCGAACGGTGCGCTGAATATGTTGGTGTATGTGTTATTGATTGATAACTATTCTCATTATATTGCCGTGATTTGGCTCACGGCAATGCTTATCCCTAACCATAGCGAAAATAGTGGCTCAGTGTAAGGTGCTTGTAAAACACAGGTTATTTTTTTGCCCTTTGGTGACGGAAAATAGAGCAGGTTGCTGAAAAAAGAGGCGCCAGAGAGGAGGGCGGGGACGAAAAGCAGCGCCCCCGGCGGAGGGCGCTGGCTATTAACGGGCGATAAACTGATATTCCGTCAGGCTGACGTACTCCTGGCCCGGACGTAACACACAGTCCGGCTGCGGCCATTCCGGATGATTCGGCGAATCCGGGAGGAATTCGCTTTCCAGCGCCAGCCCCTGCCAGTCGGCGTAGGGCTCTGTCGTCTGCGACGGGGTGCCGCCGAGATAGTTGCCGGAGTAAAACTGCAGCGCCGGAGCGGAGGTATAGACCGTCATCTGCAGCTTACCGTCCTGCGACCAGACCTGCGCCGCAGGCTGACTGGCGTCGCCTCCGGCGTCCAGCAGGAAGGCATGATCGTATCCTTTCACCTTTTGCTGATCGGCGTCGGCGAGGAAGTCGGCGGCGATGGTTTTCGGCTGGCGGAAATCAAAGCTGGTGTTAGCAACATCTTTGAGTTCACCACCCGGGATACCGTCGCTTTCCACCGGCAGATACCTCTGGGCGAGGATCTGCAACTGGTGCTGGCGCACGTCGCGCTGTTCACCGTCGAGGTTGAAATAGACGTGATTGGTCATGTTCACCGGGCAGGGTTTATCCACGGTGGCGCGATAGGTAATCGCGATGCGGTTATCGTCGGTCAGACGATAGTGCGCGGTGGCCTGCAGCGTGCCGGGAAAGCCTTGATCGCCATCTGGCGAGGTCAGAGCGAACAGCACTTCCTGCTCGTCGGCGCGGACGATGCGCCAGCGACGTTTATCAAACCCTTCCGGGCCGCCGTGGAGCTGGTGGCCCGCGTCGTTTGACGGCGTAACGTTGACGAGCTGGCCGTCAAGCGGGAAGCGGCTATTGCCGATGCGGTTGGCGTAGCGGCCTACCGAGGCGCCAAGAAACGCGGCCTGGCGGGTATAGTCTTCCAGCCTGGCGCATCCCAGCAGCGGGCGGCGCAGGCTGCCATCGGCCAGCGGCACCTCGGCGCTGAGCAGCGTCGCGCCCCAGTCCGCCACGGTGACGGTCATCCCCGCCTTATTGCGCAGGGTCACCTGCTGCCAGGGCTGGCCGTCCGGCGCCAGCGCGGTGGTTTGCGTTACCATTGGCCAGCCCCCTGTGACGGTTTGCAGACATAGAACGTCTCTTTAATTCCGGTTTTCGCTTCATACTCGTTGGCAACGGCCTGCTGCACGGTATCGACCAGATCTTCCGGGACCAGCGCTACCACGCAGCCGCCAAAGCCGCCGCCGGTCATGCGCACGCCGCCTTTATCGCCGATTGTCGCCTTGACGATCTCCACCAGGGTGTCGATCTGCGGGACGGTGATCTCGAAATCATCGCGCATCGAGGCGTGGGATTCGGCCATCAGCTCGCCCATCCGCTTCAGGTCGCCTTTTTCGAGGGCGCTGGCAGCTTCTACGGTGCGGGCATTCTCCGTCAGCACATGGCGTACCCGCTTCGCGACCACCGGATCCAGCTCATGGGCAACGGCGTTGAATTGCTCAAGGGTGACATCGCGCAGAGCGGGCTGCTGGAAGAAGCGCGCGCCGGTCTCGCACTGTTCACGACGGGTGTTGTACTCGCTGCCGACGAGGGTGCGCTTAAAGTTGCTGTTGATGATCACCACCGCCACGCCTTTCGGCATCGAGACGGCTTTGGTGCCCAGAGAACGGCAGTCGATCAGCAGCGCATGGTCTTTTTTGCCCAGCGCCGAAATCAGCTGATCCATGATCCCGCAGTTGCAGCCGACGAACTGGTTTTCCGCCTCCTGGCCGTTGAGGGCGATTTGCGCGCCGTCCAGCGGCAGATGATACAGCTGCTGGAACACGGTGCCGACGGCGACCTCCAGCGAGGCTGAGGAGCTTAAGCCCGCGCCCTGCGGCACATTGCCGCTGATCACCAGATCCGCGCCGCCGAAGTGGCTGTTCCGCTGCTGCAGATGCTTCACCACGCCGCGGACATAGTTCGACCACTGCTGGGTGTCGTGGCTGATAATCGGCGCGTCGAGAGAGAATTCATCGCTCTGATTGTCGTAATCGGCGGCAATCACCCGCACGGTACGATCGTCGCGCGGCGCACAGCTGATCACCGTCTGGTAGTCGATAGCGCAGGGCAGCACAAAGCCGTCGTTGTAATCGGTATGCTCGCCGATCAGGTTGACGCGGCCTGGCGCCTGAATGACATGGCTGGCCGGGTAACCGAAGGCCTCAGCAAACAGGGTTTGGGTTTTCTCTTTCAGACTCATCATTACACTCCGGATTCACGAAAATGGACGTCGCTGACGGCGCGCAGTCGTTCAGCAGCTTGCTCGGCGGTCAGATCGCGCTGCGTTTCGGCCAGCATTTCGTAGCCAACCATAAACTTGCGGACCGTCGCGGATCGCAGCAGCGGCGGATAAAAGTGGGCGTGGAGCTGCCAGTGATTATGGTTTTCGTCGTTAAACGGCGCGCCGTGCCAGCCCATGGAGTAGGGGAATGAGCACTGGAACAGGTTGTCGTAACGGCTGGTCAGCTTTTTCAACGCCAGCGCCAGATCGCTACGCTGGGCGTCGGTGAGATCGGTAATACGCTGCACGGGCGCTTTCGGCAGCAGCAGCGTTTCAAACGGCCACGCGGCCCAGTAGGGCACGACCGCCAGCCAGTGCTCGGTGTCGACCACGGTGCGGCTGCCGTCGGCCAGTTCGCGCCGGGCATAGTCCAGCAGCATTGGCTGGCCCTGGCTGGCGTAATATTCTTTCTGCAGACGGTCTTCCCGTTCCGCTTCATTGGGCAGGAAGCTATTGGCCCACACCTGACCATGCGGGTGCGGGTTGGAGCAGCCCATCGCTGCCCCTTTATTTTCAAAGACCTGGACCCACGGGTAGCTTTTCCCGAGGTCCGCGGTCTGTTCCTGCCACGCTTTAACCACGCCTTCCAGCGCTTCAAGGCTCAGTTCCGGCAGCGTTTTGCTGTGGTCTGGCGAGAAGCAGATCACCCGACTGGTGCCTCGCGCGCTCTGACAGCGCATCAGCGGATCGTCACTCTCCGGGGCGTCCGGGGTGTCGGTCATCAGGGCCGCAAAGTCGTTGGTAAACACGTAGGTACCGGTGTAATTCGGATTCGTGTCGCCGGTGACCCGGGTGTTGCCCGGGCACAGGAAACAGTCCGGATCGTGGGCCGGCAAGGTCTGTTTTGCCGGCGTTTCCTGCGCCCCCTGCCAGGGGCGCTTGGCGCGATGCGGAGAAACCAGAATCCACTGCCCGGTTAACGGGTTATAACGACGATGCGGATGGTCAACGGGGTTAAATACGCTCATGAAGGTTCCTTAGTCTGGATAACCCTGCGGATGGCGGGACTGCCAGTGCCAGGTGTCCTGCGCCATTTCGTCCAGGTTGCGCGTCACGCGCCAGTTCAGCTCGCGGTCGGCCTTGGCGGCATCCGCCCAGTAGGCCGGGAGGTCGCCATCGCGGCGCGGCGCGAAATGGTAGTTAATCGGTTTGCCGCAGGCTTTGCTGAAAGCATTGACCACGTCGAGCACGCTGCTGCCGACGCCGGCGCCAAGGTTGTAGATATGAACCCCGGCTTTGTCAGCCAGTTTTTCCATGGCCGCGACGTGACCGTCAGCGAGGTCCATCACGTGGATATAATCGCGCACGCCGGTGCCATCTTCGGTCGGGTAGTCGTTACCAAACACGGCCAGCGATTCGCGACGGCCAACGGCGACCTGGGCGATGTAGGGCATCAGGTTATTCGGGATCCCCTGCGGGTCTTCACCCATGTCGCCCGACGGATGGGCGCCGACCGGGTTGAAGTAGCGCAGCAGGGCAATGCTCCACTCCGGCTGGGCTTTCTGCAGGTCGGTCAGGATCTGCTCCACCATCAGTTTGCTTTTACCGTAGGGGCTTTGCGGGGTGCCAGTCGGGAAGCTTTCGACATACGGGATTTTCGGCTGGTCGCCGTAGACGGTGGCGGAGGAGCTAAAGATGAAGTTCTTCACGCCCGCGGCGCGCATGGCGGAGACTAATTTCAGTGTGCCGGTGACGTTATTGTCGTAATATTCCAGCGGTTTGGCGACGGACTCCCCGACGGCCTTCAGCCCGGCGAAGTGGATCACCGCTTCAATGGCGTGGTCGTGGAGGATCTCGGTCATCAGCGCTTCATTACGAATATCGCCTTCAATAAAGGTGGCTTTTTTGCCGCCGAGACGCTCAATCACCGGCAGTACGCTGCGCTTGCTGTTGCAGAGATTGTCGAGGATCACCACCTCATGCCCCTGCAGCAGCAGTTGAACGCAGGTATGACTTCCAATGTAACCGCTACCACCTGTAACCAGAACTTTCATGATTCGCTCCATTCGGCTTATCGTGTATGAGGAAGATAGCATATCAAAGAAGTGAAAAGTGTGACACAGAACAAGTTAGTGGAATCGTTTACACTTGAGGGTGAAACGACATCATTTAATTTATTTTGTTTTATATACAATTGGTTATATGAGGTTGGCGCTATTTTTCTGAAAAATACCAGGGATCTTTCGATCCCCGGCAGGAGGCGTCAGGCCACGGGGCCGAGCTGATAAGTGTAACCGTCTTCACTGGGAACGAATGCCAGGCGATGGGTAATACAGTCCGGGGCATCTTCCGCATGGTGCGAGACAAACAGCAGCTGCGTGGCGCCTTCGCCAATCAGGACGTCGACAAAGCGGCGTACCAGCTGGCGATTGAGGGGATCCAGCCCCTGCAGAGGTTCATCGAGGATCAGCAGGGTTGGATGCTTGACCAGCGCGCGAACGATAAGCGCCAGCCGCTGCTGGCCCCACGACAGGCTGTGAAACGGCGCGTCGGCGGTGCGCTTATCGATGCCGAGAATATCCAGCCATTGCTGCACCAGCTTATGCTGTTTATCGGACACCGCCTGATAAATGCCGATCGAGTCAAAATAGCCCGACAGAATAACGTTGCGGACGTTGGTGCTGACCCGGTAGTCCAGATGCAGGCTGCTGCTGACGTAGCCGATATGCTTTTTAATATCCCAGATGGTCTCGCCGCTGCCGCGGCGGCGGCCAAAGAGGGTGAGATCGTTGCTGTAGCCCTGCGGATGATCGCCGGTGATAAGGCTCAGCAGCGTGGATTTACCGGCGCCGTTGGGGCCGACGATCTGCCAGTGTTCGCCCGGGCTCACGGTCCATGAGAGATGGTTGATGACCGGACGATCGTTGTAGGAGACCACGCCGTCATTGAGCACGATACGCGGCGCCGAGTCTGCCAGCGCATGACGGGCTGGTGGTACATCTGGCTCAGGCAAGGTGATGCCGTCCAGTTTTTCACTGTGCGCCAGCTGAGCGACCAGCGCCTGCTGCAGAAGAGCGCGCTTCTCGCCGGTCTCGCTGAGGAGGCAATCAGCCAGCACGCCGGCGTATTGCACAAACTCCGGGATCTCATCGAAGCGGTTGAGCACCAGCACCAGGGTGAGGCCGGCGCGATGCAGGTCGGCCAGCAGCGCGGCCAACTGCTGGCGGGAGTTGACGTCGAGGCCGTCGAAAGGCTCGTCGAGGATCAGCAGTTGCGGATCGCTCATCAGGGCCTGGCACAGCAGGGTCTTACGCGTTTCGCCAGTGGATAGATACTTAAAGCGGCGGTCCAACAGGGCGCTGATGGCAAACTGTTCGGCAAGCTGCGCGCAGCGGGCAGGATCTTTCACCTCGTCCTGAATAATCTCCGCAGTGGTGCGGCCGGTATCTTCTTCTCCGGGGCTGAGCAGGTCGGTGTTATTGCGCTGCCACTCGTCGCTGACCAGCTTCTGCAGCTGTTCGAAGGAGAGGCGTGTTACGCGGGAGAAGTGGCTTTCGCGCTGACCGCTGAGCAGGGTCAGGTCGCCGGCCAGGGCTCGCGCGAGGGCGGATTTGCCGCTGCCGTTGCTGCCGACGAACGCCCAGCTTTCACCCGCCGCCACGCTCAGGTGGTCTATTTTTAAGGTTTTTGTATCGCTCAGGCGAAACGTGCCTTGCGAAATTTGCAATGATGACATGATGTATCCCATTTTTTGCAGCGATGTGCATCAGGGATACGACTTCAGGCGCGCAATGTCAATGGGGTCAGCATAACGTAGCGAGAATGATGCGATCGGCGTTGAAGTAAGCGATCGCCTCCGTCCCTTCCGTCAGGCCAGACGTCTGCGCCTGTGGCAGAGTGGCGCACAGGGTCTGACCGTCGGCCAGCGTCATCAGCACTTCGCACTGCCCGGAGCCGCATTCGATATGGCTGATACGACCCGACAGCTGGTTTTCGGCCTGGCGGGCCACCGCCGGGTCGAGGGTGATGCCGACCCAGGGCGCTTTCAACAGAACCAGCACCTCCTGGCCCTCATCGAGCCCCAGCTTTTCAGCGCTCTGGGCGGTAATGGCGACGTTCAGGCGGGTCTGACCGTCGGCCAGCAGCACCTCAACGTGCTGCTGCACCTGCTGGCGATCGCGGCCGGTAATGGTGCCGAACCACTGGTTGCGGGCGCTGGTCTGCAGGGAAAAGCGCGAGATGGCCGCCAGCAGGCTGTCCAGTGGCAGGGCGTCGTCATCGCTGAGCACATCAAACGCTTTCTGCTGGATCTGCGCCAGCAGATCGTACAGTTGGATCAGACGCTGCCCGTAGCGGGTCAGCACCGCGCCGCCGCCGCCTTTGCCGCCGGTGGCGCGATCCACCAGCGGCTGTTCGCTGAGCTGGTTCATCTCGTTGATGGCATCCCACGCGCTTTTATAGCTGATGCCCGCGTGCTTCGCCCCCTGGCTTATCGAGCCGGTCTGGTCAATCTGTTTGAGCAGGGCGATCCGCCGGGGGTCGGCAAACAGGCGCTGCTGTAGCTTAAGGGTGAGAAGAATTTCAGCCTGCATAATCGTTTCCTGACAAAAAAGCGTATTGTGACCGATAGTCACCCAGTTGCAAAACCTCTGTGCGCGGTTTTGTCATTACCCACCGCACAAATGGGGCGTGTTTTTTCGGCTGAAACCGTTACAATCAGCAAATCATACTATCTGGAGTGAACCATGTTAGAGCTTTTGAAAAGTCTGGTTTTTGCGGTCATCATGGTACCGGTGGTGATGGCGGTCATCCTGGGATTGATTTACGGTCTTGGCGAAGTGTTCAACCTCTTCTCCGGCGTAGGCCACAAAGATCGCAGCCAGCAAAATCATTGATTTCCCGGCGCCCGGTTTAACCGGGCGCTGTGCTATTTCCCTCCTGTATCATTTCCCTTCGTTTTATTGTCCTGTGTCACTATAAAAATGCTCTGCATATCGTTATATTGTCGAATACATAACGCATTGACAGGAGATTCAGATGGCAGGTTCTTGGTTACGCGGGGTTATCGGGGTATCACTCACGCTGTGCGTCGCGGGTCAGGCGCTGGCGGCAGAGGGGAAAGTGACCGTTTTCGCCGCCGCATCGTTAACCAACGCGATGCAGGATATCGCCCAGGCGTATAAGAAAGAGAAAAACGTCGAGGTCGTCTCGTCGTTTGCCTCGTCGTCGACGCTGGCGCGGCAGATTGAAGCAGGCGCCCCGGCGGATCTGTTTATCTCCGCCGATCAAAAGTGGATGGACTACGCGGCTGACAAAAAGGCCATCGATCCGGCGACCCGCGCCACCCTGCTTGGCAACAGCCTGGTGGTGGTGGCGCCGAAAGCCAGCGCGCAGGGTGCGATTACCATTGATGAGAAAACCGACTGGACCAGCCTGCTGAAAGGGGGCCGTCTGGCGGTGGGCGATCCGCAGCACGTTCCGGCAGGGATCTACGCCAAAGAAGCGCTGCAGAAACTGGGCGCCTGGGAGACCCTGTCGCCGAAGCTTGCGCCGGCGGAAGACGTGCGCGGCGCGCTGGCGCTGGTGGAGCGTAGCGAAGCGCCGTTGGGCATCGTCTACGGATCGGATGCCGTGGCCAGCAAAGGGGTGAAAGTGGTGGGCACCTTCCCGGAGGCGTCGCATCAGAAAGTCGAATACCCGCTGGCGATTGTCGATGGCCACCGCAATGCGGCCGTGAGCGCTTTCTATGACTACCTGAAAGGGCCTGAAGCGTCCGCGATTTTCCAACGTTACGGATTTACCACCCGCTGATGTTTCTGAGCGAACCCGAATGGCAGGCGGTGCTGCTGAGCCTGAAAGTCTCCTCCCTGGCGGTGGCCTTGAGCCTGCCCTTTGGCATCTTTTTTTCCTGGCTGCTGGTCAGGCGCACCTTCCCCGGCAAGGCGCTGCTCGACAGCCTTCTCCATCTGCCGCTGGTGCTGCCGCCGGTGGTGGTGGGATATCTGCTGCTGGTGGCCATGGGGCGGCGCGGGTTTATTGGCAGCTGGCTGTATGACTGGTTCGGCATCAGCTTTGCCTTCAGCTGGCGCGGGGCGGTGCTGGCGGCGGCGGTGATGTCTTTCCCGCTGATGGTGCGCGCCATCCGCCTGGCGCTGGAGGGGGTGGACATCAAACTGGAGCAGGCGGCGAGAACCCTCGGGGCCAGCCGCTGGCGGGTATTTTTCACCATTACGCTGCCGCTGACTCTGCCGGGAATTATTGTTGGCACGGTGCTGGCCTTCGCCCGCTCGTTAGGGGAATTTGGCGCGACCATCACCTTCGTCTCCAATATTCCCGGCGAAACGCGTACCCTGCCTTCGGCGATGTACACCCTGATCCAGACTCCGGGCGGGGAGGGGGCGGCGGCTCGCCTGTGCCTCATCGCTATCGGCCTGGCGCTGGTCTCGCTCTTGATATCAGAATGGCTGGCCCGCGTGAGCCGCCAGCGCATAGGAGGATAATGATGCTGGAGCTGGACTTTACCCAGACCCTCGGCAGCCACTGTCTGCAGATCCGTGAAACGCTGCCCAGCAGCGGGATCACCGCCATCTTTGGCGTCTCCGGCGCCGGGAAAACGTCGTTGATCAACGCTATCAGCGGCCTGACCCGGCCGCAGGCGGGGCGGATCGTGCTCAACGGCAGGGTGCTGAACGACACCGCGCAGCGTATCTGCCTGGCGCCGGAGCAGCGGCGGATCGGCTATGTCTTTCAGGATGCGCGCCTGTTTCCCCACTATAAAGTGCGCGGCAATCTACAGTACGGCATGGCGAAATCCATGGTCAGCCAGTTCGATAAGCTGGTGGAGCTGCTGGGGATCGCTCCCTTGCTGGATCGCCTGCCTGGCCGGTTATCCGGCGGCGAAAAGCAGCGTGTAGCCATCGGCCGCGCTTTGCTGACCGCGCCGGAGCTGCTGCTGCTGGACGAGCCGCTGGCCTCGCTGGATATTCCGCGCAAACGCGAACTGTTGCCCTATTTGCAGCGACTGGCGCAGGAGATCCATATTCCGATGCTTTACGTCAGCCACTCGCTGGACGAGATCCAGCATCTGGCCGATCGCGTGCTGGTGCTGGAGGCCGGTAAGGTGAAGGCTTTCGGTCCGCTGGAGGAGGTCTGGAGCAGCAGCGTGATGCACCCCTGGCTGCCGGCGGAACAGCAGAGTACGATCCTCAGCGCCACCATCGCCGCGCAGCATCCGCAGTACGCGATGACCGCGCTGACGCTGGGGGATCAAATGCTGTGGGTCAACCGGCTCGAACGTCCCGCAGGTGATACCGCGCGGATCCGCATTCAGGCGTCGGATGTTTCGCTGGTGCTGGCCCAGCCGTCCGCCACCAGCATCCGCAACATCTTGCGCGCCGAGGTGGTTCAGTGTCTGGAGGTCAACGGACAGATCGAGGTTCAGCTCAGGGTGAGCGGCCATCCTCTGTGGGCTCGAATCAGCCCGTGGGCGCGGGATGACCTGGCGATAGCGCCAGGCCAGCAGGTGTTTGCCCAGATCAAAAGCGTGTCGATCGCCGCCTGATCACAGCAGCTGACGGTAGATGAACTCGGCGATGCTGGCGGACTCATTGTCCCCGATGACCACGTTGGCGCGGGCTTTGACCTCGTCCACCGCATTGCCCATCGCCACCCCGGTGCCTGCTGCTTCCAGCATACTCAGATCGTTGTAGTTATCGCCGAAGGCCACCACATTCTGCATCGACAGCCCCTGGTCAGCGACCCACTGCGCCAGGCGTTTGCCTTTGCTGTTGCCGGCGCGGGCAATATCCACCTGGTCGTGCCACGACCATTCGCACGCCAGGCCCAGCGTCTCGCCGACCTCCTGCGCAAAGCGCTGCAGACGGGGAATGTCATCGTCGGTGAGGGCGAATTTCCATACCGCTTTGACCTCGCGGACCGCCTGCGCCAGCGAGTCGACCTGGCTGAAGACCGGGCGCTGATCCTCCGGTAGCGCCTGCGCCCAGTTGCGGGTGCGGATCACATGCCCGGTGGGCTGTTCGTAAAGCATCGCGTCATCCACATAGGCCAGACCGTGGATCTGCTGTTCGGCGAGCATGGCGGTGAGGCTTACCGCGTGTTCCACCGACATAGGATCGGCCGCCAAAACCTTTTTTGCGTGATAATCATACAAATAAGTGCCATTACAACAAATTGCAGGTGTATCGAGGGCCAGTGCCTGATAAAAAGGATGAATAGCGACGTGATGACGTCCGGTAACGACGATCACCTGGTAGCCCGCCTCTCTGGCGCGGGCCAGCGCTTCCAGCGAAGCGGGCAGGATGGTTTTTTTGCTGGTAAGCAGGGTGCCGTCTAAATCCAGGGCAATCACGCGTGTTGTCATGTGTTATTTCCGGTTGATGTTGAAAAGTACCTGGCCATGATGGTACACCGCCGTGGCGTCAGGACCAATTTTTCCACATCTGCCGTGAATGTCTGTATGCCCTTTGTGCCGCCTTCCGTCGGTAATTCGGTCGGCGATGCGAGTATCATGGGCGGATGTCTTATAATTTTCAGGGTGCTGTTATCCTGAAAATGAAAAATCCACGTGCAGTGAGGGAAGGAGTAGTCATGAAACAAACCGTTTATACCGCCAGCCCGGAAAGCCAACAAATCCACGTCTGGAGTCTTGAAGCGGACGGCAAACTGACGCTGGTGCAGGTGGTTGATGCCCCGGGTCAGGTCCAGCCGATGGTGGTCAGTCCCAATAAGGAGTATCTGTACGTTGGCGTTCGTCCGGAGTTTCGCGTGTTAGCTTATCGCATCACGCCGGATAACGGGGCGTTGACCTTTGCGGGGGAAGCGGCGCTGCCGGGCAGCCCGACCCACATTTCTACCGATCATCATGGCCGCTTTGTCTTCAGCGCCTCCTACAATCAGGGCTGCGTCAGCGTGACCCCGCTGCAGGATGGCCTGCCGGGTGAAACTATCACCGTGGTGGAAGGGCTGGAAGGCTGCCACTCGGCCAATATCTCCCCTGACAACCGTACCCTGTGGGTGCCGGCGCTGAAGCAGGATCGCATCTGCCTGTTTACCCTCAGCGAAGATGGTTTCCTCTCCGCCCAGGAGCCAGCGGAAGTCACCACCGTCGAGGGGGCGGGTCCGCGCCACATGGTGTTCCATCCGAATCAGCAGTATGGTTACTGCGTCAATGAGCTGAACAGCTCAATTGACGTTTGGGAGCTGAAAGACCCGAATGGCAACATCGAATGTGTACAAACTCTGGATATGATGCCGCCTGATTTCACCGGCGTGCGCTGGGCGGCGGATATTCATATCACTCCGGACGGGCGTCATTTGTACGCCTGCGATCGTACCGCCAGCATCATCACGGTGTTCAGCGTGTCGGAAGATGGTAGCGTGCTGGCGGTGGAAGGCTATCAGCCGACCGAGACCCAGCCGCGCGGCTTTAACCTCGATCACAGCGGTAAGTATCTGATTGCCGCCGGGCAGAAGTCGCACCATATCGCGGTGTACGAAATTACCGGCGAGCAGGGGCTGCTGCAGGAGAAAGGCCGCTATGCGGTCGGGCAGGGACCGATGTGGGTGGTGGTCAACGCTCACTGATCCGTCAGGCGGTAAAAGAAAAAACCTCGCGTGAGCGAGGTTTTTTTGATCAGAGCGGACAGGCTCTGTAGGGAAGGTGTTGCCCTGGTAGACCTGAAGCGTGATGGCTTTAGATATCGTCCATGGTGTAGCCGACGACAATCTCCAGCGTTTTACGGATCACGTCTGCGGTCACCACGTCATCGGTGCTTTCCAGCGCCTGAATCAACCATAAAATAATGGCCTTATTGTTCAAGTGACCCTCGGACTGGAGAATACTGTTGATGGCCAGCGACATCACGGCGGACTCATCAACCAGCTTATCACCGGCGTTACGGAAATAGTCGGAGAGCGCGGTGTCCTGCAGTCCTGCGTAAATATCGGGTTGCTGATGCATAGTCTGTCTCATCACATTCTCACTCTGTGTTATTCACCATGGTTGGGAGACTCAGTGGATCTTTTTACCTTCCAGCGCCATGGCGCTTTGTGTCGGCGAACCTCGGGTTTCCCAACGGCCATTGATTTTCTTTACCTGCAAAGGCGCTTGCTTGCGCTGAAGGGCAAGCTTCGTGCAAATTTCTTCGATCACAGCAGCGATGACCTTTCTTCGCTGTCGGTCTGACTCTGTCGCCTGCATCAACCGAAGTCGAACCAGCAGGGTCGGGGTGGTAATCGGGCGATTCGTTTTCAGAAGCGCGAGCACCGCCTCGCCGATGATCTCATCGGTGATTTCCTCAGTTTCACTGCTATTCATAACCGTCTCTCTGCATGCCACTCTCTCCCTGAACCTGCGAACGGGCATTCAGGTCAGCAGCAGGTTTGTGGATGCGATCGCCCCTCATCTGCTACTGCGGCGCAACAGGCGACGATCGATGACGTTATTCCTGACCGGCAAACAGCAGACCAATTAAGGTCTGATAGTGACTCTCTTCCTCTGGGGCACGGGCGCGGTCGAGGCGGCTCAACAGTTTGGTGCACAGCGCTTTGCGGTTGAGATGACGCCCTTCGTTGAGAATATCCATCACAATCTGACCCAGCGTTTCCTGCTGGGAAGGTAACGATGCTTTGTTGAAATACTGGGCAATTGCGTTCGCTGTATCTGGAATGTAACCATTCTGCTGCATATGTGCTCCTTTCATTTCATTCATCTGTTAACTGTCATTAAACTTATACAATAATTATTAACCTGTACACACAAAGTTGCACAGAAATGATTCAAAAAATGTTAAGATTCTGATTTATATTAAGTTAATTTTTTTGTGTTTGGCGAGATTCTGGTTTGTAAAGGTAGGGGTTAGCGTTGCATGTTGTACAAGAAAAGAAAAATGCAAAAGCCTTGCACAAAACATGGATTTTTAGTGTATCTTTTTTGTTAAGACAAAACCTAGTTTTACAAGACGATTAGCCTGATAACTGCTACTGTGAATGCTTATCCCTCCCATCTGGAATCACTATGCTAACCACCATCATTTATCGCAGCCATATTTGCGACAATGTCTCATTCAAATCGATCGAGGCCATGGTTGCCAGGGCAAACGAGAGAAATGGGCAGGCGGATGTCACCGGTATTTTACTTTTTAACGGGACGCATTTTTTTCAACTCATTGAGGGGCCTGAAGAAAAGGTTCGGGATATTTATCAGCATATTTGCCGCGATCCCCGCCACTATAACCTGGTGGAGCTTCTGTGCGACTATGCGCCGTCCCGCCGTTTCGGTAATGTCGGCATGGAACTGTTTGATTTACGCGAACATGATCGCGAGGAAGTGCTGCAGACGGTGATGGACCGCGGGACCTCAAAATATCAGCTCACCTATGACGACCGGGCACTGCAATTTTTCCGTACCTTCGTCGAATCAACGGAAAAAGCGAACTATTTTGAGATTCCTTCCGCTGACAGCTGGGTATTTATCCCCGATCAGAATACTTTCTATCCTGATACCCCGATAAGTGATAATAATGAAAGCTGGTCCTTTGCCTTCCAGCCGATCGTCGACCCTTTCGCCTGCGAAATTATTTCGTGGGAAGCGCTGTTACGCGCACCGGACGGCCAGTCGCCTGGCGCCTATTTTGCCGGGCTTTCCGGTGACGACATTTATCTCGCCGATCTGCACAGTAAACGGGTGGCGCTGTCGCTGGCGGGGAAATTAGGGTTACGTAATAAGGCGTTAAGTATTAATCTACTGCCGATGACGCTGGTTAAAGCGCCGAACGCGGTGGGTTTCCTGCTCGATCAAATTCAGCGTAATGATCTTATTCCTGAGCAGATTATTGTCGAGTTTACCGAGCGGGAAGTGATTTCGCGGATGGATGATTTTACCGATGCGGTGCGAAAGCTAAAGGGGGCAGGCATCAATCTCGCCATCGACCACTTCGGCGCCGGGTTTGCCGGGCTGTCACTGCTGGCGCAATACCAGCCCGACAGAATTAAAATCGACCATGAGCTGATCCGCAATATCCACCAGGATGGGCCGCGCCAGTCGATTGTACAGGCGATTATCAAATGCTGTTTTTCACTGGAGATTGCGGTCTCAGCCGTCGGCGTTGAGCGCGCTGAAGAGTGGATGTGGCTGGAATCAGCCGGTATTTCGCAGTTTCAAGGGAATTTGTTCGCCAGCGCGCGTCTGGGAGGCTTGCCTGCCGTCGCCTGGCCAGAGAAAAAATGATCCATCTCGAAATCAGCTAATTATTTTTTCATCTTTTTCCCAAGCGCTGTGAGCCACAACCTGATATCTTTATCTGTACAAGAAAATAGAGTTGTACAGGATGCCTGAATTCGTTAGTTTAGGTATTAAAGTATCAGATTGATGTGAGGCTGCTATGGCGTTTTACAGTATCGGTGAGGTAGCCGAACGTTGCGGAATCAATCCGGTCACACTGCGCGCCTGGCAGCGTCGTTACGGTCTACTGAAACCGCAGCGTAGCGAAGGTGGGCATCGACAATTTGATGAAGAAGATATCCTGCGCATTGAAGAGATCAAGCGCTGGATAGAGCGCGGTGTATCAGTAGGGAAAGTTAAAGCGCTGCTGGAGGATAACCTGCCGGCGGCGCGCGACGAATCCGCGCATCTTCAGGAAGAGATGATGTCCATTCTGCGTTATATGCAGCCTGCCAGAATCCGTGCCAAATTACTGGCACTAAGCCATCAACACCCCGTCGACACGCTCATCGACAGCCTGTTAGTGCCGGTACGTCAGCGTCTGAAGCTCGATCAGAATACCTCGCTGGTGATTAGCAGTATGCTGGATGGTCTGTTGATTGACTGCGTGGCGCTGTTTCTTGCCGAAGCGCGTAAGAAGAACGGCAGGGAGACGCTGCTGGTGGGCTGGAGCAATGAGGACAGGACCCGTCTGTGGCTGGAGGCATGGCGTCTTTCCCAGCGTGGCTGGCACGTCAACGTCCTCGCTGAACCGCTGGAGTCGCCGCGGCCCGAGCTGTTTCCCGGCCAGCACATCTTCGTCTGGACCGGACGCGCTGCCACCCCTCTGCAGGAAGAGCTGCTCAGCCACTGGCAAGAGCAGGGCTTCAGCATCCATTTTCACGGTAATAATTAATCGCCCCGATCCGCAAAGCAGACCGGGGCTAACGCGCCGGGTTACAGGTGGATCTGGCTCCAGGATTTAAAGGTTTCGCTGCGGCTGATATTAAAAAAATCGGTCCTACCGCTACAGCCGAGCTTTTTAATCAGATTCAGCCGGATCTGATAAATAGTTTTAATATGCAGATTCAGCGACCGGCCAATGCTGGCGACCGCTTCGCCATTGCTGATAAGTTGAATAACTTTCTTTTCCCGCTCGGTAAACTGCACCGAGGCGCCCGGCGCCGGGTGGGTTTTATAGTAGCGGGTGGGCTGGTGCAGAAATATCTTTAACTCTTCCGGCGTTGAATTGGCCGGTAAGCGCAGCATAGGCAGTTCACTCAGAAAATTAAGATCGTTGCCTTCGGTTAACAGAATAAATAACGTATCCCGACGGTTATAGTTGTGCTGCAGTACTGCGAAATAATTGTCGCTGGTAAAGAAAACATGTTTTTTGCGAAAGTAAGATGCCGGCAGACTATTCAGGATCAGCGACATCCCGTAGAGAAGAAAACGATTATCAAACCACAGATCGTAATGTTCAGTACGATAGCAGGTATTATGGTGTGACATTTTATTTGCCTCAGTTAGCCGATAGAGACCCAGGCGTGCCGGCACCGCAGGGTTGAGCCTGCTGCCAGCTCCGCGCGGTTAATTAATGATGAGGTTTGCTGGACAGCATATCCAGCGCCTGCAAATAGAGGTCGGAAAGTATTTCATTACTTTCCGTTTGCAGGCGATGCTGGATTTCCGTAATCATCCGCTCATTATTTATCGTTCTGTGCTGCTTAATGAGCGTATTTTCAATATTCTTCATCAGGGCCGAATTGAAGACAAACTCTGCTGGAATGGTATTTTTAATATGCATAGCTCGAACTCTCCCACGTATAACGCAAACTGACAATAAAAGTCGCTACGTACCATTGGTACGCGCTAAGTCACGAACAGGAAATGCAAAACCAGGAACCACCGCCTGACTTGCCGCGCCACTGTTAAACATCCCCGCTTCGTTGCGCAACAAGCAGTTAACACTCCAAAACTATAGACGGTGATTCTGCTATGTACAACTTTTTTCAGGACTATATGTACAACGGAACGACTTATTTTTGTATTTTGTATTAATCGATTGATTTTAAAGAATTTTGTTGTCTGCATTACTTGTACATAAAATCCGGTTTGTGCAAGATACCTTTGTAAAACTGGCGGGAAGAGGCTGACGATAATGAGAAGGTGATGTTTTGACCGGCGTGCTGGATGAAATAGCGCCGACGCAGGAAGGGGTACACAGCAACTCTGTCGTCGACAGGTGGCTTTCTTCCGCGTCGGACGCTGATCATAACGAAAAGCAGGTGAGGTTTTGTCTTTTTTTTGCACAATTAGGTAAAGGGAAACACATCGGTCATTTCGTTGTCGGTTTGCTCAGTTTGTTGGCGGATAAGGGGTGTGCTACGCTTTTTAATAACGATGTGGCGGTTGGGCATCGTTATCTTTCCCCCATTTCCCTCTCGGGCTTTTCCCCTTGTCCCGACGGATAAATATGGCAGAAGCTATCTGTCCATGGACAGGCCTTGAAGACTGAGGAGGGAAAATGCGCGGTAGAACCGTAATGCTCCTGGCCGGGTTAGCGACTCTCGCGCAGGCGAAAGAGATTAACCTCTATTCGATGAATACCGGTTCCTATGTTTACCATTTGACCAATAACCATGGGCAATATACTGAGAATTTCGAAAACCACTTTTTCTCAGTGGAACGTAAATTCTCAGAAGACTCGAAATACAGTCTGCTGATTGGCACTATGAATAATAGCTTCGACGATCGCTGCCTGGCGCTGGGCGTGAGAAGAGACTGGTACCACAACGGCAGCGGATGGACCTTCAAAGGCATTTACGGCTATACCGGCGAATTCTTCTTCGACGCCTTCGAGCATTGCGGCGATCATGGCTCCTATAAAGATTTTAAGGATGCCACCGGGATCGGCTTTTCACCTTATATTTACCATGCCATCCAGTACAACTTTACCGACTATTTCGCTCTTGAGAGTGGCATCATTATTCCCAGCGTGTTTGTGATCAGCATTCAGTGGAGCTTCCGCTAAATCGCCGCGTTGTCGGTTACAGGGTTATCACCTTCTTGAGCAGCGTACTGGAGAGCGCGGCAAGGGAAATGAGCACCGACAGGACAAACGTTAGCGCAATCACTCCCAGCTTGGTGGCTAACGAGTGTATAGGGATCAGCATCACCAGCAGGTGAAAAACGGAGTAGTGCAGAATATAGACCCCGGTCATCGCTTTGCTAACCGTCGCCAGCACCGCCTCCTTCAGCTCGCGGTTCTTTTTAAACTGCACGGCGTTAGCGGCGATCACCAGCAGGACGATCAGAATATAAATCTGCGACCCCGTGAGAATGAACGCATTGCGATCGGCTTTAAACAGCGCGAAGAAAAAGTGGCGCTCATAAAACCAGGTAAATAAATAGACAAAGGGCAGGGCGATAATCGACCCTTTAATGACCCGCGGGTCGCGTATCCACTCCGTGACTCGCGGATCGTTAAACAACTGCCCGGTTAAATAAAAAAGTAGCCATGTCCACAGACGATACTGCGGCGCCAGACTGAAAAGATGTCTTTCCGGATAGAGCACTGAGAGCAGGTCGTAACCATAAGAGCAGCACAGCAGCGTCAGGACCACGGTGAAAAACAGGCCGCGCCGCTGACTGAGCCAGGCAATCAGGGGATGGAAGGTATAGATGACGATCAGGGCGAAAATAAACCAGGGCTGGATCAGGTAGCCGCGCTGATAAGGCTCCCAGACATAATAGACCGTCATCCAAAACAGAAAGACGATCACCACGCTTTTAATTTTGCCAATTTGCCAGTTGGCGTCGTGGCGCGTCTGCGCATCAAGATAGCCGGCCACCACAAAAAACAGCGGCGTGGCGATGGTCGAGACGAAGGTCAGCAGCCCGAGGATCCAGTGATAATCATAATCAAAGCGATCCCAGGTGTTATAGATGGTGAAAAAAGTCACCGCTGTCATACAGCCGAGTGTCTTAATAATGCTCAGACCGGTACTGTTCATCGTTGAGGCGTCATATCCTTATGGTGAAAGCAGGCGTAAATCACCGGCAGAACCAGCAGCGTCAGCACGGTGGCGAAGGCCAGACCGAACATAATCACCACCGCCATACTCTGGAAAAAAACATCGCGCAGCAGCGGGGCAAGGCCAAGCACGGTGGTGAAGGCGGTCAGCAGGATTGGCCGCAGACGGGATGTTGCCGCATCAATGATCGCTTGTCGTTGATCTTTCTCTTGTTTTTGTTGCTCTATCTCTTCCACCAGCACAATGCCGTTGCGGATCAGCATGCCGCTGAGGCTGAGAAGGCCGATTAAAGCCATAAAGCCGAAGGGGATGCCGGTCAGCAAAAAGCCGGGCGTGACGCCGATCAGCGCCAGCGGGACGGTCAGCCAGATGGCGACGGCGTTTTTTAGCGAACTGAACATCAGTACCGTAATGATAAACATCACCAGATAGCCAAGCGGTAGGGTCGTGAACAGCCCTTGCTGCGCCTCACTGGAATTCTCCGCATCGCCGCCCCATTCGATACGGTAGCCATGCGGCAGCGTCAATGCGTCAATGCGTGGTTTCACCCGGGCGAGAATATCACCCGAGGTTTGGCCGCTTTGCGGACTGGGGTCGGTCTGGACCGTCAGCACCCGGGTGCGATCCCGGCGGAGAATCAATGGATCTTCCCACTCCAGTGAGAAGCCATGGATGACGTTACTCAACGGGATATACTGCTGGCGGCTCTGGCTCCAGACCAGCACGTTATTCAGGTGGTTGGCATCCTGTCGCTCCGTTGCCGGCGGCCGGACGATCACCGGCAGCAGATCGGCGCCCTCGCGATATAACCCGGCGCGACTGCCGGAGAAATTCATCTCCAGCGCATGATCAATGTCCTGTTTATCCACCCCCAGCTCGCGCCCCAGCGCCGGGGAGTACTGCGGGCGGATCACCTTGCTGCGGTTCTGCCAGTCGTTACGCACGCTGTCGGTGGCCGGATCTTCGGCGAGAATATCTCTCACCTGACTGGCCAGCGCGCGCAGCGTATCCGGGTCAGGGCCCTTAATGCGCACCTCAATTGCGCTATCCCCGGAGGGGCCGAACATAATGCGTTTAGTGCTGGCGTTCACCTGCGGGTAGTTTCTGGCGATCCAGGCTTCCACGTGGCGGGTGACGGGGGCGATGCCGCGCTGGTCGTCCATCCGCACCATAATTTGCGCGTAGTTGCTGTACTGCCGCTGGCCGCTGTAGGTAAGAATAAAACGCATACTGCCCTGGCCAATGGTGGCGACGGTGGTGACTACCCCCGGCTGGCCGGCGATCGACCGCTCAATATCGCGGGTCATCTGCTCGGTGGCGTTAATATCGGTACCGTAGGGGAGCCACAGGTCGACAAAGAAAATGGGCGTATTCGATGACGGAAAGAAATTCTGCCGAACGAAGGTGAAGCCCCAGATAGCCGCGGCCAGCAGGGCGCCCATCAGCACCAGGGTCACGGTCTTTTGCTGCAGCAGTATTCGCAGCGTCTGTTGATAGCCGCGATAAAAGCGGCCGCGGTATGGATCGGCTTTTTCCGCCGACGCGGCGGCCGACGGGGCGTGTTTAAACAACCACCACTTAATGAGTACCGGCGTGATGGTCAGGGCGGAGAACCAGCTTAGCATCAGCGAGATCAGCAGCACCTGGAACAGGGATTTGCAATACTCCCCGGTGGAGTCCTGCGAGAGGCCAATCGGCGCGAAGGCGAGGATGGCGATGATCGTGGCGCCGAGCAGCGGCAGGGCGGAGCGGCGGATCACATAGTTAATGGCGCCCAGCAGCGGCGAACCTTGCTGGCGGGCGATCAGCACCCCTTCGACAATAACGATGGCATTGTCCACCAGCATACTCAGGGCGATGATCAGCGCCCCGAGGGAGATCCGCTGTAACTCTATCCCCCAGATATACATGATAAGCAGGGTGCCGAGAACGTTGAGCGCCAGCGACAGGGCGATAATGATCCCGCTGCGCACCCCCATGAACACCAACAGCACGCCGACCACGATCGCAAGGGCCATCAGGAAGTTGGTAATAAAGCCATTGACCGAGTGGGCGACCTCTGCCGCTTGATCGTAAAAAATGGCGATGTCGATCCCCGCCGGTTTGTCGGCGGCCATCTGCTGGAGGCGGGCTTCAAGGGCGTGCCCGACGTCAATGACGTTGACGCCAGGAATAAAAGAGACCCCCATGGTCACCGCCTGGCGGCCGTTGGCATGATAGATACTGGACGGCGAATCGGTCAGCCCGCGCGACAGTGTGGCAATATCCCGCAGTCGGGTGGTGGCGCTGGCGCCGTGAGGGCTGACCAGCAGATCCCCCAGCTCATCGATGCTCTGAAACTCCCCGGTGGGGTGAAGGCGGATCGATTCGCTGCCAACGCGGATCTCTCCGGCGCTGGACACCACGTTGAGCCGGGTCAGGATAGCGGCGAGCTGGTTGAGCGTGATCCCGCGCGCCGCCATCTTCGCCAGCGAGATATCAACATTGATCTGTTGCGGAATGACGCCGCCGATAGCGACTTTACCGACCCCAGGAACCAGCACCAGCTCCCGACGCAGCTGTTCGGCATAGCGCACCAGTTCGGGGTTGGTAAAACTGTCGCCCGAGATGGCGAAGAAAAAGCCAAACACATCGCCAAAGTCGTCATTGACGAAGGGGGTCACGACGCCAGGCGGGAAAAGTCGGCTGGCGTCACCGACGCGGCGACGTAGCTCATCCCAGATTTGCGGCAGCTCGCTGGAATGGTACTGCGAAGCGATATTCACCGTAATTTGCGATAAGCCATTTGAGGAGATGGAGCTGACGTTATCCAGTGAGGGAAGCTGCTGAATCGCATTTTCCAGCGGCAGGGTCACCTCCTCCTCCACCTGCTGAGCGGACGCGCCAGGGTAGTGGGTGACGATCACCGCCGTTTTAATGGTGAAGGCCGGATCTTCCAGACGGCCGATATTGAGCAGGGCGAACAGACCCCCCACCCCCAGCAGCAGAATGGCTAACCAGACGCGGGTCGGGTTATTAATAAACTGACGGGAAATGTCCATTTATAATCCTCGTTCACGCGTCCAGATCCGCACCGGCTGCCCGGCATGCAGCTCGCTCACGCCCGCCGCGACCACCTGCTCACCCGCGTGGAGACCGTCGGTGATAGTCACTCCCTGCGCGGTCACCTCGCCGACGGTGACTTTGCGCTCTTCAAGAAACCGATGCGCATTGTCGCCTTTCACCACCCAGACGATGGGTTCATTCTTCGGCCGGTTATCCGGGTTAAACACCGCCTCCACTGGCACCACGAGGGTTTCCCTTCCGGCGCTGGCCGGTAAATTGCCGAGGTTGACCGTCACGGTGCCGCTAACCCCGCCGACGGTGGGAAAATCATCCGGCCGCGGCATGGTTAAAATGATCTGCCAGGTGAGGGTGCTGTTATCGCTGCTGCCGGTATGCTCTTTGTATTCCGCCGTAAATTCGCGGCCCGGCAGGGTATTGATCCTGACGACGGGACGGTAGGCGGTATTACGGATATCCAGGGAGGTGAACAGATTTTCGGGAATGCTGAAGACTACATCCAGCAGGTCGGTCCGCGTCAGGGTGATCACCGGCTGGCCGGCGGCGACCACCTGATGGTTGCGGATATGCACGCCGGCGGCAATCCCGCCGAAGGGCGCGGTGAGGCTCATTTGCGCCAGCTCTTCACGGGCGATTTTTAAGGCCGCGTTGGCGGCATCGCGATTGGCGCGCTGCACGTCCATTTCCGCCTGGGAGATGGCCTGACGTCCCGCCAGGGTCTGGAAGCGGTCGAACTGACGCTGGGCGAGGGTGGCCGCCGTTTGTCGTTCATTGACCCGCTGTTGGGCCTCGCGGGCATTCAGGCGCGCCAGCGTTTGTCCCTGGGCGATGGTCGCCCCCTGGCGAATATCCAGCGATTCCACCTGGCCCCCCCGCTTAAACGACAGCTCGGTGGAGTCGCCAGACTCGATACGTGCCGGAAACGTTCGCTGCTGGGTATTGCCCACGGCGGTCACCTGCGCCACCTTGACCATGCGCGGGGCGGACTCGACGGACGGCGATTTCTGATCGCAAGCGGTTGTCAATAAAATAACAACCGGGATGAGAGAAAAATAACGGTTCACAGTATTCCCCTCAGATTCAGGATTTATTTTACATTTTTATTACGCGGCGCACGCTTATTCGGCGAGGGCGGCGACAACCAGATAGGTGAATAGTCCCACCAGCGTGCAGGCGACAATCGCCAACGCGACAAAGAATCCCAGACGTAACAGGCTATAACCAAACATGATTTTCTCCCTTAACACCCACCCTAACCGCGAATGTCATTTAATTCGGCCCTCGCTGTGACCACTGGACATTCGGAGCGGCACTCCTGCTTGTAATCAGCATAGTCGGAGAAAAGGTGAAGTGTTAAAAAAGTGAATACCCCGAGCGTTGGCGGCATCGTTGGGGAAAGGGCAGGAGATTCGCAGGAGATAAGAGCTTTTTATAATATTTTTCAGTCTATTAATCCGTCATTTTCTAATGTTAATTTTCCTGTGCTACGTTTAATAACATCTATTCCGCTCGCCGCTTCTGTTGTTGAGATTTCGTTCCTCCCCAAGTATGGGGTTATTCATCACTACGCATTGTATTGGTAATAAAAGGATTATCTCATGTATAAAAATATCGTTGTTCCCGTTGACGTTTTTGATGCAGGCCTGGCCGACAAAGCGCTCTCTCATGCAAAATTCCTTGCCCAACATTCTGCCGGGCAAATTCATCTTGTCCATGTCATTCCGGCATTCTCTCCGGTGTTAACGCGTGGATTTATCTCTGATGCCCGAAAGATGGAAGACCATTTGATTACTACCGCTAAGGAAAAACTGACCGAGCTGGTCAAAAAAAATGGCCTGGCGGAAGACGCCAGCCATCTTTATGTGCGCAGTGGCAATGTTCGCGATCAAGTGATCGCCCTGGCCGATGAGCTAAAAGCGGACGTAGTGATTGTCGGTTCACGCAATCCGGGGATCCAGACTCACCTGCTGGGCTCGGAAGCGGCCAATATCGTGCGCTATGCCCATGTACCGGTTTTCGTTGTGCGCTGATGACGGCGGGATGTCGTCCTGACTTCCGCTTCATAAATCGAGGGAGAGAGTATGAATACAGATAAACCGGGGGCGCCCTACTATCAGCGCTCCGTCGAGGAGACGCTCGCCAGCGTGCAGAGTTCGCCGGACGGGATTAGCGGAACAGAGGCGGCCACGCGCCTGCAGCAGTATGGCGAAAACGCCCTGCCGCAGAAGCCGGGTAAACCCGCCTGGCTGCGTTTTATTGTGCATTTTAACGATGTGCTGATCTACGTCCTGCTGGCGGCGGCGCTGCTGAAGGCGGTAATGGGCCACTGGATCGACATGTCAGTGATCCTCGCGGTGGCGGTGGTCAATGCGCTGATCGGCTTCATTCAGGAGAGTAATGCGGAAAAATCGCTGCAGAGTATCCGCAATATGCTCTCCAGCGAGGCGGTGGTGATCCGCCAGGGCAACCATGAAACCATCCCCACCACCTCGCTGGTGCCCGGCGATATCGTGGTGATCCGCGCCGGCGACCGAATCCCCGCCGATTTACGGGTGATTGAGGCGCACAACCTGCGGGTGGAAGAGGCGATCCTCACCGGCGAGTCGACGGTGGTGGAAAAAACCACCGAGCCGCTAAGCGGTGATTTGCCGCTCGGCGATCGCAGCAACCTGGTGTTTTCCGGGACCACCGTCAGCTCAGGGGCGGGGAAAGGGATCGTGGTGGCTACCGGCGGCGATACCGAGCTGGGCCACATCAACCAGATGATGGCGGGCATTGAGAAACATCGCACGCCGCTGCTGGTGCAGATGGATAAGCTGGGCAAAGCCATTTTTATCCTCATTCTGGTGATGATGGCGGCGCTGTTCGTCTTTAGCCTGCTGTTCCGCGATATGCCGGTCTCCGAACTGATGCTGTCGTTGATTAGCCTCGCGGTGGCGTCGGTCCCGGAAGGGTTGCCGGCGATCATCTCCATTATTCTGTCGCTCGGCGTGCAGGCGATGGCCCGTCAGAAAGCGATTATCCGCAAGCTGCCGACGGTGGAAACCCTCGGTGCGATGACCGTTATCTGCTCGGATAAAACCGGGACCCTGACCATGAACGAAATGACGGTGAAGGCGGTGATCACCGCGGACAGCGTCTATCGGGTGGAAGGGGACAGCTATGAGCCGGTCGGTAAAATCCATGCCATCGACGACCCGACGCCGATCGCCGTGGCGCCAGGATCGCTTCTTGAGCGCTATCTGCGCACCATCGATCTGTGTAACGACAGCCAGCTTATCAAAGAGGAAGGCGGGCTGTGGAAAATTACCGGCGGCCCCACCGAGGGGGCATTGAAGGTGCTGGCGGCGAAGATAACCCTGCCGCCGCAGCCCAGCGAGCTGCGTAGTAAAATTCCTTTTGATTCGCAATATAAATACATGTCGACGCTTTACCGGCTGGGCGAAGAGGAGGTGGTGCTGGTCACCGGCGCGCCTGACGTTCTGTTCCGCCTGTGCCAGTATCAGCAGAGCGACAACGGACTGCAGCCGCTGGATCTCCCGTACTGGGAAAGCAAAATTGAAGAGTACGCCCGGGAGGGGCTGCGCATGGTGGCCGCGGCCTGGAAGCCGGCTGCCGCAGGCCAGACCGAGCTGACCCATCAGGATCTGCAGCAGGGGGTCATTTTATTAGGGGTTGCCGGGATGATGGATCCGCCACGTCCGGAAGCGATCACGGCGATTGCCGACTGCCTGCAGGCCGGGATCCGCGTGAAGATGATCACCGGCGACCATCCGCAAACGGCGATGAGCATCGGCAAAATGTTGGGGATTGGCAATGCGGGTAACGCCATCACCGGGCGCGAGCTGGAGGTGATGGACGACGCGCAGCTGAGCGTCGCCGCGCAGCAGTTCGATATCTTCGCCCGCACCAGCCCGGAAGATAAGTTCCGTCTGGTGCAGGCTCTGCAGAGCAAGAAAGAGATTGTCGGCATGACCGGAGACGGGGTGAACGATGCCCCGGCGCTGAAGCAGGCTGACGTCGGCGTGGCGATGGGGATCAAGGGAACCGAAGTCACCAAGGAAGCCGCCGATATGGTGTTGACCGACGACAACTTCGCCACCATCGCCAGCGCGGTCCGCGAGGGGCGCCGGGTGTATGACAACCTGAAGAAAACCATTCTTTTTGTCATGCCGACCAACCTTGCGCAGGGTTTACTGATCGTGATCGCGCTGCTGGCAGGCAACGTGCTGCCGCTGACGCCGGTGCTGATCCTGTGGATGAACATGGCCACCTCCGCCACGCTGTCGTTTGGTCTGGCGTTTGAAGCCGGTGAGAAAAATATTATGCGGCGGCCGCCGCGCGACCCGAAAATTCACGTCATGGACGGGTTTGCCATCTGGCGCGTGGCGTTTGTGGGGTCGATGATTGCGGTCAGCGCCTTTATTCTCGAAGCCTGGCTGCAGCCGCGCGGCTATTCGCCGGAGTTTATCCGTACCGTGCTGTTGCAGACCCTGGTCACCGCCCAGTGGTTCTATATGCTGAACTGCCGCGTGTCGGATGGTTTCTCGTTAACCAAAGGTCTGCTGGCTAACAAGGGGATCTGGATCGTCAGCGGCGTGCTGCTGGTGCTGCAGCTGCTGATTATCTATGCGCCGTTTATGCAGATGCTGTTCGGCACCACCGGGCTGCCGTTCCGCTACTGGGTGATCACCTTTATCATCGGCTTCGCCATGTTCCTGATCGTGGAACTGGAAAAACCGCTGACCCGCAAATGGCGAACCGCCTGACGGCATGAAGCGCTGAACGAAAAAGGAAAGAGGGGGCATCGCCCCCTCTTTTATTATGCTTCACGCTTGTTGCGCTTTACTGTTTCGGCTCGGCGACCACGCTGCTTCCCACGCCGCGGTTGTTATATTCCCACATGCGGTTGAAGCTGTTGTCGTTGAGGTTGCGCTGCAGATTGCCTTTGTCATCCGCGCTGCCGGTGTTGCCGCTGAACGGACGGCCGGAGCCTACCGCTGCCGCCCACGGCTGGGCGATATTAAAGCCTTCGTTGATGGCGCTGTCGCGGATCACGACCTGACCGTTGCTGTTGCCGTCAACATCCAGCGCGCGGCCGAGCTGCGCGACGTTATCCCCGGAGGCGGTGAAGCGGCTGTTAGTCGCCAGGAAGCCGTAGGTCACGCTCTTCAGGGTGGCCGGCGCGAAGACATAGGCTTCTTTCTGAGTACGGGAGTTCACCACGCGGAAGTCGGTGTTATCAAACACCACGGCGCCACGGCCAGAAACGATATCCACGTCGCCTTCAATATAGCTGTTGGTCACCAGGGTGCGAGTCTGACGGTTGTCCTGCAGACGGTTCTGCACGCCGCTGTTGGTCACGAAGAAGGTGTTCTGGCGGCCAAGAATGTTCACCTTATCGATCTGCACCTGGTCGCCATCGCTGCGCAGGGCAACGGCCTGGTGGGTACCGGCATCGACGCTGTCGCCAAGGTTGTTGGCGATGGTCAGGTTCTGCAGCTGCAGGCCATTATTCTGCGACCAGAAGACCGCGGAGCACATCACGCCGACGGTGGCGGTGGATTTGCTCTGGCAGCTGTCGAACATATACCACGCCGGTTTGCCCGGCATGTATTTGCCACCCGGGTTGACCAGACGACGCCAGGTATTGCGATCCATTTCAGAATCAATGGCTTCGCTGATTTTTACGTCAATCGGTTTATCGCCGGTACCATACAGAGTCAGGGCGCCCGGCGCCGCCGGAACGTAGACGGTGCCCGGGTATTCGCCCGGCATGATGGCGATAAACAGGCGACGGTTAGAGTGGCGGGCAATTGCCGCATCCACCGCTGCCTGGACGGTGGTATGGGTCACGCCCTGGGTTCCCGCCGGGCCGACGATAAAGTCAGGTTGCGCCGGCAGGCTGATGGCGGACGGCGTCCAGGCCGCGGCATTGGGGTTCAGCGACTGGAAATAGGCCGCCGGGGTAAAGTTTTTCACTTCATCGGCGTTCAGAATGGGACGCGCGGTGGTGCCCGGTGCAGTCTGCGTTGAGGGCTGTTGATCGGCAGGCGTCGAGCTACAGGCGGACAGCGTCACGCCGAAGGCCAGCGCCAGCGCCAGACGGGAAACGGAATATGTGTTCATGTTGCTCCGGGCAAAATTAAGCGTAGTGAAATACCCCGGCTGAGACGCCAGGGTATAAGTCCTTTAAAACCTGCTGTTTTATACTAACTTGAACGAAACGGGAAGATGCGGGCTGAAAAACTTACCTTCTTTACGCAATGAACGCTTTTCCGGGACGGTCCCTAGTCACAAATAAATAACATTTAGTCGCGCTTTTGTTGACATTCCCGGCGTTATGAAAATAAATGTCTATACAACCCATGACAAGTTAAGCGCTATGACTGAAGCCACTTCCGAACTCGTTATCTGGCGAAACGCCCGTCTCGCCACCTTGAACCCCGACCACGCTCAACCGTACGGTCTGCTGGAGCGCCACGCGCTGCTGGTCCGCGACGGTCGCATTGCGGCGATCGTCGCCGAAGATGACCTTCCCAGCGGGCGCAGGATCGATCTCGAAGGCCGGCTGGTCACGCCGGGATTAATCGACTGCCACACCCATCTCGTCTTCGGCGGCAGCCGGGCCCAGGAGTGGGAGCAGCGTCTGAACGGCGTCTCCTATCAGACCATCAGCGCCAGCGGCGGGGGGATTAATGCCACCGTGCGCGCCACCCGCGACAGCAGCGAAGCCGAGCTGCTGGCGCTGGCCCAGCCGCGGCTGGCCCGCCTGCTGCGTGAAGGGGTAACCACTCTGGAGATCAAATCCGGCTACGGTCTCGATCTGCAAAACGAGCGCAAAATGCTGCGGGTCGCCCGCCAGCTGGCCGACGACAATGGCGTCGAGCTTTCGGCGACGCTGCTCTCTGCCCACGCCACGCCGCCGGAATATCAAGGCGACGCCGACGGCTATATTACGCTGGTCTGCGAGACGATCCTGCCGACGCTGTGGCGGGAGGGACTGTTTGAAAGCGTCGACGTCTTCTGCGAAAACGTCGGTTTCAGCCCGCAGCAAACCGAGCGGGTGTTTCAGGCGGCGCAGGCGCTAGGCATCCCGGTTAAAGGTCACGTTGAGCAGCTCTCCTCGCTGGGCGGCGCGCAGCTGGTGAGCCGTTATCACGGACTGTCCGCCGACCATATCGAATATCTGACGGAAGAGGGGGTGGCGGCGATGCGCGAGAGCGGCACCGTGGCGGCCCTGCTGCCCGGCGCGTTCTACTTCCTCAATGAAACCCGCAAACCGCCGGTGGAACTGTTGCGCAAGTACCAGGTGCCGATGGCGGTGGCGACGGATTTCAACCCCGGCACCAGCCCCTTCGCCAGCCTGCATCTGGCGATGAACATGGCCTGCGTCAAATTTGGCCTGACGCCGGAAGAGGCGTGGGCCGGCGTGACGCGCCATGCCGCGCGGGCGCTGGGGCGGCAGAACAGCCACGGCCAGCTGGCGGCGGGCTTTGTGGCGAACTTTGCCATCTGGGATGCTGAGCATCCGGTCGAGATGGTGTATGAGCCGGGGCGCAGTCCGCTCTGGCAGCGTGTGGTACGAGGAGAACTACAATGATGCTGTGGCAAGCTACCCCCGCTAACCTTTGGCAAGGTCGCGACGACAGCGCGGAAGCGCCGAATGCGCTGCGTCTGTTCCAGACCATTCCCCGCGCCGAACGCTTCGCGCCGCAGGAGATGCCCGGCGATATCGCGCTGCTCGGCTTCGCCTGTGACGAAGGCGTCCGGCGCAACAAAGGGCGTACCGGAGCGGCTGACGGCCCGGCGACCCTACGCCGGGCGCTGGCCAATATGGCCAGCCATCAGGGCCACGACCGCTGCGTGGATATGGGCACGATTAGCGTCGAAGGCGACCAGCTGGAAGCCGCGCATCAGGCGCTGCGCGAGGCGGTGACCGCCTGCCAGCGCGCCGGCAAACGCACGCTGGTACTGGGCGGCGGCCACGAGACCGCCTTCGGTCACGGCGCCGGGATACTGGATGCCTTCCCCGGCGAAAAAGTGGGCATTATTAACCTCGATGCGCATCTGGATCTGCGCTTTGCCGAGTGCGCCAGCTCCGGGACGCCGTTCCGCCAGCTGGCGCTAGAGTGTGACGCGCAGCAGCGCGGTTTTCACTATACCTGCATCGGGGTCAGTCGGGCGGCAAACACCCAGGCGCTCTGGGAGGAAGCGGCGAGGCGCGAGGTGGCTATTGTGGAGGATCTACAGGTATTAGAGGCCTTTGAAACCCGGGTGCTGGCGGAGCTTGAGCGCAATATCGCGCAATTCGACCGTCTGTATCTGACTATCGATCTCGACGTGCTGCCGGCGCGCGAAATGCCGGCGGTGTCCGCGCCGGCGGCGCTGGGCGTGCCGCTGGCGACCCTGCTGCGCATCGTAGAGCCGTTGTGCCGCAGCGGTAAGCTGCAGGCGGTGGATCTGGTGGAGTTCAACCCGCAGTTTGACATTGACGGTCAGGGCGCCCGCGCGGCGGCCCGTCTGGCATGGCAAATCGCCCATTGGTGGCAGTAGCCATTCCGGTATATTCTGGGTGTTTCGCCGCCCATTTTGCAAAAGGAAAGCCAGGCTATGTTTTCACAGCAACCCCGTTCCGCGCCCGCGCCTTTTTATGAGAAGGTGAAGCAGGCTATCGGTGAAAAAATTCACAGCGGCGTCTGGCGACCGCATGACCGTATCCCTTCGGAAGCGGAGCTGGTGGCCCAGTTCGGCTTCAGCCGGATGACCATCAACCGCGCGCTGCGCGAGCTAACGGATGAAGGCCTGCTGGTCAGGTTGCAAGGGGTGGGGACCTTTGTCGCCGAGCCGAAAGGGCAGTCGGCGCTGTTTGAGGTGCGCAGCATTGCCGAAGAAATTCTTGCCCGTCACCATCAGCACCGCTGCGAGGTGCTGCTGCTGGAGGAGACCCGGGCGGATCATATTCAGGCGACGGCGCTCAGCGTAGCGGAAGGCACCCGCATCTTTCACTCGCTGATGGTGCATTACGAAAACGAGGTGCCGGTACAAATCGAAGATCGCTGCGTCAATGCCGCGGTGGTGCCGGACTATCTCCAGCAGGATTATACCGCCACCACGCCCCATGATTATCTGTCGCTGATCGCCCCGTTAACCGAAGGTGAACATATTGTTGAAGCGGTGCAGGCCACAGCGGAAGAGTGCGCGCTGCTGCATATTCACGCCCACGATCCCTGCCTGCTGATCCGTCGCCGCACCTGGTCGACAACCCATATCGTTTCCCACGCGCGCCTGCTGTTCCCCGGCAGCCGTTATCGTCTGCAGGGCCGCTTTGGCTCCTGATCCACACTGGCGTCAGCAAAACGTGATTGCTGACGCAATATAACAAAATTGTATCATTTCTGTTAAATCCTGGCTTGCGCATGCTTGTATAGACAAGTATATGTATCTACGTAAACAACGTTCATTGTCAGGAGAAACCCCGATGTCGCAAAGCAAATATCGCCAGCTGGACGTCCGTGCGCCAAGAGGCACGACGCTGACCGCGAAGAGCTGGTTGACCGAAGCCCCGCTGCGTATGTTAATGAATAACCTCGATCCCGATGTCGCCGAAAACCCGCACGAGCTGGTGGTCTATGGCGGTATTGGTCGCGCAGCGCGCAACTGGGAATGCTATGACGCTATCGTGAAGGCGCTGAAGAACCTGGAAAGCGACGAAACCCTGCTGGTCCAGTCCGGCAAGCCGGTGGGCGTTTTCAAAACCCATGAAAACTCGCCGCGCGTGCTGATCGCTAACTCCAACCTGGTCCCGCACTGGGCGACCTGGGAACACTTCAACGAGCTGGATGCCAAAGGGCTGGCGATGTACGGCCAGATGACCGCTGGCAGCTGGATCTACATTGGCAGCCAGGGCATCGTGCAGGGCACCTACGAAACCTTCGTCGAAGCCGGTCGTCAGCACTATCAGGGCAGCCTGAAAGGCCGCTGGGTGCTAACCGCCGGGCTGGGCGGCATGGGCGGCGCGCAGCCGCTGGCCGCGACGCTGGCCGGGGCCTGCTCGCTGAACATTGAATGCCAGCAGAGCCGCATCGATTTCCGTCTGCGCACCCGCTATGTGGACGAACAAGCTACTTCTCTGGATGACGCCCTGGCGCGCATCAAGAAATACACTGCCGAAGGTCGCGCTATCTCCATCGCCCTGTGCGGCAACGCCGCGGAGATCGTGCCGGAGCTGGTGAAACGCGGCGTGCGCCCGGATATGGTCACCGACCAGACCAGCGCCCACGACCCGCTGCACGGCTATCTGCCGAAAGGCTGGAGCTGGGAAGAGTATCAGCAGAAAGCCGAATCCGATCCGCAGGGCACCATTCTGGCGGCGAAACGCTCGATGGCCGACCACGTGCAGGCGATGCTGGCCTTCCATGAGATGGGGGTCCCGACCTTTGACTACGGTAACAACATTCGCCAGATGGCTCAGGAAGTGGGCGTCAGCAACGCCTTTGATTTCCCGGGCTTCGTGCCGGCCTATATCCGCCCGCTGTTCTGTCGGGGTATCGGACCGTTCCGATGGGTAGCGCTCTCCGGCGATCCGCAGGATATCTACAAAACCGACGCCAAAGTGAAAGAGATCATTAAGGATGATAAGCATCTGCACCACTGGCTGGATATGGCGCGCGAGCGCATCAGCTTCCAGGGGCTGCCGGCGCGTATCTGCTGGGTCGGTCTGGAATGGCGGCAGAAGCTGGGCCTGGCGTTTAACGAAATGGTGCGCAGCGGCGAAGTCTCCGCGCCGATCGTCATTGGCCGCGATCACCTTGACTCCGGCTCCGTCGCCAGCCCAAACCGCGAAACCGAAGCGATGCGCGACGGCTCTGACGCGGTCTCCGACTGGCCGCTGCTCAACGCCCTGCTCAACACCGCCAGCGGCGCGACCTGGGTGTCGCTGCACCACGGCGGCGGGGTAGGCATGGGCTTCTCGCAACACTCCGGGATGGTTATCGTCTGCGATGGCACCGATGAAGCGGCGGCGCGTATCGCCCGCGTCCTGCACAACGACCCGGCCACCGGTGTGATGCGTCATGCCGACGCGGGGTACGAGATTGCCATTGAATGCGCAGCAGAACAGGGTCTCAATCTTCCGATGGTCGCGGCAACGCAGGGGAACGCGAAATGAAATCTTTAACTCTGATCCCGGGTCAACTCAGCCTGTCGCAGCTCCGCGACATCTACAGCCACCCGGTGAATATTACCCTCGACAGCGGCGCGTTTGCCGCCATCGACGAGAGCGTGGCCTGCGTCAACGCCATCCTTGCCGAAGGGCGGACTGCCTACGGCATTAACACTGGTTTTGGCCTGCTGGCGCAGACCCGGATCTCGACGGAAGATCTGGAGAACCTGCAGCGTTCGCTGGTGCTGTCCCATGCGGCGGGCGTTGGCGAGCCGCTGGACGATGATCTGGCGCGGCTGATTATGGTGCTGAAGATTAACAGCCTGTCCCGCGGTTTCTCCGGGATCCGCCTGAGCGTGATCCAGTCGCTGATTGGCCTGGTGAATGCCGGCGTGACGCCGTGGATCCCGGCGAAAGGTTCCGTCGGCGCCTCCGGCGACCTCGCGCCGCTGGCGCATATGTCGCTGACCCTGCTTGGCGAAGGCAAAGCGCGGGTACGCGGCGGCGAATGGCTGCCGGCCACCGAAGCGCTGCGTCAGGTTGGGCTGGAGCCGATTACCCTGGCGGCGAAAGAGGGGCTGGCGCTACTCAACGGCACCCAGGCCTCGACCGCTTTTGCCCTGCGCGGTTTGTTCGAAGCCGAAGATCTGTTCGCCTCCGCGGTCGTTTGCGGGGCGTTAACCACCGAAGCGGCGCTGGGTTCGCGTCGTCCGTTCGATGCGCGTATTCATGAGGTACGCGGCCAGCGCGGGCAGATTGATGCGGCGGCGCTGTATCGCCATCTGCTGACCGACGATAGCGCGATCTCGCAGTCGCACCATAACTGCAGCAAGGTGCAGGACCCGTACTCCCTGCGCTGTCAGCCGCAGGTGATGGGCGCCTGCCTGACCCAGATCCGCCAGGCGGCGGAAGTGCTGCTGGCCGAAGCCAACGCGGTCTCTGATAACCCGCTGGTCTTTGCCGCTGAAAATGACGTCATCTCCGGCGGTAACTTCCACGCCGAACCGGTGGCGATGGCCGCGGATAATATCGCGCTGGCGATCGCCGAAATCGGCTCGCTCTCCGAGCGCCGCATCGCGCTGATGATGGACAGCCATATGTCGCAGCTGCCGCCGTTCCTCGTGAAAAACGGCGGGGTGAACTCCGGGTTTATGATTGCCCAGGTCACGGCGGCGGCGCTGGCCAGTGAAAACAAAGCGCTATCGCACCCGCACAGCGTCGACAGCCTGCCGACCTCCGCCAACCAGGAAGACCACGTCTCGATGGCGCCGGCGGCCGGTCGCCGCCTGTGGGCGATGGCCGAGAACACCCGCGGCGTATTGGCCGTTGAGTGGCTGGCGGCGGTGCAGGGGCTGGATATGCGCGAAGGGCTGACCACCAGCCCACTGCTGGAAGAAGCGCGTCATCTGCTGCGCGAACGTGTCCCTCATTATACGCAGGATCGCTACTTCGCCCCGGATATCGATAATGCCATTGCGCTTCTGGCGGCCCGTCACCTGACGCGTCTGCTGCCTGCCGTACTGCCAGGCCTGCACTAATCACCGTTGTTCTCTGTACCCGCGTCGGGGGAAGTCATTCCCCCGACCGCCCTACATCGCATATTTGTCGTCATATAAAAAAACCTGGACACCTGTATATGCAACAACAACACAAGCCACATCTGCTGCGCGGGCTCAATGCCCGACACATTCGATTTATTGCGCTCGGCTCCGCTATCGGCACCGGGCTGTTCTACGGCTCGGCCTCCGCCATCAAGGCGGCGGGCCCGGCGGTGCTGCTGGCCTATCTGATTGGCGGCGCGGCGGTGTTTATCGTCATGCGCGCGCTAGGCGAGATGGCGGTGCGCAACCCGGTTTCCGGCTCCTTCGGCAGCTACGCCCGCCAGTATCTCGGGCCGCTGGCCGGGTTTATTACCGGCTGGACCTATACTTTTGAAATGGTGATCGTCGCCCTGGCCGACGTCACCGCCTTCGGCATCTATATGGGATTGTGGTATCCCGATGTCCCGCGCTGGATCTGGATCCTCAGCATCATCTTCTTTATCGGCGCCATGAACCTGTGCAACGTGCGGGTGTTCGGCGAGATGGAGTTCTGGCTGTCGCTGGTGAAGGTGGTGGCGATTATCGCCATGATGCTGGCGGGCGCCGGGATCATCTTCTTTGGCTTCGGCCATAGCTTCCCGGCTACCGGGCTGGAAAATCTGTGGAGCCACGGCGGCTTTGCTCCTAACGGCTGGCAGGGCGTTATCGCTTCGCTTGGCATCGTGATGTTCGCTTTCGGCGGGGTGGAGATTATCGGCGTCACCGCCGCGGAAGCGAAAGATCCGAAAAAGGTCATCCCGCAGGCCATCAATACCATTCCGCTGCGTATTATCCTGTTCTACGTCTGCACCCTGGCGGTGCTGATGGCGATTTTCCCGTGGAACAGCTTTGGCGAGCAGGGGAGTCCGTTTGTGCTGATTTTCGACGGTCTGGGGATCCCGGCGGCGGCGACAATCCTTAACATCATCGTGATCAGCGCCAGCATTTCGGCGATTAACAGCGATATCTTCGGCGCCGGGCGCATGATGTACGGCATGTCGAAAGAGGGGCTGGCGCCGAAAAGCTTCCAGCGCATCGCCAGCAACGGCGTCCCCTGGATGACGGTGGTGGTCATGGGCGGCGCGCTGCTGGCGGCGGCGGTGCTGAACTATCTGATCCCCGAGCAGGTCTTTGTGCTGATTGCTTCGCTGGCGGCATTCGCCACGGTGTGGGTGTGGCTGATGATCCTGCTGTCCCATTTCGCCATGCGCCGTAGTTTGTCTGCTGAAGAGCGCAGACAGATTGCCTTCCCCGTCCCGTTCTGGCCGATTGCGCCGCTGTTGACGCTGCTGTTTATGGGGCTGGTTATCGCGGTGCTGGGGATGTTTGCTGAGACGCGGATGGCGCTGATTGCCGGCCTGGTCTGGCTCGGGCTGCTGACGGTGGTGTGGTACGCGCGGGTGCGTAAAACGGCGCTGCAGGTAGCCACTGAACAGTAAGGCCAATTTCCCCGGTGGCGCTGCGCTTACCGGGGCTACGAGGTGTGAGGCTGGGAGAGGCCCCCGTAGGCCGGGCAAGGCGTCAGCCGCCGCCCGGCATAAAAGCGGCTCCGAGCCCGCGGCAATCGCCCGGCGGCGCTGCGCTTGCGTGGGCCTGGGGGTATTGTAGGTCGGGTAAGCGCAGCGCCACCCGAAAAACAAATGGCGCCGCAAGTAGCCCGGATAAGGCGACAGCCGCTATCCGGGGGGAGATTAACTGAACAGGGCGGTGATGGAGGCGCTGGCGAGGGAATGGAAATGGACGTTAAAGCCGACCATTGCGCCGCTGGCCTCGGCACCCACTTCAATTTTCTCGACGTCCAGGGCGTGGACGGTAAAGATATAGCGGTGGGTTTCGCCCTTCGGCGGCGCTGCGCCGCCGTATCCCGCCTTGCCAAAATCGGTGCGGGTCTGAACGGCCTCTTCCGGCAGCTCCGCCTGACCGGAACCGGCCCCCTGGGGCAGGACGCGGGTATCCGCAGGCAGGTTAGCCACCACCCAGTGCCACCAGCCGGAGCCGGTCGGCGCATCCGGATCGTAGCAGGTCACCACAAAGCTTTTGGTTCCCGCGGGCACATCATCCCACATCAGATGCGGCGAAATATTGTCGCCATCGTAGCCCATGCCGTTGAAGACGTGACGATTAGGCAGCTTACCGCCGTCCTGGAGATCGTGACTGATCAGTTTCATGCTTCATCCTCATTGATAATGCGCTGATTAACCTGGAAGTGTAGCCTGCACCACGACGCAATTCCGCTATTTATTCGCTAAAAAATGTTTCGTCCTGCACCGCCAGGTTAACGGCGCGGGTCAGGCGGGACAGCTGTTCAGGCGCGATGATATACGGCGGCATCAAATAGATCAGGCGGCCAAACGGGCGGATCCACACCCCCTGCTCGACGAAAAAGCGCTGCAGGGCAGCCATATTGACCGGGCGACGGGTTTCAACCACGCCAATAGCGCCCAGCACGCGGACATCGGCGACCAGGGCGGATCCCCGCGCCGGCGCCAGCTCGGCCAGCAGCTGGGCTTCAATCGCCGCCACTTGCCGCTGCCATTCGCCGCTCTCCAGCAGGCTCAGGCTTTCGCTGGCCACCGCGCAGGCCAGCGGGTTGCCCATAAAGGTCGGGCCGTGCATAAAGCAGCCGGCTTCACCGTTGCTGATGGTTTCCGCCACCTCGCGGGTGGTCAGCGCGGCGGAGAGGGTCATGGTGCCGCCGGTCAGCGCCTTGCCCAGACACAGTATGTCGGCGGTAATCCCGGCGTGTTCACAGGCGAACAGCTTGCCGGTGCGGCCAAAGCCGGTGGCAATCTCATCGGCGATCAGCAGTATCCCTTCCCGGTCGCACATTTTACGCACCCGCTTCAGCCACTCCGGATGGTACATCCGCATTCCGCCCGCGCCCTGTACGATCGGTTCGAGGATCACCGCGGCGATGTCGTGACGGTGCGCGGCCATCAGGCGGGCAAAGGGCACCATATCCATTTCATCCCACTCGCCGTCAAAGCGGCTCTGCGGCGCGGGGGCGAACAGGTTATCCGGCAGATAGCCCTGCCACAGGCTGTGCATCGAGTTCTGCGGATCGCAGACCGACATCGCGCCGAAGGTATCGCCGTGATAGCCATTGCGGAAGGTCAGGAAACGTCGACGCGGTTGGCTTTTCGCCTGCCAGTACTGCAGCGCCATTTTCATCGCCACCTCAACCGCCACCGAACCGGAATCAGCGAGGAAAACGCACTCCAGCGATTCCGGCGTCATCGCCACCAGCTGGCGGCACAGGGCCACCGCCGAGGGGTGAGTGATCCCGCCGAACATGACGTGCGACATCTGGTCGATTTGCGCTTTCATCGCCGCATTAAGACGCGGGTGATTGTAGCCGTGGATTGCCGCCCACCAGGAGGACATACCGTCAACCAGTTGTTCGCCGCCGGCGAGGGACAGCTCGCAACCGTGGGCGGAAACCACCGGGTAGACCGGCAGGGGGGAAGTCATAGAGGTGTAGGGGTGCCAGATGTGGCGCCGATCGAAGGCGAGATCGTCCAGGGTCATAAGTGACTTGTAAACCATTTTAAAAACATTTAGGTTTACGAGTATAAACCGAACCGTAAATTAACAAAACCCTTTGGAGAAGCCAATGGCTCACCACGTACGTTGGACAATGTCGCAAGTAACTGAATTATTTAATAAACCACTCATCGATCTGTTATTCGAAGCGCAGCAAATCCACCGGCAACACTTTGATCCGCGCCAGGTGCAGGTCAGCACCCTGCTGTCGATCAAAACCGGCGCCTGCCCGGAAGATTGTAAATATTGTCCGCAGAGCGCGCGCTATAAAACCGGGCTCGAAACAGAGCGCCTGATGGAAGTCGAGCAGGTGCTGGAATCAGCGCGTCAGGCGAAAAACGCCGGCTCGACCCGCTTCTGCATGGGCGCGGCGTGGAAAAACCCCAATGACCGCGATATGCCGTATCTGGAGCAGATGGTGAAAGGGGTGAAGGCCCTGGGGCTGGAGTCGTGCATGACGCTTGGCACTCTGACCGACAGCCAGGCGCAGCGCCTGGCCGAGGCGGGCCTCGATTACTACAACCACAACCTCGATACCTCGCCGGAATTTTACGGCAACATCATCACCACCCGCACCTACCAGGAGCGCCTGGATACCCTGGACAAAGTGCGTGACGCCGGGATCAAAGTCTGCTCCGGCGGTATCGTCGGGCTGGGGGAGACCGTGAAAGACCGCGCCGGCCTGCTGCTGCAGTTGGCTAACCTGCCCACGCCGCCGGAAAGCGTACCGATCAACATGTTGGTGAAGGTCAAAGGTACGCCGCTGGCGGATAACGACGATGTCGACGCTTTCGATTTTATTCGCACTATCGCCATCGCGCGCATCATGATGCCCACCTCTTACGTGCGTCTCTCCGCCGGCCGCGAGCAGATGAACGAGCAGACCCAGGCGATGTGCTTTATGGCCGGGGCGAACTCGATTTTCTATGGCTGCAAACTGCTGACGACGCCTAATCCGGAAGAAGATAAAGACCTGCAACTGTTCCGCAAGCTGGGGATCAACCCGCAGCAGACGGCGGTGCTGGAAGGTGATAATGAGCAGCAGCAGCGCCTGGAGCAGGCCTTACTCACCCCGGACACTGAGGAATATTACAACGCGGCGGTGCTATGAGCTGGCAGCAGCGAATCGATCGGGCGCTGGACGAGCGACGAGCGGCGGATGCTCTTCGCCGCCGCCTGCCGGTGACGCACGGCGCCGGGCGCTGGCTGGCGCGGGAAGGGGAGCGCTGGCTTAACTTCTCCAGCAATGACTATCTTGGCCTGAGCCAGCATCCGGCGATTATCGCCGCCTGGCAGCAGGGGGCGGAACGTTATGGCGTCGGTTCCGGCGGTTCGGGACACGTAAGCGGCTATAACGAGGCCCACCGCGCGCTGGAAGAGGAACTTGCCGACTGGCTGGGCTATCCGCGCGCGTTGCTGTTTATCTCCGGCTTTGCCGCCAATCAGGCGCTGATCGCCGCCCTGGCGGATAAAGAGGATCGGATCGTGGCCGACCGCCTGAGCCACGCCTCCCTGCTGGAGGCGGCAAGCCTCAGCCCGGCGCAGCTACGCCGTTTCGCCCACAACGATCCGCAACACCTCGCGCAACTGCTGGCTAAGCCGCTGGCGGGCGAACAGTTGGCGGTCACTGAAGGCATTTTCAGCATGGATGGCGACAGCGCACCGCTGGCGGCCCTTCACGCCGCGGCGCAGGCCGCCGGGGCGCTATTGCTGGTGGATGACGCCCACGGCGTCGGCGTGGTCGGCGACGAAGGATGCGGGAGCTGCGCCGCGCAGGCGGTGCGCCCTGAGCTACTGGTGGTTACCTTCGGCAAGGCGTTCGGCGTCAGCGGCGCGGCGGTGCTGTGCGATGAAGCGATGGCCGATTATCTGCTGCAGTTTGCCCGCCATTTGATCTACAGCACCGCGATGCCGCCCGCCCAGGCGGTGGCGCTGAGCGCCGCCCTGCGGATCATTCGCAGCAATGAAGGACAGCAGCGTCGCGACATCCTGGCCGCCCGCATCCGTCAGTTCCGTGAGGGGATGGGCGAGGTGTCGCTGGGGTTGACCGACTCCGTCAGCGCGATCCAGCCGCTGATCGTCGGCGATAACGGCCGGGCGCTGAGCCTGGCCGCACGTCTGCGCGACGCGGGCTGCTGGACGACGGCGATCCGTCCACCGACGGTGCCGGTCGGCAGCGCACGTCTGCGCCTGACCCTGACCGCCGCCCATCAAGCTGAGGACATTAACCGTTTACTGGAGGTGCTGCATGGCCACGGTGAATAAGCAGGCGGTGGCCGCGGCGTTTGGCCGGGCGGCCGGCGGCTATTCGCAACATGATGAACTGCAGCGGCGCAGCGCGGAATTGCTGCTGCGCCAGCTGGCGCGTCGCGATTTTCCCCGGGTGCTGGATGCTGGCTGCGGCCCCGGCGGCATGAGCCGCCGCTGGCGTGAGGCGGGCAGCGTGGTGACCGCGCTGGATCTCTCCCCCGGGATGCTGGCCGAGGCGCAGCGTAACGACGCCGCCCAGTATTACCTGCTGGGCGACATTGAGGCGCTGCCGCTGCCGGACGCCTGCGTCGATCTGGCGTGGAGCAATCTGGCGGTGCAGTGGTGCGACGATCTGCGCGCCGCCCTTGGCGAGCTGTACCGGGTGGTGCGCCCCGGCGGCAGGGTGGCGTTTAGCACGCTGCTGGCCGACTCGCTGCCGGAGCTCAATCAGGCGTGGCAGGCCATCGACGACCGGCCGCATGCCAACCGTTTTCTCAGCGAAGCGGCGGTGCGCGCGGCGCTGAGCGGCCTGCGGGCGTCCGGCGAGGTGCATCAGATTAGCCTGCCGTTCGCCGACGCGCTGAGCGCCATGCGATCGCTGAAGGGCATCGGCGCCACCCATTTGCACCAGGGGCGGGCATCGGCCCCGCTTGGCCGCGGCAAACTGCGCGAGCTACAGCTGGCCTGGCCGCAGCGGCAGGGCGTCTGCCCGCTGACGTATTCTCTTTTTACAGGAGTCATTGAGCGTGACTAAACGTTTTTTTGTCACCGGGACCGATACTGAAGTCGGGAAAACCATCGCCAGCAGCGCCCTGCTGCAGGCGGCGAATCAGCTGGGTTTTCACACCGCTGGCTACAAGCCGGTGGCTTCCGGCAGCGAGCTTACCGCCGCAGGGCTGCGTAATGAAGACGCCCTGGCGCTGCAGCGTCATAGCCGGGTCGCGCTGCGCTATGAACAGGTTAACCCGTATACCTTCGCCGAGCCGACCTCACCGCACATCATCAGCGCCGACGAAGGGCGGCCGATCGCCGCGGCGAGGCTCTCCAGCGGGCTGCGCGAGTTAGAACGCCTCGCCGACTGGGTGCTGGTGGAAGGGGCCGGCGGCTGGTTTACGCCGCTGTCGGAAACCCTGACCTTTGCCGACTGGGCGCAGGCGGAGCAGCTGCCGGTGATTCTGGTGGTGGGCGTCAAGCTCGGCTGCATCAATCACGCGATGCTTACCGCCCAGGCGGTACGCCAGGCAGGGCTGCCGCTCGCGGGGTGGATCGCCAATGACGTGCAGCCGCCGGGCAAGCGCCACGCCGAGTATCTGGCGACGCTGAAAAACCGGCTGGCCGCGCCGTTCCTCGGCGAAATACCGTGGCTTGCCGATATCGCGCAGCGCGACGATCTCGGCCAGTATCTGGATCTCAGGGCGCTGGATCCGGCGTCATCCACTGCGCCAGCAGCGGTTCATCCAGCGCCATAATATCGCCTTCGGCGACGTTACGGCCCCGGTGCAAAACACAGAAACGATCCGCTACCCGGCGGATAAAGGGCAGGTGCTGCTCGGCGAGCAGCACCGTCAGGCCGATATCGCGATTCAACCGCAGCAGCAGATCCGCCAGCTTTTGCAGACAGCGCGGCCCTCTGCCGCGCGAGGGTTCATCAAGGATCAGCAGCCGTGGCTGGACAATCAGCGCCCTGGCCAGCGCCAGTTGGTACTGATCGTCGTCGCTCAGCGAGGCGCCTTTGCGCTGCCGTAGGGCATAGAGTTCGGGAAAATGTTCATAGATCTCGCCGCCGCTGGCGTTAGCCCCGGGTTTCCCGGCTGCGAGGGCAATATGCAGATTCTCTTCCACGCTGAGCTGCGAAAAGATGCGTTTATCCTGCGGCACATAGCCGATACCGATGGCGCTGCGCGACTGGGCCGACAGGGGGGTGAGATCCTGCGGCGGGGCGCCAATGTCATGCCAGGTCATCCGGCCGCTGGCCACCGGCAGGTGCCCGGCAATGCAGTTAACCAGGGTGGTTTTTCCCATGCCCTCGCGTCCCAGTACGCCAATGCACTCCCCCGGGCGTAGTTCAAGATCAACATTCCACAGCGAATGCTGGTTGCCGTAAAAGTGATTTACTGCCTGTAAATTCAACATGGACGTTTTCTCCTTATCCTGGCGTCAGGGCGACAGAAAGATGCTGCAAAACTCTTGCCAGGAAAAAGAACGCTCGGAAAAAAACGCTAAATGCCGATACCATCAGGCACAGCCAGCGCCTGGGGTGCACTTTTCCGGTGCCCGACGCTAAAGGGTGGTGCAAAAAGCAGCAAAAATCGAGCGGCTTTAAGCGGATAGTTATCAAAAATAGTTCGATAAAAATTTTTCGCCACGTGATTAAGGCCGCCAGACGATTTGCGCCGGGCGGCGGCGGTCTTGGGCTGCAGACAGTTATCCACTATTCCTGTGGATAACCTTGTGTATTAGAGTTAGAAAACCTGCGGTAAGCTAGAGCGTACGCGGCTTGCGGCTGAATTGGCGCGAAAGGCGTCTTTTCTTTAAAAGCATTAAATATCAGCTTGTTAGATAAAATCAATGGGTGTAAGAAAAGCGTCATCTGCTGCCATAAAACTTTCACCCGTCCGCTTGACAAATGTTAAAAGGTAAAAATTTCTGGGGATAACCCTGACGGCCGGAGGATTATTCCGCCCGGCGCGCGTTTTATACCCTGCTTACCGGCAAAAAAGGCCATATTGTGGCGCTATCATAAGCACGCACTGTTTAAATATCCAGTATAATTTATTGGCAAAAAACGGCCCGGGGGGTAGAATTAAACACCGGCCGCTAAATCTTTTTTAGGTTCTGATTGATGAGTAAATCGTTTGTTCTGCATTCCGCCTTTCGCCCCTCCGGAGACCAACCGGAAGCCATCCGCCGCCTGGAAGAGGGGCTGGAGGATGGGCTCGCGCATCAAACGCTGCTGGGGGTCACCGGCTCCGGTAAGACCTTTACCATCGCCAACGTGATTGCCGATCTGCAGCGGCCGACGATGGTGCTGGCGCCAAACAAAACTCTGGCGGCCCAGCTCTACGGCGAGATGAAAGAGTTTTTCCCGGAAAATGCCGTCGAGTATTTCGTCTCCTACTACGATTACTATCAGCCGGAAGCCTATGTCCCCAGCTCAGATACCTTCATTGAGAAAGATGCCTCGGTAAACGAACATATCGAGCAGATGCGCCTGTCGGCCACCAAAGCGCTGCTTGAGCGGCGCGATGTGGTGGTGGTGGCCTCGGTCTCGGCTATTTACGGCCTCGGCGACCCGGACCTGTATCTGAAAATGATGTTGCATCTGACGGTGGGGATGCTGATTGACCAGCGGGCGATCCTGCGCCGCCTGGCCGAACTGCAGTATACCCGCAACGATCAGGCCTTCCAGCGCGGCACCTTCCGGGTGCGCGGCGAGGTGATCGACGTCTTCCCGGCGGAATCGGACGATATCGCCCTGCGCATTGAGCTGTTTGACGAAGAAGTTGAGCGCCTGTCGCTGTTCGACCCGCTCACCGGCCATGTGGAATCGACGGTGCCGCGCTACACCATTTATCCCAAGACCCACTACGTGACGCCGCGGGAGCGCATTGTCCAGGCGATGGAAGAGATTAAGCTGGAACTGGCGGAGCGGCGCAAGGTGCTGCTGGCCAACAACAAGCTGCTGGAAGAGCAGCGCTTAACCCAGCGCACCCAGTTCGACCTCGAAATGATGAACGAGCTGGGCTACTGCTCGGGCATTGAAAACTACTCGCGCTTCCTCTCCGGGCGCGGCCCCGGCGAGCCGCCGCCCACCCTGTTCGACTACCTGCCGGCAGACGGCCTGCTGGTGATTGACGAATCTCACGTCACGGTGCCGCAGATCGGCGGTATGTACCGCGGCGACCGGGCGCGCAAAGAGACGCTGGTGGAGTACGGCTTCCGCCTGCCGTCGGCGCTGGATAACCGGCCGATGAAGTTTGAAGAATTCGAAGCGCTGGCGCCGCAAACCATCTACGTGTCGGCCACCCCCGGCGCCTACGAGCTGGATAAATCCGGCGGCGAGGTGGTGGATCAGGTGGTGCGGCCGACCGGTCTGCTGGATCCGATCATCGAAGTGCGGCCGGTGGCGACCCAGGTCGACGATCTGCTGTCGGAGATCCGCCTGCGCACGGCCATCAACGAGCGCGTGCTGGTCACTACCCTCACCAAGCGGATGGCGGAAGACTTAACCGAGTACCTTGAGGAGCACGGCGAGCGGGTGCGCTATCTGCACTCGGATATCGACACCGTCGAACGTATGGAGATTATCCGCGACCTGCGTCTTGGCGAGTTTGACGTGCTGGTCGGGATCAACCTGCTGCGTGAGGGGCTGGATATGCCGGAGGTGTCGCTGGTGGCGATCCTGGATGCGGACAAAGAGGGCTTCCTGCGCTCCGAACGCTCGCTGATCCAGACCATCGGCCGTGCGGCGCGCAACGTCAACGGCAAGGCTATCCTGTACGGCGATAAGATCACCCCCTCGATGGCGAAAGCCATCGGCGAGACAGAGCGTCGACGGGAGAAACAGCAGCGCTATAACGAAGAGCACGGCATTGTGCCGCAGGGGCTCAACAAGAAAGTGGTGGATATCCTGCAGCTGGGCCAGAGCCTGGCGAAAACCAAAGCCAAAGGGCGCGGTAAAGCGAAGGCCGTCGAGCCTGCCGGGCTCAGCGGCGTGGATATGACGCCAAAAGCGCTGCAGCAGAAAATCCACGAGCTGGAAGGGCAGATGATGCAGCACGCGCAGAACCTCGAGTTTGAAGAGGCGGCGCAAATTCGCGACCAGCTGCATCAGCTGCGCGAACTGTTTATCGCCGCCTCCTGAGTGCCGGCGTGTACTGCCGGGAGGTGGACGTGCGGGAAGCAGACAAGGCGTGGCCCTTATCGCCCTGTTCCGCAGCCAGATAACCATTCGCGGTGAAGAAAAAAGGCCGCAAAGCGGCCTTCTTAATGTTTGCTTAATCTCGCCAGGCGACACTATCCTCAACCTGATGAGGATAGCGCCCATGCAAAAAATCAACTTCCGTGAATATCTGGCGGTCGCCACCGCCCTGGTCATTATTGTTGCCTTCTTCCATCAGTGGGTGCTGACGTTCTGACCCGCGCGCCGCGGGAATAACACCCACGCGCGGACCCCTGGCCCCGGCTGGCGGTTATGTAAAAAGAACTGGGCGTCATGCAGCTGAGCGATGCGCGTGACGATGCTCAGTCCTAGCCCTATGCCGCCGTAGCGACTGTCCATGCGCACGAAGGCCTTACTGAGTTCGCCGCTTTTCGCCTCATCAATTCCCGGTCCTTCATCTTCCACTGCCATCACCGGCATCAGACCCGCTTTCACCGACACGCGGATCGTCGACCCTTGCGGGCTGTAGCGATGGGCATTCTCCACCAGATTGCGCAGAATGACGCGGATGAGCGTCGCGTCGCCAGAGACGACGGCCTCGCTTTCGACATCCGTCAGCAGCAGCCGTTGCTGGCGCTCGGCCAGCATGGTCTCCAGCTCATCCTGCAGCGGTTTGACCACGTCATCCAGCAGCAGCACCTGCTGATAGCTGCCGGCGGAAAAGGACTGACCGACGCGCGCCAGCTGCAGCAGCTGCGAAATGCTGGTGGTCATCTGGTCGAGCCGCTGGATCAGCGGGTCGACGCCCATGCCGTGCACTTTCGCCAGCAGCTCAAGGTGCAGCCGCAGCCCGGCCAGCGGGGTGCGCAGCTCGTGCGCTACGTCGGCGGTAAACAGCCGTTCGCGATCGAGAGTCAGATTGAGGCGGGAAACCAGCTGATTCAGGGCGGTGGTCACCGCCGTCACCTCGGGCACCGATTCGCTGAGCACGATGGGGGTGAGGTTGTCCGGGGTACGACTCTCCAGCTCGCTTTGCAGACGTGACAGCGGGCGGGTGATTTTGCGTACCGCCAGCATGCTGATATACAGCGCCAGACCCACGATCAGCAGGCTCGGCACTAGCAGGCTGGCGACCGCTTCCCGAACCTCATGCTCCACATGCTTCTGGTTGTTGTGCCCTTCGATGGCGCTGGCCACCAGCAGCTGGATCTGCTCTTTGCTCTCATGCCATAGCCAGAAGACGCTGATCAGCTGGCAGACCACCAGAATGGCGCCGATGGTCAACAGCAGCCGGTGACGCATGGTCCAGTTTTCGGTTGCAAACAGAGCCATGGTCTATTCCGTATCGATATGGTTAGCCAGCATATAGCCGAAGCCCCTGACGGTGCGGATCCGCGATTTGCCAATCTTATCGCGCAGGTTATGGATATGCACTTCCAGGGTATTGGTCGCTGGCTCATTGTCCCAGCTGTAGATATCGTTGTAGAGGATCTCACGATGTACCGGGCTGCCGGCTTTCATCATCAGCCGCGACAGCAGGGCATACTCCTTCGGCGTCAGATCCAGCGCCGTCTCACCAAGCCACACCTGGCGGCGGGTGACGTTGAGGCGCAGATCGCCGACGCTGATTTCGTTATCGCCCTGATTATTATGCCGACGGAGCAGGGCGCGGATGCGCGCGTTTAGCTCTTCCAGGGCAAAGGGTTTCACCAGATAGTCATCCGCGCCGGTGTCGAGACCGCTAATGCGATCCTCAAGGGTATCGCGGGCGGTGAGGATCAGCACCGGCTGGGTCATTTTCTCCCGCCGCATACGGGCGAGAAAATGTAGGCCGTCTTCGTCCGGCAGGCCGAGGTCGAGTACGATCAGGCTGTAGTGATTGCTGGCCAGCGACAGCGCCGCTTCGTGCGCCGTGGAGACGCCGTCGCACACGTATCCTTCACTTTGCATCGCCAGTATCAACCCCTGCAACAGCAGCGCATCGTCTTCAATGACTAAGATTTTCATCAACCAGCCTCTCTACATGGCGTTAAAATATCATCTGCCGCCTGGTACTCGTGGGTGCTGACGCCGAGCAGGCCGAGCAGGGTGGAGAACAGATTATCTTGTGAATAATCCTTCGTCTTAGCCTGTTGTTGCAAACACTGGCTGGAAACACCGTAACGTTGCTGGTAATCCGGCGACAGCCACAGCAGCATGGGCACGTGCTTTTGCGTATCCGGCGCAATGGAGTACGGCAGACCATGCAAATAGACGCCATTTTCGCCCAGCGATTCGCCGTGGTCGGACAAATAAACCAGGCTAGTGGTGAATTTGTCCTGTTTAGATTGCAGTATTTTTATCGCTTTATCAACGACATAGTCGACATACAGAATGGTGTTATCGTAGGTATTGGTCAACTGTTGTTGCGTACAACTTTGGATTTCATTGGTATCGCAGGTTGGGGTGAATTTTTTGAATTCAGCCGGATAGCGATTGTAATAGGTTGGGCCGTGGCTGCCGATGGTATGCAGCACAATAATGCCATCCTGTTGCAGGTTATCGATATAGCTGTCGAGATTATGGAACAGCACGTCGTCGTAGCACTCGCCGTCGATGCACTGTCCGGTTAGCTTCAGATCGGTCACGTTCTGGTGCGGTACCCGATCGCATGCCCCCTTGCAGCCGCCATCGTTGTCGTTCCACAGCACCTGGATGCCAGCGCGCTGCAGAATATCCAGGACGCCTTCCTGGTGATGGGCCAGCTCTTCGTCGTAGCGCGCGCGCGGCATATTGGAGAACATGCAGGGCACGGAAACCGCAGTTGCTGTGCCGCAGGAGGTGGTTTTCGGGAAGTACACCACGTTGTCCTGTTGCAGGCGCGGGTTAGTCTCCCGATCGTAGCCGCCCAGTGAGAAGTTATCCGCTCGCGAAGTCTCGCCGAGCACCACAATCGTCAGGTTCTTACGGGGACCGTTATGCATAACCGGTTTCTGCGTGGCATCTTCGCCAATCTTCACCAGCGGCAGGTTGTCCATGCGATGGTGCGCATACCAGGAGTTCAGCGCCACAATGCTGTTGGAGGGGCTCAGGGATTTCACCAGCTCTTTGTTGTTACGGAACACCGAGGCGTAATCTTTGTAGAACAGCGCGGCCACCAGAATTATCAGTAGTGCCGAAACGGCGATATTGAGCAGACGCATCGCCGCGCCGCGCCAGAAAGAGGCAGGTTTACGAACTTTAATCCACCAGGCCACCAGAACCATCAACAGGCCGGAAACTCCAAGCACGATGACCATTTTCGTCGACAGCAGAGCGAAGCTTTCCGCCGGTGTGGTATCGAAGATATTGGCGATCATCGAACGGTCAATCACCACGCCGAAGGACCAGATAAAGTACTGAGCCGAAGCGCTGAGTAGAATAAAAAGGCTAATCACCAGCCGGTCCAGCTTCAGGAACGAGGCGAGGGTGGTGAGGATATTCATCACGCAAATGGCCACGATTGGCATACTGAGGAATACCAGCCAGTTATGCAGGCTATTTACCGGCAGTAGCGGGAAAACCTGGCGATAAAAAGCCAGGTTGAGAAAGATACCGATATAGCAAGCAAAGAGAATCAGATACGTTGTGCGGCTGAGAACGGGCCGACGCAGAGGCAATAAAGACATAACACCTACCTACAGAAAGAGATATGGGTATAATGCCAGCTCTGTTTTAAGACAACCTTAAGATTTTAAGGTGCGCCGAAAGCCGATCCTCCGGCGCGCAGGATCAGCCCGGCAGCTGGAGCGCTTTCTCCAGCGCCCCGCGAAGCAGCGCCCGGTCATGGCGATAGGGAACGTCGCTGGCTTCCAGCGGCGTCTGAATTACCAGCCGGTTGTCGATGCCGCTGATATCGGCTTTTGGGCCCGCGATGACCGCATCCACCACCCGCTTGCCCACATAGCGCTCCATAATCGCGATGCGCTCCGCCAGCGACAGCCTCGCGGCCGGGCTGTGCTCTTTGCCGAGGTTATCGATAAACACCATTGGCGCCGGAGTGCGACGCAGCGCCTGGGCCATCTCGTCAAGCAGCAGGATTGGCAGCAGGCTGGTATAGAAACTGCCCGGGCCGATAAGGATCAGATCGGCTTCGGCGATGGCCTCCACCGCCTCACGGGTGGCCGGTACCGGCGGGGTGAGCATCAGCTCCTGCGGCACGCTATCGAGCTGATCGATATTGACTTCACCGTAAACTTCATGGCCTTCATGATCAAGCGCCATCAAATCCACCGGTTGTTCCGACATCGGAATAAGAAAAGCGTCCACTTTGAGCAGGTTTCTGATCAAATTGATCGCTTCCAACGGCCGCACGCTGAGGTGATCCAGCGCCTTTAACATCAGATTTCCCAGGTTATGGCCGGAAAGCTCGCCATTGCCGCTAAAACGGTACTCAAACATCGCCGACGCCACGCTCGGCTCGGCGATTAACTGATTGATGCAGTTGCGCATATCGCCCCAGGCAATGCCGCCTTCCGAGCGGCGGATCCGCCCGGTGGATCCCCCGTTGTCGGTGGTGGTCACAATGCCAGTCAGCCGTGAGCCCAGCGAGGAGAGGGAGGACATTACCCGACCCAGACCATGCCCGCCGCCGAGCGCCACCACCCGATCCAGGTCAGCGAATGTACGATTGCGCATAGAAATTCCTTATTTCACATAAACGGCCACACACTACCCGATCTACCCCTAAAAGACGATGGGAGGAGCCCGACAAACTGACCGATATCAAGGCAAAAAGATGATTTATGGCTATTCTGTAGCGAAAATGCACGAAGGTAGCGATATATACAAGAATATATAGCGAAATCGCAAATGGCGAAACCGTCTGGAACGCGCTACTATCGGCATAACCTGTTAACACTCTAGCCTCTTCGCCTGTGTCAAAAGATATGGCGGTTTGGCCGCGACGCCGCCGGTTGTCGCCAGGGCGTGGGAAGAAATGACCGCGTCTCCCGTATTTGGAAAGGTGTATATGGCCTCACAGCTTACCGATGCATTCGCGCGTAAGTTTTATTACCTGCGTCTGTCGATTACCGATGTGTGCAATTTCCGTTGCACCTACTGCCTGCCGGATGGCTACAAGCCCGGCGCCGTCAATAACAACGGCTTTCTTAGCGTAGACGAAGTGCGCCGGGTCACGCGCGCTTTCTCCGCGCTGGGCACTGAAAAAGTTCGCCTCACCGGTGGGGAACCCTCCCTGCGCCGTGACTTCACCGAGATCATCGCCGCCGTGCGTGAAAACCCGGCGATCCGTCAGATTGCCGTCACCACTAACGGTTATCGCCTGGCGCGCGATGTCGAACGCTGGCGCGATGCCGGGCTGACGGCGATCAACGTCAGCGTCGATAGCCTCGACGCCCGCCAGTTCCATGCCATCACCGGCCAGGATAAATTCCACCAGGTGATGGACGGGATTGACGCCGCCTTCGCCGCGGGCTTTGACAAGGTGAAGGTGAATACCGTACTGATGCGCGATGTTAATCATCACCAGCTTGATACCTTCCTCGCCTGGATCCAGCCGCGTCGTATTCAGCTGCGTTTTATTGAGCTGATGGAAACCGGCGAGGGCAGCGACCTGTTCCGCCGTCACCATCTCTCCGGCATGGTGTTGCGCGACGAGCTGCTGCGTCGCGGCTGGATCCACCAGATCCGCCAGCGCAGCGATGGTCCGGCGCAGGTCTTTTGTCATCCGGACTACGCCGGCGAGATCGGCCTCATCATGCCGTACGAAAAAGACTTCTGCACCACCTGCAACCGTCTGCGCGTCTCCTCCGTCGGCAAATTGCACCTGTGCCTGTTTGGCGAAGGCGGCGTCGACCTGCGCGACCTGATGGCCGATGATCGGCAGCAGGCCGCGCTGGAAGCGCGGATCGCCGAAGCCTTAACCCATAAAAAGCAGACCCATTTCCTGCATCAGGGCAACACCGGTATTACGCAGAACCTGTCCTATATTGGCGGATAATCGTTTTCGAAAGGAGCATTCAGATGAGCCAGGCTAGCGCTGAGTTTATTCCGACCCGTATTGCTATTCTTACCGTTTCCAGTCGTCGCGGCGAAGCGGACGACACTTCCGGCCACTGGCTGCGTGAGGCGGCGCAGGAGGCGGGGCACCATGTCGTCGATAAGGCGATAGTCAAAGAGAACCGCTACGCCATCCGCGCCCAGGTATCGGTGTGGATCGCCAGCGATGAGGTACAGGTGGTGCTGATCACCGGCGGGACCGGGTTCACCGAAGGGGACCAGGCGCCGGAAGCGCTGCTGCCGCTGTTTGACCGTGAGGTGGAAGGTTTTGGCGAAGTGTTCCGCATGCTGTCGTTCGAAGAGATCGGCACCTCGACGCTGCAGTCCCGGGCCGTGGCCGGCGTCGCTAACCACACGCTGATCTTCGCTATGCCGGGCTCGACGAAAGCCTGCCGCACGGCGTGGGACAACATCATTGCCCCGCAGCTGGATGCCCGCACCCGTCCTTGTAATTTTATTCCTCACCTGAAGAAATAATGTATGTCACAACTGACCCATATTAACGCCGCGGGCGAAGCCCATATGGTGGATGTCTCCGGCAAAGCGGAAACGGTACGCGAAGCGCGCGCCGAGGCTTATGTCGAGATGCAGGCGACAACCCTGGCGATGATTATCGACGGCAGCCATCATAAAGGCGACGTTTTCGCCACGGCGAGGATCGCCGGGATCCAGGCGGCCAAGCGCACCTGGGAGCTGATCCCGCTGTGCCATCCGCTGATGCTCAGCAAAGTGGAAGTCAATTTGCAGGCGCAGCCGGAACATAACCGGGTGCGCATCGAATCGCTCTGCCGCCTGACCGGCAAAACCGGCGTCGAGATGGAAGCCCTTACCGCCGCCTCGGTTGCCGCGCTGACCATTTACGATATGTGCAAGGCGGTGCAGAAGGATATGGTGATTGGCCCGGTGCGCCTGCTGGCGAAAAGCGGCGGCAAGTCCGGCGATTTTAAGGTGGACGAACGCCATGATTAAGGTTCTGTTTTTTGCCCAGGTGCGCGAGCTGGTGGGGACTGATTCGCTGACTCTCGACGCCAGCGAGCTGGCCACCGTTGAGGCTGTGCGTCAGCAGCTTGCCGCTCGCGGCGATCGCTGGGCGCTGGCCCTGGAGGAGGGCAAGCTGCTGGCGGCGGTTAACCAGACGCTGACCGCCTTTGACCATCCTGTCGCCAGCGGGGATGAAGTGGCGTTCTTCCCACCGGTCACCGGAGGCTGACATGACGCAAACTCGTATCGTCGTTAGCCCGGCGCGCTTTAGCGTTGGCGAGGAGTATCTCTGGCTGGCCGAACGCGACGAAGACGGCGCGGTGGTTACCTTCACCGGCAAAGTGCGTAATCACAACCTCGGCGACAGCGTGAAAGCGCTGACTCTCGAGCACTATCCGGGGATGACCGAGAAATCGCTGGCGGAGATTGTCGACCAGGCGCGCGAGCGCTGGCCGCTGGGCCGGGTGACCATTATCCATCGCATCGGCGAAATGTGGCCGGGGGAAGAGATTGTGTTTGTCGGCGTCACCAGCGCCCACCGCGGCAGCGCCTTCGCCGCCGGCGAGTTTATGATGGACTACCTGAAAACCCGCGCGCCGTTCTGGAAACGCGAGGCGACACCGGAGGGCGAGCGCTGGGTCGATGCCCGCGACAGCGATCGTCAGGCGGCAGAGCGCTGGTAGTGTGATACGCTTACAGAGTGAAACTTTGTTAATCAGGAGAGAGTCATGGACAGATATCCGCGTTCCGATTCAATAGTGCAGGGCCGCAGCGGCCTGCAGACTTATATGGCGCAGGTGTACGGCTGGATGACGGTCGGCCTGCTGCTGACGGCGTTTATCGCGTGGTTTGCGGCGAATACTCCGCCGGTGATGATGTTCGTCTTTTCGAGCAAAATCACCTTTTTCGGGCTGATCATCGCCCAGCTGGCGCTGGTGTTTGTGCTGTCGGGGATGGTGCAGCGGCTGAGCTCCGGGATGGCGACCACCCTGTTTATGCTCTATTCGGCGCTCACCGGGTTGACGCTGTCGAGCATTTTTATCGCCTACACCTACTCCTCCATCGCCAGCACCTTTGTGGTCACCGGCGGGATGTTCGGGGCGATGAGTCTGTACGGCTACACCACCAAGCGCGATCTGAGCGGCTTCGGCAGCATGCTGTTTATGGGGCTGATTGGCATCGTGTTGGCGTCGCTGGTTAACCTGTGGCTGAAGAGCGAGGCGCTGATGTGGGCCGTGACCTACATCGGGGTGGTGCTGTTTGTCGGCCTGACCGCCTACGACACCCAGAAGCTGAAAAACATCGGCGAGCAGATTGATACCCGCGACAGTGCCAATCTGCGTAAATACTCGATCCTCGGCGCCTTAACGCTGTATCTGGATTTCATCAACCTGTTCCTGATGCTGCTGCGTATTATGGGCAACCGCCGCTAACCTCTTTATATCAAAAGGTTGCATCCCCTACCGCCCGGCAAGCGCAGCGCCGCCGGGCGAGACGTCAGGCGCGGTACCCGTGATGTTGCCGGGTGACGGCTGCGCCTTACCCGGCCTACAGGCTCCTCTCACAGGCTCAGACCCCGTTGGTCCGCGCAAGCGCAGCGCCGCCGGGCGAGACGTCAGGCACGGTACCCGTGGTATTGCCGGGTGGCGGCTACGCCTTACCCGGCCTACAGGATCCTTTCACAGGCTCAGACCCAGTAGGTCCGCGCAAGCGCAGCGCCGCCGGGCGATTTCATTCGCGGGCCAGCTTGCGCTGGTTCTTTTGCCGCAACTTTTTCGCCCGACTCTCCAGCAGCAAATAGGCCACCGTCGCCAGCAGCAGCGGCAGGAAGTAATAGAGTGCGCGCCAGGCGAGGAGAGCGGCGATGATCGCTCCCTTCGAAATCTCTTCCCCGGAGAGCATGGCGATGAACACCGCCTCCAGCACGCCAATCCCGGCCGGAATGTGGATAATCACCCCGGCGATACTGCTCACCAGCAGTACCCCCAATACAAGGAAATAGTTAATCTCGCTGCCCAACAGCAGCCAGATGATCGCCCCCATCGCCATCCAGTTCGCCGCCGAGACCCCCATCTGCAGCAGCGCGAATCGCCAGGAGGGCAGCACCAGCCGCTGACCTTTGATCGTCAGGTGACGGCGTTTGGCGAAGGCGCAGCCAAACAGATAGCACAGCGTGAGAAACAGCATCACTCCGCCGATAATGCGCAGAGTGGTCTGACTGATGTACCAGTGCGGCGGCAGCTTCACCAGATCCGCTGTAAATATCACCCCACCGAGCAGGATATAGCCCAGCCAGTTGGTGGTGATGCTTAATGAAAAAATACGGGTGATGGTGCCGCCGTTGAGCCCCAGCCGCGAGTACAACCGGTAGCGCATGCCGATGCCGCCGACCCAGGTGCTGAGGGTCAGGTTGAAGGCATAGCAGATAAACGACACCAGCATCACCTGGCGTTTCGCCAGCTTATGCCCACAATAGGCCCGGCCAAGCAGATCGTAGCAGCCGTAGATCAGATAGCTGACGATGACCAGCGCAATGGCGCTGAACAAGGCCAGCCGATCATAGCCGCGGATCACCTTCCATACTTCCTGCCAGTCGACCTTCTGCGCGTAAATCACCAGCAGGACGATCACGGCGATAAAAAAGAGTACGGTCAGCACTCTTTTTGCCATCCGCCAGCGAGGGTGCGATTTGCTCATAGTGGATTATCCCTGGTAGGTGACTCGACGCGATCCTGAGTTTCAATCTCCGGCTGCACCGGCGGGCTGACCCTGGCCAGCCGCGGAGTATGGGCCGGCAGCCAGCCGACCCACGCCGGAAAGTGGCGCAGAAAGTGGAAGGCCATCACGCTCACCCCCAGCCGCCACCAGTTGCGTTTCGGCAGCATCGTTTTATCGATCCGCTGACAATCCCGGGCGATAAGCCCGTTAAGATTATCGCGCAGCGTCTGGTTAAACACCCGGTCGTGGATGATCAGATTGGCTTCCAGATTCAACGACAGGCTGAGCGGATCGAGGTTGCTCGACCCGACGGTGGCCCAGTGGTCGTCCGCGAGGGCGACTTTGCCATGCAGCGGACGGCGGCGATATTCGTAGATCTGCACGCCGCCTTTGACGAGGTAGTGGTAGAGCAGGTGGGCGCCGAACTTCACAATCGGAATATCCGGTTCGCCCTGGACGATCAGCTTCACCCGCACCCCGCGCCGCGCGGCATTGCGCATCGCATGCAACAGACGGTAGCCGGGGAAAAAATAGGCGTTCGCGATTATCACCTCCCGGCGGGCGCTGGTCAGCATCTTCAGGTAGTGGCGTTCGATATCGTCGCGGTGATCCTGGTTATCGCGCCAGACGAACAGCGCCTGCGCCTCGCCGGGGGTCTGGTTGATCTCCGGCTGATGGCGACGACGGCGCCACCAGCGGCGGGCGGTTTCGCTGTTGGGCAGATTCTCCAGTTCGAACTGCAGAATATCGAGCACCACCGGCCCTTCGACCTGCACCGTGTAATCCTGTTTGGCCTCCGGGCCATAGTCGCTCATATGTTCGGCGGAGTAGTTGATGCCGCCGACAAAGGCGGTGGTGTCGTCGATCACCACGATTTTACGGTGCATGCGACGGAACAGGTTGGTACGCATTCCCATCAGCTTAGGGCGCGGGTCGTAATAGCGGAAAATCACCCCCGCGGCGGTCAGTTCACCGACAAACTCATCGCTAAGATCCGGCGAGCCGTAGCCGTCAAGCAGCACTTCCACCTGGATGCCGCGGCGGGCTGCCTTCAGCAGAACCGCGTGCAGCCGCCAGCCGACCTCATCTTCAAACCAGATAAAGGATTCGAGGATCACCCGCCGGCTGGCGCGACCGATGGCCGCAAACAGCGCCGGGTAATACTGGTCGCCGTTCTCCAGTAGCGTAATGCGGTTGCCTTCCTGCCAACGACATTTCACAAATGAATCTCCACGCTAAGGGGTGCATGATCGGACAGATGCCGCCACTGTTTGAGGGCCAGCGCCTTCGGGCGGCTGGCGTGGGCGTTCTTGACGTAAATGCGATCGAGGCGCAGCAGCGGAAAACTGACCGGAAAGGTGCGCGCCGGCCGTCCGCGGGCGCGGGTAAAGATCTCTTCCAGCCCTGCCTGGACCTTTAACGGCTGGTTAGCCTGCTGACGCCAGTCGTTAAAATCTCCGGCCACCACCACCGGCTCGCCGGCGGGCAGGGTATTGACCCACTCCGCCAGCATCGCCAGCTGCGCCTGCCGCTGGTCGGCACGCAGTCCGAGATGGACGCAAATGACGTGAATCGTAACGCGGCTCTGCGGCGGTACGATGCGGCAGTACAGCAGGCCGCGTTTCTCCCCGTTGCCGACCGAGATATCGCGATTTTCATAGTATTCAATCGGGAAGCGCGACAGCACGGCATTCCCGTGGTGACCTTCCGGATAGACCGCGTTGCGCCCATAGGCGTAGTCGCTCCACATGGTGTCGGCAAGAAATTCGTAATGGGTCTTATCTGGCCAGTTTTCGATATGCAGCGGGTGAACTTCGTGAGCGCCCATCACTTCCTGCAGGCAAACTATGTCAGCGCTGACGCTGCGAACGGCTTCGCGCAGCTCGGGCAAAATAAAACGCCGATTAAACGCCGTAAAGCCTTTATGGGTGTTAATTGTCAGCACGTTCAACGAAAATCCCGACGTTGGCTCAGCCATAATTCTCCAGTAAATGTCACTTTCCTGAATAAAATAGTGTAGTAGACGTCACAAAAAGATGCGGTGATACGGAATTTTCCGTAAAGTGCGGTACTCTGAGTAGCAGAGAAAAATCCTTCAGGAGAGAAGCCATGAAGTGGCAACAACGTGTACGCGTCGCAACAGGTCTTAGTTGCTGGCAGATTATGTTGCATCTACTGGTCGTGGCAGTGCTGGTGATGGGATGGATGAGCGGCGCGCTGGTGCGCGTCGGATTAGGGCTGTGCGTCCTCTACAGCGTCACGCTGCTGGCGATGCTGTTTCTGCAGCGTCACCATGAGGCGCGCTGGCGCGATGTGGGAGACTTCCTTGAGGAGCTCACCACCACCTGGTACTTCGGCGCCGCCATGATAGCGCTGTGGTTGCTGTCGCGCGTGCTGCACAACAACCTGCTGCTGGCCCTCGCCGGGCTGGTGATACTGGCAGGCCCGGCGGTGGTCTCGCTGCTGGCGAAAGATAAAAAATTACGCAATCTTTCTTCGGAACATCGCATACGCCGCTGAGCCGGTGGTGGCCGCTATGACCAGTAGCGGCCACAAACTTCCCCACACAATCTCCAGACTCGCATCCTTCAAATAAATTTGCTTGGTGATATCGGTAAAGTGGCGGATCGGGTTTATCCACGTCAGATCCTGCAGCCACTGCGGCATGTTTTCCACCGGTGAAACATAGCCGGAGAGAAGAATCGCCGGCATCATAAAGACGAACACGCCAATAAACGCCTGCTGTTGCGTTGAACATAGCGATGAGATCAATAAGCCAAATCCCACCAGCGACAGACCGTAAATCACCATGGTGAAATAGAACAGCAGCAGCGAGCCGGCAAACGGGATCTGATAGGCCCAGATACCAATCGCCAGCACGATAGTCGCCTGCAGGGTGGCGACGATCAGCGCCGGTACCGCTTTACCGACAAAGATTTGCCAGGTGGCGAGGGGCGAGACCAGCAGCTGATCGAGGGTGCCCTGCTCGCGCTCGCGGGCCACCGACAGCGAGGTGACGATCATCACTCCGATGGTGGTGATCATGGCGATGAGCGACGGCACCACGAACCATTTGTAGTCGAGATTCGGGTTATACCAGTTGCGCACCACCAGTTCGCTGTTGTTCGGCTTCGCTTTGTCCTCCAGCAGTTCCTGCTGATAATTTTTCACGACCTGTTGCAGATAGTTGGCGGCGATTTGCGCGCTGTTGGAGTTGCGCCCGTCGAGCAGGAGCTGCAGCGGGGCGGTTTGATAGTTGTCGAGGTTGCGAGAGAAATCCGCCGGGAAGCGCACCACCAGCAGGGCTTTTTGTTCATCGATGGTCGGCTGGATCGCCTGCGGGCTTTTCAGCAGCAGGACGTGGGTAAAGGCTTTGGCGCGGGCGAAGCGCTGAGTGAGTTCCACCGCGTGGCGACCGCTGTCTTCGTTGTAGATGGCGATGGTGGCGTTGGTCACCTCCAGCGTCGCGGCAAAGGGAAACAGCAGCACCTGAATCAGCACCGGCATGATTAAAATTGCCCGCGTCTGTGGTTCGCGCAGCAGCGACTGCAGCTCTTTGCGGATCAATGTCCATAAACGGTGAAACATAATAGCTCCTTTGGCCCATTCAACAACGCCGGGCGGCACTGCGTTTGCCCGGCTGGGGGGATCGGCGAAACGTATAATCGATGTTGGTCAAACCGTAGGCCCGGTCAGCGCAGCGCCACCGGGCAAAACCTAATCCAGACGCCGCTTGGTTTTCAACCTTGTCAGACCGATAAACATCACCGCCGAAGCAATCAAAAACAGCACATTCACCAGCAGTACCACCGGAATATTGCCCGCCAGAAACAGGCTTTGCAGGGTGTTGACGAAATAGCGCGCCGGGATCACGTAGGTCACGGCGCGGATCACCGCCGGCATACTATCTATCTGGAAAATAAACCCGGACAGCATAATCGACGGTAAAAACGCGGCGTTCAGCGCCACCTGCGCGGCGTTAAACTGGTTGCGGGTAATGGTTGAGATAAGCAGCCCCATCCCCAGGGTGCTGAGCAAAAACAGACTGGTGATGACAAACAGGATCGGCAGCGAACCGCGATAGGGCACGCCGAGAATAAATACTGACACCAGCATACACAGCAGCATCGCCAGCATGCCGAGGAAGTAGTAGGGAATGAGCTTGCACAGCAGCAGTTCGGCGCGGGTGATCTCCGTCGACAGTAGCGCCTCCATGGTGCCGCGCTCCCATTCCCGCGCCACCACCAGCGAGGTCAGTATCGCGCCGACTACGGTCATGATAATGGTGATCGCCCCGGGGATAATAAAGTGCTGGCTGATAGCCGCCGGGTTAAACCAGTAGCGCATCTGCACGTCGATCAGCGGTTCAAAGGTCTCGCCGCGATCTTCCGCCCGCTGCTGCTGCCAGATCTGCCAGATCCCCTCCACGTAGCCCTGGGCGAAGTTAGCGGTATTGGGCTCGCTGCCGTCGGTGATGAGCTGGAGCGGCGCGCTGGCGCCGGGGCGGGCCATCTGGCGGTCGAAGTCCACCGGAATGACCACCATGGCGCGGATGCGACCGGCCTGCATCAGCTGAATTAACTGCTGGCGATTATCGCTGACGGTGGCGTCGATGTAGGGTGAGCCGGTCATGGTATGGACGAAATCCAGCGCCTCTTCGCTCTGCTGCTCCAGCAGAACCCCCACCCGCAGCTTGCTGGAGTCGAGGTTAATGCCGTAGCCGAAGATAAACAGCAGCAATAGCGGGATCACCACCGCAATCAGCCAGCTGCTGGGATCGCGGACGATCTGCCGGGTCTCTTTCACGCACAGGGCGCGGACCCGTCGCCAGGAGAGAAGGTTACTGCTCATGGCCATTCTCCTTATCCCAACGGTTAATCAGGGTAATAAACGCCTGCTCCATGGTCGGGTCCGTCTGGTTGTCATCCGCCGCCTGGGCCTTCAGCGCGTCCGGGGTGCCGCTGGCGATAAGCTTGCCGTGATAGACCAGCCCAATGCGGTCGCAATACTCCGCCTCATCCATAAAGTGAGTGGTGACCATCACCGTCACCCCTTTATCCACCATGCTGTTGATATGCAACCAGAATTCGCGACGAGTGAGGGGATCGACCCCGGAGGTGGGTTCGTCGAGAAACAGAATGTCTGGCTCATGCATCAGCGAGCAGGCCAACGCCAGCCGCTGCTTATAGCCGAGCGGCAGCTCGTCGGCGGCGTGGCGGGCAATGCTCTTCAGACCGAAGGCATCGCTCATGCGGGCGATTTTGTCATTTTGCGCCCGGCCGCGCAGGCCGTAGACGCCGGAGAAAAAGCGCAGGTTCTGCTCGACGCTGAGGTTGCCGTACAGCGAAAATTTTTGCGCCATATAGCCCAGATGCTGACGCGCCTTGCCGGAGCTGACCTTAAGATCCATCCCCAGCACCAGCGCTTTGCCGGAGGTGGGCACCAGCAGGCCGCACATCATTTTGAAGGTGGTGGATTTCCCGGCGCCGTTGGGGCCGAGCAGGCCGAAGATCTCGCCGCGCTTGACCTGGAAATCGACGTGGTCGGTGGCGGCGAAATCGCCAAATTTTTTCGTCAGCGACTGCGCCTCAATCACCGTTTCGTCTTTACTGCCGTCAACGCGATGGATAATCGCCCCCAGCGGCGATTCGGCGGTGCCGGCGCCGCCAAGCAGGTCGATAAAGGCGTCTTCAAAGCGCGGCGCGGTGTCGGCCACCTGCAGCGGCGGCATATCGTCATGTTCCTGAACCTCATCGATGCGGGCCTCCTTTTTCAGGATCAGACGCACCGATTTGCCCTGAATCACCCCGTCGCTAACCTGCGGCAGCTTCAGCGCCCGCTGCAGCAGGCGGCGGTTGTTCTCCTGCGGGCTGGAGACCAGAAAGCTGCGCCCGGCCATGGTTTGCGTCAGGGCCGTCGGCTCTCCTTGATAAAGCAATTTGCCTTCGTTCATCAGCAGCACATCGCGACACTGCTCGGCTTCATCGAGATAAGAGGTGCTCCACAGGATCAACATGCCGTCGCCGGCCAGCTCGTGCACCATCTGCCATAGCTCGCGGCGGGAGATCGGGTCGACGCCGACGCCGGGTTCATCCAGCAGCAGCACCTTCGGGTCACCCACAAGGGTACAGGCGAGCCCCAGTTTTTGCTTCATACCGCCGGAGAGCTTGCCCGCCAGCCGTTCGGTGAACGGGCCAAGGGCGGTAAAATCCAGCAGGCGGTCGAAAATTTTCTTCCGTGCCTCGCCGGTGACGCTGCGCAGGTCGGCGTACAGGGTCAGGTTTTCCATCACCGTCAGATCTTCATACAGGCCGAACTTCTGCGGCATATAGCCGAGCACCGCGTGCAGAGCGCTGTCGTCTTTTAGCGGATCAAAGCCGATCACCCTGGCGCTGCCCTCATCAGGCTTGAGCAACCCGGCGAGCATCCGCATCAGAGTGGTTTTCCCTGCGCCGTCGGGGCCTACCAGCCCGGTGACGTAGCCGGCGCGGATCGTACAGGTCAGCGGCGCCACCGCTGGCCTGTCCATCCCGGAGAAACGGCGGCTCAGGCCGTTTAAGGCGATGACGGCCTCACTCATGTCCGTTCCCGTGGTTAAAGGAGACGGTCACCGGCATCCCCTGGCGCAGGGCGCCGTCGGCATCGGTCACCACAATACGCAGACGATAAACGAGGTCGGTACGCAGATCCGGCGTTTCAACGGTCTTCGGCGTGAATTCAGCGCTTGGCGAGACAAAGCCGATTTTGCCGTGATAGGGCTTATCCGGCCGGCTGTCGGTATAGAGCAGCACCTCTTGTCCCGGCTGCGCCTGGCCGAGGTTTTTCTCATCAACGTAGGCCCGGACCCATACCGGATGGGTTAATGACAGCGTCAGCACCGTGCTGCCGGCGTTGAGCATGGTGCCGGGCTCGACGGCGCGGGTCATCAGCGTGCCGTCGGAAGGGGCGGTCAGCACCGTATCGTGCAGGTCCAGTTTGGCCTGCGCCAGCGCCGCCTGCGCCTGTTCGAGGCTGGCTTTGGCCTGGGCTATCTCCTGCGGACGGTTGCCGGCGCGGTATTGACGCAGTTTATCCTGCGCTGACTTCAGCGTTGCCTGCGCCTGGTCGCGCGAGGAGCGGGCGTTCTCCAGATCGTTGGCGGAAATGGCGCTGCTGGCGCGTAAACCCAGCTGGCGCTGATAAAAGTTTTGCGCGTAGTCGTAAGCGGCCTGCGCCTGATTTACCGCCGCCGCGGCCTGGGCAATCTCTTCCGAGCGGTAGCCGGCCATCATCAGGTCATACTGCGCCTGGGCGGTGGAGACGTTGGCCTGCGCCTGCAGCAGGGCGTTTTCATAGGGAGCTCGGTCAAGCGCGCCGAGGGTTTGCCCGGCGCGGATGCTGTCGCCTTCGTCGACGGTCAGCGAGGCCAGCCTGCCGCCGACGCGGAAGCTCATATTGACGGTGCGGATATCGACATTGCCATACAGGGTCAGCGGCTGCTGCCGGCTGCTCTGGTACCACCACCAGCCGCCGCCCAGCGCGGCGAGAAGAATCACGATCAGCAGAATGACGACGACGGGTCTTTTCATCAGCCCAAACTCCTTTGCGATAACCCATGCAGGATGAAATCGATATGACAGGTAATGACCTCAAAAATCTGTTCGGTTTTTTGCGCGTCAAACTGCGTCCAGCCGGTGCGCAGCAGGATAGTTTCACGCCCGAGACGGAAAGCGAGCACCTCGCCCAGCAGGGCGTGGGTATGAAGGATCATTTGCGTATCACCGGCATCGCGGCCAGTCCAGGCGGCGATTAGCCGGGTGAGATAGTGGTGCAGGGGGGCGATCACCTGCTGGTGGATCAGATGGTACGCGGCGGTGGGCGCCAGCTGTTCCCGGGAAATAAATTTGCTCAAGTTGACCGTATCCTCCTGGGTCAGCAGCAGGATCATGTTATGGCAGGCGCTGAGGATAAGGGCGCGGATCGCCTGGCGATCCGGCGACTCTCCGGCGAGCAGAGCCTCCGCCGCTTCGGCGTGCGGGCGAAAATTGTCACCGATAAAATCGGCGATCCACTGGCCGCAGGCGAGATACAGGTCGTCTTTCGAGCCAAAATAGTAGGTGATAGCGGCGATATTCTGCCCGGCCTGGGCGGCGATGTCGCGGGTGGTGGCGTGCTGGCCATACTCGCCAAACTGGGCGATAGCGGCCGCGATAAGCTGACTTTTTGCCTGTTCGCCTTTACTGGTCATCGCGCTCTTAAAAATTAATCAATCGATTGATTAACTTTAGGCGTCGACTGGCGCTTTGTCCACCCGCCAGGGCTAAATATGAAAGCCGTCTTCCTCTAGCTCACCGGCGACCCAGGCGAAGAAGCGCTGCACTTTCTCCTTCTGTTCATTAGCGTGGGGAAGGACGAAGTGGTGCGCGCCGACCGGCATGCTCCGTTCGTCGGCAAACACCGGCGTCAGCTGTCCCTGGCGCACATGGCCGCCGGCCAGCAGATTGCTTTCCAGGATCACCCCCATCCCCATTCGGGCCGCCTCGATGCTCATGTACGACCGGTCGAAATTAAAGATAAAGTTTTTGTGCCAGCCGCGGACCTTGTGCCACGACAGCCAGTTGCTCCAGTTAATTAAGGTGCTGTCGGAATGGATCAGATCGCAGGCCAGCAGATCTTCCGGGGCGTGAACCGCATGGCGGGTTAAATAAGAGGCGGCGCTGTAGGGCAGGACGCACTCATTTTTAATGGTTCTGACCAGCAGCGTCGGCCACTGCGACAGCCCGTGGCGAATATCGATATCAATATTATCCCGGGAAAACTGGATGCTTTCGTAAGAGCAGGTGAGGCTGATTTTTAGCTCCGGCCAAGCCTGACGGAATTTATCCAGCCGCGGCATTAGCCACAGCAGGCCGAAGCTCGGCGCCGAGTGAATGCGTAAATAATCCTGATGAATATCGTTGATCACCTGGCTGGTGGCCTGGCCAATCATATTCAGCGCTCCGGAGACCTCTTTAAGATATTTTTCTCCCACCGTGGTTAACATCACGCCTTTGCTGCTGCGGGAAAACAGTTTTTTTCCCAGCAAGTGCTCAAGACTGGCTATCTGATGGCTGACCGCCGAGGCGGTAATGTTGAGATTCTCTGCCGCCAGGTTGAGGCTGCCGGTCGCGGCGACTTCAATAAAAGCCTGGATATTGCGTAAAGAGGGCATCGGCAGATTTTTATTGGGCAGTGGTTGACTCATGGCGGCATCCTGCGCGGGGCGCGAATAAAAGAAAATGGCGAACAGCGTGGCGCAGCCGTGATGAACAGCCCAGGGAAAAGCGAAAAAACCATTTTAATTTGTGATGGGCTTAACAATTTATCTCGTTAAAAGCACGCCTCTCAGTAAACGCTAAAAATTTGCGGGGAGTCACTAACTCAATTTTTCTCAATCATAATTGAGCTTTTTTGAATACCGTTTCATTTTTGGGTTGTTATATTCCCCTCACAGGCCTGATCACAAACTGCGATGCGCTTGGATCGCAATAATAAAACACCTAACCACCTGTTTCGCTGTGCAAAAAGACATGTCTCTCTTGTTGCGCCGGGGCGCGTGAAACGCGGCGACCCAGACGGCAACCTACGGCGAAGTGGATGAGGTATAAGATGAGGAAACCCTATGTCACGTATAGATACGCTGGTCTGTACTGACGCCAGGAAAACAAAATATCGTTTTGTGGTTTTGACGATGATTTTCCTGGTGTATGCCATCAATTACGCCGACAGAACGAATATCGGCGCGGTACTGCCGTTTATCATTGATGAATTTCATATCAATAATTTTGAGGCCGGGGCGATTGCCAGTATGTTTTTCCTCGGCTATGCGGTCAGCCAGATCCCGGCCGGCTTTTTCATCGCCAGACGCGGCACCCGGGGGCTGGTTTCACTATCCATTTTCGGCTTTTCCGCTTTTACCTGGCTGATGGGCACGGTGAGCTCCGTGTTTGGCCTGAAGCTGGTGCGGCTGGGCTTGGGGCTGAGCGAAGGTCCCTGCCCGGTGGGGCTGGCGTCGACGATAAATAACTGGTTTCCGCCGAAAGAGAAAGCCACAGCAACCGGCGTTTACATCGCGGCGACCATGTTTGCGCCGATTATCGTGCCGCCGCTGGCGGTGTGGATTGCGGTGACCTGGGGCTGGCGGTGGGTCTTTTTCTCCTTTGCCATTCCCGGGATCGTGGCGGCGATAGCGTGGTACCTGTTGGTCAAGTCAAAGCCCGCGGAGAGCGGATTTGTATCTCAAAGCGAACTGGCAGAGATCAACGCCGGGCGCGACAGCCATCATAACGACGGTGTACGCGAAAATATATTAATCGCCGATCGCTTCACCTGGCTGGATAAAATTATTCGGGTGAAAAAAATGGCGCCTGTGGATACGGCGAAGGGCTTATTTACCTCAAAAAATATTCTCGGAGACTGCCTGGCCTATTTTATGATGGTCAGCGTGTTATATGGGTTATTAACCTGGATTCCGCTGTATTTAGTGAAAGAGCGCGGTTTCGATGTGATGAGTATGGGCTTCGTAGCCAGTATGCCGTGCATTGGCGGCTTTATTGGCGCGATTGGCGGCGGATGGATTTCGGATAAATTATTAGGCCGCCGGCGCAAACCCACCATGATATTCACAGCGGTATCAACCGTAGTCATGATGTTAATTATGCTAAATATACCGGCAAGCACCCTGGCGGTCTGTATTGGTTTATTCTTTGTCGGTTTCTGTTTGAATATCGGCTGGCCGGCTTTTACCGCCTACGGTATGGCGGTTTCGGATACGAAAACTTATCCCATTGCCTCTTCTATTATAAATAGCGGCGGTAACCTCGGCGGATTTGTAGCGCCGATGGTGGCCGGTTTCTTACTGGATAAGACGGGGAGCTTTAATTCTGTATTTACCTATTTTGGTATCTGCGCCGCATTGGGTTTGGTGGTGATTCTTTTCCTCGATGAGCCACAATAACGAAAATAGATCCTGTTAATTAATATGACGTAATGTCATGGAGTGAAACTATGTTATTAAAAGATAAAGTCGCCATTATTACTGGCGCGGCCTCCGCACGCGGTTTGGGTTTTGCGACTGCGAAATTATTCGCCGAAAACGGCGCGAAAGTGGTCATTATCGACCTCAATGGCGAAGCCAGTAAAACCGCCGCGGCGGCCCTGGGCGAAGGCCATCTCGGCCTGGCGGCGAACGTCGCCGACGAAGTGCAGGTGCAGGCGGCCATCGAACAGATTTTGGCGAAATACGGCCGGGTCGATGTGCTGGTCAATAACGCCGGGATCACCCAGCCGCTGAAGCTGATGGACATCAAACGCGCCAACTATGACGCGGTGCTCGATGTCAGCCTGCGCGGCACGCTGCTGATGTCGCAGGCGGTGATCCCCACGATGCGGGCGCAAAAATCCGGCAGCATCGTCTGCATCTCGTCCGTTTCCGCCCAGCGCGGCGGCGGTATCTTCGGCGGTCCGCACTACAGCGCGGCAAAAGCCGGCGTGCTCGGCCTGGCGCGAGCGATGGCGCGCGAACTTGGCCCGGATAACGTCCGCGTTAACTGCATTACCCCAGGGCTGATTCAGACCGACATCACCGCCGGCAAGCTGACGGACGACATGACGGCCAATATTCTTGCCGGCATTCCGATGAACCGCCTCGGCGACGCGGTGGACATCGCCCGCGCCGCGCTGTTCCTCGGCAGCGACCTCTCTTCCTACTCCACCGGTATCACCCTGGATGTTAACGGCGGCATGTTAATTCACTAAGCGAGGCACAGAGATGAAGATCACCGAATCACAAAAAGTCGCTGCGGCGGCGTGGCGTATCCGCCGCTACGCCCTGCAAATGGGGGAAGTGCAGGGGCAGGGCTATATTGGCCAGGCGCTGGGATATGCCGATGTGCTGGCTACCGCCTTCAGCCACGCCATGACCTATCGCCCGGAAGATCCTGAGTGGGAGGGGCGCGATCGGTTCCTGCTTTCTCATGGCCATTACGCTATCGCTTATTATGCCGCGCTGTTGGAGGCGGGCATTATTCCGGAAGCGGAACTGGAAACCTACGGCTCCGACGACAGCCGCCTGCCGATGTCCGGCATGGCGACCTACACGCCGGGGATGGAGATGTCCGGCGGCTCGCTGGGGCAGGGGCTGTCTATCGCCGTCGGCATGGCGCTCGGGCTGCGGCAGAAACAGAGCACAGCCTGGGTCTACAACTCGATGTCCGATGGGGAGCTGGACGAAGGTTCGACCTGGGAAGCGGCGATGTCGGCGGCTCACTATGGCCTGACCAACCTGATTAACCTTGTCGACGTCAACAAACAGCAGGCCGACGGCGATTCACGCAAGATCCTCGGCTTTGAGCCGCTGCAGGATAAATGGGCCGCCTTCGGGTGGTACGTACAGCGCGTAGACGGTAACGATCTGCCGGCGGTGATGGCCGCCTTTGACAACGCGAAAAGTTATTCCGGCAACCAGCCGCGGGTCATTTTATGCGACACGCTGATGGGCAAAGGGGTGCCGTTCCTCGAAACCCGCGATAAGAACCATTTTATTCGCGTCGATGCCGACGAATGGCAAAAAGCGATTGCGGTGCTGGACGCTAACAAACCGGAAGGAGTGCTGTAATGAGCCAGAGTAAACCCCGTTTAAAAACGTCGGCGATGATTGCTTCGATTGCCGATGAAGGCCAGGCGACCGTCTCTGCGCCCTTTGGCGTCGCGCTGTCGAAACTGGCGGCGCAGCGCCCTGAAATCGTCGGTATGACCGCGGACCTGTCAAAATATACTGACCTGCATATTTTCGCCCAGGCCTTCCCGGATCGTTTTTTCCAGATGGGAATGGCGGAGCAGCTGCTGATGGCGGCGGCGGGAGGCATGGCGAAGGAGGGATTTATTCCCTTCGCCACCACCTATGCCGCCTTTGCGACCCGTCGCGCCTATGATTTTATTCATCAGGTGATCGCTGAGGAACATCTGAACGTCAAGATCTGCGCGGCGCTGCCGGGCCTGACGACCGGCTATGGCCCCAGCCATCAGGCCACCGAAGATCTGGCGATCATGCGCGGTATCCCCGGCATGGTCATCGTCGATCCCTGCGATGCGCTGGAGATTGAGCAGGCGGTACCGGCCATTGCCGATCACCAGGGGCCGGTGTATATGCGTCTGCTGCGCGGGAAGGTGCCGCTGGTGCTGGATAAATACGACTATCAGTTCGAACTGGGCAAAGCGAAGCTGCTGGAGGACGGCAACGACGTGCTGATTATCTCCTCCGGGCTGATGACCATGCGCGCCCTGGAGGCGGTTGAAAAGCTGCGGGCCGATAATATTAGCGTGGCGGTCCTGCACGTGCCGACCATCAAACCGCTGGATGAAAAAGCGATTATTGAACAGGCGTCGAAGCCGGGTCGGCTGGTGGTCACCGCCGAAAACCACACCGCGGTCGGCGGGTTAGGGGAGGCGGTGGCCGGCCTGCTGATGCGCAAAGGGGTTCGCTGCGAGCTGGATACCGTTGGTCTGCCTGACGCGTTTCTGTTGGCCGGCGCGCTGCCGACCCTCCACGATCGCTACGGCATCTCCACCGCGAAGATCGTCGAAAAGATTAAGTATCGTCTGCGTTAACCGCGCTGCGGCGACGCGCCTGGCCGCTGAGCGCTCTCAGCGGCCTTCTTCCTCCCGCCAGCCAGGCGCGGCATTCTTTTACAGATTTTATGCGGCCTGTCACAAAATCTGCTAGACTGCGCCCCTTCATGGCATTGTGGTTTTTGCCATCTCTTATCGCAATAATCTCCCTGAAAACTACGCCCTTCACCGGGCCGGGGCGGTTCGGAGTTGTTATGTCTTTTGATTCCCTTGGCCTGAATCCCGATATCCTGCGCGCTGTCGCTGAGCAGGGCTACGTTGAGCCGACCCCTATCCAGCAGCAGGCGATCCCGGCGGTACTGCAGGGCCGCGACCTGATGGCCAGCGCCCAGACCGGCACCGGTAAAACGGCGGGCTTTACTCTGCCGCTGCTGCAGCGCCTGATCCAGAACGAGCCGCATGCGAAGGGCCGTCGTCCGGTGCGCGCGCTGATCCTGACCCCGACCCGCGAGCTGGCGGCGCAGGTGGGCGAGAACGTGCGGGATTACAGCAAATATCTGAATATTCGCTCGCTGGTGGTGTTCGGCGGCGTGAGTATCAACCCGCAGATGATGAAGCTGCGCGGCGGCGTCGATATCCTCGTCGCCACCCCGGGCCGTCTGCTGGACCTCGAACATCAGAACGCCGTCAGCCTCGATAAAGTGGAAATCCTCGTACTGGATGAGGCGGACCGCATGCTGGATATGGGCTTTATCCATGACATCCGCCGCGTACTGGCGAAACTGCCGCCGCGTCGGCAGAACCTGCTGTTCTCGGCGACCTTCTCCGACGAGATCAAAGGCCTGGCGGAGAAACTGCTGCACAACCCGCTGGAAGTGGAAGTGGCGCGTCGCAACACCGCCTCCGAGCAGATCACCCAGCACGTCCATTTTGTTGATAAGAACCGCAAGCGCGAACTGCTGTCGCAGCTTATCGGCGAAGGCAACTGGCAGCAGGTGCTGGTCTTTACCCGCACCAAGCATGGCGCCAACCACCTCGCGGAGCAGCTCAACAAAGACGGCATCCGCAGCGCGGCGATCCATGGCAACAAGAGTCAGGGGGCGCGTACCCGCGCGCTGGCCGACTTTAAATCCGGCGGCATTCGCGTGCTGGTGGCGACCGATATCGCCGCCCGCGGACTGGATATCGAAGAGCTGCCGCACGTGGTGAACTACGAGCTGCCGAACGTGCCGGAAGATTATGTCCACCGTATTGGGCGTACCGGTCGCGCGGCGGCCACCGGCGAAGCCTTGTCGCTGGTGTGCGTCGATGAGCACAAGCTGCTGCGCGATATCGAGCGCCTGCTGAAAAAAGAGATTCCGCGCATCGCGATTGCCGGCTATGAGCCGGACCCGTCGATTAAAGCCGAACCTATCCAGAACGGTCGCCAGCAGCGCGGCGGCGGTCGTGGTCAGGGGCAGGGACGCGGCGGCCAGGGGCAGGGGCGCAGCGGACAGCCGCGCAGCCAGAGCAGCGCCCCGCGTCGCCAGGACGGCGAGGCGCCGAAAGCGCGCACTCAGGACGGCAAACCGCCGCGCCGCCGTCGCCCGCGTAAGCCGGCTGGCGAATAACAGGCTGATGCCCGGGCCGCGATAACGCGGTTAAGCACGGCTCAGGCCCGTCTGTCCGCTACGCGGCGGCGGGCCTTTTTCTTTCCATTACACTATTTGTCGAGCACGCTTCCACACACAGCAGAAAGCAATACCTCCGGACGGGTAAAAATGGCACAATAGTGGCTGTTTATACAGTATTCAGGTTTTCTCATGGCTTTGACCGCTGCGCTGAAAGCGCAAATCGCCGCCTGGTATAAGGCGCTTCAGGAACAGATCCCGGACTTTATTCCCCGCCCCCCGCAGCGGCAGATGATCGCTGATGTGGCGAAAACCCTCGCCGGGGATGAGGGCAGGCATCTGGCTATCGAAGCGCCGACCGGCGTCGGTAAAACGCTGTCATACCTTATCCCTGGCATTGCCATCGCCCGTGAGGAACAAAAAACGCTGGTGGTCAGCACCGCCAACGTCGCCCTGCAGGATCAAATCTACAGTAAAGACCTGCCGCTGCTGCGCAAGATTATCCCCGACCTGCGCTTCACCGCCGCCTTTGGTCGCGGACGCTACGTCTGCCCGCGCAACCTGGCGGCGCTGGCCAGCACCGAGCCGACGCAGCAGGATCTGCTGGCTTTCCTCGACGACGATCTCACCCCGAACAACCAGGCGGAGCAGAAACTGTGCGCGACGCTGAAGCAGGACCTTGACAGCTATCGCTGGGACGGCCTGCGCGACCATACCGACAAACCCATCGACGATGGACTATGGAGCCGGCTGAGCACCGATAAGGCCAGCTGCCTGAACCGCAACTGCCACTATTATCGCGAGTGTCCGTTCTTTGTGGCGCGGCGGGAAATTCAGGAGGCGGAAGTGGTGGTAGCCAACCATGCGCTGGTGATGGCGGCGATGGAGAGCGAGGCGGTGCTGCCGGAGCCGAAAAACCTGCTGCTGGTCCTTGATGAAGGCCATCATCTGCCGGACGTCGCCCGCGACGCGTTGGAGATGAGCGCCGAGATCACCGCCCCCTGGTTTCGCCTGCAGCTGGATCTGTTCTGCAAGCTGGTGGCTACCTGCATGGAGCAGTTCCGCCCGAAAACCACGCCGCCGCTGGCCAATCCGGAGCGGCTCGCCGGCCATTGCGAAGAGCTGTTCGAGCTGATTGCGTCGTTGAATAATATTCTCAATCTCTACATGCCCGCCGGCCAGGAAGCGGAGCATCGCTTCCCGATGGGCGAACTGCCGCAGGAGGTGATGGAGATCTGCCAGCGGCTGGCGAAGCTCACCGAGACGCTGCGCGGGCTGGCGGAGCTGTTTCTTAACGATCTCAGCGAAAAGACCGGCAGCCATGACGTGGTGCGTCTGCATCGGGTGCTGCTGCAGATGAACCGCGCCCTCGGCATGTTTGAAAGCCAAAGCAAGCTGTGGCGTCTGGCGTCGCTGGCGCAGTCCTCTGGCGCGCCGGTGACCAAATGGGCGACGCGGGTAGTGCGAGACGGCCAGATCCACGTCTGGTTCCACTGCGTCGGCATCCGCGTCAGCGATCAGCTTGAGCGGCTGCTGTGGCGCAGCGTGCCGCATATCGTGGTGACGTCAGCGACGCTGCGCTCTCTTAACAGCTTCTCGCGCCTGCAGGAGATGAGCGGCCTGAAGGAAAAAGCGGGTGACCGCTTCGTGGCGCTGGATTCGCCGTTCAACCACGTGGAGCAGGGGAAAATTATTATTCCTCAAATGCGCTATGAACCGTTGATGGATAACGAAGAGCAGCACATTGCCGAGATGGCGGCCTATTTTCGCCAGCAGGTGGAGAGCAAGAAGCATCTCGGGATGCTGGTGCTGTTTGCCAGTGGGCGAGCGATGAATCGCTTCCTGGAGCATGTGACCGACCTGCGTCTGATGCTGCTGGTGCAGGGCGACCAGCCGCGTTACCGGCTGGTGGAGCTGCATCGCAAACGGGTGGAAAGCGGCGAGCGCAGCGTGCTGGTGGGCCTGCAGTCCTTTGCCGAAGGTCTCGATTTAAAGGGCGATCTGTTAAGCCAGGTACATATCCATAAAATCGCCTTTCCGCCCATCGACAGCCCGGTAGTGATCACCGAAGGCGAATGGCTGAAAAGCCTCAATCGTTATCCCTTCGAGGTACAGAGTTTGCCCAGCGCCTCCTTTAATCTTATTCAGCAGGTGGGGCGTTTGATCCGTAGCCATCACTGCTGGGGAGAGGTGGTGATTTACGATAAGCGTCTGTTGACCAAAAACTACGGCGCGCGTCTACTGAACGCGTTACCTGTTTTTCCCATTGAGCAGCCGGGCGTTCCGGAGGTTATAGTAAAACGGAAAGCAAAACAGACAGCAAAACAGACAGGCCGCAAACGTCGCTGACGACGGCGCGTTGCACCAGGGGGAGCCATGGAGTACAGCAAAATTATAAAAGAGGTGGGCCGCGGTAAGAATCATGCCCGCGACCTGGATGAAGAGACCGCCCGTGCGCTCTACGCGCGGATGCTGAACGGCGAGGTGCCGGAGCTGGAGCTGGGAGGAATATTAATCGCCCTGCGCATCAAAGGCGAAGGCGAAGCGGAGATGAAAGGCTTTTACGCCGCGATGCAGCAGCATACGCTGCGCCTGACCCCGCCGGCAGGCAAGCCGATGCCGATCGTTATCCCCAGCTACAATGGCGCGCGCAAGCAGGCGAACCTGACGCCGCTGCTGGCGATGCTCCTGCATAAGCTGGGGTTTCCGGTCGTGGTTCACGGCGTCAGTCACGATCCAACCCGGGTGCTGACCGAGACCATTTTTACCCTGCTGGACATTCCGGCTACCCGGCATGCCGGTCAGGCGCAGGCGCAGCTGGAGGGGCATGAACCGGTGTATATCCCGGTGGGCGCCTTCTGCCCGCCGCTGGAGAAACAGCTGGCGATGCGCTGGCGGATGGGCGTACGCAACAGCGCCCATACGCTGGCCAAACTGGCCACGCCGTTTGGCGAAGGGGAGGCGCTACGCCTCTCCAGCGTGTCGCATCCGGAATATGTTCCCCGGGTGGCGGGCTTCTTTCGCGAGACCGGTGGCCGCGCGCTGCTGATGCACGGTACCGAAGGCGAAGTGTACGCCAACCCGCAGCGCTGCCCGCAGATCAGCCTGATTGATGACCAGGGCGTGCGGGTGCTGTGCGACCGCCAGACCGAGGCGGCGGCGGAAGTTATTCTGCCGGCCTCGAAAGATCCCGAAGTGACCGCGCGCTGGATCGAGCGCTGCGTCGCCGGCGTCGAACCGGTACCCCACTCGCTGAAGATCCAGCTCGCCTGCTGTCTGCTGGCCTGCGGCGAGGTCTCAACCCTGGAGCAGGGTCTCAGCCGCGTCAACGACTGCTGGTGATCGGATCGGCAGGATAAAAAAAAGCCCGTCCGGTGGCTCGGACGGGCAAGGCAAGGGTATTAAAGGTCTTTTCAGGGTTAATTCAGTGGCTTACAGGGTTGAGTTGCGATTATTTATAGATAACCGCGGTACCGCTCAGTTTGTTGTTGGTGTTAGCGGAAGTGATGCTATAGCCGGTTGCGCCAGCGGCTTCGGCTTTAGCAGCCAGTTTCGCTTCCAGACCATCTAATGTGGTTGCGCCTTGCGCAGACACCACACCGATCTTATTCATGCTTTCAGCCTGAGCGGGGGTAACCGGCTCGGCGGCAAAGGCGCCGAAGGAAAGGGCGGTCAGAGCGATGGCAGCGGCAGCATATTTGATGTTTTTCATAGTTAATCTCTCGCAGGTTGTTCTGTTCAGGGGACGATGTTCCGTCGATGTGATAAGTATCACGCTTTTTTGCGGGAGATAAAATCGAAGGAAATTCACAGTCTTCATCGATTTTTTTGAATGACTAATAATTTACTGATTATTAATAAATTATTTCTGATTCTTTTCGTCTGATGGCGGAGCGAGGGAGACCGGCACGCTTAAGGGCACATATTGCGACATTTATCGCCAAAAAGTGTGCGCGAAAAGATAATGCGAAAAGCTGTCATGAACGGTAAAGGAAAGTCAGCGTAGCTGGCTATCCTTGGAACCACGGCGATTATATCCTGAAAATGTATTGTTATGTAAATCTTTCTCCTGTTGGCACTTCACGCAGTATCTGACGCCAGGAATAGCCTGTCGACGAGCCTCCGGAATCGGTTCTCCGCATTCATCACAAAATTTGTTGCTTTCGCCGCGTGGAAGCTCGCGGCGGGCGCGAGCCACCGCATCGTCAATGGTGCTGTCGATCTGATCCTGAACGGCGCCGTCGCCTGCCCAACCTGATGCCATCGTCTGCCTCCTGTAAAAGGTTATTGATAAATTATAGCTGAACCGTACAGCCGGTTACCGCTGCTGGCGGCATTGACCCGCCAGGCTATCGCCCCACGGCGGTGGGCCTTATCCGCGAGGGCAGCCACCAGGTCGTCAAGGGTACGGGCGCCGGAAGCGGAGACGGTGCCGACAGGGCGCAGCGGCCCGTCATAGGGCAGTTCAGGTGTCAGCGGCAGGGAAGAGGCCGCGTTGGCCTGAGCGGCAAGCGCAGCGGCAAACAGCAGCGAGGTGATTTTCATCAGCATATCCTCATAAACAGCATGGGACATAGCTTAAGTGTAGGCCTTTCCAGACCGCGCAGCAGGGAATTTTTTATGCAAAAACAAGGCGTTTTGCATGCTACCGGCGCAGGGTAGCGATACTCTGGCCGGTAAATTATTTAGCGGGCGTCCGGGCGGATCATGTCAAAACGCAGGCTGTCATCAATACTGTAATAGGCGCTCGGACCTCCGGCGCGCAGGATCGGCTGAGCGCGGGCGGTTTGATAGATGCCGTTATCCAGCAGTGATTCATCGATATGCACGGCGACCACTTCGCCGAGCACCAGCCATGTATCGACAAGATTGCCGTCGGCGGTGGCGAGCTGAATACATTGCGACAGGCGGCACTCAAAGTTCACCGGGCTCTCCGCCACCCGGGGGGCCTTGACCAGGCGGCTGGCGGCGGCGGTGAGCCCGGCGCGCACGAATTCATCCTCATGGTGCGGGATCGAGGCGGAGGTTTCGTTCATCGCTTCGGCCAGCGGGCGCGTCGCCAGGTTCCAGACGAACTCCTTCGTTTCGACGATATTTCGCACGCTGTCTTTCCAGCCGCTGCTGGCGAAACCAATGATCGGCGGACGATAGTTAAAGCAGTTAAAAAAGCTGTATGGCGCCAGATTACGCTGGCCCTCGGCGTCCTGCGAGGCGATCCAGCCTATCGGGCGAGGCCCGATTATCGCGTTCAGCGGGTCATGCGGCAGGCCGTGGCCCTGCGAAGGTTGATAAAAGTACATGCTGCACCTGTCACGGATAAAGGAGATATCCAGACTCCCTTATTTACCGCGCCGCCGTCAACGGGTATCTTACGCGGCTGTTCAAAGGAGATTGTCATGAAAGCCCAGAAACCGGGGTTACACCCGCGTAACCGCCACCATCAACGCTACGACCTGCCCGCGCTCTGCCAGGCGCATCCTGACCTGCAGGGATACATTACGCTCAATCCGCTGGGTGAGCAGACCATTGATTTTGCCAATCCGCAGGCGGTTAAGGCGTTGAATAAAGCGCTGCTGGCGCATTTCTACGCGGTCAAACACTGGGACATTCCTGACGGTTTTCTCTGTCCGCCGGTGCCCGGGCGGGCCGATTATATTCATCATCTGGCGGATCTGCTGGCCGGGGACAGCGGCGAAGTGCCGAAGCAAGCCACGATCCTCGATATTGGCACCGGCGCCAACCTCATCTATCCCCTGATCGGCGTTCACGAATATGGCTGGCGCTTTACCGGCAGCGAAATCAGCCCGGAAGCCTTCGCCAGCGCGCAGGCGATTGTTAATGGCAACCCGGGATTGACCCGGCAGATCCGTCTGCGTCGGCAAAAAGAGAGCCAGGCCATCTTCCACGGCGTGATCCACAAAAACGAGACCTATGACGCCACCCTGTGCAATCCGCCGTTCCATGACTCCGCAGAGAGCGCCCGGGCGGGCGGCGAGCGCAAGCGCCGCAATCTCGGACTCGGCGCCGACAGCGGGCTTAACTTTGGCGGTCAGCAGCAGGAGCTGTGGTGCGAGGGGGGCGAAGTGGCCTTTATCTCGCAGATGATCCGCGAAAGTCAGGCCTTCGCCCGCCAGGTGAAATGGTTTACCTCGCTGGTGTCGCGCGGCGACAATCTGCCGCCGCTCTACCGCCTGCTGACCGAGGTCGGGGCAGTGAAAGTGGTGAAAAAAGAGATGGCCCAGGGGCAAAAGCAGAGCCGCTTTATCGCCTGGAGCTTTATGGACGACGCCAAACGCCGCCGTCCGTTCTGACTACTCCACGGCCGGGCTGTCGGCGCCCGGCATCGGCAATTGCTGCCAGGTCTGTACCGGGGCGCGAACCCCGGCGCGGTCGAAGTGCTTTTTCACCTGGGTATCAAGGGCAAAGCGCACCGTCCACTGCTTCAGCGGCAGGGTGGTGAAGCTGACGCGCAGCGTAAAGGCGGTATTGCTCAACCCCACCAGCCCGGCGAACGACGGTTCGCCAATGATCAGGCCGCGGATCTCCTCCTGGGCCAGCAGATCGTCCACTGCCGCCTTCAGCGCCTGGCTGGCTTTATCCAGATCCTCATGGCGATCGACGTCATAGTTAGCCACCACCGAGCCAATGCCGCGCACGAAGTTGGCAAAGGTGGTGATCGAGGACCAGGGAATAATGTGATAGGCGCCGGTATCCTGGCGCACCCCCACTGAGCGAATCGACATCCGTTCCACCGTGCCGGTCAAAGGCCCGATGGTGACCAGGTCGCCGGTATTCATCCCGTTCTCAAACTGGATAAAAATGCCGGTGATAATGTCTTTAACCAGGGTTTGCGCGCCAAACGAGATGGCCAGCCCTAACGCCCCGGCGCCCGCCAGCAGCGGCGCGATATTAACCCCAATCTCCGAGAGCAAAATCATCACCGTGATGGTGCTGATCACCACCGCCAGCGCGTTGCGAAACAGGGTTAGCAGCGTACGGGCCCGCGCGCTGGGCAGCGGACGGCCATGGATATCCGAGGCCAGACGGTTTTCGATCAGGCTGGCCAACACCGTCCAGCCGATAGCGGAGAAGAAGAGGATAAGAGCGATACGGATCAGCACATCCACCGTTTTTTGCCCGGCATCGTTGTGCAGCCATTCGCGGAAGTCAAACAGCCCCCAGGCGCTCAGGAGCAGCATAATGGCGACACAGACGGTGAGAATGCGCGCTGCCTTCAGCGAGGCGGAGATCCAGCCGTTCAGCCGCTTTTGCAGCTCAGGATAGTTGCGCTGGGTGGCAGGGGAGAGAGTGATGGTTTTGGCTATCCAGCGCGACAGGATGCCGGACACCAGCGCCGCGCCGCCGATAATCGCCAGGCTGCGCAGGGTGGCGCCCATCATAAATTTCAGGCTGTTGCCTGGGTCGAACAGGGAAAAGAAGAAGAGCACCACAAAGTAGGCGCAGGCCAGCCAGTGCCAGATCAGGGCGAAGGCGCGGATAAACAGGCTAAAAAAGGAGAGCGAGCGGTCAGCCAGATGGATCAGCCCCTGCGTAATCACCGCTTTGTTATGAAAAATCAGATACAGCGCCCACAGCGTAATGCACAGCATGATGATGACGTTAGCCAGCGCGCCGACCTGAACATTCACCTGGTTAGAGATAATCGGCACCGCGACGATCAGGCCGTAGCCGATCAGGCTGCTGAGGGCGCTCAGGCGCAGACTCCAGTAGGAGGCGGCCTCGTCGCTGAGGTTAAAGGGCCTGAGCGCTGGAATGCGCGGGCAGAAAATGAGCCGCAGGATGGCTTTAAAGAACTCGATCAGCGCGAAGGCGTTGAGGAAAAGGCTCTGCTGAAAGGCGATAGTGGGGTTGTTGCCATCCAGACGATCGCTCAACAGCTGACCGACAAACAGGGTCAGCGCCAGCAGCAGCAGATCGATAATAAACGCCCCGGCGATGGTCAACGGCAGCTGGAGCCAGTTTCCGCGATCGCGGTTTTTATGCCGTCCCCATTCGCCCATTTTACGATACAGCGGCAGCGCCGCGAGGCGTACCAGCCACCAGAAGGCAAACACCAGCCCGGCCAGCAGTAAAAAATGCCAGGCGGCGCTGGTAAAGGTTTGTGGATTAAAGGGCTTATGCGGCGAGCCGGTAATATTGCGCCACAGCTGGGAAAAGCGCGATGAGAGCTCATCGCCATATTCCCGGCTGATCTGCGTGACGTTCTCCAGCACGGTGGTCTCTTCTTTCACCGCCGGCGGCGTCAGCGTCGGGGTGCTGTCGGGCGGCGGCGTGGCGGCCGCTTTACGCAGCTGGTCAATGAGCTCCTGGCGGGCGGCGTCGTTGGCCAGCACGTCGGCCAGCGCGGCATAGGCCGCTCTTTTCTGTTCTACATCGGGTTCGCTGGCGCTGGTTTTATCGGCGTTAGCGGTCGGCACGCCGGGCAGGGCGGCGGCGGAAAGCGGGGCAGTAAACAGCGCAGCGAGCAAAAGCAGGATCCACGGCATGGGCACCTCCGTTGCAACGTAAACGGGTAAGTATAGAAGCCGCTGGCGGAAGGGGAGGGAAGAGGAATCTGGAAAGCGGCTCTCTCCGCGAGGGAGAGAGCCGTTGTGGGTCAGGCGACGTGCTGCAGGAATTCGCGCAGACGCGGGCTTGGCGGGTTGTTCACCAACTCCTGTGGATTGCCGTCTTCGGCAATTCGTCCTTTGTCGATAAAGATCAGTCGCGAGGCCACTTTTTCGGCAAAGCCGATTTCGTGGGTCACAATCACCATCGTCATACCCTCTTCCGCCAGATCCTGCATCACCTTGAGCACTTCATGGCGCAGTTCCGGGTCGAGCGCGGAGGTGGGCTCATCAAACAGCATCATCTTCGGCTTCACCGCCAGCGCGCGGGCGATGGCCACACGCTGCTGCTGGCCGCCGGAGAGTTCAGACGGATAGTGATGCGCGCGCTCAGCCAGACCGACTTTCGCCAGCAGATCTTTCGCCAGCTTCTCCGCTACCTGTTTGCTGGCGCCGCGTACCCGCAGCGGGCCAAACATCACGTTTTCCAGCGCCGTCAGGTGCGGGAACAGGTAAAACTGCTGGAACACCATTCCTGCTTCCTGACGAATCAGACGTTCGTCCACCTTTGGATCGTTGACCTTCAGGCCATCGACAATCAGATCGCCGCTGGTGATCTCTTCCAGTTTATTGATACAGCGCAGCATCGTCGATTTACCGGAGCCGGACGGGCCGATGATGACCACCACTTCACCCTGATTGATTTTCAGAGAGATATCGTGCAGCACCTGGGTTGGGCCAAAGTGCTTGGAGACGTTTTTAAATTCAATCACAGGATTTTCATCCTTCTTTCAAGACGACGCAGAATAAAGCTCAGGACCAGGGTGATGATCAGGTAGATCACGGCAACGGCGCTCCAGATTTCCAGCGCGCGGAAGTTGCCGGCGATGATCTCCTGTCCCTGACGGGTCAGTTCGGCGACGCCGATGACGATGAACAGCGAGGTATCCTTGATGCTGATGATCCACTGGTTGCCCAGCGGCGGCAGCATGCGGCGCAGCGCCAGCGGCAGGATCACGTGGCGAATGGTTTCGCGACGCGACAGGCCGAGCGCCAGGCCCGCTTCGCGGAAGCCTTTATGAATGGAGAGCACCGCGCCGCGGGTAATTTCCGCGATATAGGCGCCCGAGTTAATCATGATGGTCACTACCGCCGCGGAGAAGGGGTCAATGCGCAGATCGCTAAAGGCCATCGGCAGCGCAAAGTAGATGAACATAACCTGCACCACAATCGGGGTGCCGCGAATGATTTCAATAAACACCAGCGCGATGTGGTTGGCGATCCAGCCGCCGAAGCAGCGGGCGAAACCGGCCACCAGACCGATGATCAGGCCGCCGGCCAGGCCGAGGACGGAAATCCACAGCGTCATTTTGGCGCCTTCCAGCAAAATCGGAATGGCGGGCCAGATGGCACTCCAGTCAAACTGCATAATACGTTCCTGTTACCGTGTCGAGAGCAGAGGAAAGCCTCCGCCAAAATACGGTCTCCCGCAGCGTCTGTGCCGGAAGACCGTTGTGATGTCGCCGGGCCTGCGCCCGGCGAAGGACATTTTTATTATTTTGGTTCAGTGCCGAACCATTTTTTATAAATTTCGTTGTAGGTGCCGTTCTCGCGCAGCGTTTTCAGCGCACCGTTCACTTTCTCACGCAGCTCGTCGCTGCCTTTCGGGAAGGCGATACCGTAGTTTTGCGCTTCCAGTGATTCACCTACCGCTTTGAATTTGCCGTTGCCCGCAGTTTTGATGAAGTAGAGGATGTTCGGCGTATCGTGCAGGACGGCATCCGCGCGGCCGGTACCCAGCTCCATATAGGCGTTATCGATGTTCGGGAACTGACGCAGATCTTTGGTTTTGATATTAGCTTTGGCGTAGTCAACGGAGCCGGTGCCGCTCTTCACCGCGACCACTTTGCCGTTCAGATCTTTCACATCTTTGATGTCGTTATTATTGGCGTTGACCATCACCAGCAGGCCGCTTTTGTAGTAGCCGTCAGAGAAGTCGATGGCTTTTTTACGCTCGTCGGTAATGGTGATCCCCGCCAACGCCAGATCGATATTTTTGGTTTGCAGCGCCGGGATAATGCCGCTGAAGTCCATCGGCTTCAGGGTGTAGTCGAGCTTCAGCTCTTTGGCGATGGCCGCCCACAGGTCAACGTCAAAACCCACATACTTATCGCCTTGCTTAAATTCGAACGGGACGAACGCCGTATCGGTGGCGACAACCAGGGTCTTATTGGCGGCATGGGAAGAAACCGCAAAAGCCAGGGTCAGTGCAGCCAGTGAAACTTTAAATACAGACTTCATAGCATTTCCTTTTATATCCACGGGACGATCCCCTGCGAGAACGACTAGCCTAATGAAAAAATCGTGCCACTTTTACAACCTGTTGTTTTTAAACAAACGAAGCGGTAGCCGCTGCACAATATCGATCATTTCAGGCAAAGAGTGCACCATAACGGGGCGTTATTTTGGTGCATCCTGAGGTCGCTGAATAACGAGCCCATTTTTAGCGCAAACCCTGATGGGAAAACAATCTCGGTGTAACGATTGTGTGAGGTGATTATTACAATTGTTTTACTTTTGTGCGCATTTTCATCAATTTGACGCCCTGAAATGGTGCAAGGACAGCGGGTGAGGGAAAGGCGGAGGGGAAAAACAGCAAGGGTTGGGATGGGAAAGCAAAGGCGCCGTCGACCGCGCTACGGCCGACGGCAAAGCCTTACTCGATGTTCGCTTCAATAAACCACAGGAATTTATCCAGGTCGCGGGAAGCGGCGGTGAAGATATCTGCGGTATCTTCGTCTTTGGCTTCACCGATCGCTTTGCGCACATCGTTCGCCACTACCGCGTAACGGTCCGCCAGCGCTTTCAGGTGATCCTGAACATGATGGATATCCAGCGGATAGCTCTGCAGCGGGGTTTTGCTGTTGATCACCTGAGTGGTGCCCAGGGCGACGCCGCCCAGCTGTACGGCGCGCTCCGCCATGGTATCCAGATGCTCAGTGAGCGCGGTACGGAAGCCATCCAGCATTTCGTGCACGGCGATAAAGTTCGCACCGCGCATATTCCAGTGTGCCTGCTTGGTGATAAGGGACAGGTCAATGAACTGGATCACCTGGCGATTCAACAGCTCAATGGTCGCTTTCTTTTCGCTGTCAGCGACATCGTTGCGGGTATAGACCAGATTAGATGCTTTTGATTTAACCAGTTTAGCGGTACTCATCGTTTCATATCCTCTTGATATTGATGCTCGTCACACTTCAAAGCTGAATGATGTGGAGCGTTGTCCCAGGTAACTTCGGGACTAAGTATAGCAAGGGTTTTAAAGTATGAGGCATCGGCAGGCCATATTACTCCGATAGCGTAAAGTGGTTGGCTATTTGAAAAAGCAAGCTAAGTCAGAAGGTTAGCGGAGGCTGGCGGGCCCGTAACTCGCGCGGGCCGCCGCCGTAACAGAATGTTAATTGATATCGACTTGCTTAATTTTGCTCTGCCGCTGCATGGTCAGCGTGGCGCCCATTGAGGCGATGATAATAGCGCCCAGCGCCAGGGTCTGGGAGAGATTCAGGGTTTCGCCGAGGAAGACCATACCGGACAGGGCGGCTAGCGCCGGCTCGAGGCTCATCAGCGTGCCGAAGGTGCGCGTCGGCAGACGCGTCAGGGCCATCATCTCCAGGGAGTAGGGGAGTGCAGTGGAGAGAATGGCAATCCCCAGCCCCAGGGGCAGCAGCGACCATTGCCACAGCGTATCGGTAGCTTGCGCCATGCCTAACGGGACAAAGACCAGCGAGGCGATAAGCGACCCCATCGCCACCGTGGCTGGACCATGCTCCTCGCCCGCGCGCTGGCCGGTCAGAATATAGACCGCCCAACAGGCTCCGGCGCCGAGAGCGAACAGCGCGCCGGTTAAATCCACCTGCGCCACGTTCTGGCCCAGCGGCAGGAGATACCACAGCCCGAGGATCGCCAGCGCCACCCAGACAAAATCCAGCGGGCGGCGCGAGCCGAAAAGCGCCACCGCCAGCGGGCCGGTAAACTCGAGGGCTACCGCCACGCCGAGCGGAATACGCTGCAGGGATAAATAAAACAGATAGTTCATCGCCCCGAGCGCCAGGCCATATAGCAGCAGCGGCACGCGCTGGGCCGGAGAGAAACGCAGCCGCCAGGGCTTGAACACCACCACCAGGATCAGCGTCCCGAGCGCCAGGCGCAGGGCGGTAACCCCCGGGGCGCCGACCACCGGGAACAGCGATTTGGCGAGCGATGCGCCGCTCTGAATCGAGGTCATAGCGATTAAAATCACCACTATTGGCAACCATGCCGCCGCTTTTCGGGATGGACCGGGCATCCTTTCTCCTGTCAGTTTTTGTCAAAAGGGGTAAAAGTTCCAGTGTACTGGAATTAGCTGCTGACGGTTGAGCTAATGTTGAAAAAAACACGGGCAAAAACAGTACAATGGCGAACGTTGCTGAGAAATTCACCAGGTGATTAGGATTAATCTGGATGCTTGCGAATTTCTTAATGAGCGTTAAACTGTAAGTTAACGCCAAAAACTGTTGTTTTCCATATTGTTATAGAAATATGGAAACTTTTGGTTACATGAAAAAGTATGTTAGACAATGTAAACTCCAAAGAGTTTCCCAAAAGTTTTTGATATATTTAAGGCTTAGGACTTATTAGAAACACATTTGAGGTGGTTATGAATAAAATTGCACGTCTTTCAGCACTGGCCGTTGTTCTGGCTGCATCCGTAGGTACCACTGCATTTGCTGCAACTTCTACTGTAACCGGCGGTTACGCGCAGAGCGACATGCAGGGTAAAGCGAACAAAGCTGGCGGTTTCAACCTGAAATACCGTTACGAGCAAGATAACAACCCGCTGGGTGTTATCGGTTCCTTCACCTACACCGAGAAGGATAACAACAGCAACGGTACTTACAACAAAGGTCAGTACTACGGCATCACCGCAGGTCCGGCTTACCGTCTGAACGACTGGGCAAGCATCTACGGCGTAGTGGGTGTTGGTTACGGTAAATTCCAGAACAACAACTTCCCTAATAAATCCGATATGAGCGACTACGGTTTCTCCTACGGTGCTGGTCTGCAGTTCAACCCGATCGAAAACGTTGCCCTGGACTTCTCCTACGAGCAGTCTCGTATTCGTAACGTTGACGTCGGCACCTGGATTGCTGGCGTGGGTTACCGCTTCTAATCTCTCCGATGATATAAAAAATCCGCCTCCCGGGGCGGATTTTTTTTGCCTGGCGATCGCCAGCCCGGCCGGTTGGCCGGCGCTGATCGCGTCGTTTTAGTTGATGGTGAACTCATCGCTGCCGAGGTGTGAATAGTCTACCTTCTGCAGCTGGAAGTTGGTGATATACACCGGGCCGGCCTTCTGCTCAGAGATAAACCGATAGCGCGGGGCGATTTCCGCCGCCTTGATTCCGGTCCATTGCGAGAAGAAACTGAGGAAATCATTCGCCGAGCGCTGCGCCTTAATCACTTTATGCGCTTTGTCATCGCTGGAGAGCACCATAAACGGCACCTGGAAGTTCTGCTGGAACTTATCGTCGTGCGCCAGATACTGCACCTCTTTGCCTCGCTCCTTGAACGCCAGACCATGATCGGAAAAGTAGGTCAGGGAAAAGGTGGCGCCGGAATTTTGCAACTGACTGTAGAGCTTAGCCAGCAGGGTATCGGTTTGCGTCATGCTGTAGAGATAGCAGGAGGTCTCTTTCGACTGGACGAAAACCGTGTATTTGCCTTTGGTCCGGTCGCAGGCCTGCGGGTGCGAGCCCATCAGGTGCAGAACAATCAGCTGCGGCTGGGTGCGCTGGGTGGAGAGTACCTGCTCGGTCAACTTGAGTAACTGCTCGTCCTGGGTGTTTTTATTGGCTTCGAAATCGCCGTTTTTCAGGAACTGCACTTCGTCCGCCCGTTTGGCGATACTGGCGATAGCGGTGTCGTACTCGCCGATCTGTCCCTGATTGGAGAACCACCAGGTCTGGAAACCGGCGCGGTTGGCGAGGGTGACAAAGTTATCCTGAAACTGCGGTTTGCCATCGACCACCCGGTTAAGCGTCAGGCCGAGGGATTTTTGCGTCGAGCCGCTGGCGGCGACGTAGTTGTTAAACAGATACCCGTTCACCGAACTGGCAAACGGCGTGTTGTCCCAGTGGCCGCCGAAGGCGCCGAGGGCGTCGCGGCGGGCGCTTTCACCGATCACCACCACATAGAGATGGTACTTCGGCTTCACCGCCAGCACGTGCCAGCTGTCTTTCATGCCGGCCAGCTGCGCCATCCGCGCCTGCTCGTCCAGCACCTCGTTATTATTCACCACCACGTCTTTGACAAAACGGAAGGCCGGGTAACCGGTATCGATCACCTTGAATACCCCGCCCCAGGCGAGATTTTGCACCGGCTGGAGAAAAAAGATCCCGATGCTGAACAGCAGGCCCAGGGTCTCCATTTTTCCCCAGCGGGTCTGCTCGACGATCCTGCGGCGGACCGCAATGATCCCCAGCGCGAAGATAAATACCGCCAGCAGATAGTTGTACCACGGGAAGATAGTGAGAATTTCCGTGGACTCTTCCACGTTGGTGGCGTGCAGCGCCAGCAAGGTGTTGAAGTTGGGCGCGCCGTAAGCCTGGCCAAAGGGGTAGTAGAGGGCCGCCAGCAGAGAATAGGCGCCGACCACCCCTTTCTGCACGCGCGGAAAGGCGCGCCACAGAAGATGTAACACGCAGGTAAATGCCACGGTATAGAGCAGGCTAAATTCATAGCCCAGCGCCAGGTTAATCAACAGCGATTGTAAAAAGTAGAATCCTGTCCATGGGTTCAGTGCCAGTCGGCGGGCGACCAGCGTATCTTTCAGGGTGGTGACATTCATAGTAAACAATCAAAAAGAGGCCATGCGCATCCCCTGGCGTCAAGGGGTAAAACCTGCTGGACAGTGCGTGAAGAGGGTCTCTGCGAGCCGCGAATGTGGCAGGGCTGTGCAAAGATAGGGCTTGTAAATGGTAAGGTCAACCAGACATAACAGATTGTTTTGCGAGGGCGCTTACAAAACTTGAAAAAAGGTGGGGGAAACGGGAAAAACCGGTCAGTTTAGCGGCAAACGATGACAGAAAAATGAAGCGGCGTACCGCGACGCCGCCTCAGGAATGGGGTTTGTCCTGCTGCGGTTTACCGTTGATCATCTCGCACAGCATACCGAGCAGCATTAAGCGTACTTTAAAGGGGGAATGACTAAACACGTTTAAGCACCTCTTGAATTCGTTCATCTGCTCTCCTCCTGCCTGTTCGCTCCATCATTCCCTGATGGATGTTTGCATTATATACAGATATAGCACAGGCTATATTTTATAGCTATGGCTAAAACGTTAAATTTTTGTGCTCTTGGCGCAATCCATTACAATGTGGATCTTTTTATATGATGCTTGACGCGTCACACGAATGAGGAAGCACAATGAACCGTCGCGCAGGTAAGCCAATAACAAAAAAAGTGACGCAGTTGGTAAATGTTGAAGAGCACGTTGAAGGATTCCGCCAGGTGCGGGAAGCGCATCGGCGCGAGCTGATTGACGACTATGTTGAACTGATTTCCGATCTCATCCGCGAGGTGGGCGAGGCGCGTCAGGTGGATATGGCCGCCCGGCTGGGGGTCTCGCAGCCCACCGTCGCCAAGATGCTCAAACGGCTGGCCAGCGTCGGCCTTATCGAACAGATCCCGTGGCGCGGCATATTCTTAACGGCGGAGGGTGAGAAGCTGGCCCAGGAGAGCCGCGAGCGCCATCAAATCGTGGAGAACTTCCTGCTGGCTATCGGCGTCAGCCCGGAGATTGCCCGCCGCGATGCGGAGGGAATGGAGCATCACGTGAGCGAGGAGACGCTGGCGATGTTCCTGAAATTTACCCAAACACAGGGATCTCAGGAAGCATGACTCTTCCCTTCGTCCAGTCGCTGCTGCGCGACCGTTTTCTCCATCTGCTGCTGATTATCGCCTGCGTACTCAGCGTGATGGTGCCGTTTGTCCCGGCAAGCTGGCCGGCGGCCATTGACTGGCATACTATCATCACCCTCAGCGGCCTGATGCTGTTGACCAAGGGGATTGAACTGAGCGGTTATTTTGACGTGCTGGGGCGTAAAATGGCCCGCCGCTTTGTCACCGAGCGCCAGCTGGCTATGTTTATGGTGCTGGCGGCGGCGCTGCTATCCACCTTCCTCACCAACGACGTCGCGCTGTTTATCGTGGTGCCCCTGACCCTGACGCTGAAGAAGTGGTGCGCCATCCCGGTGAACCGGCTGATTATTTTCGAAGCGCTGGCGGTGAACGCCGGGTCGCTGCTGACGCCGATCGGCAACCCGCAGAATATCTTACTGTGGGGACGCTCCGGTCTCTCTTTCCCTGGATTCATCGGCCAGATGCTGCCGCTGGCGGCGGCAATGATGCTGACCCTGCTGGCGCTGTGCTGGTTCTGTTTCCCGGCAAACCGGCTCAACTACCAGAGTAGCGATAAGGCGCCATCGTGGCAGCCAAAGCTGGTCTGGAGCTGTCTGGGATTGTATCTGGTGTTCCTGACCGCGCTGGAGATGAATCAGGCGCTGTGGGGGCTGGCGCTGGTGCTGCTGGGCTTCCTGATACTGGCCCGGGCGGTGATCGTCCATGTGGACTGGTCGCTGCTGCTGGTGTTTATGGTGATGTTTATCGACGTCCATCTGCTGACCCAGCTTCCGGCGCTGCACCAGGTGCTGAGCGGGGTCGGGGCGCTCTCCGGCGGTGGACTGTGGCTGACCGCCATCGGCCTGTCGCAGGTGATCAGCAATGTGCCCTCGACCATTCTGCTGCTCAACTATGTCCCGCCGTCGATCCAGCTCGCCTGGGCGGTTAACGTGGGCGGCTTTGGTCTGCTGCCGGGCTCGCTGGCCAATATCATCGCGCTGCGCATGGCAGGCGATCGGCGGATCTGGTGGCGTTTCCATCTCTACTCCATTCCCATGCTGCTGTGGGCGGCCCTTACCGGCTATTGGCTCTTCAAACTCTGCGCCTGATTTCCGCAGCGGTACGCCGCCCTCCACGCCGTTCGACAGGATCGCCCCTCGGGGCGATCTTTTTTTTGCCCGGCTCACAGAAAACGATCCCTGGCTTTGCGCATCGGTTCGCTTTTCGGTATATGACTAGTCATGAAATTTAAATGACTAGTCATATACCGAGGCGCAGGATGAAGAACAGACTACCGGCAGATTTCTTATGGGGTAATTCCGTCTCCAGCATGCAGACGGAGGGGGCGTGGAACGAGGGCGGCAAGGGGATGTCGGTGTACGATATCCGGCAACCGGCGGAATTCGCTTCCGACTGGAAGGTGGCGACCGACTCCTATCATCGCTATCGGGAAGATTTCGATCTGATGCAGGATCTGGGCATGAACTGCTACCGTTTTCAGATCGCCTGGAGCCGGGTGTGTCCTGAGGGAGACGGCGAATTTAATGAAGAGGGCATCGCCTTCTACCATCAGTTTATTGATGAACTGATCGCCCGCGGCATCGAGCCGATGATCTGCCTGTACCACTTCGATATGCCGCTCTCGCTGGCGGAGCGCTACAACGGATTCACCGACCGCCGGGTGATGGACGCCTTTATTCGCTATGGCCAGAAGATGATCGCCTGCTATGGCGACAAGGTGAAATACTGGCTCACCTTTAATGAACAGAATCTGTACCATTCGCCGGAAGCGTTTCTGATTTCCGGCTACCTGCAGGGGGAGAAGACCCTGCGCGAGCTGTATCTGATCCAGCATCATGTGATGATGGCGCACGTCCATCTGACCGATCACCTGCATCAGACGAAGCCGCAGTGTCTGATGGGCGGAATGCTGGCCCACGCCCTGGTTTATCCGGCGACCTGCAAACCGCGCGATATCCTGTGCGCCCAGCAGCTGGACGAGTTTTTAAACCAGAACCTGCTGCGGGCTTACGCCGGGGAGGGCTACAGCCCGGAAGTGATGCATTTTGTCGCCGCTGAAGGGTTCGATGATATCTATCGTCCTGAGGATCTGGCGCTGATGGCGACGGTGAAGGTCGATTATCTGGCGTTCAGCTATTACGCCAGCCGGACGCTGAACAGCGACACCATCCCGGCGGGAACGGCGGTTAACAACTATATGCTGTTTGGCAATCAGGATAACCCGTTCCTGAAAGCGACAGAATGGAACTGGCAGATCGATCCGCTGGGCTTCCGGACCATCATCACCCGTTATTATAACGACTGGCGCCTGCCGGTGTTCCCGATTGAAAACGGCATCGGGGTGATTGAGTCGTGGGACGGTGAACATCCGGTTGCCGACGATTACCGCATCGCCTACCATCGCGACCATATCAACGCCATGAAAGCGGCCATGTTTGAGGATGGGGCGCAGGTGATCGGCTATCTCGGTTGGGGATTAATCGATATCCTGAGCTCGCAGGGTGATATGCGTAAGCGCTACGGCGTGGTCTACGTCAATCGCGAGAACCATGACCTCAAGGATCTGCGGCGGGTGCCGAAGAAGAGCTATGCGTGGCTGAAGCAGGTGATCCACAGCAACGGCGACGTGATGTAACGATGTTCTGGCGGTCAGGTCAAGTATGCTGCCCGCCAGTCACTCACTGAATGTAAAAGGACCGGGAATGACGGCGAAGTATCTGCAAATTGCGCGGGAAATAAAAAAACGCATCATCAGCCAGCAGTATCCTGCCAGCGCGCCGCTACCCGACCAGTTTGCGCTGGCGGCGGAGTTCAACACCAGCCGGATGACCATCCAGCAGGCGATGCGCCAGTTAATCGTCGAAGGGCTTATCTATACTCGCAAAGGGCAGGGCACCTTTGTGCGGAAAAATTTCCTTCAGCTGTCGCAGTGGGAGCTGCCCGGTAGCGACTATTTCGGCGCCACCAAAACCTGGGAACATCTTGGCGAGGTGCAAAGCGAAGTGGTGCGCTTCGAGGTGCGTTTTCCCACTGACAAGGAGCAGAGTTCGCTGCTGATCGACGCCGATGCCCCGGTGTATGACTTTGTCCGCCTGCGGCTGCTCAACGGCGAGCCGGTGTCGCTGGATTTGACGGTCATGCCGGTGGGGCTGGTGCCGGGGTTAACCAAAAGCCATCTGGAGGGGTCGGTGTTTCGCTACGTGCAGGAGACGCTGGGGCTGAAGCTGATGGGATCTTACCGCGTGGTGCGGGCGATGAAGCCGGACGAACTGGATAAACAGCATCTTCACTGCGAGGCCACCGATCCGGTGCTGGAGGTGGAACAGGTTATCTATCTGGAAGACGGCACGCCGCTGGAGTACGCCCACTGCCACTATCGCTACGACCACGGCGGGATTATTCTGGTGAATAACGGCTAGACCGGGGGACCCTGCCGGCGCAGCGCTCAGCAGGGCCACGGTGTTGTCAGGTTTAGCCAGCCGCAGCCAGAGACAATACAGATAAAAAAACGGCGGGCATCAGGCCCGCCGTTTTTCTTGTCATGCAGAACTTAGTTCAGACGCACCGGCATACCGGAGCGGTTCTGGATAGCCTGCTCAACCACGCTCTGATCGACATCAGACTGGCTGGTGATCGCCTGTACCGGCTGAGTCAGGGTGATAGGCACGATCTCGCCGCCCTGGAACTGGGCTTCGGTGGTCGACAGCGGGTTATGAACCTCGATGTAACGGCTGCCGTCCGGCTCGGTGGTGGCTTTTACCGGCTCATCGATAAACTGCACGCGGGTACCGACCGGCACGTTCTCAAACAGGAATTTGATGTCATCGTTGCGCAGACGCACGCAGCCGTGGCTCACGCGCAGGCCGATACCGAAGTTAGCGTTGGTACCGTGGATGGCGTACAGGCGGCCGATATACAGCGCGTACAGACCCATCGGGTTATCCGGACCGGCCGGTACGACGGCAGGCAGCGGGTTGCCGGCGGCAGCGTATTCCGCATGCATCTTGGCGGTCGGCGTCCAGGTCGGACCGGCCTTCTTACGTTCGACTTTGGTGGTCCAGTTGATTGGCGTATCTTTACCCAACTGGCCGATGCCGATCGGCAGAACGATCACGGTATTGGTGCCTTTCGGGTAGTAGTACAGACGCATTTCCGCGCTGTTGATGATGATCCCTTCATGCACGGTATCCGGCAGGATCAGCTGCTGAGGGATGTTCAGGACGCTACCGCCCTTCGGCAGATAGGTATCCACCCCCGGGTTGGCTTCCAGCATGTTGGAAAGCCCCATCTGATATTTGGCCGCGAAGTATTCCAGCGGCTGCTTGTTATCATCCGGAATGGTGATGACCTGGTTCTGACCAACCAAACGGCTGCCATCGGTTGGCAAAGGATAGGTGACAGCAGACGCTGTATTGCAAAAGCCTACGATGGCGAAGGCTGCCGCTAAGAGTGTAGATAATTTCATAGTTTTTAATGTCGTGTGCGAAATCAACGCCACACAGGCCTTTGTTAATGATTGAGACAGTAGATGGGAGCGCATTATATGTGCATTCCGCTGAACAGGTAAATCAGATGTGTACGAAATCACATTTTTTTCCCTGTCGCCTCGGCTGCCGCGCCCTGGCGTTGGGGGCGACAGGGGTTAGTCTTCCAGCAGCCGGGCCTGCAGCGCGACGCGGGCCGGGGCGGTGAGCTGATACTCTTCCGCCAGCCAGGCGTCGACATTGCCATAGCGCTGCTGAATGGCCGACAGCGCGGCGGCGAGATAGGACTCTTTCACCGTCAGGATGTCCGCCAGGCTCTGGCGCCCCTGGGCCGTCAGGTCGTTGCCGAGCATCTCCAGCATCCAGGCCTCCACCTGCGTCAGCATGCCATGGGTGAGGAGATACTCCTCCATCACCGTCTCGCTGTCGCATCCGACGGCGAACAGGGTTAACGCGCAGCCGACGCCGGTGCGATCTTTTCCGACCGCGCAGTGTTGCAGCAAGGCGCCGTCGAAAGGGGTCGTCAGCCACGCGGCGAGCTGGCGATAGGCCGGGTTGTTAAACGGCAGCTGGCGATAGAGTTGCAGCATAAACTGCTCGCCGTTCAGCGCATTAAGGGTGGCGGCATTCAGCTCGGTGACCTTCGCATTGACCTCGCCGAGCGGCGGATTGGCCGGCGCGTTGAGATAGTGGGTGAGCGGGCTCAGTTTGTCCGGGGTGCGCTGCACTTCACCGGGGTCGCGGTAGTCGAGCACCCGGCTGAGCGGCAGGGTATCCAGGTGGTTGAGATCCTCAGCCGTTAGCCGGTTTAGCGCGCCGGAGCGCAGCAGCTTGCCGCTGCGTACCCGGCGTCCGTCGGCGGTGCGCTGGCCGCCCAGGTCGCGAAAATTGATGCCGCCCTGCAGGGATAAAAAGGCCGGATGTCGCGGTAGGCTGGTGGTCATGGGACTCCTCATCATCACGTACAGAATAACGGTTTGCGCGCAGGTCTCTGGCGCATCTGACAAAGACCATAGCACAAGCGCCGCGGCGGAATTTACCGCAGACCGTGAAAAGTGCGTCATTTACTGGCATAATGTCTGCTGTATCACACCCCTCATACTCTTTTTTCAGGATATCCCCGTGCTAGTATCCAGCAACGTTACCATGCAGTTTGGCAGTAAGCCGCTGTTCGAAAATATCTCCGTTAAATTTGGCGGCGGCAACCGTTATGGTCTGATCGGCGCCAACGGCAGCGGTAAATCGACCTTTATGAAGATCCTCGGCGGCGATCTCGAACCGACGCTGGGCAACGTTTCTCTCGACCCGAACGAGCGCATCGGTAAGCTGCGTCAGGATCAGTTCGCCTTTGAAGCGTTCACCGTGCTGGATACGGTGATCATGGGCCACAGCGAGCTGTGGGAAGTGAAGCAGGAGCGCGATCGCATCTACGCCCTCGCTGAGATGAGCGAAGAAGATGGCTATAAAGTGGCCGATCTGGAAGTTAAATATGGCGAAATGGACGGCTACTCTGCTGAAGCGCGCGCGGGCGAACTGCTGCTGGGCGTGGGCATTCCGGTTGAACAACATTACGGCCCGATGAGCGAAGTCGCCCCGGGCTGGAAGCTGCGCGTCCTGTTGGCGCAGGCGCTGTTCTCTAACCCGGACATTCTGTTGCTCGACGAACCGACCAACAACCTGGACATCGACACCATTCGCTGGCTGGAGCAGACGCTGAACGACCGCGACAGCACGATGATTATCATCTCGCACGACCGTCACTTCCTGAACATGGTCTGTACGCACATGGCGGATCTGGACTACGGCGAGCTGCGCGTCTATCCGGGCAACTACGACGAATACATGACGGCGGCCACCCAGGCGCGTGAGCGTCTGCTGGCGGACAACGCCAAGAAAAAAGCGCAGATTGCCGACCTGCAGTCCTTCGTTAGCCGCTTCAGCGCCAACGCCTCTAAATCGCGTCAGGCCACCTCGCGCGCGCGTCAGATTGACAAGATCAAGCTGGAAGAGGTTAAAGCCTCCAGCCGTCAGAACCCGTTTATCCGCTTCGAGCAGGACAAGAAACTGTTCCGTAACGCGCTGGAAGTGGAAGCCCTCACCAAAGGCTTTGAAGAAGGTCCGCTGTTCAAAAACGTCAACCTGCTGCTGGAAGTGGGCGAGAAGATTGCCATTCTGGGCGCCAACGGCGTGGGTAAATCCACGATGCTGAAAACCCTGGTGGGCGAACTGCAGCCCGATAACGGCACCGTGAAATGGTCTGAAAACGCGCAACTTGGCTACTACGCGCAGGATCATGAATACGAGTTCGAAAACGACCTGACGGTCTTCGAGTGGATGAGCCAGTGGAAACAGGAAGGCGACGACGAGCAGGCGGTGCGCAGTATCCTTGGTCGACTGCTGTTTAGCCAGGATGACATCAAGAAGCCGGCGAAAGTACTGTCCGGTGGTGAGAAGGGGCGGATGCTGTTTGGTAAGCTGATGATGCAGAAGCCAAACATCCTGATCATGGACGAACCGACCAACCACCTGGATATGGAATCCATCGAATCGCTGAACATGGCGCTGGAGATGTATCAGGGTACCCTGATATTCGTCTCCCATGACCGTGAGTTCGTCAGCTCGCTGGCCACCCGCGTGCTGGAGATTACCCCGGAACGGGTGATCGACTTCAGCGGCAACTACGAAGACTACCTGCGCAGCAAAGGTATCGAGTAATCCCTCTTCGTTACCCGGGTAGCGGCTACGCCTTACCCGGGCTACGCCTGGCATGGGATCTGTAGGCCCGTGCAAGCGTAGCGCCGCCGGGCAATAACCGCGGGTAAAGAGCCACTTTCGCGCCGGATGGCGGCTGCGCCTTATCCGGCCTACGGTCGGTGCTATTGTGAGCTTAAGAGCCCTATCTTGTACCCATGGTTACTGAAACTGTCCGTTACCGGGCTACCAAACCGCACAGTGCTGTAGCCCCGGTAAGCGGTAGCGCCACCGTGGATTTTGAGGCCACCAGTTTGTAGCCCGGATTAGCGTAGCGCAATCCGGGAACATCATTAAATCCAGGCCGGGCAAGGCGTAAGCCGCCGCCCGGCATATCGCTTAGCGCCTCCACTCCGTTCCTTCAACGCCATTCACCAGCAGTTTGCGTTTTTCTCCCGCCGGTAATGACAGCTTCAGCGCTTTCCACGCCGGGCGATAGTTGCCGCGGGCGTTGACCTTCAGGTTGATGGTGCTGCTGTCGCACGCCATTTCCCACTCCAGCCATAGCGCATCGCCCTGTTTATAGCCCCAGCTTTCGCCGTCATCCTCAAACAGCAGACCCGAAGAGGTCCCGACGCCTTTCAGCGGGAACAGCTGCAGTTCGCGACGATCGTCCTGTTGCGCCGCAACATGACGGATGCGCTCGCTGAGCGGCAGACCGGCCCCGGCGCGGACCAGCAGCGGCAGCTTTTCCAGCGGCGCGTCGAGGGTGACCCACTGGCCGCCGGCGAACCACTCGTGGCTGTAGAAATCGTACCAGCCGGCCTGATTATCCGGCAGCCACACCTCACGCTGACGGGCGCCAGGCTCGACCACGCTGGCCACCAGCAGGTCGCGCCCCAGCAGGAAGTCATCGCATTCGGCGAAGGTCTGCGCGTCGTGTTGATGATCGAGGAAGGTCGGGCGCAGCATCGGTTCGTCGTCAGCATGCGCCTGCCACAGCAGGGTATACAGATAGGGCAGCAGGCGGTAGCGCAGCTCAATCGCGGAACGAATGGCCGGGGTAACGGCCGGATACATCCAGGCTTCGTTGACCGTCTGGTCGTCATTCCATGAGTGAATGGTAAAGCGCGGGTGCATCACGCCGTTTTGTACCCAGCGCACAAACAGCTCCGGCTCCGGTTTATCGCCGGAGAAACCGCCGACGTCGTGGCCGACGTTAAACAGCCCGGAAAGGCTCATGCCCAGCCCCATGCGGATGTTATAGCGCAGCGTATCCCAGTTGGTGCGGTTATCGCCGCTCCAGGTCTGGACGTAGCGCTGCATCCCGGCGCAGCCGGAACGAGAGATGAGATACGGGCGCTTTTCCGGCGCAAAGCGCTGCTGGGCTTCCATCGAGGCGCGCATCATCAGCAGCGGCATCACCGGGCGAATATGCTTGATGGCGATTTCGCGGCCAAAGCCGTAGCAGCGCGCTTCGCCGTCCCACACCTCATACTCGTTATTATCGTTCCAGGTCGAGTCTATGCCCATCTCCAGCAGCTGGCTGGTGACCCCTTCCTGCCACCAGGCCACGGTTTGCTGATTGGTGAAGTCGAGGTGCGATCCTTCATCGTCCCAGAAGCTGGAGCGCTCCGGAGCGTCGGTTTGCGAATCGCGAACGAAAAGGCCGCGCTCCGCCACCTCGCCATAGCGCGGATGGTCCTGCAGCAGGCAGGGTTTGATATTGGCGGCCAGCTTCAGCCCGGCGTCGTGAAACGACTGACTCATCACTTTTGGCTGCGGCACCTTGTCGTAGTTCCAGTTAAAGACGTAGCGCTTGCCGTTAATCGAGGTATAGCCGGATGAGAGCTGGAACGAATCGCACGGAATAGCGTGCTCATCGCACAGGCGGATGAAGTTCATCAGCTGATTTTGCGCATCCGGCGCGTCGGTGTAGTGCATGGTCGAGCCGCTGTAGCCGAGGCTCCATTTTGGCCCGAACAGGGTTTTACCGGTCAGACGTACAAAGGCTTTGGTGACATCCAGCACCTGTTTACCGGTGAACAGGTAGTAATCGATATCGCCGGCTTCCGCCTGCCAGCGGCGGTAGGCGGTGTGGTAGTTGTCGATTTCGTTACCCAAATCCAGCCAGCAGCTGCTCAGGTTGTCGTAAAACAGACCATAGCTGACGTCGCTGCGCTGGGTGATGGTGAACGGAATATGTTTATACAGCGGGTCGGTGCTGGCGGCGTTGTAGCCCATGGCGTCGAGGTTGCGCATCTCATAACGCTTACCGGTGCGCTGCAGATCGCCGGCCTTTTCGCCCAGACCATAGAAACGCTCGTCTTTCCGGCGGCTCAGATAGTGGGCGACGCCGTCGCCGTGGGCATTGGCCAGATAGGCGCTGGTGGGGCGGTCGTTAGCAAGCTGCTGCCATTCCCCGGCGTCGTCGCGATAGCTCCACTCCAGCCACAGCGGCTGATGGACGGTGACGCGCAGCTGGCGGGTGGCGATGGTCAGCGTATCGGCCTCCTGTGTCAGCTGCCAGGCCGGGAGACTAAAACCGCTGAGGTCATCCCGGGCGCGGCCTTCCCACGGCACATCCTGCTGCGGAGCGATACTCCAGGTGCGATCCAGCGCCAGCTGGCCCTGGCGTTTCAGCAGCACGCGGAATAAATTCTCTTCCAGTACGTACAGGCACAGGGTGTGCTGGCCATCGACCGTCAGTTCAACGTGATGCTCCAGCTGTTGATGTAAACTCCAGTGTTTCAACGTTTTCATATCTTACATCCACTCTCAGGCGCGCTTGGCGCGACGTTCAGCAATAAATGCCACCAGGAAAACGGCGCCAATCAGGTCAAAGAACCCCATGGCGATGAACAGCGGGTTGAAGCCAATTTTGTCGGCGGTCACCCCGATTAATAACGAAAACAGGAAGCTGGCGATCCACGCCGCGGATCCGCGCATACCGTTTACCGTCGCCATTTGTCCCTTGTCGAACGACTCCACCACCAGCGCGCTGAGCATGCAGGAGATGATCTGATGTCCGAAGCCGCCAATGGAGATCAGGACGATGGTGATATAGGGATCGCGAGTGATAGCGACGAGGGCCAGGGAGATCATCAGAAATGCTCCGGTCACCGAGCTGGCGATCACTGAGTTGACTCGCGTACAGCCGAACCAGCGAACGTACAGGCGGGTGAGGTAGCCGCTGACCACGCTGCCGAGGTCGGCGGCGAGGAAAGGCAGCCAGGCGAACATGGCGATCTGCTTGAGATCCATGCCGTGCTCTTTGGCCAGGTACAGCGGTACCCAGAAGCTCAGCACCGCCCAGGCGGGCTCGGCCATAAACGCGGGAATGGCGATCCCGTAGAAACGTTTATTCTTCGAGACGGTTTTGAGTGCGGTAAAGAAGGGCTGTTTCACCGGTGGCGCTTCGTTATCCTGCTTGATGTACTCCAGCTCGCTTTTGCTGAGGTTGGGGTGCTTTTCCGGGTTCTGATAGAAGGCCCACCACAGCACCACCCACAGCAGGGCCAGCGCGCCGGTAAACATAAACGCCCCCTGCCAGCCGAAGGAAGCGTGGGCGAAGTAGATGATCGGCGGGGCGAGCATTGCGCCGATAGAGAACCCGACGCCAGCCCAGCCGGCGGCGATTGGCCGTTCAGACTTCGGGAACCACTCGCCGATGGTCTTGGCGTTGGCCGGGGTAGCGGCCGCCTCGGCCCCGCCCATAAAGAAGCGCAATATCGCCAGGTGCAGCCAGCTGCCGGCCCCGGCGTGGGCGATACAGGCCAGCGCCCACAAGGTGGCGCAGATCATAAACCCGAGCTTCAGGCCGATGACGTCGATAAGCCAGCCACAGAGCGGCTGGAAAATCGTGTAAGCCAGCTGAAACGCGCCGACGATCCAGGAATATTGTTCGGTGGTAATGCCGAGCGTCGCTTTCAGTTCCGGGGCGATAATCCCCAGCGAGTTGCGTGTGATGTAGTTGACGGTGACGCCAAGTAAAAACAGGACCAGCACCCACCAGCGCAGGTTTTTTACCACCCGGCGCGTTTTGCTGACCGCGATATCATTGTTGAGGCCTTGACTCATAGCACACTCCACATGACGTTAGTAGGGGGAAAGTGACGACCTCAATCCTTGAGTGGCCACGTAGTGTTATTAACTATTTGAATAGTCTATTTTTTTATCTCAACATCATTGGTATAACTAGTATGGGAGATGTTGGACCAATTCAGGCTAAGGGAGAAAAAACGGCGGGCAAAGTGCTATTTATGCAAGTTTTTTCATGAAATGACCGGGATCTCAAATTTTGCTCTGTCATTTGCTTACAGGGAGCGCTTTGGCGATTATGAAAATTCTTTCATTTTCCAATCGGAGCTGGATCACAAAATGGATAAAAAGCTGCGCGTCGCCGAAATCGCCGCCCGCACTGGGCTGTCGGCCAGTACCGTTTCGCGCGTCCTGGCCGGAAAGGCGAATACCAGCGACAAGGCGCGCCGGGCGGTGCTGGAGTGCGCCCGCGAGCTGGGGGTCATGCAGGGGCTGGCCGCCGGGCGTCTGCTGCTCAATAATCTGCTGGTGTTTGCCCCGCAGCGCGCCTTCGATGAGCGGTCGGATATCTTCTACTACCGGGTGATCCAGAGCATCAATAACGCGCTGGCGGCGCATGAAGTGCGCCTGCGCTACTGCGCGCTGGACGAAAACGACAGCGACGCCAATCTGTTTCTTGCCCGCATGAACGAAGCGGAAACCCAGGCCGCGGTGCTGCTGGGGATCGACGATCCGCATATTCATGGCCTGGCGGCGGATCTGGGTAAACCCTGCGTCTTGATCAACTGTCGGGATGAAGGGATGCGGTTGCCGTCCATTGCCCCCGATCATCGTTTGATTGGCCAGTGCGCCGCCCGCTATCTGTTTGATATGGGGCATCGGGTGGTGATGAACGTCATGTGTTTGCGCCGCTATACCATGGAGCTGCGGCTGGGGGGGATCGAGGAGGCGTGGCGCGCGCGCAATTTGCGCTTTACCGCCAGCCGGGATCTCATCAGCGTCGCCAACTTTAGCGCCAGAGAGACCGAAGAGCAGGTGGGGGCCTGGCTTGATGGCTTACAGGGCAGGCCGTTGCCCACCGCCTTCCTGGTGGGCGGCGATTTCATGGCCGCCGGCACGGTCAGCGCATTGCAAAAGCGCGGCCTGCGGGTGCCGCAGGATGTCTCGGTGATGAGCATCGACGGGTTTAATCTGGCGGCGATCCAGGAGGTGCCCCTGACCGCGGTGCATGTGCCGCGGGATGAACTGGGCAGCGAGGCGGTGCATCTCCTGCAGCAGCGCCTGTTGCGCCCGGAGGCGCCGCACGGTTCGCTGCTGCTGCACGGTACGCTGGTGGTGCGCGATTCGGTACGGCGGATCCGGCCGGGCAAAGGCCATACCGCCGTGGAGCCGCAGGGGCTGTATGACGATTAAACCGGGATACCCAGCGCCCGCTTGCCGTGGATGTTCAGATCTTCCAGAGTGAAGCGCCCCTGCCAGCTGGCCTCATAGTCCTCGCGCGGGAAATCCCCCGGCGAGGCCCCTTTTTCCAGAGCAATTTTCACTTTCTGCGCGTAGGCGAGGTTCTTTTCGCACATCGGCGCTGCCGGAATGTACATCACATTGCCCCAGCCCTGCTGATTTTCCACCGGCGCCACCGAGTGAATGACGTCGCAGTGCCACCAGACGGAATCGCCAGCATTCAGCGCCGGAATCGAACTGAGGGCTTTGATCAGCAGCGGGTGCCACTGCTCAGAGATCGGCAGTACTCTGCCCGGCGCGACGCCGCACAGCTCATCTTCCGGCACATCGTCAAGCAGTGGGCGCAGCAGAACATAAGCCATCGCCTCGGGGATCGGCACCACGTGCAGTAGCCCCTGACCCGGGATCATGTCCGACAGCGCGGTCCAGCCCTGGAAAGTGCGGAACACTGAGCATTTGGTGGTGTTGTCGACGGTGTACTCTTCCACTTCCGTACGGTGCGCGGCGTCCCACGGATCGTAAGCGTCGACATGACCGTTAAACACGTTGGCGAAGACCTGCTGGTAGGCGGGGAGCAGCCAGCGCTCCAGCGCACCGGAATCGGTATGCGCGCCCAGCCCCTTCGAGGTGGTTCCCGGCGGACGGCGGCGAATGCGGTCAGGGTAAATGACGCTGACGTCCGGATCGAACCAGCGCTTGCCGTCCTGCTCAAAGCGCCACAGGCGGTTGAGGAAGGACTGCGCCGCGGCCATTTCATCGCTCTGGCGGGCCTGCATTTGCGAGGGCGACCAGTAGATGGGATAGATTTCCGGCCGCGAAGCCTCCAGCGTACCGAAGAAGCTGTCGCCTGGCCCTTTGTAGACCTCGTCGAAATGGTTCAGATCCAGATATTCCAGCATCGCGGTATCCCAGGCCAGCGCCTGTTCGCGCGGAAAGTGGCCTTTGATCACCGCGCAGCCCCGACGCTTAATGGCCGCGCGCTGGGCATCGCTCACGGTTCCCTCGGCGATATCGCGGAACGGAATGGTTGGCCAGACCTCCTGGCCTGCGGCTTTCAGCGTCTCAATTTCCTGCAGGCGCTCGCTGATGCGCGCTGAGAGCTTATCGAACACCGCCTGGACGTCGCCGATTTGCGCCCGCAGCGCCTGCTTCATCTGGCGAATCGCCGCTTTGTGGTCGGCGGGGAGTGTTTCGTGGGTCGGGAGAGCAGCCATAATAACCTCGCTGTATCTTTCATTCGAAAGTATTAAATCTTACAAACGTTAATTTAAGTTAAAATGGAGTTAATGCAAGTTTAAAATCTTGCTGCGGCGCACAAAATGGACAAGCCGGGGCGCGCAGCCCCGGAGAGAGGTCAATCGTTGAAGGGAGCGCTGTTATCGAGGACGGCCTGAATGACGTTCAGCGCGCCGTCATGGTTATTATCGTCGGTCGCGTATCCGGCGATAGCCTTAATGCTGTCGGCGGCGTTACCCATGGCGAAAGCGTATTTCACCAGCTTCAGCATTTCGGCGTCGTTGCCGCTGTCGCCGATGGCCACGCACTGCTGCGGCGACAGGTTCCAGCGCTTGAGCAGGCGGCTGATGCCGTTGGCTTTATGCAGGCCGGGAATAATCAAATCGACAAAGCCAAAGCCGCTGGTGACCGGCTTCATAATGCCGTCGAGCGACACGTGCAGTTTATCGATCAGCTGCGGGATCTCACTGTCCGGCAGGTTCAGAGAGAATTTGAACAGCGTATCGTCGATGGCGTGATAGTCGCTTACCCGCTGCAGACGGTGGTAGTGCTTTGACATCAGGTCGACGAAGGCATCCGGGGCGTTATCGCTGACGTAAGCGCTCTGCAGGCCGCAGGCAACGAAGTTTAGCTGCGGATCTTTGAGTAGTTCGCCAATCACCACCTGCGATTCGTGGCGGGTCAGTTCGCCGTGGAACAGCTGCTTACCATGCGCAAAGACCAGCGCGCCGTTTTCGGCGACGAACGAGATCTGCTCGCGGATCTCCGGGAAGAAGGAGATCAGCTGATAGTACTGGTTGCCGCTGGCGACAACGAATTCAATGCCGCGCTGCTGCAGCTGGGCGAATTGCGCCAGAAACCGTGCGCGATCGTAGGTTTTGGCGTCATTGAGAAAAGTTCCGTCCATATCGGTGACGATAACTTTAACGGTCATAAGGGGGTGCTCCTGGCTTAACTTCGACCAGTAACATTCTAATTACAATGTGATGGGGAGCACAAATTTATTTCGAATGAAAGTTCATGCATTCAGAAAATGCCGGGAGGCGGCGTTGCCTTTCCCGGCCTGCAGGACAGGGAAGGCCCGCTAAGCGTCGCGCCAGCGGGCCTGAGGGGTTAGAGCGTATGCTCGGTACGGGCGATGATATCGTCCTGGGTATCCGGCGACAGGGCGGTAAAGAACGCCGAGTACCCGGCGACGCGCACCACCAAATCGCGGTACTGGTCGGGGTGTTTCTTCGCCTCCAGCAGCGTGTCGCGCGAGACAATGTTGTACTGGATATGCCAGCCTTTATGCACCTCGAAGAAGGTGCGCAGCAGCACCATCAGCTTCTGCTTATCGGACTCGTTCTCCAGGGTGGACGGATTCAGCTTCTGATTAAGCAGCACGCCGCCGAGGATCGCCCCGGTGGGCAGTTTACCCACCGAACTGATGACCGCCGTCGGCCCCAGATGGTCGGTTCCGGAGGCCGGGCTGGCCCCTTCCGCCAGCGGGGTGTGCGCTTTACGGCCATCCGGCGTCGCCATGGTCTGCGCGCCGAACGGCACGTTGGCGGAGATAGACGACGTGCCGGCGTAATAGTTGCCGCCGATCGGGCCGCGGCCATAGCGCGGGTTGTGATACTGCTTCAGCTCGTCGATATAGGTCTGGTAGGCCCGCGCCAGCAATGCGTCCACGCTGTCATCATCGTTACCGTACTTCGGCGCGCCGTTGATCAACCGCTGGCGCAGCTGCTCGTGGGTCAGGCCGTCGAAATCTTCCGCCAGCGCCTTCGCCAGTTCCTGCTGGCCGATAACGCCCTGATCGAAGACCAGCTTTTTCACCGCCGCCAGGCTGTTGCCGAGGTTGGCGATGCCCACCTGCAGACCGGACACCCAGTCATATTTCGCGCCGCCTTGCTTGATACTCTTCGCCCGTTCGATGCAGTCGTCCACCAGCGCCGAACAGAGAATATCGTGGACGTTCTCTTCCAGCATGGTATCGACCACGTACTCAATCTCAATCGACTTACGGGTGTAGTAGCGGATCTGGCGGTCCCAGTCGGCCAGCACCTCGTCGAAGTTAGCGAAGTTGCCTTTCGACAGGGCGTGCTCCTGCGGCAGAAACACCTGGCCGCTGGTGGCATCGCGGCCGCCTTCCAGCGTCGCCAGCATCACCCGCGCGAAGTTGATAAAGCTCATGCCGGTGCAGCGATAGCCCCATTTGCCGCCGACCGCGGTTTCGATACAGCCGATGGCCGCATAATCGTAGGCGTCCTGCGGCTCAATACCCAGCTTGATAAATTCCGGGATCACGATTTCGTCGTTATTAAACGCCGGCATACCGAAGCCACAGCGGATCACCTGGACGCAGGCGTCGAGGAAATCGTTGCTCATTCCGGCGTGGTAGCGCACGCTGAGGTTCGGCTGGGTCGAACGCAGACGACCGCAGGATTCCAGGATGGCATACGACAGCGGGTTGACCGCGTCCTGCGGCTGGCCATCCACCAGGTTCTGGCCGCCGATGGTGACGTTCTGATACAGCGGGCTGCCGGCCGAGGCCTTGGAGTGCGAGCCGGAGCGGATCTTGTTAACCTCCAGCAGCTTCAGCCAGCAGCTGTGCAGCAGCTCAATGGCCTGTTCGCGATCCAACGATTGCTGCAGCTCAACGTCGCGGCGGTAGTACGGATAGAGGTACTGGTCCATGCGGCCAAACGAGACCGAGTGGCCATTGGATTCAATCTGCAGGATCAGCTGAATGAAGTAGCACAGCTGCAGCGCCTGCCAGAAGGTCTTCGGCGGCTCATGGGCGATGATGTCGCAGTTTTCGGCAATCGTCAGCAGCTCCTCGCGGCGTGCGTCACGGGATTCTGCCGTCGCCATCTCGCGCGCCAGCGCGGCGAAGCGTTTGCTGTGGTCGCTGACCGCCGCCAGCACAATATCAATCGCTTTCAGGAACTGTTCGCCGTGCAGGTCTTCCAGCACCGTCAGATTGATGCGCGACCGGCGTTCGGCGACTTTTGCACGCAGGCCGTCCAGGCCTTTCTCCAGCAGCAGCGGGTAGTTGACCGCCAGGTGGGCGTCGCCGGAGGTCATATTGCCCTCTGCCTTAATAATGCCGGTGGCGAGCAGCGCTTTCTGCTCATCGGTAAACATGCCGTAGCAGCGGTCCTGTACGGTCTGGCCGCGCCACCACGGGCACACTTCATGCAGCACGCGCTTGTTCTCTTCGCTGACCGCGAAGCCGGCGCCGGGGCGGTCGGCGAGATCATCGATCTCTTTCTCGATCCAGCTGACGGTGTATTCCGGGAAGATCGGCGCGGCGCGCACTTCGCTGGCCTGGTTGCCGACGATCAGCTCATCGTGCTTGATCCAGATGGTGCGCTCGGCAAGGTGATGCGCCAGCGCCAGGGCACGACGCACCGGGATTGGCTTATCAAGATGCTGCTGATACATCTCGGTGTAGTGGCGGGCGCGTTCGGTACAGACCGGCGGCTTGACAATATGCACCAGCGCCATTTTATGGGCCTGGATGCGGGCGCTGAGGGTGTTGAGTTTCAGAGTCGTCATAAGGTTATCCTCGTAAGATCGCCGTTAGCCCCTTGCTCCGCGCATAATCCTGCGCAAAGGCGAGCAGCTCGGGAGCATCCAGCGGTTTATCCGGTGCGGTGTAGGGCTGACTGAGTAACTGGTATTTATTCATTCCCAGCGTGTGGTAGGGCAGGAAATGGATTTCGCTGACCCGCAGGCGGTCGGCGGCAAAATCAGTGATGGCGGTGATGTCGGCTTCGCTGGCGTTGAATCCCTGGATTAACGGCACGCGAATGATCATGTTTTTCCCCGCCTGCGCCAGACGCTGCAGGTTGTCCAGCACCCGGCGGGCGCTGCCGTCGGTCCACTGCCGGAAAACGGCCTCGTCGACATGCTTCAGGTCGGCGAGAAACAGGTCGACGAAGGGTAAAGCCGGTTCAATGTATTTCCAGGGGACGTGCAGGCAGGTTTCCACAGCAGTATGGATCCCTGCCTGATGGCTGGCCTCGAACAGCGCCCGCGCCAGGCCCGGATTCATAAAGGGTTCGCCGCCGGAAAGGGTGATGCCGCCGCCGCTGCGATCGTAAAAGGGTTTATCGCGCAGCACCGTCGCCATGATCTCCTCGACGCTCTTCTCTTCGCCGCACACCGTGAGCGCGGTGGTGGGGCAGCAGTCGCGCAGCGCGGCGATATGGCTGTCGTTAACGTGTTGCCGGTGAATGATCAGGCCATCGAGGGTGCGGGTGATAACCGCCGGCGCCGCCTGCTGGCACAGCTCGCAGCCGGCAAGGCACAGGCGCGGGTCATACAGCAGGTCTTCGCTGCGGGCGCGGCTCTCCGGATTCTGGCACCAGCGGCAGCCCAGCGAGCAGCCTTTCAGGAAGACGACGGTGCGGATCCCTGGGCCGTCATGGGTGGAATAGCGCTGGATATTGAAGATCATGGCTTACCCTCTCGTTTGCGTATGAATATAAAAACACTTTCGAATGAAAGTTATATTGATGCAAATCAACAAGCGGGATGGAGATAATCGCCAGGGGATAGAATAACGGCAGAGGTCACAACCTCACCGGCGACGATCCTCGCCGGTGGTTGAACGTTAGCGCGTACCGCATACCTCGCACTGCGGGTGGCGCATCAGCTTCATTTCACGAAACTGGCAGGTCATGGCGTCGTACATCACGATTTTTCCGCTGGCAGGGGTGCCGTAGCCGGTCAGCAGCTTAATGGCCTCCATCGCCTGCAGGGAACCGATAGTGCCCACCAGCGGGGCCATCACGCCGGCTTCGACGCAGGTGAGGGCATTTTCGCCAAACATGCGGCTCAGGCAGCGGTAGCAGGATTCGCCCTGCTGATAGGTGAAGACGCTGATCTGCCCCTCCATGCGGATCGCCGCCCCGGAAACCAGCGGGGTTTGGTGGCGGAAGCAGCCGGCGTTGAGCTGGTTACGGATGGCGACGTTGTCGGTGCAGTCGAGCACCAGATCGTGCCCGGCAATCTGCGCCGCCAGCGCCGGTTCATCCAGTAAGGCATTGAGCGGCACCAGATGAACGTGCGGATTAATGCGCGCCAGCGCCTCGCGGGCGGAATCCACCTTAGGCTGGCCGAGGGTGGCATCGCTGTGCAGCGTCTGGCGCTGCAGATTGGAGAGCGAGACGGTGTCGAAATCGAGCAGGGTGAGCTGCCCCACCCCGGCGGCGGCCAGATACTGCGCGGCGGCGCAGCCAAGCCCGCCGAGGCCGACCACCAGCACCCGAGCGGCCTTTAGCCGCTCCTGGCCGTCAAAATCAAAACCGCGCAAAACAATCTGCCGGTTATAGCGCAGCATCTCTTCATCGCTCAGCTCCACGGCCATTACAGCCCCCCAAACAGATGGCTGAACGGTTCGACCTCGACCCATTCGCCCGCTTCAACGTGGCCGCGCTCGCGCTCCAGCACGATAAAGCAGTTGCCGAGGCTGAAGGAACTAAATATGTGCGAGCCCTGATGGCCGGTGGTGGTCACCACCAGCTCGCCGTCCGGGTTGCGCTGCAGAATACCGCGTTGAAAATCGAGGCGGCCCGGCGACTTTTTCAGTCGTGTGGCGGCGCGTACCCGCAGGCGAGTTGCCTGAAGCGGGCCGTACTTGCCCGAGAGCTTCGCCAGCAGCGGCTGCACCAGCTGACAGAAGGTGACGGTGGCGGAAACCGGGTTGCCCGGCAGGCCGCAGAACCAGCTGCTGCTGAGCTTGCCGAAGGCGAAGGGTTTGCCCGGCTTGATCGCCAGCTTCCAGAAGCCGATCTCCCCCAGCTCTTCAAGAATGGTTTTGGTGTAGTCGGCTTCGCCCACCGAGACGCCCCCGGAGCTGATGACCACGTCGGCCTGCTGGTCGGCGGCGATAAAGGCCTCACGCAGTTGCGCCGGATCGTCAGGAATAATGCCGAGGTTAATGACCTCGCAGCCCAGCTGTTCGAGCATCAGATGCACCGCCAGGCGGTTGGTATCGTAAATCTGGCCGTCGCCGAGCGGTTGACCCGGCAGCTGCAGCTCATCGCCGGTCGAGAAGACCGCGACGCGAACCTTGCGCACCACCTCGACGTCGGCAATGCCCAGCGAGGCCAGCACCGGCAGCTCGGCTACCGTCAGCGGCGTTCCCGCCGGGAAGACCACCGCGCCATGGGCGATATCTTCTCCGCGGCGGCGAATATGCTGCCCGGCTTTCACCGGCGCGGTAAAGCGCACGCCGGCGTCGGTCTGTTCAGTCTCTTCCTGCATGACTACCGCGTCGCAGCCTGCAGGCACCGGCGCGCCGGTCATAATGCGGATACAGGTGCCGGTGGGCCAGGCGTCGTGAAACGGCTGGCCGGCGAAGGCCTTCCCGGCGACCGGCAGGGCCGCGCCGTCGCGAAGGTCGCTCAACCGGACGGCATAGCCATCCATCGCCGCGTTATCAAAGCCGGGGACATCCAGCGGGGAGATAATGTCATGGGCGGTAACGCGCGCGAAGGCCTGCAACAGCGGTACAGTTTCCGTGGCGCTCAGCGGCGTAATACGATCGAGCATCTGGGTGAGGGCTGTGTCGAGCGGCATCAGTCCGGCGGTAAAATCCATGGGTCACTCCTGCGGGCAAAACGGCGAAAACGCCTATTATGGCAGAAAAGCGGCGCGGGCTGTATGCCACCTGGGTACGAGGCTTTACATCGCCCGCCGCTCTTTCTATATTCAAAAATTGTATAAGACATTCAGCAATATAATGATATCAATACCCTTATTCCTGACGTGACCGGCGCCGCGACGCGCTACGACAGGGCGGGGGCTATCCACTTCATCGTTAAGGACTGGCGAAATGGGCAAGGCGGTTATAGCAATTCACGGCGGCGCAGGGGCGATTTCTCGCGCGCAGATGAAGCCGGAGCGGGAGCGGGAGTACGTGGCGGCGCTGTCGGCTATCGTCGAAAGCGGACAGAAAATGTTGGCTGCGGGCGCCAGTGCGCTGGATGCCGTGACCGAGGCCGTCCGTCTGCTGGAGGAGTGTCCGCTGTTTAACGCCGGGATCGGCTCGGTATTTACCCACGATCAAACCCACGAACTGGACGCCTGCGTGATGGACGGCTACAGCCTGCAGGCGGGGGCGGTGGCCGGGGTCAAACATTTACGTAATCCGGTGCTGGCGGCGCGTCTGGTGCTGGAGAAGAGCCCGCACGTGCTGCTGATCGGTGAGGGGGCGGAAAATTTCGCCTTCTCCCACGGAATGGCGCGCGTCGATAACGATCTCTTTTCCACCCCCGAGCGCCTGCTGCAGCTGCAGGAGGCGAAAGCGGGTGGGGAGATCATCCTTGACCACCATGCCGCTCCGCTCGACGAACGCCAGAAAATGGGCACCGTCGGGGCGGTGGCGCTCGATCTGGCCGGCAATCTGGCGGCGGCGACCTCCACCGGCGGCATGACCAACAAACTGCCCGGACGCGTTGGCGACAGCCCGCTGCCGGGCGCGGGGTGCTACGCCAACAACGCCAGCGTGGCGGTCTCCTGCACCGGCACCGGCGAAGTCTTTATGCGTACTCTGGCGGCCTACGATATCGCCGCCCTGATGGAGTACGGTCAGCTCAGTCTCTATTCCGCCTGCGAGCGGGTGGTGATGGAGAAGCTGCCGGCCCTCGGCGGCAGCGGCGGACTGATTGCCGTCGATCGCGAAGGCAACGTCGTTTTACCGTTTAACAGCGAAGGCATGTACCGCGCCTGGTGCTATGCCGGCGATACGCCGACCATTGGCATTTATCGCGAATAGAACAAGGGAGAGGGAGAGTGCCGCAAACTCACGAAACGGATACCTGCGAAGTACTGGTGGTGCGCAACCTGAACGTGGCGTTTCGCCAGCAGGATGCGCCAGAGGTGCAGGCCGTGCGTCAGCTTTCCTTCAGCCTGCGCCGCGGCGAGACGCTGGCGATTGTCGGGGAGTCTGGTTCGGGAAAATCGGTCACCGCTCTGGCGCTGATGCGTCTGCTTGACGCCGCCAGCAGCGAGGTGAGCAGCGAGGGGCTGTGGCTGCGACGGCGCAACCGGCAGGTGATCGCGCTCAATGAGCAATCGGAGGCCGAAATGCGCCGGGTACGCGGCGCGGACCTGGCGATGATTTTTCAGGAGCCGATGACTTCGCTGAACCCGGTGTTCACCATCGGCGAGCAGATCGCCGAATCCCTGCGTCTGCACCAGGGGCTGGGGCGCGATGAGGCGCTGCGCGCGGCCAAAAAGATGCTCGACCAGGTGCGTATTCCCCAGGCGGAAGAGATGCTCTCACGCTATCCGCACCAGCTCTCCGGCGGCATGCGCCAGCGGGTGATGATCGCCATGGCGCTCTCCTGTCGGCCGGCGGTGCTGATTGCCGACGAGCCGACCACGGCGCTGGATGTCACCATCCAGGCGCAAATTTTGCAACTTATCGCCGTCCTGCAAAAGGAGATGGCGATGGGGGTAATCTTTATCACCCATGACATGGGGGTGGTGGCCGATATCGCCGATCGGGTGCTGGTCATGTATCGCGGCGAGGCGGTGGAGACCGGCAGCGTCGAGGAGATTTTCCGTTCACCGCAGCACCCTTATACGCAGTCCCTGCTGGCGGCGGTCCCCCGGCTGGGTGAGATGCGCGGTCGGGATCTGCCGCGCCGCTTTCCGCTGCCGGGGCAGCCGCTGGCGGAGACAGAAACGCCAGACACGGTGGTGGCGGGGGAGCCGATTCTGCAGGTGCGCGATCTGGTGGCCCGTTTCCCGGTGCGCGGCGGGCTGCTCAATCGCGTGACGCGCGAAGTGCATGCGGTGGAGAAGGTGAGTTTTGATCTCTGGCCGGGAGAGACCCTCTCTCTGGTGGGGGAGTCCGGCTGCGGCAAGTCGACCACCGGCCGGGCGCTGCTGAGGCTGGTTGAGACCCAGGGTGGCACCATTACCTTCGACGGTCAGCGGATCGATACCCTCTCCGGCAGCAAGCTGCAGTCCCTGCGGCGCAATATTCAGTTTATTTTTCAGGATCCTTACGCCTCGCTCGATCCGCGCCAGACGGTCGGCGATTCGATTATGGAGCCGCTGCGGGTGCATGGCCTGCTGGACAGGGAGGCGGCGCGCGAGCGGGTCGCCTGGCTGCTGAAGCGCGTGGGGCTGCAGCCGGAGCATGCCTGGCGCTACCCCCACGCCTTTTCCGGCGGCCAGCGGCAGCGGATCTGCATTGCCCGCGCGCTGGCACTGAATCCGAAGGTGGTGATTGCCGATGAGTCGGTGTCGGCCCTGGATGTCTCCATTCGTGCGCAGATTATCAATCTGATGCTCGACCTGCAGCGCGAGATGGGCATCGCGTTTCTGTTTATTTCCCATGATATGGCGGTGGTGGAGCGCATCAGCCACCGCGTGGCGGTGATGTATCGCGGCCGGATTGTCGAAATCGGCCCGCGCCGCGCAGTGTTTGAAAACCCGCAGCACCCCTATACCCGTAAGCTCATGGCTGCCGTACCGGTGGCCGACCCGGCCTACCGTCATCCGCAGCGGGTCCTGCTGTCTGATGACGTCCCGGGCAATATTTATAAGCGGGGCGAGGAGATCGCCAGCCCGCCATTGCAGCAGGTTGGGCCGGGCCACTTCGTCGCCCGCGACGCCGCCGACGTGCTGGGCAGAACATAACAACACATAACGCACCTTTTCAGGAGAACACGATGACACAACCTGTTTCACGCAAATGGTGGCTGGCGCTGAGTATCGCGGCGGCCCTGGCGAGCGCCCCCGCTTTTGCCGCCAAAGATGTGGTGGTGGCGGTCGGGTCTAACTTCACGACGCTCGACCCCTATGATGCTAACGATACTCTGTCGCAGGCGGTGGCGAAGTCCTTTTATCAAGGCCTGTTCGGCCTTGATAAAGAGATGAAGCTGCAAAATGTCCTTGCCGAGAGCTACACCGTGTCGCCGGATGGCCTGGTGTACACCATCAAGCTGCACAGCGGGGTGAAATTCCAGGATGGCACCGACTTTAACGCCGAGGCGGTCAAGGCTAACCTCGACCGCGCCAGCAACCCGGAAAACCATCTCAAGCGCTATAACCTGTATAAAAATATCGCCAGCACCGAGGCGGTTGATCCGACCACGGTGAAAATCATCCTTAAACAGCCGTTCTCGGCGTTTATTAATATTCTCGCCCATCCGGCGACAGCGATGATTTCGCCGACGGCGCTGAAAAAATATGGCAAGGATATCGGCTTCCACCCGGTGGGCACCGGGCCGTATAAGCTCGATACCTGGAACCAGACCGATTTCGTGAAGGTCAGCAAGTTCGATGGCTACTGGCAGCCGGGGCTGCCGAAGCTGGATTCCATTACCTGGCGACCGGTGGTCGATAACAATACCCGGGCGGCGATGCTGCAGACCGGCGAGGCGCAGTTTGCCTTCCCGATACCCTACGAGCAGGCGCCGCTGCTGGCGAAAAACAGCAAACTGGAGCTGGTGGCCAGTCCGTCGATCATGCAGCGTTACATCAGCATGAACGTGACGCAGAAACCGTTCGATAATCCGAAGGTGCGCGAAGCGATCAACTACGCCATCAACCGCCAGGCGCTGGTCAAGGTGGCGTTTGCCGGCTATGCCACCCCGGCGACCGGCGTGGTGCCGCCATCGATTGCCTACGCTCAGAGCTACCCCGCGTGGCCTTACGATCCGGCGAAAGCGCGCCAGCTGCTAAAAGAGGCCGGCTACCCCAACGGGTTTAGCACTACGCTGTGGTCGTCACATAACCACAGCACCGCGCAGAAAGTGCTGCAGTTTACCCAGCAGCAGTTGGCGCAGGTGGGCATAAAGGCGCAAGTGACGGCGATGGACGCCGGTCAGCGGGCGGCGGAAGTGGAAGGTAAAGGGCAGAAAGAGAGCGGGGTACGGATGTTCTATACCGGCTGGTCCGCCTCCACTGGCGAAGCCGACTGGGCGCTGTCGCCGCTGTTTGCTTCTCAAAACTGGCCGCCGACCCTGTTCAACACCGCTTTTTACAGCAACCCGCAGGTTGATAGCGCGCTGAGCGAGGCGCTGAAAACCACCGATCCGCAAGAGAAAACCAAACTCTACAAAGCGGCGCAGGATATTATCTGGAAAGAGTCGCCGTGGGTGCCGCTGGTGGTGGAGAAACTGGTCTCCGCCCACAGCAAGAACCTCACCGGCTTTTATATCCAGCCGGACACCGGCTTCAGCTTCGAACAGGCAGATTTAACACCGTGAAGGTCGAGATGATGCCCTCCGGCGCTAGTGGGCGGAGGGCGGTTTTTCCGCGGGGCGGGTTGTGGAGGTACGATGCTCAACTATGTGATTAAGCGCCTGCTGGGGCTGATCCCCACCCTGCTAATCGTCGCGGTGCTGGTGTTTCTCTTCGTCCATATGCTGCCCGGCGACCCGGCGCGGCTGATTGCCGGACCAGAGGCCGATGCCCAGGTGGTGGCGATGGTGCGCCAGCAGCTGGGACTTGACCAGCCGCTGCACGTCCAGTTCTGGCACTACATCACCAACGTGCTGCGCGGCGATTTTGGCATGTCCATGGCCTCGCGGCGTCCCGTTGCCAGTGAGATAGGCAGCCGCTTTATGCCCACCCTGTGGCTGACGCTGGCCAGCATGAGCTGGGCGGTGCTGTTTGGCATGGCGGCGGGGATCGCGGCGGCGGTGTGGCGCAATCGCTGGCCTGACCGTCTGGGAATGGCGCTGGCGGTGAGCGGTATTTCGTTTCCGGCCTTTGCCCTCGGCATGCTGCTGATGCAGGTGTTTTCGGTTGAGCTGGGCTGGCTGCCGACGGTGGGCGCCTACAGCTGGCGGCACTATATTTTGCCGTCGCTGACCCTCGGCGCGGCGGTGGCGGCGGTGATGGCGCGCTTTACCCGCGCGTCGTTCGTCGATGTGCTGCATGAAGACTATATGCGTACCGCCCGGGCGAAAGGGGTGAGCGAAACGCGGGTGGTGCTCAAGCATGGTCTGCGCAATGCGATGATCCCGGTGGTCACCATGATGGGGCTGCAGTTCGGTTTCCTGCTCGGCGGCTCGATCGTCGTGGAGAAGGTCTTCAACTGGCCCGGGCTGGGGCGACTGCTGGTCGATTCGGTAGAAATGCGCGATTACCCGGTGATTCAGGCGGAAGTGCTGCTCTTTTCGCTGGAGTTTATTCTTATCAATTTAGTGGTGGATGTGCTGTACGCGGCCATAAACCCGGCTATCAGGTATAAGTAAGGTGCGATTGCTTAACTGGAGAAGGCAGGCGGCGCTGAACGCCATGCCGGGCATCAGGCCCGGCGAGATCCATACCCCCTGGCATGAGTTCTGGCGGCGCTTTCGGCGTCAGCCGGTGGCCATGGGCGCCGGTATTTTCGTGCTGTTGCTGATTGCGGTGGCCATCGTCGCCCCATGGATAGCGCCGTACGATGCGGAAAATTATTTCGACTACGACCGGCTTAACGAGGGGCCTTCGCTGGTGCACTGGTTCGGTGTCGACTCTTTGGGGCGCGATATTTTCAGCCGGGTGCTGGTGGGGGCGCAGATCTCGCTGGCCGCCGGGGTGCTGGCGGTGCTGATTGGCGCGGCCATCGGCACGGTGCTTGGGCTGCTGGCCGGCTACTATGAGGGCTGGTGGGACCGGCTGATTATGCGTCTGTGCGACGTGCTGTTCGCCTTTCCGGGGATCCTGCTGGCGATCGCGGTGGTCGCCGTCATGGGCAGCGGGATGGCCAACGTGATTATCGCCGTGGCGATCTTCTCGATCCCGGCGTTCGCCCGGCTGGTGCGGGGCAACACTCTGGTATTAAAGCAGCAGACCTTTATTGAATCGGCGCGCAGCATTGGCGCCAGCGATGCCACCATCCTCTTCCACCACATCCTGCCGGGGACGGTGTCGTCGATCGTGGTTTATTTCACCATGCGCATTGGGGTATCGATTATCTCGGCGGCCAGTCTGTCGTTTCTCGGTCTCGGCGCGCAGCCGCCCACGCCGGAGTGGGGCGCGATGCTCAACGAGGCGCGGGCGGATATGGTGATGTCCCCGCACGTGGCGCTGTTTCCGGCGGTGGCGATTTTCGTGACCGTGCTGGCGTTTAATCTGCTGGGGGATGGCCTGCGCGATGCGCTGGATCCGAAGTTAAAGGGGTAGGGTGAGGGAAAGCACCGCCGTGCGGTGCTTTATATTATTTGTGGCTTCAGCGCACATTGCGCTCCCGGTTAATCTTCTGCGTTATGTCTCTCATAGCGCAGGGAGCGCACAGGGGGCGGCCAGTCGCCGCCGCCCCCTGTCCCCCCGGGCTCCGGCCAGCAACATCGCCACTGCGTGGTGCCTTCGACTTATCCCTGCAGGCTGCGGGTCGGGCCGAGGCAGCGTCCGTGCAAAACACGGCCCTCAGCCCGCATCCATGCGGGCTGCCCCGGCCTTCCGGGAACGTCTCAGCGATGTTGAGGCCGCCAGCACCGGCAGTTTCAGCGGCCCCATGTCCGGCGGCGATTCACATATTGGGACTGGTCCCCGTAGGCCGGGTAAGCGTAGCGCCACCCGGCAAAATAACGGCGCAACAGGGTTGCCTGGAAGGTCATCAACGCTTGCCCGGCAGCGCTGCGCTTGCGCGGGCCTGGGGGGGGAGCCTACGGGAGGACCCCGTAGGCTGGGAATGCACTAAGCCGCTATCCGGGAAGCTGGACTAGACCCGGGTTCCCCACAGGTCGTATTCGTCGGCGTGCTCGACTTTCACCCGCACCACGTCACCCGGCTTGACGCGGGTTTCGCCGTTCAGGTAGACCGCGCCGTCGATTTCCGGGGCGTCGGCCATGCTGCGGCCAATGGCGCCTTCTTCATCAACTTCATCCACCAGCACCAGGATTTCGCGACCCACTTTTTCCTGCAGACGCTCGGCAGAGATCTGCTGCTGCAGCTGCATAAAGCGGTTCCAGCGCTCCTCTTTCACCTCTTCCGGCACCTGATCCGCCAGCTCATTGGCGGTGGCGCCTTCAACCGGGCTGTACTTGAAGCAGCCGACGCGGTCGAGACGCGCCTCTTTCAGGAAGTCGAGCAGCATCTGGAAATCTTCTTCCGTTTCCCCCGGGAAGCCCACGATAAAGGTGGAGCGCAGGGTCAGATCCGGGCAGGTTTCACGCCACTGCTTGATGCGCGCCAGCTGACGGTCAGCGGAACCTGGACGCTTCATCAGCTTCAGGATGCGCGGGCTGGCGTGCTGCAGCGGAATATCGAGGTATGGCAGAATTTTGCCTTCCGCCATCAGCGGGATCACATCGTCAACGTGCGGGTACGGGTAGACATAGTGCAGGCGCACCCAGATGCCGAGCTTCGCCAGCTCTTCGCACAGGCTGACCATGCTGGTCTTCACCGGCATACCGTTGTGGAAACCGGTGCGGTGCTTGACGTCGACGCCGTAGGCGGAGGTGTCCTGCGAAATCACCAGCAGCTCTTTCACGCCAGCGTCAGCGAGGCGTTTGGCTTCCGCCAGCACTTCGCCAATCGGACGGCTCACTAGGTCGCCGCGCATGGACGGAATAATGCAGAAGGTGCAGCGATGGTTGCAGCCTTCAGAAATTTTTAAGTAGGCGTAGTGGCGCGGCGTCAGCTTAACGCCCTGTTCCGGCACCAGGCTGAGGAACGGGTTGTGCTTCGGCTTTGGCGTATAGTGGTGGACGTGCTCCAGCACCTGCTCATAGCTGTGCGGACCGGTGATCTCCAGCACCTTCGGGTGCACTTCACGGATCTGATCCTCTTTTGCGCCGAGACAGCCGGTGACGATCACTTTGCCGTTCTCTTTCAACGCTTCGCCGATCGCTTCCAGCGATTCCTGCACAGCGCTGTCGATAAAGCCGCAGGTATTAACGATCACCATATCGGCGTTGTCGTAGGTAGGAACGACGTCATAACCTTCGGTACGCAGTTCGGTCAGGATACGCTCTGAGTCCACGAGGTTTTTCGGGCAGCCCAGGGAGACGAAGCCGATTTTCGGCTGGTGCGTGACATTGCTCATAGCTTAAAAAGTGTTCAATTATTGGAATGGTCAGGGCAGGAATTCTACAGATCTTTGCGAAAAAGAGTATAGCTCCGTCACGGTTAATGGTGAAAAAGCGCACCCAGCCCTGCCTTTCATGCCCCTGCCGCTAAAGCGGATCCCGCACGCCCCGGAGCAGAGGGGCGGGAAACGCTTCCGGCAAGCCGTGCGCGCAGGCGGCGATTCACGCCCGGCGTTGCTGCCGGGCAGAGACTTATTGCGCCGGGGTGACGGCTCCGGAGGGGGCGGCGCCGGGCTTTTTCGGCTCGCGCTTATCCTGCAGCGTGAAGACAGAGATCAAAGTAAAGAGCCCGGCGATGCCGCCGAGGATCAGATAGGTGTCGGCGAAGCCAATGGTATCGTACAGATAGCCAGCCAGCGGGGAGTAAATGGCGGTGGCGATCGAGGCGACAAACAGCACCAGTAAATAGACTGTCGAAGAGAGCTTGTGGTCGAAGTTGGCGGCGATGAATTTAAAGACCGACACCAGAATTAACGGTTTCTCCAGGGCATGCATCATTTTTACTGCGCCAATCCACACTGGGCCAAGAGGCACCGCCGAACCAACAATACGTACCGACATGATCAGCCCGGCAATGATCAGCGCCCACTTGGCGCCGGTCCGGTTAACAAACCACGGCATCAGGCATAAGAACAGCGTTTCGCCGCACACCTGAATGGAGGCGAGGATCCCATACCAGCGGTTGCCTTCCTCCGGCGTCGGGAATTGTTGCGAGAAGTACTGGGCAAACTGCTGATCGTAGGTGTCATAAATCTGCGTGACGAACAGGGTAAAGAGCAGCAGCATCCAGAACTGACCATTCTTCGCCAGCTCGAGGGCATGGGAGACCTTCAGCGATTCGCTTCGCGCTACATCGGCGTCGGTTAATTCGATTTTGGTCAGCATAAAGCAGACGGCGGCGATGACGATGGCGAGGCTGGCGAGCCAGAAGGCCAGATTGGGATTGCTGTCGATATATTTACCGACGATCCAGGCCGCTGCCGCCCAGCCTAACGAGCCCCACATCCGCACCCGACCGTATTCGAACTGGTAGCGGCGGGAAATCTTATCGATATAAGAGTCGATCACCCCGCAGCCGGAGTTAAAGATGATCCCCAGATAGATCCCCCCCAGCAGCGCGCCAATCCAGAAGCTGTGCATCAGCAGCGGCGCGTAAACGTAGATAAAGAAGGGGCCTACCGGCAGGAGCAGGGCGACCAGCAGCCAAATAAGCCGTTTTTTCAGGCCGAACTTGTCGGAAATAAAGCCGAAGAAAGGCTGCATCAGCAGGGCGATAAAGGCGTTTACCGAGTAGAGCAGGCCGGTTTTCGTGGCGCTGATGCCAAGATGCTGGGTGGTCCAAATGACAAAGAAAGCCATGGTCGACGACCAGGCGAACAGGTAGAGGAAATCGAAAAGACTCAACAGAAGGTAGTTTCTTTTACCGGACGTCATGGTTCAGTTCCTTACAAACGGGCAGAGAGATTATCAGCGAACCGCGGCCGCGGTCGCTGTTTTTATTAAATGTTATACGTATTACATTAATGATTTGTTATGGCACTCTGGCTGACGATCGTGCAATAGAGTCTGCGATATAATGTGATCATTGCAGCACTATTTTGGCCACTTAATGGCGATGATAGCGATTTTGTTTCTTTGCGAAATTAAATGTGATCGTATTACATTATTTTTGTTATAGACCTGACAAAGCGGCAAGGTTGTCAAATTGTAAATGGTGTTAAAGTCTTGGGAATAATTGACCTGGCGCATCATTTTGTACAAAAAATAACCGTATCATGGATAGGGTAAAGGACGACAGAGGAGGAACCGTGATGACCGTTGACAGACTATACCGCCACCTTTTGCAGAAGCTCATTAACGCCAATATCGATATTGACGCCTATCTGCAGCTGCGGAAGGCCAAAGGCTACATGTCAGTCAGCGAAAATGACCATCTGCGTGAAAACTTGTTTGAGCTTTGCCGTGAAATGCGTGCCCAGGCGCCGCGCCTGCAGCATGTCATTTCACCGGAGGAAAAGGATGCCCTTCGTTTGGCCGGCGAGTCCGTCGCCGCCGCTGCAGTATGCCTGATGAGCGGGCATCATGATTGTCCGCTGTACATCGCTGTTAACGTAGAGAAGCTAGAACGCTGTCTGACAGGATTGACTTCAAATATTCATAAATTGAATAAATTGTCGCCAATTCCTCATGCCTGATCGGCTGAAACCCAGGGGAAGTGGATGCTTCCCCTGTTAAAGGTTATGTAAAAATCCCCGCGCAAATTTCCCCGCTGGCTACCCTTTAGCGCAGAGCTGACGAAAGGAGAATGCCATGCGTCCGATCCCGCTGCTGTTGCTATTGAGCGCCCTGTCGCTGCCGGCCCTGAGCCAGGCCGCGGCGCGGGTGGAGGTATTGCAGAACCGGCTGGCCCATCCGTGGAGCCTGGCATTTCTCCCCGGCGACCAGGGCATGTTGATTACCCTGCGTGGCGGCGAGCTCAAGCGCTGGCAGCCGGGTAAAGGCCTGTCGGCGCCGATAGCCGGCGTGCCGCAGGTGTGGGCCAACGGCCAGGGGGGCTTACTGGACGTGGCGCTGGCCCCGGATTTCGCGCAGTCGCGGCGGGTGTGGCTAAGCTATGCGGAAAGCGACGCCAGCGGCAAAGCGGGCACCGCGGTGGGCTACGGGCAGTTGAGCCAGGATGCCACTCAACTGACGAATTTCACCGTGGTGTTTCGCCAGCAGCCGAAACTCTCCGTCGGCAATCATTTTGGCGGCCGGCTGGTGTTTGACGGCAAAGGGCATCTCTTTATTGGCCTCGGGGAGAACAATCAGCGTCCCACCGCTCAGGATCTCGACAAGCTGCAGGGAAAAGTGGTCCGCCTGACGGAGAACGGGGGTGTGCCGCCGGATAATCCCTTTGTTGGCCGGGCCGACGTGAGGCCGGAGATCTGGGTCTACGGCATCCGCAACCCGCAGGGGATGGCGATAAATCCGTGGAGCGGGGCGCTGTGGCTGAACGAGCACGGCCCGCGCGGCGGGGATGAAATTAATATCCCGCAGGCGGGAAAAAACTACGGCTGGCCGCTGGCGACGCACGGCATTAACTACAGTGGCCTGCCCATTCCGGAGGCCAGGGGCAAAACGGTTCCGGGAACCGAGCCTCCCCTGTATGTCTGGCCGGTCTCACCCGGGGTAAGCGGGATGGCCTTCTACGCGGCGCAGACCTTTCCCCAGTGGCAACATAAGCTGTTTATCGGCGCGCTGAAGGAGACGTCGCTGATTGTCCTGGCGGTGGACGGCAACCAGGTCCGCGAGGAGGGGCGCCTGCTGGAGGCGCGCGGGAAACGTATCCGCGACGTTCGCGTGGGACCCGACGGCTATCTGTATGTGTTAACCGACGAGTCTAACGGCGAGCTATTGCGGCTGAGTCCGGAGAAGTAGCGTCAGGTGACCGGGATCTGCACCACTTCGCGCCAGGCGGGACGCTGGCTAATCTGCTGATACCAGCGCTGCAGATGGGGCCGCGGTTGCCAGCTGTCGAGGATCGACAACAGGTTGTAGACGAAGGGGGCGACGGCAATATCGCCAAGGCCGAACTGCTCGCCAGAGAGCCACGGCATTTTGGCCAGTTCGTCATCCAGCATGGCGAATAGCGCTTCGCAGGCGCTGATCCCCGCGGCTATGGCCGCCGGGTCGCGTTGCTCCGGCGGCATCCTCACCAGGCCCATTAACACCGGGCGATGGGCGGGAGAGAGGGTGCCGTTGGACCAGTCCATCCACTTTTCGCCTTGCGCGCGCTGCGCCGGCGCGGCCAGCCACAGACGGTCAACGCCATACTGGGCGGCAAGGTAGCGAATAATCGTATTTGATTCCCACAACACCACCCCGGTGGCATCGTCCTTTAACAGCGGCACCAGCCCGTTGGGGTTCATCGCCAGATATTCCGGGTCATGATTGAGACCAAACTCCAGCCCGGCGAGGATCTGCTCATACGGCAGATCCAGCTCCTCCAGCACCCAGCGCACTTTCTTCACGTTGGTCGAATTATTACGTCCCCACAGTGTAATCATTTTCGCTCCTGAGTTTGTTTCACTGCCGTTGCAGCGCGATCGGCGATCATGTTGGGATAAAGTTAATATTTAGGCAATCACGATCAAAAAAATTGTTCTGATTAAAGCACGGCGGCATGTTATTGCGTAAACTTTAAAAACTTTACCAACTCGCTGTTTCTTTAAGGTCATTTGTACGCTTTACTCACCGGTTGCTGCGGCGCGGTCAGAGTGGCGCGGCATATTTTGTTTGGAAAGGATACTTGGGTGGCTCTTATGATGCATGACGCTTTTTCCCTTCGCGGCCTCGCGGCAGGTTGCGCGCTGTTATTTCTTGTCGCACCTGCGGTGCAGGCTGCAGAACAACTCCCCGACGCCCCTTCGATTGACGCTCGCGCCTGGATCCTGATGGACTACGCCAGCGGGAAGGTGCTGAGCGAAGGCAATGCCGATGAAAAACTCGACCCGGCCAGTCTGACGAAGATCATGACCAGCTACGTGGTGGGGCAGGCGATAAAAGCGGGAAAAATTAAACTGACCGATATGGTGACCGTCGGGCGCGATGCCTGGGCGACCGGCAACCCGGCGCTGCGCGGCTCATCGGTGATGTTCCTCAAGCCCGGCATGCAGGTTTCCGTGGAAGATCTGAACAAAGGGGTCATCATTCAGTCCGGTAACGACGCCAGCATTGCCATTGCGGACTACGTGGCGGGCAGCCAGGACGCTTTCGTCAGCCTGATGAACGGCTACGCCAAAAAAATGGGGCTGACCAACACCACCTTTATGACCGTTCACGGCCTTGATGCGCCGGGGCAGTTCAGTACCGCTCGCGATATGGCGTTGTTGACCAAAGCGATGATCCACGATGTACCGGAAGAGTACGCGGTACATAAAGAGAAAGAGTTCACCTTTAATAAAATTCGTCAGCCAAACCGTAACCGTCTGCTGTGGAGCACCAACCTCAACGCCGATGGTGTGAAAACCGGGACCACCGCCGGGGCCGGCTATAACCTGGTTTCTTCGGCCACGCAGGGCGATATGCGTCTGATTGCCGTGGTGCTGGGGACCAAAACCGACCGCATTCGTTTTAACGAGTCAGAAAAACTGCTGACCTGGGGCTTCCGCTTCTATGAAACCGTGACGCCGATTAAACCGGATGCCACCTTCGTTACCCAGCGTGTGTGGTTTGGCGACAGCAGCGAAGCGAAACTGGGGGCTGGCGAAGCGGGCTCTATCACCCTGCCGAAGGGCCAGCTGAAAAACCTGAAAGCCAGCTACACCTTAAACCAGCCGCAGCTTACCGCGCCGCTGGAGAAGGGGCAGGTGGTCGGGACTATCGACTTTAAGCTGAATGATAAAACCATCGAGCAGCGCCCGCTGATCGTCATGGAGCCGGTGAAAGAAGGTGGCTTCTTCAGCCGAATGATCGACTTCGTACTGATGAAATTGCACGGCTGGTTCGGCAGCTGGTTCTCCTGATGTCATGACCGCGCCCGGCGGGGCGCGGTCCGTTCATGTTCAGTACAGCAGCGAAATCTGCTGCGCCTTCGCCAGCGCGACCAGCTCGTCATCCGGGCAGATATCGCTGGCGATCACATCAAACTTTGCTAACGCCCCCATGCGCGCCGGACGCACTTTGCCAAACTTGCTGTGGTCTACCACCAGCACGTGGTAGCGCGCGTGTCGCATCGCCCAGTGCTTGACCGGCAGTTCCTCCAGGTTATAGCAGGTTGCCCCTTGCTCGCAGTCAATGCCCGCCGCCGAGTAAAAGGCGATGTCAGGGCTCAGATGGCTGAGGGTATCCTCAAGGCTCAGCGGCATAAAAATCGCGTTGCTGGCATGAAATTCCCCACCGCACAGGACCGCGCGGCACTGGGGCTTTTCCTGCAGGGCCAGAAAGGTGTTCAGGGAGTAGCAGACGCCGGTGAAGGGCAGAGCGTCGTCAATGGCGTCGATGATCCACGGGGTGGTGGTCCCGCAGTCGAAGAAGGCCATCTGATGGGCCTCCAGCAGCGCGGCCGCATGGCGGGCGGCGCGGCGTTTTTCATCGACCAGCCGGGTTTTTTGGTCGCTGAGCAGGTAATGGGTGGCGCTGCGCGGCTCCAGCACAATGTATCCGCCGAGCAGCACGACCGGACCGCTGTGTCCGTTGAGGTCGCGACGAATGGTCATTTCCGACACCCCGAGCAGGGATGCCGCTTCTTTCAGATGCAGCTTATCGCTGCGCTTGAGTGCCTGAATGAGCTGACTGATGCGTTCGTCACGGCGAGTTTCCATATTCCCTCTGCGCTAAAATCGCCCTGCGGAGGCAGGGCGTTAGCGGGATTTTACCTGTCGCTTGCGGGTTAGTCACGCGGTCGCCGCCGCGACGGTCGGCGTTTAGCCGCGCACCCAGCCTTTGCGGATCGGCAGGGAGAAGCAGAGGCGATAGAGGCGCTGCAGCTGACGGTACAGCGCCGAGCCGACAGTATGCCAGATTAGCGCCGCGCCAAGGCAGCCGCACATCCCGGCCAGCAGGCCGCCGACCATATCCAGCGGCCAGTGGACGCCGAGATAGACGCGGGACCACGCGATGGCGGCGGCAAGGGCCATCAGCAGGGCGCCGGACCAGACGCGGTGCCAGAACAGGAAGGCCAGGGCAAAGGTAAAGCTGACGGTGCCGTGGTCGCTGGGGAAGGAATCGTCCGCCGCGTGGTGCAGGAAGTTATAGCCCACGCCAGCGACAAACGGCCGATCGTGCGGATAGAGGTGGCCGATCGCCCATGAGACGGTCAGGCTGATGCTCAGCGCCAGCATCAGCTTAAACACCATCTGCCGCTGGGCAGGCCCCCACAGCCACAAGGTCACCACCAGCAGGGGCACGATCAGAATCAGATCTTTAGCGATGAAAATCGCCACCTCAATGGCCCACTGCGGCGAGGCCGGGGTCGCGTTGAGCAGGGCGAACAGCGCGTAGTTAATATTTTCCAGCATAGACTTCCAGGCTCGTTGGTCCGATAGCAAATAAGCCGCTTACCCTAAATAAAAGCGGTGCGGAGATAAAGCAGTATTGTCTTAAATATCAGGTTGTTAAGAAATGTCGCCTTCTGAGGTGCGGCGCTAACCCCCTGAAAAGCGTCAGTATATCCTTTGTCACATGGCTGAAACATAAACGGAATATATACGCAGAGTGAATTGCTAAGGCGAGCCCTGACGCTGGCGCGCAACTCGCAATATTGTGCGGTGTCACCCACAATTCACTATCTCCGCGCCGGGAGTTTCATTACACTTTGCGCGATTTTTGATAGATAAGAGATTTCATGCAAAATTATTCGCTTTCAGGTCGCCGCCTCGGAAGGCAGGCGCTGCTGTTCCCGCTATGTCTGGTGCTGTACGAGTTTTCCACCTATATCGGCAACGATATGATCCAGCCGGGTATGCTGGCCGTGGTTCAGGAGTTTCAGGTGGGCAACGAGTGGGTACCCACCTCGATGACCGCTTATCTGGCCGGCGGCATGTTTCTACAGTGGCTGCTGGGGCCGCTGTCGGACCGTATTGGCCGCCGTCCGGTGATGTTGACCGGGGTGGTGTGGTTTATCGTCACCTGCCTGGCGACGTTGCTGGCGCAGACCATTGAACAGTTCACCCTGCTGCGCTTCCTGCAGGGGATCAGCCTGTGTTTTATCGGCGCGGTCGGCTACGCGGCGATCCAGGAGTCCTTTGAGGAGGCGGTGTGTATTAAAATCACCGCCCTGATGGCCAACGTGGCGCTGATTGCCCCGCTGCTGGGGCCGCTGGTGGGCGCCGCCTGGGTGCATATCCTGCCGTGGGAGATGATGTTCGTGCTGTTCGCCGTGCTGGCGGCTATCTCGTTTGTCGGCCTGCAGCGGGCGATGCCGGAAACCGCGACGCGACTGGGTGAAAAGCTGTCGGTCAAAGAGCTGGGCCGCGACTATCGGCTGGTGCTGAAGAACCTGCGCTTCGTCGCCGGCGCGCTGGCTACCGGCTTTGTCAGCCTGCCGCTGCTGGCGTGGATCGCCCAGTCGCCGGTGATTATTATCAGCGGCGAACAGGCGACAAGCTATGAGTATGGCATGCTGCAGGTGCCGATTTTCGGCGCGCTGATTGCCGGCAACCTGGTGCTGGCGCGCCTGACTTCGCGCCGTACCGTGCGCTCGCTGATTATCATGGGCGGCTGGCCTATCGTGTTTGGCCTGCTCCTCTCCGCGGTGGCGACGGTGGTCTCTTCCCACGCCTATCTGTGGATGACCGCCGGTCTGAGCTTCTACGCCTTCGGGATTGGCCTGGCGAACGCCGGCCTGGTGCGCTTAACCCTGTTCGCCAGCGAGATGAGCAAAGGCACGGTTTCGGCGGCGATGGGGATGCTGCAGATGCTGATCTTCACCGTCGGCATCGAGCTCAGCAAACATGCTTACGAGCTCGGCGGCAACGGGCTGTTCAGCCTGTTTAACCTGTTGGGCGGGGTACTGTGGCTGGGGCTGATGATCTACTTCCTGAAAGATAAAAGCGTCGGCAATTCGCAGCAGGGATAACCGGTTGAAAACCCGGATGCGCTCGCATCCGGGTCTTATCAGGCGAATGGCGCTTCGCGATCCAATACCTTATCGATAATCTGCAGAACACCCTCTTCGTTATTGTGCGGCGCGTGATAGCGGGCGACGGCTTTGACGTCTTCCCGGGCGTTGGCCATGGCGAAGCCAAATCCGGCGTGCTGCAGCATTTCGATATCGTTGCCGCTGTCGCCGAACGCCACCACCTCGTGATCTTCAATACCCCAGCGCTGCTGCAAAATACGCAGGCCGTTGGCTTTGTGCACCCCCGGGATAATTAAGTCGATGCTACCGTAGCCGGTGGCTACGGCTGTCACCATGTCCCCCAGCGCCGCGTGCAGCTTCGGCTGAATTTCCGGGATCAGGCGGTCCGGCACGTTGAGACCAAATTTGAGGATGGTGTCATCGAGATGGTTAAAATCATCCACCAGTTCAAGGCGGTGATAATACTTCGCCGCCACCGTCTTCAGCGCGTCGTTGTAGCGGTTGAGGGTGTAGGCGCTGCGCTTCCCGCAGGCGATGATTTCGATATTCGGCAGCGTCTGCAGATGGTCGACCACGGCGTTGAAATGGTGAACCGGCAGCTGGCAGTTGAAGACGTCTTCATTGTCGCTCACCACCCAGCCGCCGTTTTCCGCCACGAAGGCGATCTGGTGGGCGATCTCCGGGAAGAAGGAGATCAGCTGGTAGTACTGGTTGCCGCTGGCGACCACGAAGCGAATGTTTTGCTCGCGCATTCGCTGATACTGGGCGAGGAAGCGCGGCCGGTTGTAAGTTTTGGCATCGCTTAAAAAGGTGCCGTCCATATCCACCGCAATCAGTTTGATGCTCATTAGCTGTTCTCCATAACGGGTTCAGACTGTGGCTTAGCCACCGCGCGGGCGACCAGCGCCGCCACCATCACCAGGCCCAGCACCACCATCATGGCGCTGCGCAGGCCGAAATGCTCGCCGAGGAAGCCCAGCAGCGGCGGCCCGACGAGGAAAGCAAGATACCCGGTAATCGCCACCACGCTGACGCGCTTAGGGGCATCCGGACCGGTATCGCTGGCGGCGGAGATGGTCAACGGGAAGCCGAGCGAGGCGCCAATGCCCCACAGCAGCACCGAAATGCCCGCCACCCAGGGGTTGTCGACGAAGATAATCAGGCCAATACCCAGAGCGCCCATCACCGCGCTGCCACGAACCACCGTCACCCGGCTGTAGCGATCGATAAACCAGCCGCCGGTAAAGCGGCCCAGCGTCATGCCGAGGGTGAAGCCGGCATAGATCAGCGAGCCGGAGGTGGGGCTAAAGCCGTGGCCGTCCACCATCAGCAGCGGCAGCCAGTCATTGGCTGAGCCTTCGGCGAAGGCCATCGCCAGGACGATGACCCCGATAAGCAGCAGCTGCGCATCGCGCCATACCGGCAGACCTTTCGCCTCGCCGTGGGCGGCTTCGGCGGCATTTTTACCGGTACCCTCCGGAATGGCGCGGATAGCAATGGCGATGGGCAGGATGGCCACCAGCGCGGCCGCCAGGATATGCGGGGCGGCGGGAAGGCCGAACCCGGTCACCGCCATGCCCACCCCGGCGCCGAACAGGGTGCCAAAGCTGTAGAAGCCGTGCATCATCGGCAGCACCGTTTTATTCATCTCCCGCTCAACCGCCGCGCCTTCGACGTTAATGGCGACCTCTGCCGAGCCAAAGCTGGCGCCAAAGATGGCCAGACCGAAGGCGAACAGCGGGGCGGAGGCAAGCCACAGCGCCAGGCTGAGCACCAGCATGCCGAGTACGGCGAAGGACATGGTGGTGCGGATGACCTTGCGGGTGCCAAAGCGCTTCACCAGCCACGCCGAGCAGAGAATACCGCTCATCGACCCCACCGACAGGCCAAACAGCACGACGCCCATCTCTGCGGTAGAAAGCGCCAGCAGATCGCGGATCGCCGGCGTGCGGGTGGCCCAGGAGGCCATTAATAAGCCAGGGATGAAAAAGAACATAAACAGCGCCCACAGTTGAAGCTGGAGCGCTCTGCGCGAAGATTGCGTCGTCATCCGTAAACGCCTTAAAGGAGAAGAATGAAGACAACAGTAGCAAGCATGTGTACATTTGTACATAAACCGGAAGAGGAAAATCATGGCCCGTAGACCGAACGATCCGCAGCGCCGCGAGCGCATCCTGCAGGCGACGCTGGACACCATCGCGGCGCACGGCGTCCATGCGGTGACGCACCGTAAAATCGCCACCTGCGCGAATGTGCCGCTGGGGTCGCTGACCTACTATTTCAGCGGCATCGAGGCGCTGATCGAGGAGGCGTTCAGCCTGTTTACCGCCGAGATGTCGGCGCAGTATCAGCAAAGCTTCGCCGGGGTAGCGAACCGGCAACAAGCCTGCGATGCCATCGCGGAGCTGATCTTCAGCGCCCAGGTGACCACGGCGCGCAATATGGAGCTGATGTACCAGCTGTATGCGTTCTGTAGCAGCCAGCCAGCGCTGAAGGCGGTGATGCAGAACTGGATGCGGCGCAGCCAGCAGACGCTGGAGCAGTGGTTTGCCCCTGACACCGCCCGCGGCCTCGACGCCTTTATTGAAGGGATGACCCTGCACTTTGTCACCGACCGCGCGCCGCTATCGAAGGCGGCGATCCGCCTGATGGTCGGGCAGCTGGCGGGGGAGAGGGCGCAGCAAGAGGGGCGCTGAGGCGGTGTTTTACCCGGGATGGCTAAACGCAGGCAACAAAAAACCCATTTATGTAAATGGGTTAGTAAAAACAATGAGTTGCAATATAATCAATAAGTTAGGTTGGTGGTAAGGAGTGGCGATTACGGGGCATTGCCAACCGCTGCCGCCACTTTGTCGCCATTTGGCAGCGTAGCCAACGGGTTGAAGCGCAGGGCAGTTTCAAGATGATCTGGTGCCAGATGAGCATAGCGCATAGTCATTTTAATGTCGTGATGACCTAGGATTTTCTGCAAGGCGAGGATGTTTCCACCTGACATCATAAAATGAGCAGCGAATGTGTGGCGCAGAACGTGGGTAAGCTGCCCGCGTGGCAGCACGATAGAGGTCTTATCCATAACAGATAAAAACTGGAAATAGCAGTCGGTAAAGAACCTGAAGCCGTCAAGGGCAATGATTTCCTCATACAGCTCTTTGCTGATCGGAATGCTACGGTTCTTTTTGCCTTTGGTCCTGACGAAAGTGATTCGATATTTTGTGACTTGAGAGCGGGTGAGATTCACTGCTTCGCGCCAGCGTGCTCCGGTGCTCAGACAGATTTTAACGACCAGTGCGAGCAGAGGACTTTGGCGGTTGCAGTCGTACAAAAGCTCAGTTATTTGTTCATGCGTCAGCCAGGCCATCTCCTTTTCTGCGATGGTGAATTTGCGCATGTTTTCCAGCGGGTTCGGCGCTGTCCATTCACCTAGTCGGACCAGTTCGCTAAAAACGCCGCTAAGATAGCTTTGCTCAAGGTTGATAGTTACCGGGCTGGCACCTTTTTTCCACTTGTCGCTAAAGTAAATTTCACCCGTTAGGCGTTTATCACGGTAATGCGCGAACAATTTGGAACTGAGATCTGTAGCGAGAGGATTTCCGAGGGCATCGACCATCAAGAGTAGCTTGTCGTAAACATGCTCGCCAGCGGTAAGGGATTTGCCGTGCAGTTTGAACCAGAGTTCAACGATGTCTTTCAACGTCCGACGGTCTACCGATTCACCTAGCCAGGGTTTCGCCTCCGTCTCATCCATAGTGTGGCGTTCAAAAGCCAATGCTTCACCTTTGGTGGCGAACTGTTTACGCACACGCCGCCCGCTGCGCCCTGCGGGGTAGCATTCGCATATCCATTTACCTGTGTCGAGTTTTCGTACTGCCATAAAAAAGCCCTCATGTTTGAGGGCTAAATTTAACTGTATGTTTGAACAGTGGTCAATGTATGAATTTCATAAATTCAAACATCATCTACTTAAGTTCTTAAGGCCTTTGATAAGCGGTCACCTATTGCTCGTTTCCAAACTTTATTATGAACGATACGCTCATATTCAAGGTCACCATTAATGATCTCTGCTTTAGTTAATTGAGATAATATTTCCCAATCTTTTTTGAAAATGTAAGTTGCGTTATCAAGAAAAATGCTTTCAAGTACGTATATACTTTTACTTTCAAAACCAAAGATAAAATATCCGTTGAATCCCGCATGACCAGTAGCAATGAAATCAGGTTTGTAGACATTGATAAACTTGAGTCTGGATTCAATGACCTCTCTATCGCTATCTGATGCTGAAGTTTTTTGGGTGTTAGAAGCTATTATTTTCGAAATTTCGTCCCATGGGTATTTCCCTTTAGGTAATACAGTCCATAACACTTTTTTGAATTTTGTTGTTATTAATGGTTCTTTTTCTGTATCTAAAATTTCTATCTCATCGAAACATTCGAGCATTAAGTTTATAATGTGGATGTTTAACTCTGGATTTTCTTCGGACAAATTTAGTAAAGGTGAAGTTATGTATGTCCCATTTTTTGTTTTAGCAACAGAGATCATTATAGCAGGAGCTGGAATATGTTCTCTTGCTATCCGCATAGCTGTTCGTGTGCGCATCCCATAATGAGGATTTCTATGCCAGTCGTATGTAGTGCTTGTATATGAAACGCTGTATTGTTCTTTTGGCAAATCAGGTCGTAGGATTTCCTTTCCATTAGCATTGAAACTAGTAAACTTACCAATAACACTTGGTATTATCGATAGGCCTTCTTCTGGCGAAATGCCAAAACCAATTTCAACTAGCTTTTCAGGTCCTAAATCATCTAATTTGATACCTAATGTTATATTTTCTTGACCACCACAACATTTCAAAAAACGATCTAATGTTCTAATGGAATTAGCTTTAAATTTCATTACAAACTCTCCTTAGCTAAGCAACGATCAGTTCATCTTCGGGGATTTTATCAGTAAGGATTTTTTCAGTTATGGCTAGTGACTCACGATACTCTTTAGCCTCTGCAAACATCGTCCAATGCGCATCAATACTCATTTCTTGAATCGTAGATTTGATGTCTTTTATACCAACATTGAAGAACTCTTTGCGTGAGTTAACTTTGTTCACTTGCTTATCGTTAAACACTTTGTGAAGATGATTTTCGAGTGATGGTGCATCATCACTGTAGATCATTGCATGCACATCGAATGAAAAAGGTACGCTGGCATCACCAAGTTCACGAACGCGATCAAGGGGTTCAAGTCTGCGCGTCATCCCAATCTTATAAACGTTTTCCCCAAACGAGCCAATGTTACTGATCACATATACGTGACCTGAGCGAGTTTGCTGTGCCATCGAAATAGCCCGTTGGTTTTTGGCTTCAGCTTCTTCATATTTAACTTGCAGCTCAGCCAGTCTCTGTTCGAGGGATATACGTTGTTCTTCGCCTGCGAGCATCAGTTCTTTAGTTGCTTTATCAATGGCCAGCTGAATGGTTTTTTCTTCTTTTTCAGCTTCTTTTATCGCTTTTTCGTACTCGCGACGCGCTTTTTCTTCTTCACGCAACTGCTCTTTGATTCGTCTTTGCTCTTCTCTTTCTTCGAGCATAATTTCATTTACAGCTACTCCCCATTTAAGCTCGTTGAGACGGGCCTGTAAGAAGATATCAGTGATCTTGGCTGACCTAAAGGCAGAACCGTTATAATTCACAAGCTCAAAAGCATCTTTTATTTCTTGGGATAATTTACCGTAGTTATTATGTTTTATTTTTGAAAGGGTGCTATCGACCTTTCCATTAAAAGCATCTAGTACAAATTTTATTGCGGTGTTTCGTCTGTTCGGTTCGACGTACTCACAACTTGCCGCTTTGCTTGTTTTGATAAGAGACTTGGTTAATTCTCTAGCTTTTTGCAGTTCTTTCCCTGCATCTGTAAATTCATAATTATCTGCCAATTCGTCCAAAACGCTTCGATTTGGAACTATCCATTCATCACCATACCCTTCAATTTTATTTTTCATTGAGTTGGCTACAGCTTGGTAGGTCTCTGCAAACTCTTTCGCTTCGTATGCGGACCCGGCAATTTCTTTTGCACGTGTCTCAGCATCTTCGATTATTTTCATCGCATTATCATTTGCATTTGAGATTAGCTCATCTGCCCTACTATTGGCGTTGTCCAATCGTTCCTTGGCTTTTAAACGAGAATCGCGAGCGTCTTTAGTTATTACAACTGCTTCGTTGTTAGCATTACTTATTGTGAGTCGGGCTTGATTATTTGCTTCTAAAACGATGCTGGAGGCTTTAAGTTGCGCTTCATTCACTGTGCTTTTAGCAATCGAGTCTGCTGTTTTTATCGTCTTTTCTGCATCCAGAACCGCACTATGCAGTTCTTCATATCGCCACAATGGAGCAGCTCTCCCCTCCAGATCTGAGTGCTCTCGTATAGCATTCGCTAAATGTTCTTGGCTTTCACTCAATTCATTCGACAGAGTTACATTGCGGTCACTAAGTGCCTTGATCTCGATCTTATATTGTTTGCTCTTCTTGAGCAAAATGACAGCCAAGATGGGGGAGAGTATGGCTAAAAGCAAAACTACAACAAGAAACAAATCCATTTTTAAATCCTTTTACTGAATCAATGTGAAACTGTTGTGCTTCTTATACATGCAATAACTTCTATATCTGAAAAAGCACACTCAAAACTATTTTCTGCAGTAGAGATTTTAATCATGCCTTTCGGCAGCCTTGTAATCAGTCTAACGGAATAGGTTCCATCAATATTGATCAACCAGAACCCATCTAACACTTCAGTGAATTTTTGATCACAGATATATGTGGTACGACCATCACGAACAACAATCGGAGATGAAAGATTGGTGGGGAGAAATGATGCGTCAAAAACGCAAGAACCATCTTCAACCATTTTGCCAGCAGTGAAAGTAAACTGTGCCAGTTCTTCGGTAGTCGCTGTTTTCGAGCTTTGCTTTAGACCCTGCCCAGTGGTTAACCAATTGAGAGATACACCAGTTTCGAGGGCGCATTGGATTATCCAATCAGCAGGGAACGTGTCACGCATATACCTGTTAGCCAAAGTGCTTTTCGAGACGTCTAGGTGATCTGCTAATGCTTGCCGTGTTGAAAAACCATACGCCTCTACCAATCGTTCAATCGCAGCTTTGCCACCCTGATTGGGATTTATTTTGATCTCATTTGGGTACTTTGATGTTGACATATCTCTTATGCGATCCTAGTATCAGTTCTGTTCCCATTTGGGGACTTGTCACGATTACAAACGGCTCACCACAAGCCAATAGGAGATGTTGCATCATGACCCCTAATATTTCAATCACTCTGAACACACCGCACGTCACAATTGAACGCTATAGCGAGCTTACTGGGCTACCTGTTGACACCATTAACGACATGCTTGCAGATGGTCGGTTGCCTCGTCACCGCCTGCGCAAAGATAAGAAGCGTGAAAAGGTAATGATTAACATCGTTGCTTTAACCGTTGATGCACTTTCAGATTGCAACGTGACTATCAATTAGTTCCATTTTGAGACTTCACGGAGCAACTGACTATGTTTGACTATCGCATATCAAAACATCCCCATTTCAATGAGGCCTGCCGTGCTTTCGCGCTGCGCCATAATATGGCGAAGCTGGCTGAACGTGCAGGCATGAACGTTCAAACCCTGCGTAATAAGCTCAATCCGGAGCAACCTCACCAGCTCACAGCGCCAGATATTTGGTTGCTGACCGATCTCACCGAAGACTCAACGCTGGTTGATGGTTTTCTGGCGCAGATCCATTGCCTGCCATGTGTACCAACCAATGAAGTCGCGCGGGAGAAAATGCCGCAGTACGTACTGAAAGCCACCGCTGAGATCGGCCGTGTTGCTGCGAGTGCGGTTTCAGGTGTTCAGTTAAATGCGACCACCCGCCGCCAGGTTGTTGAAAGCGTCAACTCCGTTACTCGTCTGATGGCTTTAACTGCTATTTCACTGCAGGCGCGTTTACAGGCCAACCCTGCAATGGCAAGTGTTGTCGATACCATGACGGGCCTTGGCTCCTCGTTCGGTCTGAGCTGAGGTGTTTATGCTGAACAATGAACCCTCGTTTGCGTCTCTTCTAATTAAGCAAAGCCCGGCAATGCACTGCGGCCACGGCTGGATCATGGGGAAAGATGGTAAGCGCTGGCATCCGTGCCGCTCGCAGGATGCACTTTTGGCCGACCTGTCTACTATCCAACAGGGGAAACCATGGCTATTGAAGGTCCTGCAGCGACTGTTCCACTGAGTCCCGGTCAGCGCCTGAATGGGCTGAACCACATAGCGGAGCTGAGAGCAAAAGTGTTTGGTCTGAATATTGAGCGGGAGCTGGAACGGTTTATTAATGAGATGCGCGATCCCCGCGACATTAACCACAAACAAAATGAGAGGGCACTGGCCGCCATATTCTTCATGGCAAAAATTCCGGCAGAACGTCACAGCGTCAATATTAATGAGCTGACCACTGACGAAACGCGGGAGTTGATTAAAGCAATGAATCATTTTCGTGCAGTGGTGAGCTTATTTCCCAAACGGCTAACCATGCCGAATTAACCCAAAACAGAAATTAATGGCGTAAACCCGCCGGGCATTCTTTTGCCCAAATTCAGGAGAATTGATTATGCGAAATAGTGAAACCCGTTCTACCAAAACCGGACCGAATGATGCCGGTTTGTTCCAGCTGTTTAACGAGACTCGCCTGGATGAGCGTAAAAGCTGCGCCTTTGCCGTTTCCATCCGCATGGAGGCACTGGCGATCCACATCCTGAAAGAGGGGATGAACGGAGTGGAGGCGGCAGAACTGCTGCGCCGTGAAGTCGCTCGTTATGAAGCTGAATCACGCGGAGACTGGCACTGATGGCGGACTCCATGGATCTCGTACAGCAGCGCGTCGAAGAAAACCTTCAACGCCATATTCATAACGCCCGCACCAGAAAGCCAGGCATTGCCCGCGTTCTTTGCATCGACTGTGACGCGCCAATTCCAACTGCTCGCAGACAAGCTATCCCTGGCGTGCAGTGCTGCGTGACTTGCCAGGAAATCGCTGAGCTAAAAGGGAAGCACTACACCCGAGGCGCGCTGTGAGCTTCGGAGCCTGTCAGTGATGCCTGAATTAACAAACGACAAAGGTGGCCCTGCTGAGGCCGCCGGGGTTTTCCCATGGAACGCCCCGAAAAAAGCAGTAAACCCCTATCTGGACCCGGCGGAAGTTGCGCCGGTGTCTGCGCTTTCAAACCTGATCACTCTCTACACTGCAGACAACGAGCAGGAACAGCTGCGCCGCGAGGCCCTGAGTGATCAGGTCTGGGAACGCTATTTCTTCAATGAATCCCGTGATCCTGTCCAGCGTGAACTGGAACAGGACCAGCTTATCAGCCGCGCCAAAATGGCCCGTGAGCAGCAGTGTTTTAACCCCGATCTGGTCATTCTGGCAAACGTCAGCGCCGAGCCTGCTCACGTCAGCAAACCTCTGCTGGAGAGAATTAAATTCTTCCAGGGGCTGGGAAGGGCGAAGGCTTATTCCCGCTATCTGCGTGAAACCATCAGGCCGTGCCTTGAGCGACTGGATCGCGTGCGTGAAAGTCAGGTGTCTGCCTCTTTTCGGTTTATGGCGAGCCATGAAGGGCTGGAGGGGCTGCTGCTTCTGCCTGAAATGAGCCAGAACCAGGTTAAACGTCTATCTACACTGGTTGCGGCACATATGAGCATGTGTCTCGATGCCGCCTGCAGCGATCTGTTTGTGAATGATGACGTCAAGCCTGAGCAAATCCGACAGTCATGGGAAAAAGTAGCAGCAGAGGCTATGCGTCTTGATGTCATTCCGCCTGCCTTTGAACAGCTGCGCCGCAAGAAACGCCGCCGCAAGCCTGTACCCTATGACCTTATTCCGGGTTCGCTGGCGCGGATGCTGTGTGCAGACTGGTGGTATCGCAAACTGTGGCAGATGCGCTGCGAGTGGCGGGAGGAACAGCTGCGTGCTGTTTGCCTGGTCAACAAGAAAGCGTCCCCGTATGTCAGCTATGAAGCTGTGATCCACAAACGCGAGCAGCGCCGTAAATCGCTCGAGTTTTTCCAGTCGCACGAGCTGGTCAATGCCGACGGCGACACACTGGACATGGAAGACGTGGTGAATGCAAGCAGCAGCAACCCAGCGCACCGTCGTAATGAAATGATGGCCTGTGTGAAAGGACTGGAGCTGATCGCAGAAATGCGCGGCGACTGCGCCGTGTTCTATACCATCACCTGCCCGTCACGCTTCCACGCCACGCTCAACAACGGCAGACCCAATCTGAAGTGGACCAGCGAAACGGTCCGGCAGAGCAGTGATTATCTTGTCGATACATTCGCCGCATTCCGCAAAGCCATGCACAAAGCCGGGCTGCGCTGGTATGGCGTGCGCGTTGCCGAGCCGCACCACGACGGCACCGTACATTGGCACTTGCTGTGCTTCATGCGCAAAAAAGACCGTCGCACCCTCACTGCGCTGCTGCGTAAATTTGCCATTCGTGAAGATCGCGCCGAGCTAGGCAACAATACCGGCCCGCGCTTCAAATCTGAGCTTATCAATCCGCGTAAAGGCACTCCGACCAGCTACATCGCCAAATACATCAGCAAGAACATCGACGGGCGCGGCCTGGCGAAAGAGATCAGCAAAGAAACTGGCAAATCACTGCGCGATAGCGCTGAGCACGTTAGTACTTGGGCATCACTTCACCGTGTTCAGCAGTTCCGTTTCTTTGGTATTCCAGGGCGTCAGGCATACCGCGAGTTGCGTCTTCTGGCCGGGCAGGCCGCGAGAGCGCAGGGTAACAAAAAAGCCGGTGCGCCGGTGCTGGAAAATCCGCAACTCGATGCCGTGCTAGCCGCCGCTGATGTGGGCTGTTTTGCCACCTACATCATGAAGCAGGGCGGCGTATTAGTTCCCCGCAAAAATCACCTTATCAGAACGGCCTACGAGCTTAACGACGAGCCTGGCACCTACGGCGATCACGGAATCCGCATCTATGGCATTTGGTCCCCGCTCGTTGAGGGCCGGATCTGCACGCACGCGATGAAGTGGAAAATGGTTCGTAAGGTCGTTGATGTTCAGGAGGCGATAGCCGACCAGGGCGTTCGCGCCCCTTGGACTCGTGGCAATAACTGTCCCCCTGTTGAAAAAATGTACCAGGCAGGGGGCGAATTACCGGGCAGCAAAGAACCTGCAGCGCTACCGGACTTCGAAAACATGAGTACAAAAGAGCTGCGTGAGCTGACAGCAAGGCTGCGGCTGGTCAAACCGAAGCGCCGTAAAGGCTACAAACAGGAAATTACGGAACACCAACGGCTGCAGCTTGATGCGGAGCTGCGGTCTAGAGGATTTGACGCGAGTGAAACGGAGGTGGATCTGCTTCTGCGTGGCGGAAGTCTGCCATCTGGGGCCGGGCTGCGCCTGTTCTACCGGAACCAGCGTCTACAGGAGGATGACAAATGGCGTCAGTGGTACTGAAAAATGCAGGAATGAGGTTATAGATTAATCAAAGGGTTAGCTGAGTAAAAAAGTATTTCAGCTTTAAAATTATATGATGTACTGTATATATAAACAGTAATATTGGGAGGGAGTTGTGAACGATTTGTTCATGGAATCACTTGCACTGCAGCGGATAGAACTTATGGCCCGGCTGGTTGCCAGCTCAGATTGTAGCGATGACGATAAGGAGGTTGCCATTTCGTGGTTGTCAGAACTGACAAGCGAACTGGTGAACAGGTTAAATCAGTACGGGGTAGGTCAGGATGAATGTAAGCATTAATCGTTTTGTTCTCTGTGAAATTCCCTCCCACAGAGCGCACTTGATGTTGAGAAGATAGTGCATGTCTATGGTGCATGGATTCGCATGATCCAGAAAGGATCGCAACGGGCCATAGCCGCCAGTACTGGCGGGCTTTCTGGCCTATCATGCACCTGCATGAAAACCACTCCATAAAGCGGGCAGGCGTGGCGGGGATACGAGCGCGCGCAATGAGATTAAGTAGTTGTACTTTGTGATAGGACATCGCTCTCACGGGGGGTTTTGACTTGAAGTATAGTTGCAGTATGATGAGTAAAAAAAACAGGACTTATCTTATGTACAGATTGTGGATTTTGTGGGGATGTGTTTTTTTTCTGCTACTCATAGTTATGGGGTGTATTCCATTCTCTCCTTTTGAGAAATGGTGGTTTACAGTTAATTTCATGTCTAATGTTAACATTATTCGTGCATTTTTATCTGTGTTGATATTGTTCTTGGTCGCTTACATACTAATGGTTGGAGCATTTCACCAAAGGTATTCATTGAGACTGGAGCAGTTAAGCTTTGGTGGGGTAAATATCCTGCTAAATAAATCTGATTTGTTATTTAAGAAAAGCGTTAAGAATTACTTGGATACAAAAAGAACATTATTTAAATTTGACCCTAATTATGATTCCATTGATGAGGTTTTAAACTCTTATTTTGAATGTTATAAATTTATCAGAGATGAGATGAAGCTTTTAGATGTAAAAAAAAGAAGGGATAAGAAACTTTATATACTATCTAATGAGATTTTAAAAACATTGAATAATTTCCTTACGCAACATCAAAATAATTATCGTAGATGGCATAAATATGTTTCAGATAATGATAGTGTGATTACAAAAGATAAGGACGCTAACGGCAGTTTTATATCGTTACCTTATCACCTTACCCCTATCAGCACTATTCAAACTCATTATTATCATTTTAATCAAATATTGTCTGGTTTTGTAGGTGTGAATAATTTTTTTAATACCAATGTTGTCGGTGAGTTTGATATTAACATTGAAAAATGGAGTGAGTAATGCATAAGACGTTTCTTAGTTATCATCATGCTAAAGAGCAAGACCTAAAAGATGAGATTATTACTCTGTTTGGAGGCGATTCATTCATTGATAAATCGGTTAGTGATGGTGATATCAGCACGACCAATACTGATGAGACAATAATGAGGACGATCAGAGAGGATTATTTAGAGGACTCAACTGTTACTGTTGTTTTAATTGGGACGGAAACAAAGAATCGCCCATTTGTTAATTCAGAAATACAGGCCTCGCTTTGGGGGGATGATTTTAATGGATTGGTTGGGGTTATTCGAGATGAAATATATGATAGTGTATTTACTCCAGCCGTATGCGCAGATCCAGCGTGCGGATGTTCAATAAGCCTAAGAACACCAGGGTTTGGTTATGAATACTATTTACCATATTTAGTGAGAATGAATCATGTTTATGAAAAGACAGTGCCGCATTATAATGATTCTGATGTGTTTTGTGCTTTGGTAAAATACTCTATTTTTATAAAAAATCCTGAGTATTATATTAACCAAGCATTCGATAAAAGAAAAATGATGATTCCTGCGGCTAAAAAGAATCCTTTAGATGTTCCAGCGATTAGAAGTGTCTCTCTTTTTAATTGGTAACAAACCAGGTGCATAACACATATGCACCTGGTTTTATATTTATAAAATGCTTAAAGATTATATGGGGTGAATTGAATGCATGAATCTCCAATCCATTCATTTAATTCCTCAAGCCTCTTTTGTAATGGTATTAATTCGTTGCGGACAAATACCTTGCTAGCCTTTTCCACATCCCCAAACCCCCCAACATTACTCGGCATGATCCCCATCATCTGTGGCGGTACACGGTGCGCTGCCATCATATCATCGCGGCTCACGTTCTTGATGTTCAGAAACTCATCCTTTGCCGCCACCTCTGATAATGGGATAATCTGGATGCCGTCCTTTTTGCCATTGGGTGAATACATAAACAGGTTGCGGAAGTTGCCCGGGCCTTTGGCACTTTTCATCGCCTGGCGGATGTTATTCACGTCTTCCTGGTTCTGCGCAGCGTCGGTCATGTACATGATGAACCCGGCGTGACTGCCGTTGATGTAATACTTACGGCGAAACAGCGTGGCGGACTCATTAAGTAGGGCCGAGGGGATGGCAGACAGGTATTCCGGCAGGCCGTAAATCTCCTGGTTCAGATCCGGTTCCATCAGGTGAAAGATGCTGCCTTTAGTGAACTCATATGGCTGTGTGGTCATGCCGTATTGCACAAACCAGTAGGTGTCGAGGTCCAGACCTCGGCGAGTATATTTTGCCAGTGAAGGTTCCAGCGACAGAACGCCTCCGAGGCGGTTGGTGCGCTTTTCCAGATAGGCGTTACCAAATACCAGATAGTCTTGCACAAAACGGCTGAATGCCTGCTGACTCAGCAACGGGTGCGGGATAAACGTGCTGGTCATAATATTACGTTTAACGGCAATCGGCGAGCTGTGGTGCACGGCGGCACGGTAGGTGCGGGCCAGTCCGTCAAAACTCACCGGTGGTTCATACCAGCGGTCCATTTGCACGCACTCCACATAATCCAGCAGTTCGCGTCGGTCCAGTACAGGAATGGGATCGCCAAAGCTGAACGCCTGGGTAGTCGCTGCATCATTGGGTTGCACGTCAGGTGGCATCACATCCTGTGCGGTATTCTCAGTCATTAAAAAATCTCCACGATGTTGCTTGTATTGGCGGCTTCGCCCTGCAGTGGTTCATTAAATAGTGCGTGCATCGTTGCCCAGGCCAGATCGGCGTGGCTGGCTTCTTCGCTGCGGCTGGCTTCATAGGTCGGACGGTTGCCGCTGGCGGTAGTAGCCCGGCGGATAGCCATAAATGACTGCGCAATGTCGGTGTGCCCGGCGTCGAACTCCAGGCGGCGGTGGCTGATAATGTCGTATGCCTTGAGCACCAGGGCGTTTTTGACGTTGGGGTTGTAGACAAACTCCCGGACGGCAGGGAAAAAGGCTTTCACGTTTTCATAAACGCCATGACCGACGCCGGTAGAGTCAATGCCGATGTAGGACACGTTGTACTGCTGGGTAAGCTTGCGGATAGCCTCCGCCTGTGCGCGGAAGTCCATTCCGCGCCACTGGTGGCGCTCAAGGATGCGAAACTTACCGCCGGGCACCATTGGCGGCGCAATGACGACACACCCGGCGCTGTCACCATTCTGCGTGCCTTTTGCCGGGTCATATCCGATCCAGACCTCACGCCAGCCAAACGGACGCAGGGCCAGCGCCTGAAAATCTTCCCAGACCTCCCAGCTGTCCACCATGCAGGCCTGCAGCTCGGACAGCGGGAACACGGACGCGAGATCATCAAGAAATTCGCACATCAGCAGGTTCTGGTATTCGTCCGGGCTGTATTCCAGTCGCAGCTGGTCCAGGTCGAACAGGTTACAGCCGCCGCACACGGCATCTTCTACCGTCACGATCTGCCGGAACTGACCATCAGCACAAAGCAGGCCCGCAGCCAGCGCGGAGTGGGTCAAATCGATATCGACACGGTCCGATTTTGAGCGACCACGGTTATACAGGGCGCCAGACCAGAAGGGATAAGCGCTGTGCGTCAGGCTGGACGGCGTAGAAAAATAGGTCTGCCGCCATCTTTTGTGCAGTGCCATGCCAGAGGCGACTTTGCGTAGCTCCTGGAATTTCGGTATCCAGAAATATTCATCAAGATACAGGTTGCCGTGGTAGCTTTGCGCGGTGCGGGCGTTGGTCCCCAGAAAATACAGCGTGGCGCCGTTCGGAAGCACCATCGGATCACCTCTGAGTTCAACATCGACCTCTTTGGCAAACTCAATGATGTACTGCTTAAACATGTGTGCCTGGGATTTGCTGGCTGACAGGAATATCTGATTACGGCCCGTCACCAGGGCATCTATCAGCGCCTCATGGGCAAAATAGTACGTCGCCCCGATCTGGCGGGATTTGAGCACGTTGCGGATACGGTGTTTATTGCCCGCTTCCCACCAGTGGCGCTGATAATCGAACATTGAGCTGTGGAAAATCTCCTGCAGCTTTTCGATCTGTTCGTCGCTGAACTGGTTTTTTTCTGGGGGTTTGCGGGGGCCGCGGTTGCGGTTTTCCACATTGGGGTTTAAATCGGCCTCGTTGCCTCCGTTGTTAAATTTCCCGATACGGGCGTGGCGCTCGGACTGCCGCGCCAGCAGGTCAATTTCCTTAAAATCTTTCCCTTCTTTGTGCTCCTTCATGATCAGCTGGCAATACCGTGCGGCGGTGGTGAGCTGCATCTGGTCAAGCGGGCCATAGCTGCCCCACTTGTCGCGCTTTTTCCAGCTGTGAACGGTTGCGGCTTTCTCGCCCAGCATTTCAGCAATGCGGGCTATGCGGTATCCCTGAAAATACAGCAGTAGTGCCTGCCGACGGGGATCGAGGTCTGCGGGGGTCATCGTTTCCATGGCACAAACATACGGGCTTGCCCTGAGCCTTTCCCCGGCTGGCTTTTGTGTGGTTTACCGCACAAGGTCTGCGCGTTGTTTCCCCACCTCCATCACAGCAACCATAAGGCCTCACAGAGTTATTTGATGGAGTCGCTCAAATGGCAGTTAAAGCAAAACGCTTCCGCATTGGTGTGGAAGGGGCAACAACAGACGGACGCACCATTGAGCGCGCCTGGCTGGAGCAGATGGCGGCAAGCTATAACCCGCAGGTCTATACCGCGCTGATTAATCTGGAACACATCAAGGGCTACACCCCGGACAGTCCGTTCCGCCGTTTCGGGACCGTGGATAAGTTAGAGGCTGAAGAAATTACGGATGGCCCGCTGAAAGGAAAAATGGCCCTGTATGCGTGGATCACCCCGTCAGATGATCTGGTGGCGTATACCCGCAAGCTGCAAAAGCTGTTCACCTCGATGGAGGTAAACACCAGCTTTGCCGATACCGGCAAGGCGTACCTGATTGGCCTTGCAGCGACTGACGACCCGGCAAGCCTGGGTACAGAAATGCTGCAGTTTAGTGCCAGCGCAAAAAGCAACCCGCTGGCAGGCCGTAAACAGAACCCGGAAAACCTCTTTACCGCCGCAGAAGAAACGCTGATCGAGTGGGAAGAGGTCCAGGGCGAAAAACCCTCCCTCTTTGCCCGCGTCACCGCGATGTTTACCAAAAAAGAGCAGACCGATGATGCGCGTTTCTCTGATGTGCATCGGGCTGTTGAGCTGGTCGCCACTGAGCAGCAGAGCCTGGGCGAGCGCACCGATCAATCCCTGTCCGCGCAGGATAAGCGCATTGCTGAGCTGGAAACCGCACTGCAGAAGCAGCAGACCGATTTTTCTGCGCTTAAGCAGAAGCTGAGCCAGGAAGACAGCCGTAAAGATTATCGCCAGCGTGCGCCAGGTGGTGAAGCACCTGCAGGCACACTGACCAATTGCTGATGGAGCAAGAGAACCCATGAAAAAGAATACCCGTTTTGCCTTTAACGCTTACCTGCAGCAGCTGGCGCGTCTGAATGGCGTGGAAGTCGAAGAGTTATCCAGCAAATTCACCGTTGAACCGTCTGTACAGCAGACGCTGGAAGACCAGATCCAGCAGTCCACGGCATTCCTGACCATGGTTAACGTGATTGGCGTGGCGGAGCAGTCAGGCCAGCTTCTGGGCCTGGGCGTCGGCAGCACCATTGCCGGGACCACTGACACGACTACGAAGGAGCGCGAGCCAACCGACCCCACTGAGATGGTGGATGTTGAGTACAAATGTGAACAGACCAACTTTGATACGGTGCTGACCTACGCAAAACTGGATATGTGGGCGAAATTCCAGGATTTTCAGGTGCGCATCCGTAACGCCATCGTGAAACGTCAGGCGCTGGACCGCATCATGATCGGATTTAACGGCGTAAAGCGTGCCAAAACCTCAGACCGTGCCGCCAATCCGTTGCTGCAGGACGTTAACAAAGGCTGGCTGCAGAAGGTCCGCGAAGATGCCCCGGATTGTGTGATGGGCAGTACCACGGCAGAAGATGGCACCACCACTGCAGACCCGGTGAAGGTCGGCAAAGGCGGTAAATATGCCAACCTGGATGCGCTGGTGATGGATGCAGTCAATGAGCTGATTGACCCGATTTTCCAGGACGATGCGGAACTGGTCGTGATCTGTGGACGTGAGCTGTTGTCCGACAAGTATTTCCCGCTGGTCAATAAAGACCAGGAGAACAGCGAAAAGCTGGCGGCTGACATGATTATCAGTCAGAAACGCATGGGCGGTCTGCAGGCCGTTCGCGCCCCGTCATTCCCGGCAAACGCCGTGCTGATCACCCGCCTGGATAACCTGTCCATCTACTGGCAGGAAGACACCCGCCGCCGTTCGGTGATTGATAACCCGAAACGTGATCGCATCGAAAACTTCGAATCCGTCAATGAAGCGTATGTGGTGGAGGATTACCGCTGCGTGGCACTGGTGGAAAACATCACGATTGGCGATTTCAGCGCCGGTGCCGGGGAGTAACGCATGAGCCTGAGTCCCGCACGGCAGCACCGCCTGCGCGTTCAGGCTGAACAGGCCGCCCGTCAGGGCGGCAGTGTTCGCCATGCGTCAGGGTATGACCTGATGCTGCTGCAACTGGCTGAAGATCGCCGCCGCCTCAAGGGGGTTCAGTCCACCGTGAAAAAGGCACAAATCAAGGTGGAGCTGTTACCCAAATATACCGCCTGGGCGGATGGCGTACTGGCAGCCGGTGGAGCGCAGCAGGATGACGTGCTGATGTTTCTGATGGTCTGGCGTATTGATGCCGGTGATTTTGCCGGTGGTCTGCAGATTGCGGCCCACGCGCTCAGACATGGCTGGGTGATGCCGCAGGCGCTGGGACGTCGCAACGTGCAGACCGTTATCGCCGAAGAGCTGGCAGACCAGGCAGAGGCCGCGCAGCGCATGAAAGCAGATTTTCCTGCTGACGTGCTGCTGCAGGCGCTTTCACTGACGGATGCACTGGATATGCCGGACCAGTCACGCGCCAGGCTGCATAAAGCCATCGCCGCTGTGATCAGTGAGTCCAGTCCGGCAGCAGCGTTAAACCACTACAACTTTGCGCTGCAGCTCGATCCCCGCTGCGGTGTGAAGAAAGACAAAGAGCGGCTGGAGCGCCAGTTGCGTAACAGCCACTAACGGAACGTGCCCCGCGCACGGGCGGCACGGGATGGCGACAGGCATTACCTTATCAAAATCCCGTTCACCGCCCACCTTTTCAGGAGAAAACCCGCATGAAGTTTGTTGCGCCAGAACAGGCGCCAGAACAGGCGGAGGTCATCAAAAATACCCCATTCTGGCCCGATGTTGATTTGTCGGAGTTTCGAAGCGTGATGCGGACGGATGGCACGGTGACGTCGCCGCGTCTCGGGCAGCTTATCCGGTCCGCAATGTCAGAGGTCAATGCGGAGCTGTACGACTTCCGCAAGCGCCAGCAGGCGCTGGGGTTTCAGACACTGGCAGACGTACCGGCGGAAGAGCTGGACGGCAAAAGCGAGCGCATCCACCACTATCATAACGCTGTGTTTTGCTGGGCGCGTGCGCAGGTGAATGAGCGTTATCAGGACTACGACGCCACGGCGTCCGGCGTCAAACGGGGTGATGAGCTGGCGGAAGCCAGCGGCGATCTGTGGCGTGATGCCCGTTGGGCAATCAGCCGGGTGCAGGATGCACCCCACTGTACGGTGGAGCTGATCTAATGAAAGTGCGTGCGTACCAGGGCGACACGGTGGATGCGCTTTGCTGGCGTCATTACGGACGCACACAGGGCGTCACAGAGCAGGTACTGCAGGCAAATCCGGGGCTGGCTGAGCATGGCCCTTTTTTACCTCACGGGCTGCAGGTGGAGCTGCCGGATATTGCCACCGCTACCACGGTGCAGACCGTCCAGTTATGGGACTGAATTATGACGCTTGAACGGATCAGCGCCTTTATTACGTACTGCATCGCGGTGCTGCTGGCGTGGTTGGGGGATTTATCGCTTAAAGACGCCTCTACGGTGGGCGGTGTGCTGATTGGTCTGCTGATGATGGCGATCAACTGGTACTACAAACACAAAACCTATCAGCTGCTACGCGGCGGGAAGATAACCCAGGGGGAATATGAGTCCTTCAATCGTTAAGCGCTGCCTGGTTGGTGCAGTGCTGGCCATCGCTGCCACACTGCCCAATTTCCAGCAGCTTCACACCTCTGTGGACGGGCTGAAACTGATTGCCGATTACGAGGGTTGCCGCCTGCAGCCGTACCAGTGTGACGCTGGCGTGTGGACCGATGGCATCGGTAACACATCCGGTGTGGTGCCGGGAAAGACCATCACAGAGCGGCAGGCGGCGGGGAACTTCATCACCAACGTATTGCGGGTGGAGAAGGCTCTGGCCCGCTGTGTTCTGGTGGATGTGCCGCAGTATGTCTATGACGCGCTGGTGTCGCTGGCGTTCAACGTGGGCACAGGCAATGCATGTGGTTCAACCATGGTGAAGTTTATCAATCAGAAGCGCTGGCGTGATGCCTGCTATCAGCTGCCGCGCTGGGTGTATGTCAAAGGCATATTTAATCAGGGGCTGGATAACCGCCGCGGGCGGGAGCTGGCCTGGTGCTTAAAAGGAGCATAACGAAATGAAGAAGAAATTTATCAGTGGGTTGCTTTCTGTGCTGTACGCGGCGTTGATGATTTTAAGTCTCTTTGTCCCAAACGGCATGGCCTCAGCGCTGGTCACCGCATTGACCTGGGTCGCCTGTTTGCTGGTCTGGGTGGCGGTGCTGTTTTGCCTGGCTGGGTGGTATGCGGGTGGCATTCATCGGGAAGAGGCAACGCAGGCGCTGACCCGCTTTTTCAGTACGCCAGGAAACCAGGTGATCAGATGGGCCAGGCGTTCGCTGCTTGTGATTTTTCTCGCCTTTACGGGCCACGTTATCACCCTGGCATTTTATCTGCTGACGCTGGTCGCGCTTAAGGTCCTGCGTGCGCAGGTTGTTGATGCGCAGCCGGTGACGGTATGACGCACGCGCTGGCGGTTATTCTGGCGCTCGTACTCGCGGCGCTGGGCTGGCAGTCATGGCGACTGAATGAGGCCAGTCACACCATCGATCAGCAAGGCAGGGCCCTGAAAACGGCGGGCGACAAACTGGCAAAAACGAACAGCCAGCTCATCGCCCTGTCCATCCTGTCAGAAACCAACAACCGGGAACAGGCGCGGCTTTACGCGGCGGCAGAAAGTACAAACGCGCTGCTGCGGGGTCGCCAGCGCCGGATTGAGGAGCTAAAACGTGAAAACGAGGATTTGCGCCGCTGGGCTGGTACTCCTTTGCCTCCTGATATTATCAGGATGCGCGAACGTCCGGCCCTCGCCGGAGGTGCAGCTTACCGTGAATGGTTGTCCCAGGGTGACGCAATGCCGCCTGGAAAAGTCAGCGGCCAGCACTAACGGCGATTTACTGGCGGCACTGGATGAGGCAGAGGCGGCCTGGTCAATCTGTGCTGACAAGGTGGACGCGATAATTTCCTGCCAGGAGCGAAACAGTGAACAAACCTCAGTCCTTACGCCTCGCCCTGAATAAAGCCGTGGCATATGTTCGGGACAACCCGGACAAGCTTCATTTATTCGTGGATAACGGATCGGTGGTGGCGACCGGCGCAGCGTCGTTGTCCTGGGAGTATCGCTATACCCTTAACGTGGTGGTCGTGGATTTCAGCGGCGATCAGGGATTACTGATGGCTCCCGTGCTGGCCTGGCTGATGGAGAATCAGCCCGATGCAATCCATAACCCGGAACTGCGTGAAAAGCTGTTTACGTTTGAGGTCGATATCTTGCGCAATGATATCTGCGATATCAGCCTGAACCTGCAGCTGACAGAGCGCGTGATCGTCAGTGCTGAGGGTGACGTGTCCAGCGTTGAAGCTGTGCCGGAACCGGACGAACCGGACGAAATGTGGGCGGTGCGCCGTGGCTGAGCTACAGGAAGTTGACGCCTGGTTAGATGCGCTGCTGGCGGGGCTGGAGCCTGCCGCACGTAAGCGAATGATGCGGGAGCTGGCGCAGCAGTTGCGCCGCAGCCAGCAGAAAAATATCAGGATGCAGCGTAACCCGGACGGTACGGCATACGAACCACGGCGGGTAACGGCACGCACGAAAACTGGCCGCATACGTCGGCAAATGTTTGCCAGACTCCGCACCGCAAAATACCTGAAAGCTGTTGCCACCCCGGACTCTGCTAGTGTCGAATTTGAGGGCAGGGTGCAGCGTATTGCCCGCGTTCATCATTACGGTCTGCGTGACCGTGTCAGCCGCAGGGGGCCGGAGGTGAAGTATTCAGAGCGCCAGTTACTCGGCATCAATGACGAAGTGGAGGACATCACACGCGATACCTTACTCTACTGGTTAATAAGGTGAATTTAAATGACTAGTTAGAAGTAGGTTATATGTTTAATTATCACTTTTTAAGTTTTCTTGATAAATAAAATAAACCTGCAATACAAATTATTAACAGTGTGACTGATATTGAATTGTGCACACTCCATTTTTCTGGATCTATTACTGATAACATTAATAAAATGACAGAGGCAATGCCAAGCATTATTGGTTCTACTGCTTCATCGGGGCCTTTGGTTATTAACATAAAAGCAAGTTGGAATCCACAGGAAACAGCTAAAGCTTTTGCTACATAACTAAGTGTCTTTATCTCTTTTATATGTGTTAAAAACTTATGATCTGATAAAAAATTAGGGTGTAAGGTGTCGATTATTTCAACACCACCTTTTACAAGTAGGAAAATAGTCAAGGCTGCAAAAATCAATCTCTGACAAAAAAACTGTATTCTATTGGCTGATATTTCTGCTGGGTTTAGAGACTCATCAGAAGTATTAGTGGTTGGATCGTCAGATTTATATTTAAAAATATTTTTGATATCTATTATGAATTGACTTTTTCGGAATATAAATATTGCAAGAACTAAGATTATTGCTGTAAGGGCGAGTGGATTCATGGAAGTTACATTGTGTGATTAACCATACATAAACATTAGATTACATCATAAAATTTTTGATGACATTATTTTTTTATGAACGCACAACTAACCGAAATCATGCGCCTTATCACCAATCTGATCCGCACCGGCATTGTGACCGAAGTGGACCGGGACGGCTGGCTGTGCCGGGTGAAAACAGGCGACCTCGAAACCAACTGGATTAACTGGCTGACCTACCGCGCCGGTAAATCCCGCACCTGGTGGTGTCCGTCGCCGGGGGAGCAGGTGGTGCTGTTCAGCCTGGGCGGCAATCTGGAAACAGCGTTTGCGCTTCCGGCCATCTACTCCGACGCATGCCCGCCGCCGTCCGACTCTGAAAGCGCGGACGTGACCACATACGAGGATGGCGGCTGGTTCGAATACGACCCGGCCACCGGGCGTTGGATTATCCGGGGCGTTAAAGCCGTGCTTATCGAATCCTCGCAGCTTGTTTCCTGCAAAACAGAGGAGTTTGTGCTCGAGGCTGACACGACCCGTATTAACAGCAACGTGATCCTGAATGGCGACGTCACCCACGGCGGCGGAGCGATGACGTCAAACGGCATTGTGGCCGATAAGCATAAACACCCTGGCGACAGCGGCGGAACAACGGGAGATCCAATTTGACGCTCTATATCGGGATGAATCGCGATACCGGCCAGGCCATTACGGAAACGAACCACCTGCGCCAGTCCGTGCGGGATATTTTGCTGACGCCGCAGGGTAGCCGCCTTGCCCGTCGGGAATATGGTTCCCTGCTGTCCGTGTTGATTGACCAGCCGCAAAACCCGGCGCTGCGCCTGCAGATCATGTCTGCGGTGTACGTCGCGTTGCAGCGCTGGGAGCCACGGCTGCAGCTCGACACCATCACGATTAACAGCAGCAGCATGGATGGCGCAATGGTGATTGAGCTGGCAGGCCAGCGTAATGACGGCGTGCCCGTGTCCCTTTCCGTATCGACAGGAGCAGACAATGGCCGTTATTGACCTTTCCCAGCTGCCGCCGCCGCAAATTGTGGATATGCCGGATTTTGAAACCCTGCTGTCTGAGCGCAAGGCTGAATTTGTCGCGTTATTTCAGGCAGACGAACAGGAGGCCGTGGCCCGCACCTTAACGCTTGAATCTGAGCCGGTGGTGAAAATGCTGCAGGAAAATGTGTACCGGGAGCTGCTGCTGCGCCAGCGGATTAACGAGGCGGCGAAAGCCGTGATGGTGGCCTATTCCGGCGGGGATGACCTGGACAATTTAGGCGCGAATAACAACGTACAGCGACGGGTGATTACGGCTGCGGACGACACCACAACGCCGCCCACGGAGGTGGTAATGGAATCTGACGCGGATTATCGCCAGCGCATTCCGGCGGCCTTTGAGGGGATGAGCGTTGCCGGGCCAGTCGGAGCCTATGAATATCACGCGCTTAGCTCGGATGGTCGGGTGGCGGATGCATCGGCGTTCAGCCCGTCACCGGCGGAAGTCGTGGTGACGATTCTGGCCAGCGACGGTGATGGCACTGCGCCTGATGACTTACTGCAGGTGGTCGGTGCGGCCCTGAATGATGAAGCCGTGCGCCCTGTGGCGGATCGGGTGAGCGTCCGCTCTGCTGAGATTGTCCGCTATGAAATCGACGCGGTTCTGTATGTCTATCCCGGTCCGGCAAAGGAACCCATTCTGGCGGCGGCGAAAGCACAGGGCGCGGCATACATCAACGAGCAGCGTCGCCTGGGGCGTGATGTGCGACTGTCCGCGATTTATGCCGCTCTGCATGTTCAGGGCGTCCAGCGCGTTGAGCTGATGAAGCCCCTGGCGGACATGGTGTTAGATAAAACGCAGGCGTCCTATTGCACCGATTTTAAAGCAGAAATTGGTGGCTCTGATGAGTAGCAGCCTGTTACCGCCGGGATCGTCCGCACTGGAGCGAAGGCTGGCACAGGCATGTTCTGGCATCAGCGATTTAAACGTGCCTCTGCGTGACCTGTGGAACCCGTGGAAATGCCCGGCAAAGTTTCTGCCCTATCTGGCCTGGGCATTTTCTGTAGACAGCTGGGATGAGAACTGGAGTGAAGCGGAAAAGCGCAGCGTTATCGGTGAGGCGTTCTGGTTGCATCAGCGAAAAGGTACCGTTGCAGCCCTCCGTCGCGTGATTGAAAAAATGGGTTACTCCCTGTCAATAACGGAATGGTGGGATGTGGCAGACCCGGCGGGCACATTCAGGCTTGAAACGGATGTGAATGATATCGGTATTACATCCCGAATGCTGGATGAGCTGACCCGGCTGATAAATGAAACAAAGCCCGTCAGCCGTCATATGGCGCAATTCAATATATCCGCGAAAGTGACGGGAACGATATTTATAGGGGCAACATTATCCAGCGGAGAAATCATCACCGTTTATCCTGATGGTTATATGCCGGATGAAAATGTTTTGTATAACGGCGTGATTTTTCACGATGGGAATTATAGCTACAGGTAATGACTATGACCAGAATGACAGAGTCTCCATCGTGGGAAGACGAGATTGACATTATCGGCAGGACTGAGCGTGTTACCGGCGGGCAGGATGGCGTTGCTAACCGCCCGCTGAAATTACTGGCGAATCGAACCCGTTTTCTGAAAGAAAAATATGATGAAAACGCGGAGGATATTTCCGGGAAAGTTGAAGCGATAAAAACCTTTATTGCCGGTGCCGTTCTGACGTCACCGCGAGATGAAATATTATCAGGAAATTATCGTCTGGTCTGGACCGGGGCATTTCCCAAAACGGTACCGCCGAACTCATCCCCGGTCAGCACAGGAGGGATTGGGGTGGGCCGCTGGGCTTACACTTCCGATGCCGCCATTCGTCAGGAGATGGCCTCCGGCGATGAGGGGTTGGGGGCTGATATGCTTCAGACTTCTGTTGGTGTTTCTGTCGGTGAGGCGATGCGAGCGCCTGCTGTGATTACCGGGCGGGTTAACATTAGAAATGCATGCTGGAATGCACCGCAGGAAGGGGCTGAAGATGATGAGGCTGCTGATGCTAATACTGCCGCAATAAACAGGATGATTCAGGCAGAAGGAAAGCATGTCGAGCTTGACAGCCTGCGCAGGAAAATTAACGCTCCGCTGTGTTATGCCGGGAGAATTAACATTCATGGTGCCGGGCGTGGCAATCCGTCGTTAGTCTGGGTCGGTGGGGACGCGCCCGCTATTGCCAGGGCGAATTACACCGATAAGGACGCAAAAGGATTCCCGAATGTTCGTTTGCGGGACCTGCATATTATTGATATGGCACCCTCTCGCGTCAGCCACTATACCGTCGATTTATCTAACGGTAACAGCAGCGGATTAGACGGCTGCTGGATTGACTGTCCGGGACGTAAGGATGCTTCCGGTAACATGATTGTGACGGCTGACCGCTACGGAGTCCTTCTGGGACTGGCGAGAAATACCACGCTAAAAGGCGAGGATGGTTTTGTTGCCCACATGAAGGGGTCCCGTATTACCAACGGTACCCTGATGATTAACGGGACTGATTATAATATTTCTGATTGCGAATTATGGGGCGCATACCGGGAGCGGGCTGTTGAACTCAGTGCCGGGGGAACGATTGGCGATGGCACCCAGATTGTCCCGGGGCGGGAAGCCGGGATTTTTCTGTTTAATGATAATAAATATGACATTGATACCATGAAACTCATCGGTGTCTATTTTGATGGCTCGACCAATGCCGACCTTTTTACGGGGTGGGGAATTAAGTCAGCAGAAGGTATCGGTCTGGTCAGTGCGGAAATTGTTGCCTGCGATTTCTGGCATATCAATCAGGGCGGGATTTATGTGTCAAAATTGTATTCATCCACCATTGAATCCAATTTCCGCGACTGTGACTCCGATGATACCGGTGAAGACGATATTTATTGCGATGATGTGTATAACACGAAAATAAATAACCGGCATTTCAGGGGGCTGGCACCGAAAAAAGGAGACGCCAGCCGTGTTAATCTCGGCAGGCCGTTAAAAATCACCGCAAAGCCCGGGTATCCGATAAGTTCGATTGGCGGGTCGTCCGGATTCTCTGCTTCCTATGCACGAAGCAGTATTTCTAATCCGACATTTGTCCGCCAGTTGGGTGGCTCCTTTGCCACCTCGTTTCCGTATGGCTCTTTACCGGATGCCGCATCGCGTTATGGTGAGTTTATCGTTGTCGGGGGAAAACCCTACTCATCTGACGGGGCACGCTGGCGTGATATGTCCGGGGATTTAACGGCGCTGGAGACTGCAACCGATTTGCACGCGCTGACCGTCAGTGCGGGCTATTACACATCAGACATTACCCGGCACAGTAATATTCCGTCTGGTGTTACCGGTGCTGCTGAAATTTATATTGGCTACATTTCAGCAGGGTATCGGGTGATTACCGTTTCGCCCATAAAAACATCGGGTGGGATATATAAGCAACGTCTGGACGATTCCAGGTGGGGTGAGTGGGTAAAAACATCAGGATAACTGAGGTGAATATATGGGTTTTACAATATCAAAGACAGTCAGTAAATGTGGATATTATCCGTCACTGGGTATTCAGGAGCCATCAAGGGAAGTGACGGTAGATATCACCTATGAGGTGTCGGGAATTAATTCTCTTTACGGGCAACTCGGCATTGCAACATACCGGGTCTCCACGGCGGACAGTGCGGTTTCCGGGGAAATACAGTTCGAATTTGAATGGTCGGGTTCAGGCGACCCGTTAAAAGAAGCCGAACAATGGCTTGAGGCCAGTATTCGCTGAGCGCTGAAGATTTCATGAGGCGCCAGATAATGACACCCGATGCACAGAAGAGGACAGGATGAGCGCAAAGTTTATCGCCCTGATGACCCGTAAGGGGAGCGAGAAAATAGCCAGCTCCGTTATTTCCGGAGAGCGGGTTGTTTTCTCTCAGATGTCAGTCGGGGACGGCTTCGGCACTCCCCTTGCCACGGACGAAAATCAGGTGGCACTCATCAATGAGCGGTTCCGCACTCAGCTGAACAGCCTGAAAATCGTTGATGAAAGCAAAAATATTATCTCGGCGGAAATGATAATCCCCCCTGAAATCGGCGGTTTTACTATCCGTGAGGCCGCGTTATTTGATGACGAAGGGGACTGCATGGCTGTTGCCAGCGTCCCGGAAACCTACAAACCCTTACTGGAGGAGGGTTCCGGGCGTTTTACCGTGCTGAGAATATGGCTGGCAGTCAGTAGTACCGAGACACTGGATTTAATTGTCGATCCCGGTGTGGTGGTGGCAACGGTTGAGGACGTGATAACTGTCGGCAACGAAGCAAAGGATTACACCGATAATCAGTTAAGTGAACACGCCCGTTCCCGCAGTCATCCCGACGCCACCCTGAATGAAAAGGGGTTCACCCGTCTGAGTAATGCGCTGGACAGCGATGACCAGACGCGAGCTGCGACACCGGCGGCGATAAAGGCGGCCATTGCCTCCGCCATCCGGTCTGCGTGGGATCTGGAAAACCCGGTCGGGACGGTGCGGTTTTACGCACAGAACGTCAATCCGAATGAAAACTACCCGTGGTCGACATGGGTTTACACCGGAGAGAATAAAGCGATCCGCATCGGCAAAGCGGACGGCTCCAACGTAGGCACCACCGGCGGCAATGACACTGTTACGCTCCAGAAGACCAACCTGCCCGCCGTGCAGATTGACGTCAGCGGCGAAACCAGTGAATTGCCCGAGGCGAAGTTGACCACAAAACCCGCCGGTAAACATAAGCACGGCGGCGTGCCGAGTCGGGATAATCCGTGGGAGATTGGCGGTGATATCAGCCAGCGTTTTAACCCGGCAAACCTGGGTGAAACAGACGAGGCCGGAGAACATGATCACGAAGTTGTGCAGCCGCCGCACAAACACTCGACAAGCGGCAAAACCGACAACCTCGGCGAGGGTAAATCGTTCAGCGTGGTAGAAGCCCACACACTGCTGATGTGCTGGAGCCGCGTTGCCTGAATCGCCAGTCAAATCACTGACCCAATAAGCCCCGTAACGGGGCTTTTTTTCTGCCTGCGGTTGTATCAACCACGGTACAACGGCCATCAACGGCTTGCGGTGAATGATTTCCCTACCATGGGTGAACCCCTAATCAGGAGATTCATTCATGGCGCAAGACTATCACCATGGTGTGCGTGTTGTTGAAGTTAACGACGGCACCCGCTCTATCACGACGGTGAGCACGGCGATTGTGGGCATGGTATGCACCGGCGATGATGCCGATGCCTCCATGTTCCCGCTCAATAAGCCGGTTCTGCTTACCGATGTACTGACCGCCAGCGGCAAAGCGGGCGAGTCCGGCACGCTGGCCCGCTCACTGGACGCCATTGCAGACCAGGCAAAACCCGTCACCGTAGTGGTGCGTGTTGCCCAGGGCGACACCGAAGCGGAAACCACCTCCAATATTATCGGCGGCGTAACCGCTGACGGTAAGAAAACGGGCATCAAAGCGCTGCTTTCGGCGCAGTCGCAGCTGGGCGTGAAGCCGCGCATTCTGGGCGTGCCGGGCCATGACACGCAGGCTGTTTCCACTGAGCTGTTAAGCGTGGCGCAGAGCCTGCGCGGTTTTGCTTATCTGTCTGCCTACGGTTGTAAAACCGTGGAAGAAGCGATTGCCTACCGCGAAAATTTCAGTCAGCGAGAAGGGATGTTGATCTGGCCTGATTTCATCAACTTTGACACGGTGCTGCAGGCGGATGCGACTGCTTACGCCACTGCCCGCGCGCTGGGTCTGCGTGCAAAAATCGACGAGCAGACCGGCTGGCACAAAACCCTTTCTAACGTGGGCGTCAACGGCGTAACCGGCTTGTCTGCGGATGTGTTCTGGGACCTGCAGGACCCGGCAACCGATGCCGGGCTGCTGAACCAGAACGACGTCACCACCTTGATCCGCAAGGATGGTTTCCGCTTCTGGGGTTCCCGCTGCCTCAGCGATGATCCGCTCTTCCAGTTTGAAAACTACACCCGCACCGCGCAGGTACTGGCTGACACTATGGCAGAAGGCCATATGTGGGCGGTGGACATGCCGCTTAACCCGTCGCTGGCCCGCGACATTATCGAGGGCATCCGCGCCAAAATGCGCAGCCTGGTGAATCAGGGCTACCTCATCGGCGGTGATTGCTGGATTGATGACAGCGTTAACGACAAAGACACCCTGAAGGCCGGGAAGCTCTGGATTGATTACGACTACACGCCAGTGCCGCCGCTGGAAAACCTGATGCTGCGCCAGCGCATCACTGACCGTTACCTGGTGGATTTCACCACCCGCGTAAGCGCATAAGGGGGACTCATGGCCTTACCACGCAAGTTAAAACACCTGAACATTTTTAACGCCGGTAACAACTGGATGGGGATTGCTGAATCCGTCACCCTGCCGAAATTTTCCCGCAAGCTTGAGAACTATCGCGGCGGTGGTATGCCCGGTTCCGTCGGTATCGATCTGGGGCTGGATGATGGGGCACTGGATACGGAAATGACCATCGGCGGTACTGAGGCGCTGCTGTTTAAACAGATGGGTAAAGCCACGGTTGACGGGGTGCAGATGCGCTTCACCGGCTCTATCCAGCGTGATGACACCGGCGAGGTGCAGGCCGTTGAGCTGGTTGTACGCGGACGCCACAAAGAGGTGGATTCCGGCGAGTGGAAAACCGGCGAGAGCAACACCACCAAAGTCAGCAGCGTTAACAGTTACGCGAAGCTGACCATTAACGGCGAAGTGCTCTATGAGGTCGATGTGATCAACATGATTGAAATCGTTGACGGTGTTGACCTGATGGAAGCGCACCGTAACGCCATCGGTCTTTAATGCAGCACTGGCGCGGACCACCGCGCCAGCCACCCCAAAACAGGAAAAAAACATGAGCGAGAAAACAGTAACTCTGGATACCCCAATCAAGCGCGGCGACACCACCATTACGGAAATTGTGCTGCGTAAACCGCCGTCCGGCGCACTGCGCGGTACGCGCCTTCAGGCGGTGATGGAAATGGATGTGGCCTCTATGATGACCGTGATCCCCCGCATCTCCACGCCAGCGCTGACCCCGCAGGAAATGGCGGACCTTGACCCGGCAGACCTTTCTGCGATGTCGATCGAGGTTGTCCTTTTTTTGTTGCCGAAGTCGGCGCTTGCCAGTTTGCCGACGACCTGACGGTAGAAGACCTGGTGGCGGATATCGCCACGATCTTTCACTGGCCGCCGTCCGTCACTGACGTTATGTCGCTTACAGAAGTGCTGGAGTGGCGGCACAGAGCGATAATGCGAAGCGGGGCCAGCGATGAGTGATAAAAACCTGCGCCTGCAGGTGGTTCTGAATGCGGTTGATAAACTCACCCGCCCTTTAAAAATGGCGCAGGCTGGCTCTAAGGAGCTGGCCTCCGCCGTCCGGCAGACCCGCGAACAGCTTAAACGGCTGAATGATGCGGGGGGCCAGTTAAAATCATTCGATCAGCTGTCACAGAGCCTGAGCCGGACCAGTACCGAACTGGACCAGGCGCGGCTGCGTGCGCAGATGATGACCCGTGAAATGTCAGCCCTCGAATCCCCGACAAAAAAGCAGACGGCGGCGCTTGAAACGCAATGGCGGGCCGTGTCACGTCTGGAGCAAAAGCAGCAGCAGGAAACGCGACAGATGGCGGCAGCCAGGGCGGAGCTGTACCGCCTTGGCATCTCTGCGGGCGGCGGTGCCCGTGAAACGGCACGCATTACCCGCGAAACGGATCGCTATAACAAACAGCTGGCAGAGCAGGAAAGGCGCTTGCGGGATGTGGGCGAGCGCCAGCGCAAGCTGAATGCGATCAGGGCCAAAGCTGACAAGATGCGTGACGTGCGTAACAGCCTGGCGGGGAACGGTGCCGGGATGATGGCGGCCGGGGTGACAACGGGCGCAACTCTGCTGGCGCCTATTCGCGCCTACTCGGAATCAGAGAACGCGGCTAACCAGCTGGCAGGCTCTATGATGGGGCCGGGCGGAAAGGTTGTGCCGGAGTTTGAGAAGCTAAACAAGCTGGCGATCGCCCTGGGGGACAGGCTGCCCGGCACCACGGCAGACTTTCAAAACATGATGACCATGTTACGCCGCCAGGGTATGTCTGCGCAGGTCATCCTGGGCGGGCTGGGTGAGTCGGCGGCGTATCTCGGCGTGCAGCTGCAAATGGCACCGACGGATGCCGCCGAGTTCGCTGCGAAACTGCAGGACGCCACGCAGACCACCGAAAAAGACATGATGAGCCTGATGGACGTGATCCAGCGGGGTTATTACGCGGGCGTTGACCCTGGCAATATGCTGCAGGGATTTTCAAAAATCAGCGCCGCGATGGACATTATCAAGCTCCAAGGCCTGGACGCTGCAAAAACCTTCGCGCCGCTGCTGGTCATGGCTGATCAGGCGTCGATGGCAGGGGAGTCTGCTGGTAATGCCTACCGAAAGATTTTTCAGGCCACACTGAACAATAAAAAGATTGATAAAGCAAATGATGTACTTGCAGGGACAGGTATAAAGCTGAGTTTTCAGAACAGTAAAGGCCAGTTTGCAGGGCTGGAAAACCTTTATAAGCAACTGGATAAGCTGAATAAAATTACCGACGATGGGAAAAAGCAGGCTGTCAAAGCAACCCTTTTTGGTGATGACGCGGAAACCCTGCAGGCACTGAACATCATGATCACAAAAGGGATAGCGGGCTATCGTGAAACCGCCGCCAAACTGGAGAACCAGGCGACCCTGCGTGAGCGTGTAGAGGCGTCGCTTAATACCCTGGGGAATAAATGGGAAGCTGCTGGCGGCTCGTTTACTAACGCCATGGCGAGTATCGGTGAAACCGTCGCGCCGGTACTGAAAAATATTGCTGACTGGTTAGGCGATCTGGCGTCAGCTCTCGACGGGCTTGTTAAGCGTCATCCGCAATTGACAGCCGCACTTTTCAAGATTGCGGCCGTATTTGCCATCGTTGCTACTGCTGCGGGTGTGTTGTCGCTGGCGCTGGCGTCCATCCTGGGACCGATGGCAATTGTACGGGTAAGCGCCGGGGTTTTGGGCCTTAAATTTACCTCTGCGTTTGCCCTTATCACGAAAGTGATTAGCGGTGCGGGCCAGGCGATCCTGTGGCTGGGTAGATTTATGATGGCTAACCCCATACTGGCAATAATTGGCCTCATTGCGATGGGGGCCATTTACATCTGGCAGAACTGGGAAACGCTGGGGCCGAAGTTTAAAGCTCTGTGGGATGCCATCTCATCCGGCGTATCAGGGGCATGGGCTGTGATTAAGCAGACTATCAGCAATAAATGGGATGAAATTCTGAATGATGTTGCCGCGCTGCCCGCGAAGTTTAAAGAAGTGGGCGGGGCAATCATTGACGGCATCCTGAGCGGTATCAATGAGAAATGGGAGACGCTCAAGAGCAAGCTGGCATCGGTAAAAAGCTACCTGCCGGACTGGATGACCGGCGGCGACAAATCACCTGGCGCCACCCAGCAAAAAGGCGCCGGAGGATTCTTTGCGGGGATGTATGACAGTGGCGGTTATATTCCGCGCGGGCAAGTGGGCATCGCGGGAGAAAATGGCCCGGAACTGATTAACGGTCCGGCCTATGTGACCAGCCGCCGGAGGACCGCAGCGCTGGCGTCCGTTGTCGCCGGAATGATGGGGGGAGCAATGCCTGCAGAGGCTGCACCGCTTCATCCAATGAGCCTGCCGGCAGCATCATACCGCCCAGCAGCAGAGAAACCGGCAGGTACGCAGCCGGTATTCCAGTTTGAAACCCAGGCACAAATTATTATCCAGGCGCAACCAGGGCAGAGTCCGCAGGATATTGCGCGGGAGGTCGCGCGACAACTCGATGAGCGCGAGCGCCGCATGAGGGCTAAGGCCCGCAGCAGTTTCAGCGATCAAGGGGGGTACGATTCATGATGATGGTTCTGGGCTTGTTTGTGTTCCAGCTGCGCACGGTGCCCTATCAGCAACTGCAGTATCAGCGGAACTGGCGGCATGTGACCAACAACCGCGTTAATCGCCGTCCGACAACGCAGTTTCTGGGGCCAGATAACGATCAGCTGACGCTCTCCGGCGTCCTCATGCCGGAAGTTACTGGCGGCAGGTTGTCGCTGCTGGCGCTGGAGCTGATGGCGGAGCAGGGCAAGGCCTGGCCTCTGATCGAGGGCGGCGGGACCATCTACGGTATGTATGTGATTGAAAGTCTGAGCCAGACGAAAATGGAATTTTTCGCCAGCGGTGAAGCGAGAAAAATAGAGTTTTCGCTGGGACTTAAACGGGTGGATGAGTCGCTGTCTGAAATGTTCGGCAGCCTGAACGACCAGCTTAGCAGTCTGCAGGACTCCGCTGCGTCAGCGGTAGGGAATATCAGAAACACGGTGGGAGGATTACTGCAGTGAGTGAGATGACTGATTTACTCAATCAAGGCAGTAAGACACCGGCCTTTCGCATCGTGATCGAAGGCAAAGACGCAACGCAGACCCTGGATAAACGTCTGCTGGGTATGACGCTGACCGACAACCGCGGATTTGAGGCTGACCAGCTCGATCTGGAGCTGGACGACGCCGACGGCCTGGTGATTATGCCGCGTCGTGGCGCGGTGATTTCTCTGGCGCTGGGATGGAAGGGCGAGCCGCTGTTTTCAAAAGGGAAATTTACCGTTGATGAAATAGAGCATAGCGGCAGCCCGGACAGGCTGATAATCCGTGCCCGTAGCGCGGATTTCAGGGAGACGCTAAATGTCAGGCGTGAAAAGTCATGGCACAAAACGACGGTGGGCGAGGTGGTGAAGGAAATTGCCACGCGGCACAGCCTGAAGGTTGCCATCGGCAAAGATGTTGCTGCGCAGGCACTGGACCACCTTGATCAGACCAACGAAAGCGATGCGAGTTTTTTGATGAAGCTGGCGCGGCAGTACGGTGCGATTGCCTCGGTGAAGGACAGTAATCTGCTGTTTATCCGGCAGGGGCAGGGAAAAACGGCAAGTGGTAAAGCGCTGCCGGTCATCACTATTACCCGTAAGGACGGTGACAGCCACCGGTTCAGCCTGGCTGACAGGGGAGCGTATACCGGGGTGATTGCTCACTGGCTGCATACGCGGGAACCGGCAAAGAAAGAAACGGCTAAGGTGAAGCGCCGCCGGAGGACGACAAAACCCAAAGAGCCGGAGGCAAAGCAGGGGGATTACCTGATCGGGACGGATGAGAACGTGCTGGTTCTGAACCGAACCTATGCGAACCGCAGTAATGCAGAGCGGGCTGCAAAAATGAACTGGGAGCGGCTGCAGCGCGGTGTGGCGTCATTTTCTCTTCAGCTGGCAGAAGGACGCGCGGATCTCTATACGGAAATGCCCGTTAAGGTCAGCGGCTTTAAACAACCCATTGATGATGCGGAATGGACCATCACAACGTTAACGCACACGGTCAGTGCGGATAGCGGATTTACGACCAGCATCGAACTGGAAGTGAAAATTGATGATCTAGTAATGGATTGAGGTTTTCAAAAAAGAACTTAAAGTTCACAAAATGAAATAATGTTGTATCATTATTGCGATTTCAGGAAAAATGGTGGGGACGTAAAAATGATGATTTGCCCATTGTGTGGAAGTGCAGCCCATACTCGCAGCAGTTTCCAGGTCTCTTCAATGACCAAAGAACGTTACAACCAGTGCCAGAATATCAACTGCAGCCATACGTTCGTAACGCATGAGACTTTTGTGCGCTCAATCTCTACACCTAAAGAGGCCCATCATGTGCAGCCTCACCCTACAAATTCAGGTCAGGCAGCACTGTCTCTTTGAGGCTGCCGCCACTTTGTCGCCATGGCTTAAAAAGAGGGTTTTTAACTATATGATTTTAAATGTCTTAAAATTCAGGCAACAAAAAACCCATCAACCTTGAACCGAAGTGGCGGGGTTGATGGGCTCCACAAAATGGGGACATCAAAGAAAAGCAGTGGCATTACTTATGACTGATGCCCTGAGAAAAAGTTCTGCCTGTGGCGGCTTTTTTCGCAAAAAATTTATTGTAGCCCCGGCCAGATGATCACGATGAGCGTCCCGGCGAGGGTGAGCAGCACGTTGGCGATGGCGTAGGTGCCCGCATAGCCGAGCGCCGGAATGTTGCTGCGCGCGGTATCGCTAATGATCTCCATCGCCGGGGCGCAGGTGCGCGCCCCCATCATGGCGCCGAACAGCATCGCCCGGTTCATGCGCAGCACATAGGCGCCAAACAGGAAGCAGATCACCACCGGCACCAGGCTGACGATAAGCCCTGCCGCCAGCATCTGGCCGCCGACGGCGCCCAGCCCGTTATTGATCCCGGCCCCGGCGCTGAGCCCGACCCCGGCCATAAACACCATCAGGCCAAACTCTTTCACCATGTTCAGCGCCCCCTGCGGGATATAGCCGAAGGTTGGGTGGTTGGCGCGCAGGAAGCCAAGCATGATGCCGGCGAACAGCAGGCCGGCGGCGTTGCCGATGCCGAAGCTGAAGGAGCTGAACTGGAAGGTGATCATGCCGATCATCAGGCCGACGATAAAGAAGGCGCAGAAGGCCAGCAGGTCGGTCACCTGGCTGTGAATGGAGATAAAGCCGATGCGATCGGCTACGGTCTTCACGCGGCGGGCGTCGCCGCTGACCTGCAGCACGTCGCCTTTGTTCAGCACCACGTTGTCGTCGATAGGCATCTCGATCTGGCTGCGAATAACCCGGTTCAGGAAGCAGCCGTGGTCGGTGAGCTTGAGCTGCGCCAGGCGGCGGCCGACGGCGTTGTGATTCTTAACCACAATCTCTTCGGTGACGATGCGCATGTCGAGCAGATCGCGGTCGAACACCTCTTTACCGTTGCGGAAGCTCGGGTCGAGGCGAGCGTGCGCGTCCGGGTAGCCCACCAGCGCAATATCGTCGCCCATCTGCAGCACCGCGTCGCCGTCCGGGTTGGCCAGAATGCCGTTGCGGCGGATGCGTTCGATATAGCAGCCGGTCTGGCGATAAATGCCCAGCTCGCGCAGATTTTTGCCATCCGCCCACGCCACCAGTTCCGGGCCGACGCGATAGGCGCGGATCACCGGCAGGTAAACTTTACGTTTGGAATCGGTATCGAGGCCGCGCTCGCGGGCGATTTGCTGGGCGCTGGTCTGCAGATCCTGATGCTGCAGCTTGGGCATATAGCGGGCGCCGACGATGAGGCTCACCAGACCAACCAGGTAGGTCAGGGCATAGCCGAGGCTCAGATGGTCAAGCGACTGCGCCAGCTGATCGCTGGGCAGGCCGAAATGGCGCAGAGTGTCCCCCGCGCCCACCAGCACCGGGGTGGAGGTCATCGCCCCCGCCAGCATACCGGCGGTGAGCCCGATATCCCAGCCGAACACTTTACCCAACACCATGGCGATCAGCATCGCGCTGCCGACCATCACCAGCGCCAGCATCAGATAGTTTTTCCCGTCACGGAAAAAAATCGAAAAAAAGTTAGGACCGGCTTCCACGCCGACGCAAAAAATAAACAGCATAAAGCCGAGATTAAGGGCATCGGTGTTAATCGCGAAATGCTGCTGACCTAATAATAGAGAAACGACTAAAACGCCAATGGAATTACCAAGTTGTACTGAGCCGAGACGCAGTTTTCCCAGGCATAGTCCTAATGCAAGTACAACGAATAATAACAGGATGTAATTCCCGTTTAACAAATCTGCGACGTTTATATTCACGAAAGCCAACTTCTCGTTTACTAGTAAGTTGTTGAAGGAAATGGTTATTTGGTCTAAGGTTGCTCAGGCGTTCGCGTTGTCGCGAACCTATTCTGGCACCCTGTTATAACCAGCAAAAATATACCCGCTAGTTTAATCCTTCCTGGATGCGGCGGCTAGTGACAATCGTTTTCAGGCTGGCAGGGGAGTTATTGGCATGGATTGCCGAAATGCTTTATCTGACTGGGCGACGTGGACGTGAGTTAGAGGCAACATCAGGAGGATACGGTGAAATCTGAGCGTAGTTGGGCCGGCATTATCTGTGGCTTCGTTCTGTTCATTGTGGTGTGCTTATCGTTGTTGTTACATATGAAAGGGGCCTTTCGCGCCAGCGGCAACCCGGAGCTGGGCCTGCTCTTCTTTTTGCTGCCAGGAGCGGCGGCGAGCTGTCTCTCTCCCGGTCGGCGGGTGCTGCGTCCTTTGCTCGGCGCGATGCTGGCGGCGCCGGTCTGCATGGTGACGATGCGGCTGTTTTTCGTCACGCACCGGACGTTCTGGCAGGAGATGGCGTGGGTACTGAGCGCGGTGTTCTGGTGTGCGCTGGGGGCGTTGTGCTTTTTGTTTATCTGCGCCTGGCTTGATACCTGGCGCAGTCATTCATCGAGCAAATAAATTTACTCAGGCAAACAGGCCAAGGTTCTCTTTCGCCCAGGCTTCGAAATCGGTGCAACCGCCGATGTGTTTCTGGTCGACGAAAATCTGCGGTACGGTTTCAACCGGTTTGCCGACGGTTTTTTCCAGGTCAGCTTTGCTGATGCCTTCGGCGTGAATATCCACGTAACGGTAGTTAAAATCATCACGCTCGTTGGTCAGTTTTTCGGCCAGCTCTTTGGCGCGAACACAGTAAGGGCAGCCTGGACGACCAAAAATAACGGTAAACATTGCTTCTCTCCTTAAACCTCAGCCGGATGGCGAATGGCGCTTATGATGCCTGCATTGGTCGGTGAGGGAAAGCAGGTTCTGCCTTTTGCTTCGATGGTTTACGGCTATGTTTGATAAATGTCTTACTATCAAAACCCGTATACTGACCCGGCGGCGCGGCGGCATTGGCTGGCGCGTTGCGTTTATCAACCGGAGAGGCGTGATGCGAAAATTTGCCCCGTTGCCGAAAAGCATTCTGCTGGTTGAGATCCTCGGGATGGGGCTGTTAACCCTCGCCTGGCTCTCACTTAACCAGTATGTCCAGCTGCCTGCGTCCATTGCCAGCCCGACCGCGGCGCTGGTGATGCTCTTTGTCGGGATCGTGCTGATGATCCCCGCCGCCATCGTCGTGATGTGGCGGATGGCGCAGATCGTGGCCCCGCAGTTAACCCACTCTCCTGAGCCTGAATCCTTGTCTGACAGAGAAAAACGAAATGACGCCGACCATTGAGCTGCTGCGCAGCCACCGTTCTATCCGCCACTTCACCGATGCGCCCGTGAGCGACGAACAGCGCGCGGCGATTATCGCCAGCGCGCAAGCGGCATCTACCTCGAGTTTTTTACAGTGCACCTCCATCATCCGTATTACTGACCCGGCCCTGCGTGAACGTCTGGTCCCGCTGACTGGCGGCCAGCAGCATGTCGCCCAGGCGGCGGAGTTTTGGGTCTTCTGCGCCGACTTTAATCGCCACCTGCAGATCTGCCCGCAGGCGGAGCTGGGGCTGGCGGAACAGCTGCTGATCGGCGTTGTCGATACGGCGCTGCTGGCGCAGAACGCGCTGACCGCCGCCGAGTCCCTCGGGCTGGGCGGCGTCTATATCGGCGGGTTGCGCAACAGCATCGAGGCGGTGACCGAGCTGCTGGAGCTGCCAAAGCACGTCCTGCCGCTGTTCGGCCTTTGCCTTGGCTGGCCGGCGGATAACCCGGACATCAAGCCGCGGATGCCGGCCGCCATGCTGGTGCATGAGAACCGCTATCAGCCGCTGGATAACGCGCTGTTGGCGGAGTATGACGACCAGTTGGCGCACTATTATCTGTCGCGCGGCAGCAACGCCCGCCGCGATACCTGGAGCGATCATATCCGTCGCACTATCGTGAAAGAGAGTCGTCCGTTTATTCTCGACTATCTGCATAAGCAGGGGTGGGCAACGCGCTGATTACGTGTACACTGCTGCTCCGGCCAGGCGGTATCCACCGCTGGCGGCAGGAAAGGTGAAAATGTGTTCGATAGCTGAGGCCCGCCAGAGCGGGTCTTTTTGCAGAGGTGCAGGATGAAAATTGCCATATTATCCCGGGATGGAACGCTTTATTCATGTCGACGCCTGCGCGAAGCGGCGCAACAGCGCGGGCATCAGGTCGAGATCCTCGATCCGCTTTCCTGTTATATGAACGTCAGTCCGGTGGCCTCGTCGATCCACTACAAAGGTCGCCAGCTGCCGCACTTTGATGCGGTGATCCCGCGCATTGGCTCAGCGATCACTTACTATGGCACCGCGGCCCTGCGACAGTTTGAGCTCCTGGGAAGCTATCCGCTGAACGAATCGGTCGCTATTACCCGCGCTCGCGATAAGCTTCGCTCGCTGCAGCTGCTGGCGCGCCAGGGCATCGATCTGCCGCTGACCGGCATCGCTCACTCCCCCGATGACACCAGCGATCTGATCGCCATGGTCGGCGGCGCGCCGCTGGTGGTGAAGCTGGTGGAGGGCACCCAGGGGATCGGCGTGGTGCTGGCGGAGACCCGTCAGGCGGCGGAGAGCGTGATAGACGCCTTTCGCGGGCTGAACGCCCACATCCTGGTGCAGGAGTACATTGCCGAGGCGAAAGGCTGCGATATTCGCTGCCTGGTGGTCGGCAATGAGGTGGTGGCGGCGATCGAACGGCGGGCGAAAGAGGGCGATTTTCGCTCTAACCTGCACCGCGGCGGCATGGCCTCGGTGGCGCAGATTAGCGACGAGGAGCGGGCCATCGCCATCAAGGCGACGCAAACCCTGGGGCTGGACGTCGCCGGTGTCGATATTTTACGCGCCACCCGCGGGCCGCTGGTGATGGAGGTAAATGCCTCGCCCGGGCTGGAAGGGGTGGAAACCACCTCCGGTGTGGACATCGCCAGCAGGATGATCGCCTGGATCGAGCGCCAGGCGACACCGGAATTCTGTTTGAAAATAGGCGGCTAACCGCCGGATGCAAGACTGTCATGGTATGCGGCGCTTTTTTTGCGTAAGCTATGGCGTCGTTTTTCCACTGTAAGAGGTCACAGGCACTATGGATTCACTGGTCGTACCGGGTCTGGATACGCTACGTCGCTGGCTGGATGAGATCGGCATCAGCTTTTTTGAGTGCGATTCCTGCCAGGCATTGCACCTGCCGCATATGCAGAATTTCGACGGTATTTTTGATGCCAAAATTGACCTGGTGGACAACGTGGTGCTCTTTTCCGCCCTGGCGGAGGTGAAGCCGACTGCTCTGTTGGCGCTGTCAGCGGATCTCTCGGCCATCAACGCCAGCTCGTTAACCGTGAAGGCGTTTATCGACATTCAGGACGATAATTTGCCCAAGCTGGTGGTCTGCCAGTCGCTGTCTATCGGTCCTGGGGTGACCATGGAGCAGTTCGCCTGGTTCTTCCGCCAAAGCGAGGAGCAGATCTCGATGGTGATCCTCGAAGCCGGCGCCAATCAGCTGTTGTACAAAGGCGAAGAAGAAGAGCCGGCCGCGGAAAACGTGCAATACCATTTTCTTCACTAAACCTGCCTAAAATTAGCGCAGCCACTACCGCAGCGGCTGCGTATTACCCGCTTTTATTCTGTATTTAACCTTCCTTTAAAGCATTATTCACCGCCATTCAGGCCGTTTTGGCTTATCACGTAGACCGTTACTGCATAAAAATTTGATAAAAGGCGTTTTTTTACCTGGGCTATAGCCTCTTATTCTGGCTACAGTTATTCTGGCGATGCTTCCAGTTGCGAGCAACCACTCCGGGAGAGATCCGCTCTCCTTTTCTCAGGCAATGAAAAAATATGCATGATTTTTGCATGCGTAGAAATGCGTATATTTGAGCCCGTAAGTTAACGGGCGTTGAGAAGGAAAAGAGATATGACCGCCTTTGGTAAAAAATGGTTAACAGGTCTGGTTACGGGTGCGCTGATGGCCGTCTCTGCCGGTTCGCTCGCCGCCGAACAAAAAACCCTGCATGTCTATAACTGGTCTGATTATATTGCGCCGGACACTGTGGCCAATTTCGAAAAAGAGACCGGGATTAAAGTCGTGTATGACGTTTTTGATTCCAATGAAGTGCTGGAAGGCAAATTAATGGCCGGCAGCACCGGTTTCGATCTGGTGGTGCCGTCAGCAAGCTTCCTTGAGCGCCAGCTGGCGGCGGGGGTGTTCCAGCCGCTGGATAAGAGCAAGCTGCCCAACTGGAAGAACCTTGATCCCGAAGTGCTGAAGCTGGTCGCCAAGCATGACCCGGATAATAAATACGCTATGCCTTACCTGTGGGCGACGACGGGCATTGGCTATAACGTGGATAAAGTGAAAGCCGTCCTCGGCAAAGATGCGCCGGTGGACAGCTGGGATCTGGTGCTGAAGCCGGAGAACCTTGAAAAACTGAAAAGCTGCGGCGTCTCCTTCCTCGACGCGCCGGAAGAGATTTTCGCCACTGTGCTGAACTACCTTGGCAAGGATCCGAACAGCAGCAAAGCGAATGATTACACCGGTCCGGCTACCGATCTGCTGCTGAAGCTGCGGCCGAACATCCGCTACTTCCACTCTTCGCAATATATTAACGACCTCGCCAATGGCGACATCTGCGTGGCGATCGGCTGGGCAGGGGACGTCTGGCAGGCGGCAAACCGTGCGAAAGAGGCCAAGAACGGCGTCAACGTCTCTTACTTTATTCCGAAAGAGGGCGCGCTGGCGTTCTTTGACGTCTTTGCCATGCCGGCCGACGCCAAAAATAAAGATGAGGCCTATCAGTTTCTTAACTATCTGATGCGCCCGGATGTGATCGCCAAAATCAGCGACCAGGTGTTCTACGCCAACGGCAACAAGGCTTCCACGCCGCTGGTCAGCGAGACTATCCGTAACAACCCGGCGATTTATCCGCCAGCGGATGTGTTCGCCAAACTGTTCACGCTGAAGGTGCAGGATCCGAAGATCGACCGCGTGCGTACTCGCGCGTGGACCAAAGTGAAGAGCGGTAAATAAACTCTGACGGCCCGGTAAGCGGGCCGAATCAGAACGGCACTCGCCGGGAAATGGCAGCGCGCCCGGCGAGCAGAAGCACCAGGATGGTGCACATGCACTGTTAAGCACGAAGTATGGCACCGGACCATATGGTGATCGTTTTTTTGCCGGAGAGCACCCGATTGAACGACGTAATGCCCCGCCCACAGGCGAAAGCCCCCAAAGCGCTGACCCCGCTGCTGGAAATCCGTAACTTAACCAAGTCGTTTGACGGCCAGCATGCTGTCGACGATGTCAGTCTCACTATTTACAAAGGCGAAATTTTTGCTCTGCTGGGCGCATCAGGCTGCGGGAAATCGACCCTGCTGCGCATGCTGGCGGGCTTTGAGCAACCGACCGCCGGACAGATTATGCTCGACGGCGTGGATCTGGCGCGCGTGCCGCCCTATCAGCGGCCTATCAATATGATGTTCCAGTCCTACGCCCTGTTTCCCCATATGACCGTTGAGCAGAATATCGCCTTCGGCCTGAAACAGGATCGCCTGCCGAAGGCGGAAATCACCGCCCGGGTGCAGGAGATGCTGGCTCTGGTGCACATGCAGGAGTTCGCTAAACGTAAGCCGCACCAGCTCTCTGGCGGCCAGCGCCAGCGCGTCGCGCTGGCGCGCAGTCTGGCGAAACGACCTAAGCTGCTGCTGCTCGACGAACCAATGGGGGCGCTGGATAAAAAGCTGCGCGATCGCATGCAGCTGGAGGTGGTGGATATTCTTGAGCGCGTTGGCGTGACCTGCGTGATGGTGACCCACGATCAGGAAGAGGCCATGACCATGGCGGGCCGTATCGCCATCATGAACCGCGGCAAGTTTGTGCAGATTGGCGAACCGGAAGAGATTTACGAACACCCGACCACCCGCTACAGCGCCGAGTTCATCGGCTCGGTGAACGTCTTTGAAGGACTGGTGAAAGAGCGCCTCGAAGATGGCCTGGTGCTGAGCTCGCCGGGCCTGGTGCATCCGCTGAAGGTTGACCCCGACGCCTCGGTGGTGGACAACGTGCCGGTATGGGTGGCGCTGCGTCCGGAGAAGATCATGCTGTGCGATGAGCCGCCGGCGGATGGCTACAATTTTGCCGTCGGCGAGGTGATTCATATCGCCTATCTGGGGGATCTCTCTATCTATCATGTGCGCCTGCAAAGCGGGCAGATGATCAGCGCCCAGCTGCAGAATGAGCACCGCCATCGGAAAGGGACGCCCACCTGGGGTGACGAGGTGCGTTTATGCTGGGATGCGGACAGCTGCGTTGTACTGACGGTGTAAGGAGAGGGCGATGAGTACCGTTGAATCCCCGTCAGGGGCGAAAAAACCGGGCGGCTTCGCGCTGTGGGCGGCGCGCCTGCAGATGGCGCATGGCCGCAAGCTGGTGATCGCGCTGCCCTATCTGTGGCTGATCCTGCTGTTTATGCTGCCGTTCCTGATCGTGTTCAAGATAAGTCTTGCCGAGATGGCGCGGGCGATCCCTCCCTACACCGATCTGATGGAGTGGGCGGATGGCCAGCTGACGCTGACCCTTAACTTTGCCAACTTCCTGCAGCTGACCGACGATCCGCTCTATTTCGAGGCTTATCTGCAGTCGCTGCAGGTGGCGGGCATCTCGACGCTCTGCTGCCTGCTGCTGGGCTATCCGCTGGCCTGGGCGGTGGCGCACAGCAAGCCATCGACGCGCAATATTCTGCTGCTGCTGGTGATCCTTCCGTCGTGGACGTCGTTTTTGATCCGCGTCTATGCCTGGATGGGGCTGTTGAAGAGCAACGGGGTGTTGAATAACTTCCTGCTGTGGCTAGGGGTTATCGATCAGCCGCTGGAGATCCTGCACACCAACCTGGCGGTTTATATCGGTATCGTCTACGCCTATCTGCCGTTTATGGTGCTGCCTATCTATACCGCGCTGACCCGCATCGACTATTCGCTGGTGGAGGCCTCGCTGGACCTCGGCGCCCGGCCCCTGAAGACCTTCTTTCAGGTGATCGTTCCGCTCACCAAAGGGGGGATTATCGCTGGCTCCATGCTGGTGTTTATCCCGGCGGTGGGGGAGTTCGTGATCCCGGAGCTGCTGGGCGGGCCGGACAGCATTATGATTGGCCGCGTGCTGTGGCAGGAGTTCTTTAACAACCGCGACTGGCCGGTCGCCTCGGCGGTGGCGATTGTCATGCTGCTGTTGCTGATTGTGCCGATCATGTGGTTCCACAAGCACCAGCAAAAACAGATGGGGGAGCAGGGATGAACGACTTGCCTGTAGTACGCTCGCCGTGGCGCATTCTGATCCTCGTGCTCGGATTCACCTTCCTTTATGCCCCGATGCTGATGCTGGTGATCTACTCGTTCAACAGCTCAAAGCTGGTGACGGTCTGGGCCGGGTGGTCGACGCGCTGGTATAGCGAACTGTTCCACGATGACGCGATGATGAGCGCGGTGGGGCTGAGCTTGACTATCGCCGCCTGCGCGGCGACGGCGGCGGCGATCCTGGGCACCATCGCCGCGGTGGTGATGGTGCGCTTTGGGCGTTTTCGCGGCTCCAACGGCTTCGCGTTTATGATCACCGCGCCGCTGGTCATGCCGGACGTGATCACCGGGCTCTCGCTGCTGCTGCTGTTCGTGGCGCTGGGTCACGCCATCGGCTGGCCGTCGGATCGCGGGATGTTGACCATCTGGCTGGCGCACGTCACCTTCTGTACCGCCTACGTGGCGGTGGTGATCTCCTCGCGCCTGCGTGAGCTGGACCACTCGATCGAAGAGGCGGCGATGGATCTGGGCGCCGCGCCGCTGAAGGTCTTCTTCGTCATCACGCTGCCGATGATTATGCCGGCGGTGATCTCCGGCTGGCTGCTGGCCTTCACGCTGTCGCTGGATGACCTGGTGATCGCCAGCTTTGTCTCCGGTCCCGGGGCAACGACCTTGCCGATGCTGGTCTTCTCCAGCGTGCGCATGGGGGTCAACCCGGAGATCAACGCCCTGGCGACGCTCATCCTCGGCGTGGTCGGTATTGTTGGTTTTATCGCCTGGTATTTGATGGCCCGCGCAGAAAAGCAGCGAGTGCGCGATATCCAGCGTGCAAGACAAGGCTGAACCACCTAAAATCGGTACAGCAGCCTCCGGTCGGCGCCACCCTGTGGCGCCGTTTTCATGGAAGACATTACGTTGGGATTGTTTACGAAAACTCGCTCATCGCATGCCCGCCTTAACGTCCCTGCGCTGGTGCAGGTGGCGGCCTTTGCGATTATTTTGATTCGCGGTTTGGATCTGCTGATGATCCTCAATCTGTTGGGCCTGCAGGGGCTGAACGAATTCATACACCGTAGCGTCCAGACCTGGAACCTGACGCTGGTCTTCCTCGGCAGCCTGGCGCTGGTGTTTATCGAAATCTGGTGCGCCTTCTCGCTGGTGAAAGGGCGCAACTGGGCGCGCTGGGTCTATCTGCTGACGCAGATGATAGCCGCCGGCTACCTGTGGGCGGCGTCGCTGGGCTACGGGTATCCGGAGTTGTTCAGCATTCCCGGCGAATCCAAACGGGAGATCTTCCACTCGCTGGTGATGCAAAAACTGCCGGATCTGCTGGTCCTGACGCTGCTGTTTGTGCCTGCGAACTGCCGCCGGTTTTTCCGCCTGCAATAACGGTGATACAATCCCCGCCCCTGGAATTTTGAAGGTCAATTATGCATTGCGCACTCTACGACGCCGGCCGCTGCCGCTCCTGTCAATGGCTGGAACGGTCGGTTCCGCAACAGCTCGCCGATAAAATGGCCGACCTGCGCACGCTGCTGGCGGCGATCCCTGTCGCCGACTGGGGCGAGCCGGTCAGCGGGCCGGAGGCGGCATTCCGTAACAAGGCCAAAATGGTGGTCAGCGGCAGCGTTGAGCGTCCGCTGCTGGGGATGCTGCACCGCGACGGCACCCCGGTGGATCTCACCGACTGCCCGCTCTATCCCGCCGAGTTTGCGCCGGTATTTGCCGTCCTGAAGCCCTTTATCGCCCGCGCCGGGTTAACCCCCTACAACGTTGCGCGCAAGCGCGGGGAGCTGAAATATCTGCTGCTAACCGCCAGCCAGCAAGGGGAGATGGTGCTGCGCTTCGTGCTGCGCTCAGAGGCCAAGTTGGCCCAGCTGCGCGCCGCGCTGCCCTGGTTACAGGCACAGTTGCCGCAGCTTAAGGTGATCACGGCGAATATCCAGCCAGTGCATATGGCTATTATGGAAGGCGAGCAGGAGATCTTCTTCACTGAACAGCAGGCGCTGGGGGAGGTCTTTAATGAGGTGCCGCTGTGGATCCGTCCGCAAAGCTTCTTTCAAACTAACCCGACGGTAGCCAGCCGGCTGTACGCCACCGCCCGCGACTGGGTGCGCGCGCTGCCGGTCCAGCATATGTGGGATCTGTTTTGCGGCGTCGGGGGTTTCGGCCTGCACTGCGCGACGCCGGCGATGCGCCTGACCGGTATAGAGATTGCCCCGGAAGCCATCGCCTGCGCCAGGCAGTCTGCCGCGCAGCTGGGGCTCAGCAATCTGCATTTTCAGGCGCTGGACTCCACGCAGTTCGCCACGCATGAAGCGGATATCCCGCAGCTGGTGCTGGTCAACCCGCCGCGTCGCGGCATTGGCGCCGAACTGTGCGACTATTTAAGCCGCATGGCGCCGCCCTATATTATCTATTCCAGCTGTAACGCCCGCACCATGGCGACCGACATTGCTCTTCTTAGCGGCTATCGCGTCGAGCGGGTCCAGCTGTTTGATATGTTCCCCCACACCGCCCACTACGAAGTGCTGTCCCTGCTGGTCCGCGAAGTTTAAACAAAATGTGAAGGCTTTGCGTCGCAGAAATCGGGTAAGCTTGACGCAGCATGTTTTGTTATTGGTGGGGGGAATCTAATGGCCAAAACCATTCTGCTGGTGGAAGATGATGAGGATATTGCCACGCTGCTGCGGCTCAATCTTCAGGATGAGGGCTATCAGATTGTGCATGAGGCCGACGGCAGCCAGGCTCTCGCCCGGCTGGAAACGCGGGTCTGGGATGCGGTGATCCTCGATTTGATGCTGCCCGGCGTCGATGGCCTGGAGATCTGCCGGCGTATCCGCCAGATGACCCGTTATCTGCCGGTGATCATCATCAGCGCTCGCACCAGCGAAATGCACCGCGTGCTGGGGCTGGAGATGGGGGCCGACGACTATCTGGCGAAACCCTTTTCGTTGCTGGAGCTTATCGCCCGCGTTAAAGCGTTGTTTCGTCGCCAGGAGGCGATGGGGCAGAACCTGTTGATGGACGCCGGGCGCCTGTCCTGCCATGGTCTGAGCATCGACCCGCTGTCTCGCGAAGTGAGGCTGCGCGGCGAGTTGGTGGACCTCACGCCGCGCGAATTCGAGCTGCTATATTACTTTGCCCGCCATCCCGGGGAGGTGTTTTCGCGGCTGGCGCTGCTGGAGCAGGTCTGGGGATATCAGCACGAGGGCTATGAGCACACGGTCAATACCCATATCAACCGCCTGCGCAGCAAAATCGAACGTGACCCGGCCGAGCCGGACATCATTCTGACCGTCTGGGGCAAAGGCTATAAGTTCGCCCCGGTGACGCAAGAGGCCGCCCCGTGATCCGCCGCCTGAGCCTCAGCCAGCGGCTGGCGCTGGTGGTGGTCTCCCTGCTGATACTGTGCGCGGCGGCGGTGTGTGTCGTTCAGTTACACAGCAGCGCGCAGTATGGCAACGCCATGGTGCAGCGCCTCTCCGCCGGGCTGGCTCAGCAAATTGTGGCCCGCGAACCGCTGCTGGACGCCCACGGCGAGGTCAACCGGCAAACCCTGAAGTCGCTGTTTGACCGTCTGATGACCTTTAATCCCAGCGTGGAGCTCTATCTGCTGTCGCCGGATGGCGACCTGTTGGCCGATGCGGCGCCGCCGGGACATATCCAACGCCAGCGGATCGACATGGCGCCGGTGCAGGTTTTTCTCACCGGCAGTACGTCGCCGGTGTATGGCGACGATCCCCGCAGCCTTGACGGGCGAAAAGTCTTCAGCGCCGCCCCGCTGCGCGTCGACGGCCAGCTGCGCGGTTACCTGTATATCATTTTGCAGGGGGAGACCTTTAATCAGCTGGCGGCCGACGCCTGGCAAAAAACGCTGTGGAGCATTGTTCTGTGGACCCTGCTGCTGGTGGCTCTGTTTGGCCTGCTGGCGGGAGGCCTGGCATGGTTCTGGGTGACCCGGCCGGTCCGCCAGCTCACCGCCCAGGTGGCGGCGAACGATCGGGACAGCATCAGCGCCATCAAAACCCTGGCGGCCCGCACGCCGGAGCCCCATCCCGGTAACGAGGTGGCGGTGCTCGAAAATCGCTTTATTGACCTTGCCCGGCAGATAGCCGGTCAGTGGGATCGGCTGGCCGACAGCGACCGCCAGCGCCGCGAATTTGTGGCCAATATTTCCCACGATTTACGTACGCCGCTCACCTCGCTGCTGGGGTATCTGGAAACGCTGACCCTGAAGGACGAACGGCTGACCGCCGAGGAGCGCAGGCAGTATCTCACCATCGCCCTGCGCCAGGGCAACAAAGTGCGCCATCTTTCGCAGCAGCTGTTTGAGCTGGCGCGACTGGAGCACGGGGGCATTAAGCCGCAGCGCGAGCGTTTCGCGATGGGGGAGCTGATTTCCGACGTGGCGCAGAAGTTTGAATTAACCGCCCGCACGCGCGAGGTGAACCTGCAAATTGATGTGCCGGGGCCGCTGCCGCTGGTTAACGCCGATGTGTCGATGATTGAGAGGGTGGTGACCAATCTGCTCGACAACGCCATGCGGCATACTCCCGTCGGCGGGGAGATTCGTCTGGCGGTCTGGCAGGAGAATCAACAGATCCAGGTCGAAGTGGCTGACAACGGAACGGGCGTCGATGCCGCGCTGCGCGACGATCTGTTCCAGCGGCCGTCGGCGTTGTCTGCCCAGGCGTCGCGGGAGGATCGAGGCGGGTTAGGGCTGCTGATTGTGAAACGAATGCTGGAGCTGCACGGGGGCGGGATCAGGCTGGTGGAGTCGGTAAGCGGGGCGCGGTTCAGGTTCTTCGTGCCACTTTGAGAAATTGCCGGGTGGCGGCTACGCCTTACCCGGCTACGGGGAAAGTGTAGGCCGGGTCAGCGCAGCGCCACCCGGCAAAAAAGTTACTCCGGGAACCACTGGTTGCTGATTTTCTGGTAGGTACCGTCGGCTTTAATCGCCTTCAGCGCCGCGTTCAGTTTCTCCAGCAGCGCCTTGTTATCCGGGCGCACGGCAATCCCAAGGCCGGTGCCGAAGTATTGCGGGTCGGTCACTTTCGGCGTGGCTGCCCCCAGCTGCGGGTTGGTTTTCAGCCACTCGTTGACCACCGCCGTGTCGCCGAACACGCCGTCGATACGGCCATTTTTCAGATCGATAATCGCGTTCTGGTAGCTGTCATAGGCGACGGTCTTCACCTCAGGATGTTTATCCTGCAGATATTTCTGGTGGGTGGTGCCGTTTTCCATGCCGATCCGTTTGCCTTTCAAATCATCGAACGAGTGGAATGCGTCTTTTTTGGCGATCACCAGCGCGGAGTTGGCGTAGTACGGGTCGGTGAAGGCGACCTGCTTGCTGCGCTCCGGCGTAATATCCATTCCGGAAATCACCGCGTCATACTTCTTAAACTTCAGCGCCGGGATCAGGCTGTCAAACGCGTGGTTGGTAAAGGTGCATTCTGCCTGCATTTGTTTGCACAGCGCATGGGCCAGATCGATATCAAAGCCGACAATCTGGTTATTAGCGTCCATCGATTCAAACGGCGGATAGGTCGCGGACACGCCGAAGCTGATTTTCTCCGCGGCGGCGGCGCCGAAGGTGAACGTGGTGAGCAGTGCAGCCAGAACTAACTTTTTCATCGTGGAACTCCCGTCTGTCAATCTTATGATTATTCGCCGTGTCTGCGGCATAGGGTGACAATGCCATTAAATGAATTTGTATGCAATAAAAATGATTAAGTATTTTATTTGATATAAAAAAAGACGGACAGGTATTAGACTTGTCCGTCTTGTTGTTCACTTATTATGCAAAATACGCCAGGCGCTAATTACGCCGCTCGAAGGCTAGCGCTTTGCGCTCCACCAGCCGCATCAGCAGCGTCAGCAGCCCGTTGACGATGAGATAGATAATCCCGGCGGCGCCGAACACCATCACGTCGTAGGTCCGTCCGTACAGCAGCTGGCCGTGGCCCATCACTTCCATCAGGGTGATGGTGTAGGCCAGAGAGGTACTCTTAAAGACCAGCACCACTTCGTTGGAATAGGACGACAGCGCGCGCTTAAAGGCATACGGCAGCAGGATCGCCAGGGTATCCTTTTTACTCATCCCCAGCGCGCTGCACGACTGCCATTGCCCGTCGGGGATCGCCCGGATGGCGCCATAAAACAGCTGGGTGGTATAGGCGGCGCTGTTGAGCGACAGGGCGATCAGGGCGCACAGCCACGGCTCGGAGATAAGGTGCCAGAGCCAGGGATATTCCTGTAGCGAAGGAAACTGTCCTGGGCCGTAGTAGATCAGGAAGATCTGCACCAGCAGCGGCGTACCGGTAAACAGGGTGATGTAGCCGCGCACTATCCACACCAGCCCCGGCGTCTTCAGCGTCAGGATAATGGTAAAGATCAGCGACAGGATCAGCGCCACGATAATCGACGCCACGGTCAGCGTCAGGCTGGTATGCAGTCCTTTCAGCAGTTCGGGTAAGTAGTCGAGCATCAGCCTGGTCTCCGTTCGAAGCGCGTCGCACGCTGGTCAATCCGCTTAAGGATGTATTGACTCAACAGGGTGATGACGAGATAGATTGCCGCGGCAATGATATACCAGTTAAAGGGCTCCTGAGTGCGGGTGGCGATGCTTTTAGTCTGCAGCATCAGATCGTTGACGCTGATAAGGCTCACCAGCGCGGTGTCCTTTAGCAGCACCAGCCACTGGTTGCCGAGACCGGGCAGCGCATGGCGCCACATCTGAGGCATCACCAGGCGGAAGAAAATGGCCGCTTTCGACAGCCCGAGCGCCTGGCCGGACTCCCACTGACCCTGCGGAACGGCTTTCAGCGCGCCGCGCAGCGTTTGCGAGGCGTAGGCGGCATACAGCAGCGACAAGGCGATCGCCCCGCAGAGGAACGGACTGACGTCAAAGTTCTCAATCTGCATCTGCACCGGGATCTGGATGAACCCGAGCGGGATGGTAAAACCGTCAGAGAGCGTCAGCAGCAGCTGGGACGAGCCAAAATAGATAAACAGCACCACCAGAATTTCAGGTAGTCCGCGCAGGATGGTCACAATGCCGGTTGCAAGCCAGGCTACCGGGCGCCATTTCACTGACTCCAGTACCGCGAAGAGCATCGCCAGGACGAGGCCGATGGCGAGCGCGCAAACGGCAAGGCCGACGGTCATCCCGGCGGCGCTTGCTAATGGAAAAATTTCGTTCATTCAGTCTTACTTCTGGAACCATTTGTTATAGATGGTCTGGTAAGTGCCGTCTTTCTTCACTTTTTCCAGCGCAGCGTTAAATTTCTGCTGCAGGTCGGTGTTGCCCTGACGCACGGCAATGCCCAGCCCGGTGCCGAAATAGGCTTTGTCGGTCACTTTATCGCCCACGGCCGCCAGCTTCGGATTGCTCTTCAGCCATTCGGTGACCACGGCGGTATCACCAAAGACCGCGTCAATACGACCGTTCTGCAGATCCAGCTTCGCATTCTGGTAGCTGTCGTAAGGGACGGTAGTGATTTCCGGATGTTTATCGGTGATAAATTTCTGGTGCGTGGTACCGTTCTGTACGCCCACTTTTTTGCCCTTCAGCTGATCAATGCTGGTGAACTTGCCCTGCTGACCGACGAACAGCGCCGAGTTGTCATAATACGGGGTGGAGAACAGTACCTGCTTTTCACGCTCAGGCGTGATGTCCATCCCGGCCATGACCGCGTCGAAACGGCGGAATTTCAGCCCCGGGATCAGGCTGTCAAAGGCCTGGTTGGTGAAGGTACAGGTGGCATCGATCTCTTTACACAGCGCGTTAGCCAGATCCACATCGAAACCGACGATCTGGTTGTTGGCGTCCACCAGCTCAAACGGAGGGTAGGAGGCCTCGGTGGCGAAACGAATGGTCTGCGCGGCGGAAGCGGAGAGGCTCATGCCTGCGAGCAGGGCGGCAATCAGTACTTTTTTCATCGTCATTTCCCCGAAAAACATCAATGTGAAAGATAGTTTTTAAACGCGTCAGTTTGCGGATGCGTGAAGCAGGAGGCATCCCCTTGCTCGACGACATGGCCATTTTCCATATACACCACCCGGCTGGCCGTCTTGCGCGCCACTTCAACTTCATGGGTGACGATAACCTGGGTGATGCCGGTTTCAGCCAGCTCGCGGATGATGCTAACGATCTGGGCGGTGATTTCCGGGTCGAGCGCCGCGGTAGGCTCATCGAACAGCAGAACCTGCGGCTCCATCATGAGCGCGCGGGCGATCGCCACACGCTGCTGCTGGCCGCCGGATAAATGCAGCGGGTAACGATCGCTGTAGGGCTTCAGACGCAGGCGCTCCAGCAGCTTCTCGGCGCGAGCCAGCGCCTGATCCTTGCTTAACCCCAGTACGCGACAGGGGGCTTCGATCAGGTTCTGCTGTACCGTCAGGTGCGGCCACAGGTTGTACTGCTGAAAAACCATGCCGACGTTCTGCCGCAGTTCGCGAATCGCTTTATCGGACGGCGCTCTGGTGAAGTCGAAATGGTTACCGGCGATGGTTAACGAACCGGAACGCGGCATCTCCAGCAGGTTGAGTACGCGCAGCAGCGAGCTCTTCCCGGCACCGCTGGGGCCGAGCAGCACCAGCGTTTCCCCCTGCGGGCAATCCAGCGTGATGTCGAACAGCGCCTGGTGCGCGCCGTAGAAGCAATTAATGCCGTTTAGTTTAATACTCATCTGGGCAGTCTGATACGAATAGCTATTGAGGCCGCAAATAGTACCTTTGGCAGAATAGTTATGCAATATTTATGCGTTAAAAGTTAAATCTAAACCACGTTTAGCTTTAAAGTTAGCACAAAATATTGCCTGGTGGGTGAGGGGGGCGTAAATGTCGGCATTCTCGGGGCGAATACCGACATTTTACCGGGGTTATCGTTTCAGCGGCGTCGCTTCAACTCCCGAACTAGCGTTTCTCCAGACTCTGTCGCAACGTTCCGGCCGGCGCGTGGCTGTTGTTGCCGAGATAGCGAACGTCATCGACGGCCCAGCACTGGCCTTCCTGGATCATCAGCACTTCGTCTTTCCAGTTCTGGGTTCCCTGTTTCAGCTCCACGCGCAGCGGAATGTTGCGCGCATCGCGATTAGGGATGGTTGAGGCGCTGGCGACGACGGCGCTGTCCGCGGGGGTGCTGCTGCTGGAGAACGGGTTAGCCTGCAGCAGCTTGCTGTTGGCGGGATCCTGACGGGCGTCATTGAGTAACTTCGCCAGGCCGTCGCTGAGATAGGGGCGCAGCGCCGCCGGATCCTGAGTACGGTTCTGGATCTGAATGTCGTAGAATTTTTGCGCTACGTCGTCAGGGCCGCCTTCGACACAAGGGCCGCTGCGGGTGCCATTATCTTTATAGGCCGGGGTGACGGTCGTACAGGCGCTGAGCGCCAGCGCGCAAGGGAGAAGTGCTGCAAGAAGTTTGTAGCGCATGATGATTTCCTTATAAGCGAACTACGTTTTCAGTTTCCGTTAAAGCATAGCGTATAGCGTGCGGATTGTACTTGACGCAAAGAGCTAAGACCTTGATGTGGCTACAGCCTTAGGGCTGGAAATCAGCAGGGGGATGACGGCGGTTTTCAGGCAGAAAAAATCACGGCGGGATAAAAATAAATTATGGCTTTGCATAAACAAGAAACACTACCCCGGAAACAGGGTAGTGTTTCTTGAGAGATAAGATTAGTTATTTCTTCTTATAGATATTAGCGGAAATGTGCAGTTTTTTATCCGTGTTCCCGGAAGAGAGCACGATAACATCCGCGCCTTTTTCATCAGCTTTTTTAATCAGCTCTTCACGAGCATCGCTCGGTGCGGTCTGGCCGGTAGAAGAAATGGTGCCGATCTTGGTGTATTGCGTATGGACCTTATCAAAAGCTTCTTTCGATAAAATCTCAGCGGAGAAGGCGTTCGCCGTTAAAAACAATGCCGCACCTGCCACTAAAGCTGCATATTTCATATTTTTAGACTCCATTGTTTATCTTGCTATCATCATGCTCTTGTTTTAACTCACCAATGAGCGATTTCAGATTGTACTAACACTGCTTTTTTTTCAAGCAAAATACTGCAATTTTATGACGGCTAGTTAACTCTTTTTTAAAGAAAAGATGACAGAATTCGCATTGATAATGCTTGCTTTTTTTTGCCGTTTACACATCGTGAACGGAGCATACCAATTTCTACTGACATTAGCTGAAAATCAGCTTAAGAGGCCGGGGCAGGGGAGACAGCGCGCGGACAGACATTCCCGGAAACATAGTTTATCATATAGACAAGCAGGGGCTGCGCCTATGGTCATGCAGGTCACCAGGGAGATAAGATGTTAACAAATAAGCGAGAGCGCGCCCGGCAGCAGCGAACCGCGTTGTGGGCCACCAGAGATGATGTCCAGCGCCATGCGCTGTCAATGAGTCTGCCCTGGCTGGCTTTTGTAAATATCGCGTTTGCGTTAATGATTTTCTCCCGCAACTTTATTTTTACCTATTTTGATAAGAAGCTCCTGACTCACCAGGCGGTTATTCCTTATATCGAAATAGCGCTGATTGCGGTTATTATTATTTCGGCCATTTTAGTGATTATTGCCATCACGCCGCGTCTGGCGCAGGGGCGTTATACGCTGAATATCATCACCGCGCTGCTGCTGGTGCTCAGCCTGTGCTGGTCCCTGAGTAATTACTGTTTTATCTTTTTCTGGGCTTTGCCCTTCGCCTGGCCGCTGCTGGTTATATTGTTGACCACTGGCCTCACTGCGTTGTATCACCATTGGCCGGGCATTATCGCTTTTATGCTGCCGCTATGGGGGACGGCCTTGCTAGCGGGAATTCAGATCCACTATCACGCTGAAATTCGCTTTTTGATCCTGTGGACCATCTTTACGGCGATTTTGCTGTATGGACGACGTATTCTCCAGCGCTGGTACGATGAAGCCTGGGATACGCATCAGGAAAATATGCAGCTTATTCAGCGGCTGGAAAGTATTGCCAACCAGGATGCATTAACCGGGACCGCTAACCGCCGGGCGCTGAATGCGTATCTGGCGGAGATCTGGCAGCAAAACACGCCGTTGTCGCTGATGATGATCGATGTCGATTACTTTAAACGCTATAACGATCGCTATGGTCATCAGGCTGGTGACGAGTGCTTATCTTCTGTCGCGCAGGTGCTGAAAATGGCGGTCCGGGCCGAAGATGATCTGGTGGCTCGCTATGGCGGCGAGGAATTTGTGGTGGCGTTGCCTAGGGTTCCCCTGGTGCATGCCACCGCGATTGCCGAGCGCATTCAGCAGAAAATTCACGAGGCGGCGCTTCCTCATGAGGCATCAGAGGTGGCGTCGGTGGTGACCGTCAGTATCGGGATCGTCGATTCCGATGGCACGGTCCCGATGGAGACGCTGATCGCCCGGGCGGACAGTGCGCTGTACCAGGCGAAAAATAAAGGACGTAATCAATGGTCTTATTAACCCGGAGACGCTGCCGGGCAAGGGAGAAGGGATGAAACGGATTGCCTATGTACTCCTGTTGGCGCTACTGCTGGCCGGCTGCGCGGGGGAAAAAGGCATCATCGATCGCGACGGATATCAGCTGGACACTCGCCATCCGGCGCAGGCGGCCTATCCGCGCATAAAAGTGCTGGTTATCCACTATACCGCAGATAATTTTGATGTCTCCCTGGCAACCCTGACTGATAAAGAGGTCAGCTCCCACTATTTAATTCCTGAACAGCCGCCGCGCCACCATCATAAACCGCGGATCTGGCAGCTGGTGCCGGAAGAGGATCTGGCCTGGCACGCCGGGGTGAGCTACTGGCGCGGCAGCACGCGCATCAACGATACTTCCATTGGTATTGAACTGGAAAACCGCGGCTGGCAGAAGACTGCGGGGGGTAAAAGCTTTACCCCCTTTCACCCGGAGCAGATCGCGGCCCTGATCCCGCTGGCGCGCGATATTATCACCCGCTACCACATCGCGCCGCAGAACGTGGTAGCCCATGCCGATATCGCCCCGCAGCGCAAAGACGATCCGGGACCGTTGTTCCCCTGGCAACAGCTGGCGCAGCAGGGGATTGGCGCCTGGCCGGACGAGCAGCGGGTGGCTTTCTATCTGAACGGGCGCCCGGCCAGTGAGCCAGTGGACCCTGAGGTAGTACTGGATTTGCTGGCGCGCTACGGCTATCAGGTCACGCCGGAGATGACTCCCGCGCAGAAAAAACGAGTGATTACCGCCTTCCAGATGCACTTCCGCCCCCAGCGCTGGGATGGCGTAGCAGATGCGCAAACCGAAGCGATAGCCGAGGCGCTGTTAGAAAAGTATGGTCAGGGTTAGCGGTGAAGTTTACCGTGGTCGCGCAGCCAGGCGGCGGTACGCACAATCCCGTCGTCCAGCGTCACCACCGGCTGATAACCCAGCTCATCCTGCGCGCGAGTGATATCGAGCGTAAAATCAAAATTCAGTTTCGAGACGCCGTAGTGGGTAAAGGCCGGCTCTTTGGCCGTTTTATCGCCAAAACGCTCCATGCTGCGGGCGATAATATCCAGCATCGGGTAGGGGACTGAGCGGATCCGGCATTTGATGCTCAGCTCGTCGATCAGTTTCTGCACGATACTGCGCAGGGTGCGCGGTTCGCCGTTGCTGATATTCCACGCGCGGGCGGAGGGAAGATGATCGCACGCCGGCTGGCTCGCCAGCCACATCGCGTGGACGGCGTTTTCATAATAGGTCATATCGACCAGCGCGCTGCCGCCCCGTGGCAACAGGACGCTGCCATAGTGTTGCATCATTTGCGCCAGCCGGGGAATAAAGACTTTATCGTGCGGCCCGAACAAACTCTGCGGGCGCAAAATGGTAAAACGGGTGTGCGGGTTGGCCTGCGCCAGCAGGTTGATCACCTCTTCGCTGGCTGCCTTGCTGCGGGCAAACTCGTTGGCGAAGCGGTGCGGGCGGAAATCTTCCTGAATATCGCGATGGTGGTGATAATCAAAATAGAGCGAGGGCGAAGAGATATGAACGAAATTGCGTACGCCCCATGCTACAGACCACTCGCCGAGGCGACGGGTGGCGCGGACGTTAGCGAGATCGAAAGCCTGCTGCGTGCCCCAGGGCGAGGTAAAGCTTGAGCAGTGCCACAGGGTATCGATACCGGCGAGCATCACTTTAGCCTGCGAAGAGACCAGCTCGGTTAAATCCGCCGGGATGAATTCCGCCCCCATTTTGCTCAGAAGCTTACCCATCGCTTCGTTGCGCCCGGTCGCTCGCACGCTGATGCCCTTGTTGCGCAGATATTCCACTGCGTTGCGGCCTAATCCGCTGGTCGCACCGGTAACCAGTACCTTCATATCACTCTACTGTCCCAGAAAAGAATTTCGTGCGCATTTTTCCGTGATTCTCCCGACTATGCAATGAGAATCATGAAAGAATAATGCTTATCCTTCGACTCTGCCTGAGATTTGTTCGGCCAATCGGGCGATGCGTTGCGCCATACCGCGGAAAATAAACAGGTGCGCCGGGATCATCAGCAGCCAGTAGACCAGGCCCGGCATACCGTGCGGGTGCCACCAGGCGCGGACGTCCAGTTCACGACGATCGCCTTTATCGTTAATGGTAAAGCTTAACCGGCCCAGCCCCGGCGCTTTCATGCCGAACAGCAGAGTGAGCTGTTTTTCTTCCTCCACAATAATCACCTTCCAGCTGTCGACCGTATCGCCGGTCTGCAGATAGTCGCGCTGCGGTCGCCCTTTGGCCAGCCGGTGGCCGACCAGCAGATCCATCGCGCCGCGGGTTTTCCACAGCAGATTGCCGAAAAAATATCCCTCTTTACCGCCGATTTGGTTAACAACCTGCCACAGGGCTTTGCGGCTCGCCGGAGTGGCGACGGTGCAGCCTGCCTGTTTCGGATAGTAGCCATACTCCGGTCGCCAGCGGGCGAAAGCCTGGGCGTCGTAGCCCCAGTCGCTGGAGTTTACCAGTTGCTCTTCTTCTTTCAGGGTACGGCGAACCGCCTGATCGAAGGGGATCAGCGTTTGCGGGATCAGCGCCCGCAGCGTCCGGTCATCGGCGATCAGATCGTGCTTCAACCCCTGAATCAGCGCTTTGGCGATGGTCGGCGGCACCGAGGTGATGACATTGAGGAACCACACCGAGATCCAGCGCGTCGGCAGGGGAATCGGAATAAGCGGGCGGTGTTTGCCGCTGACGGCCATAAAGCGAATGAACTGCTGCTGGTAGCTTAACACCTCCGGACCGGCGGCTTCGAAGACGCGGTGCGCGTCGGAAGGATGATTCAGCAGCTCAACGAGGTCAACGAGCAGATTTTCCAGCGCGACAGGGGTGGTACGCGAACGCACCCAGCGCGGAGGAGTCAGCACCGGCAGGTTATAGACCATGTCGCGCATCACCTCGAAGGCGGCGGAGCCGGCACCGACGATAATTCCGGCCCGCAGCTCGGTTACCGGCACACCCGACTCGCGCAGGAGATCGCCGGTGACCTGACGAGCGCGCAGATGGTCGGACTGCTCCTGCGCTGGTGCCTGCAGCGAGCTGAGAAAGATAATCTGACGCACCGGCGTCTGGCGCAGGGCATCGCGAACATGCGTCGCCACCCGACGCTCATGGGCGATAAAATCGCCGCCTTCGCCCATGCCGTGTACCAGATAGTAAAGGGTATCGATACCGGTGAGCAGCGCAGGCAGAGCCTGCGGCTGATTGAGATCGACTGACCGGCAGGTGACGCCGGGCAAAGCGAGTTTTTGCAGTCGGTCGGTATGGCGCGCCGCCGCCAGCACCGGATAACCCCGCGCGCTTAATTCGCGGACTAAATGCTGACCGATATAGCCGCTGGCGCCGAGCACCAAAACCGATTGCGACACGCCTGACTCCTTAGCGTTGTAAAAAAGCCTGCCAGTGGGCGACCACTTCGCTCAACTGCTGACGATTGACATCCAGGTGAGTGACCAGACGGACGATGGGCGAGGCGTTGATCAGCACGCCGCGCGCCTGCATAAACTCGCCGAGCGCCCGGGCCTGTTCATCACCGACGCGAACGAACAGCATGTTGGTATCGTGACGGGTGACGTCGGCGCCGATGGCGCGCAGCTGATCCGCCATCCACGCGGCGTTATCATGATCCTCCTGCAGGCGCTGCACGTTATTTTTCAGCGCGTACAGCCCGGCGGCGGCCAGAATGCCCGCCTGGCGCATCCCGCCGCCGACCATTTTCCGCCAGCGAACGGCGCGGCGAATATACGCCTCACTGCCGACCAGCAGCGAGCCAACCGGGGCGCCAAGCCCCTTTGACAGGCAGATGGTGAAGGAGTCGCAGTACTGGGCGATATCGCGCAGCTCACAGCCGTAGGCGACCACGGCGTTAAAGATGCGCGCGCCGTCGACGTGCAGCGCCAGATTGCGCTGGCGGGTAAACGCCCAGGCTTCCTGGAGATAGTCGCGCGGCAGCACCTTACCGTTATGGGTGTTTTCCAGGCTCAGCAGGCGGGTCGGGGCAAAATGGATATCGTCAGGTTTGATTTTCGCTGCGACTTTATCCAGCGGCAGCGAGCCGTCCGCCGCGGCGTCAATCGGCTGCGGCTGAATACTGCCGAGAACCGCCGCCCCGCCGGCTTCGTACAGATAGTTATGCGCCCCCTGGCCGACGATATACTCTTCGCCGCGCTGGCAGTGGCTGAGCAGGCCGACGAGGTTGGCCTGGGTGCCGGTGGGCAGATACAGCGCCGCCTCTTTGCCGGCCAGGTCGGCGGCGTAGCGCTGAAGTTCATTGACGGTAGGGTCGTCGCCATACACATCGTCCCCGACCGGGGCGGCCATCATGGCTTCCAACATGGCGCGCCCGGGACGGGTAACGGTATCACTGCGCAGATCGATCACGGCTTTTCCTTGTTCTGGTTCAGAGTATTGCTTCTGTTTTACCTGAGCCAGTTGGTTTTCGCCAGTTCGATGACTTCATCGCCGCGCCCGCTGATGATCGCCCGCAGCATATACAGGCTAAAGCCTTTCGCCTGCTCCAGCTTGATCTGCGGCGGGATCGCCAGCTCCTCTTTGGCGACCACGACGTCGACCAGCACTGGACCGTCGGTGCGGAAGGCGGTCTGCAGCGCTTCATCCACCTCGGAGGCTTTCTCAACGCGAATACCTTTAATCCCGCAGGCTTCGGCGATGCGGGCGAAGTTGGTGTCGTGTAGCTCCGTGCCGTCGGTGAGATAGCCCCCGGCCTTCATCTCCATCGCCACGAAACCCAGCACGCTGTTGTTAAAGATGATAATTTTCACCGGCAGCTTCATCTGCGCCAGCGACAGAAAATCCCCCATCAGCATGCTAAACCCGCCGTCGCCGCACATGGCCACCACCTGACGCTCCGGCGCGGTGGCCTTGGCGCCAATGGCCTGCGGCATGGCGTTGGCCATGGAGCCGTGATTGAATGAACCCAGCAGGCGGCGTTTGCCGTTCATCTTGAGATAGCGTGCCGCCCAGACGGTCGGGGTGCCGACATCGCAGGTGAAAATGGCGTCTTCATCGGCAAAATGGCTGATCTGCTGCGCCAGATATTGCGGGTGGATCGCCTTCTCGCTGGGCTTCGCCAGATCGTCGAGTCCTTTTCGCGCGTCGCGATAGTGCTCCAGCGCCTTATCGAGGAAGCGGCGATCGGTTTTCTCTTCCAGCAGCGGCAGCAGCGCCTTCAGCGTTGATTTAATGTCGCCCACCAGCGCCATATCGACCTTACTGTGCGCGCCGATGCTGCCGGGGTTAATGTCGATCTGAATAATTTTGGCGTCGGTCGGATAGAAGGCGCGATAGGGGAACTGGGTGCCGAGCAGGATCAGGGTGTCGGCATTCATCATGGTGTGGAAGCCAGAAGAGAAGCCAATCAGCCCGGTCATGCCCACATCATACGGGTTGTCATACTCCACATGCTCTTTACCGCGCAACGCATGGACGATGGGAGCTTTAATTTTCGCCGCGAACTCCACCAGCTCCTGGTGGGCGCCGGCGCAACCGCTGCCGCATATGAGCGCGATATTGCTGGAGTAGCGGATCAGCTGGGCCAGCTTGCGCAGCTCTTCTTCCGCCGGGGTGACCGTCGGCAACGGCGCATGATACCACTGGCTGCTGGCGCTCTCCGGGGCCGCCTTCAGCGCCACGTCGCCGGGCAGCACCACCACCGAAACGCCGCGGTTGATCACCGCCTTGCGCATCGCCACCGCCAGCACCTGCGGGATCTGCTCCGGGGTGGAGACCAGCTCGCAGTAGTGGCTGCATTCGCGGAAGAGCTCCTGGGGATGGGTCTCCTGGAAATAGCCGCTGCCAATCTCGCTGGATGGGATGTGGGCGGCAATCGCCAGCACCGGGACATGGTTGCGGTGACAGTCAAACAGACCGTTGATCAGATGCAGGTTACCCGGTCCGCAGGAACCAGCGCAGACCGCCAGTTCACCGGTCAGTTGCGCCTCCGCGCCGGCGGCGAAAGCGGCAACCTCTTCGTGCCGGGTGGCCATCCAGTCGATGGTGCCCATGCGGTTCAGGCTATCGCTCAATCCATTGAGGGAATCGCCGGTGACGCCCCAGATACGTTTCACGCCGGCCTGTTCCAGCATTTTGGCAATGTATGCGGCCACGGTTTGTTTCATGATCTCCATCTCCTTTTTTTGATAACGCCTTCAAGCTTAGATGAAACTGCAGCTTACGTTGCCGATTGCCCTCAATTTTTTGCTGGTTTTATTGCTGAAGCATTGGGCATACTCTGGGATCTCACAGGGTGTAAAACAGGAAGCACATCAAATGGTTAAGGGATTGTTAAACGCAGTAAACAGAACGCTGTCGCATGAAGACGCCGGTAAACTCTTGTTACGACTCGCCGTCGGTGGGTTAATGCTGTTTCACGGTTTGCACAAGCTGCTGGATGGCGTGGACGGCATTAGCGGGATGCTGGCGGCGAAGGGGTTGCCGGGGTTTATCGCCTACGGTGTGCTGGCGGGGGAAGTGGTCGCCCCCTGTTTGTTAATTGTCGGCATCCTGACGCGCCCTGCGGCGCTGGTGTTGGCTTTCACCATGGTGGTGGCGTGGCTGATGGTCGGTCTCGGCAAGACATTTGCGCTTGATGCGGTGGGGGCGTGGGCGATCGAGAATCTGGTCTATTTCTTTGTTGGCGCGCTGGCGATTGCGCTTTTGGGCGCCGGGCGTTACTCGCTGGCCGGTCAGTCGGTTTGGCGGTAAAAATGCCTCATTCGTCCTGGGGCGTAAAGTCGATACTGTTGTCGGTTGGCCGCTTTTCAGTCCGGGAAAGCGTTTATCTCATGTCGCCTGAGAGTTTATTGTCGCCAGGGGTTTTCCCGGAGGCGGCGCATTGCGCCTTCTCCGGGCTACCAAATCGCACAGCGCTGTAGCCCCGGTAAGCGGTAGCGCCACCGGGGATTTTGACCTCAGGCGAGAACCAGATCGCTCTGCGGGTGACAGGAGCAGGCCAGCACATAGCCGTCGGCGATTTCATCTTCGGTCAGCGTCATGGTGCTGGTGACGCTATACTCCCCGGAAACGACTCTGGTTTTGCAGCAGCCGCAGACGCCGGCGCGGCAGGCGACGGTCACCGGCACCTGATTGCTCTCCAGCGCCTCGAGCAGGGTGGTGCCCACCGGCGCGTAAAACTCTCTCGCCGGCTGCAGTTTGGTGAATTTCAGCCCGCTGGTGGCGGCCTCTGCCACCGGTGTGAAGAACTTCTCCTTAAAGAAGCGGGTGACACCCAGGGCGGCCACCTCCTGCTCAACCTTCTCCATATACGGCGCTGGCCCGCAGGTCATCACGGTGCGGCTGGCGATATCCGGCACGCTCTGCAGTAGCTCCAGGGTCAGACGGCCGGCGACAAAACCGTGCGTTGCGTTGTGCTCCGCCACCAGGGTAACCGGATAGTTGCGCCACTCCTCGGCAAAGATCACATCCTCCGGCGAACGAACGCTATAGATCACTTGCACGTCTGCCAGCGGGCGGTACTTCGCCAGCCAGCGGCGCATCGACATTATCGGCGTCACCCCGCAGCCGGCGGCCAGCAGCAGGAATTTATCTTCTGCTTTATCGTCGCAGATAAACTCGCCCATCGCATCGGACAGCCAAAGATAATCGCCGCGTTTGACCTCGTGGGTTAACCATTGTGAACCCGCACCCTCGTTAATGCGGCGAACGGTCAGCGTAATATACTCGCTGACCCCCGGCGTGGAGGAGAGGGTGTAGGCGCGCAGCGTTTCCGCGGAATCACGCACGCTGACCAGGGCGTACTGCCCGGCGCGATACGGATAGTAATCGTGGCACAGCAGCGAAAGGGTCCACACGTCCGGGGTTTCCTGGTGAATGTGGTGAACCTGCATCCGCCACGGGCATTGCGAAGTTGGCATGGTCATCAGGGACTCCTTACGCGCTCAGCAGCTGCTGCATATCTTGTTCCACGGTGGTCACGGAACGCAGACCAAACTTCTCATTGAGGACAGCCAGCAGATCCGGAGTGAAGAAGCCCGGCGCCGTCGGGCCGGTGACGATATTTTTCACGCCGAGAGACAGCAGCGTCAGCAGGATGACAATCGCTTTCTGTTCGAACCAGGAGAGCACCAGCGACAGCGGCAGATCGTTGACGCCGCAGCCCAGTTTTTCCGCCAGCGTGACCGCCAGAATAATCGCCGAATAGGCATCATTACACTGACCAGCGTCGACCAGACGCGGCAGGCCTTCGATATCGCCGAAATCCAGCTTGTTAAAGCGGTATTTACCGCAGGCCAGCGTCAGGATCAGACAGTCGTCCGGCACGCTGGTGGCAAAATCGGTGAAATAGTTACGTTCCCCGCGCGCGCCGTCGCAGCCGCCGACGAGGAAGATATGGCGCAGTTTTTCACGGCTGACCAGATCGATCAGCGTATCCGCCGCGCCGAGCAGGGTCTGACGGCCAAAGCCGACGGTGATCAGATGCGGGATTTCGCTGTACGGGAAGCCCGCCATCTGCTGCGCCTGGGCAATGACCGGGGAGAAGTCTTCGCCTTCCAGGTGGTTCACGCCCGGCCAGCCGACGATGCTGCGAGTCCAGATGCGATCGTCGTAAGCGCCGACGGTGGGATCGATGATGCAGTTAGAGGTCATCACGATGGGGCCCGGGAAGCGGGCGAATTCCACCTGCTGGTTCTGCCAGCCGCTGCCGTAGTTGCCGATCAGATGTTTGAATTTACGCAGCTCCGGATAGCCGTGCGCCGGCAGCATTTCGCCGTGGGTATAGACGTTGACGCCGGTGCCTTCCGTCTGCTCCAGCAGGTTGTAGAGATCTTTCAGGTCGTGGCCAGAGATCAGGATACATTTACCTGCGGTGGCTTTTACGTTGACCTGAGTCGGCGTTGGGTGGCCATATTTCGTGGTTTCGCCGGCGTCAAGGATGCTCATCACTTTGAAGTTCATCTGGCCGATTTCCATCGAACATTCGAGCAGCGCATTCATATCCGCAGGCCAGGTGCCCAGCCACGCCATGATCTTGTGGTACTGGGCGTAAATGGCGTTGTCGTACTGGCCGAGCACGTGGGCGTGTTCCATATAAGCCGCAGCGCCTTTCAGACCATACAGGCACAGCAGGCGCAGGCCGAGGATATTCTCGCCGATAGCGGCTTTATCTTTATTCGGGGCATAGTCTGCCGCCTGACGCTGCAGGCCACCCAGATCGTCGCCGACCAGCTGCAGGTCGGCCACCGGGCTGTCAACTTTGGCGCTGGCATCAAGGTCCAGGCACTGCGCTTTCAGCGCCTCACGCATGGCAATCGCCTGACGGGCATAGCCGACGATGCGCGGAGAATCGAAATTGACGTTAGTTAGCGTAGAGAAGAAGGCGCGGGGGGCGAAGCTGTCGACCTCATGATCGATAATGCCATATTCGCGGGCCTTAAGCGCCCAGGCGGAGAGGCCTTGCAGTGACGCAATCAGCAGATCCTGTAGATCGGAGGTTTCCGCTGTTTTACCGCACAACCCCTGCGCGTAAGAGCAGCCGTTGCCGGCCGGGGTACGAATGGTTTGTTCACATTGCACACAAAACATGGTCACACCTTTAAAGTTATATTTGATATACATGTTTAAGGTTATGCCCGAGCGCGTGAGGAGAAAAGGTATTTCTGATACAACTTAAAGGGAGATTGATTTAGCGCAAAATTGGCGGCAGGAAGTCTGCCGCCAGCGCCTACTCAGGCGGCAAAAAAGGCGATCAGGATCGGGACCAGCAGGCTCAGCAGAAAACCGTGCACGATAGCGGCAGGGACGATCTCCACGCCGCCGGAACGCTGCAGCACCGGTAGGGTGAAGTCCATGGAAGTGGCGCCGCACAGACCCAGCGCCGTGGAGCGGCTACGGCGAATCAGGCCCGGAATTAACATGATGGCCAGCAGCTCGCGGCACAGGTCGTTGAAGAACGCCGCGCTGCCGATTACCGGGCCAAAGGATTCGGTCAGTAAAATACCGGAGAGTGAATACCAGCCGAAGCCGCTGGCCATCGCCAGACCGGTCTTTAGCGGCAAATCCAGAATAAAGGCGTTGAGGATGCCGCCGAGTAATGAACTGATCGTGACCACCACGGCGACGATCATTCCCCGGCGGTTAAGGACTATTTGTCGCAGACTCATTCCATTATTGCGTAATTGAATACCGACGAGGAACAGGAGAAAGATCAGCGTATATTCGCTGGCTTCGGTGGCGTGTTGTAAAAAAGGCAGGCCGGTCAGGCCAAGCAAAAAACCGAGGACCACCACCCCGCACAGCTGGAGTGATTCCAGGGCCATGGCCAGGCGCGAGGGTAATTTCTCCTGACGATGCAGACTGCGCCAGGGCATTTTTCTTTCCAGCCACAGCAGAGCGGTAATATTACACAGTAAAATGATGACCACGCTCACCGCGGCGTAATGCAATATCGCCAGCAGATTGCTGGCCAGATTGTCGAGAAACGCCAGGCTGATACCCATAAAAAAGAGGATCACATAGACAATCCAGCTCAGCATCCGGTGAATCAGTTTTAGCGCAGAGGAGTGACGAAGAGGCAGTAAATAGCCGACGACCAGCGGCAACAGAATGATGAACAGTCCCGAGAACATGAACGATGCAGCCCTTGCATGATGAGAATAGCGCTCATGACACTACCCAAATAGCCGGGCCGAGTAAAGCTGTCGCCAGAAAGAAAAAGCCCGGAGACCCGGGCTTAGAAAGGATTAATCGCGTTTTTCCAGCAGAGTGCGGTACAGCACGCCGCCAAGGATCCCGCCGACGATCGGCATGACCCAGAACAGCCACAGCTGCTGCAGCGCCCAACCGCCCTGGAAAATCGCCACCGCGGTGCTGCGCGCCGGGTTGACGGAAGTGTTGGTGACCGGAATGCTGATTAAATGGATGAGAGTCAGCGCCAGGCCGATAGCGATCGGCGCGAAGCCCGCAGGCGCGTGTTTATCGGTAGCGCCATGGATAACCAGCAGGAAGCCGCAGGTCAGTACGATTTCAATAACGATAGCCGACAGCATAGAGAAGCCGCCCGGGGAGTGTTCGCCATAGCCGTTTGAGGCAAAGCCGCTGGCGGCGGCATCAAATCCGGCTTTACCGCTGGCCACCACGTACAGCACCGCGGCGGCAATAATTCCGCCGACCACCTGGGCGATAATATAGCCAATGACCTCTTTCGCCGGGAAACGACCACCGGCCCACAGGCCTAAGGTTACCGCCGGGTTGAAATGACCGCCGGAAATATGGCCAACCGCATACGCCATGGTTAATACGGTTAAACCAAATGCCAGCGCCACGCCGGCAAAACCGATACCCAACTCGGGAAATGCTGCGGCAAGTACGGCGCTACCGCAGCCGCCAAATACAAGCCAGAAGGTGCCGAAGCATTCGGCTGCTAATTTTCTGAACATAACCACCTCAATTTAAATGTATACGCGCACGAGCGGACCGTGCCGGTCTTTATTTATCGTGATAAGGGACGACGATAAAAATAAAGCGGCGTTATTCTAGAGATAATCGCCATCCCAGAGCCAGTTAAATATATTGATATTATTTGATTTAGGGCAAGGTGAAGGGATTGCGTTTGCCAGTTTAACTCTTCCTATATCCATCCAAGATTATCAATAGTGTAGAACATAACGTCTGAAATAAAACTATTTTGTTTGATGAATAATCAATAGCCGTTAATAGACGATAAGTGCGTAATTTTATGAATATATTTAATCTCCCGAATAGGATGCGCAGAGGTGATTAAGCGGAGTGTCATCTTGCCGCCGCCCTCGCTATACTGTTGATTACTGAAGGAGAGTGGTGGTGTAGCGGAGGGGATATGCTTCTTGAGCGCGTAGAAATCGTCGGTTTTCGCGGTATCAATCGTCTGTCGTTGATGCTGGAGCAAAATAACGTCCTGATCGGGGAGAACGCGTGGGGGAAGTCCAGTCTGCTTGATGCGCTGACCCTGCTTTTGTCGCCAGAGTTCGATCTTTATCACTTTGTCCGCGATGACTTCTGGTTTCCCGCAGGCGACATCCAGGGGCGCGAGCACCATTTGCATATTATTCTGACCTTTCGTGAAACCGAGCCGGGGCGCCATCGGGTGCGGCGTTTCCGTCCGCTTCAGCGCTGTTGGGTGCCCTGTGATGACGGGTATCACCGGGTCTTCTACCGCCTGGAAGGCGAACTCGCCGATGACGATAGCGTGATGACCCTGCGCAGTTTTATCGATGGCGAAGGCGAAGCGCTGGTGCTGGAGGATATCGATGAGCTGGCCAGACACCTGGTGCGTTTGATGCCGGTGCTGCGCCTGCGCGACGCGCGCTTTATGCGGCGCATTCATAACGGAACGGTACCGCACTCGCCGCAGATTGAGATCACCGCCCGCCAGCTGGATTTTCTGTCCCGCGAACTGGTCAGCCACCCGCAAAATTTATCCGACGGTCAGATCCGTCAGGGGTTGTCGGCCATGGTGCAGCTGCTGGAGCATTACTTTGCCGAGCAAAGCAGCGCCCAGACGCGACATCGCCTGATGCGTCGACGTTCCCATGATGAGCAGCGTAGCTGGCGTTACCTGGATATTATCAACCGCATGATCGACAAGCCCGGCGGGCGCAGCCATCGGGTGATCCTGCTGGGGCTGTTTGCTACCCTGCTGCAGGCGAAAGGGACGGTGCGCCTCGATCGCGACGCGCGGCCGCTGCTGTTGATTGAGGATCCCGAGACCCGCCTGCACCCGATCATGCTCTCCGTCGCCTGGCATCTGCTGAATTTGCTGCCGTTGCAGCGTGTGACCACCACCAACTCCGGAGAGCTGCTGTCCCTGACGCCGGTGGAGCAGGTTTGTCGGCTGGTGCGTGAATCGGCGCGGGTGTCGGCATGGCGGCTGGGGCCGGGCGGAATGAATGCCGAAGAGAGTCGACGCATTGCCTTTCACATCCGCTTCAATCGCGCCTCATCGCTCTTCGCCCGCTGTTGGCTGCTGGTGGAGGGGGAGACGGAAACCTGGGTTATCAACGAGCTGGCCCGCCAGTGCGGCCATCATTTTGATGCTGAAGGGGTGAAAGTGATTGAATTCGCCCAGTCGGGCCTGAAGCCATTGATCAAATTCGCCCGCCGGATGGGGATCCAGTGGCACGTGCTGGTGGATGGCGATGAGGCAGGAAAAAAATATGCCGCGACCGTACGCGGTCTGCTGAATAACGATCGCGAGCTGGAGCGCGACCATCTGACCGCTCTGCCGGCGCTGGATATGGAACACTTTATGTATCGTCAGGGATTTGATGACGTTTACCACCGGGTGGCGCAGATCCCGGATAATGTGCCCATGAATATGCGGCGGGTGATCACCAAGGCCATCCATCGCTCATCCAAGCCGGACCTGGCGATTGAGGTGGCAATGGAAGCCGGCCGCCGTGGGGTGGACGCTGTGCCGACGCTGCTGAAAAAAATGTTCTCGCGGGTACTGTGGCTGGCCCGCGGTCGCGCTGATTAATCTCTTCGCCGTCGGGAATTTCGGCGGCGCAAAGCTCTCCGGCAGCTAAACAAAACATCATTGGCGCGAAAAATGGGTGTCCTGTTGCCGACGGGTTTCGATAGAATCACCGCCTGGAGCGGCAGGGAAACAGCAGGAATCGGAATATGAAAGTTAAGGGAAAACGCAGGACCGTCTGGTGGCTGTTGGCGATCGTTGTGCTGGGTCTGGCTGTCTGGGGATGGCGGATCCTCAATGCGCCGCTACCGCACTACCAGACGCTGGTGGTGCGCAAAGGCGATCTCCAGCAGAGCGTGCTGGCCACCGGCAAGCTGGATGCCCTGCGAAAAGTTGACGTCGGCGCCCAGGTCAGCGGACAGCTGAAGACGCTGCACGTGAATATCGGCGATAAGGTCAAAAAGGACCAACTGCTGGGGGTTATCGATCCTGAGCAGGCGCAAAACCAGATCAAAGAGGTGGAGGCGACGTTGATGGAGCTGCGCGCCCAGCTCAATCAGGCGCGCGCGGAGAGTAAGCTGGCGCAGGTGACCCTGGCCCGTCAGCAGCAGCTGGCGCAGCGCCAGCTGGTCTCGCGACAAGACCTCGATACCGCGGCCACCGACCTGGCGGTGAAACAGGCGCAAATCGGCACCATTGAAGCGCAAATTAAGCGCAACCAGGCAACGCTCGACACGGCGAAGACCAACCTCGACTACACGCGGATCCTGGCGCCGATGGCTGGTGAAGTGACGCAAATTACTACCCTGCAGGGACAGACGGTGATCGCTGCCCAGCAGGCGCCGAACATTCTGACCCTGGCGGACCTCAGCACCATGCTGGTGAAAGCGCAGGTCTCCGAAGCGGATGTCATCCACCTCAGACCGGGACAAAAGGCGTGGTTTACCGTGCTGGGCGACCCGCTAACTCGCTATGAAGGCAAGCTGAAGGACATTCTGCCGACGCCGGAAAAAGTCAACGACGCCATCTTCTATTATGCCCGCTTCGAGGTCCCGAACCCGCAGGGAATTCTGCGCCTCGACATGACCGCGCAGGTGCATATCCAACTGGCCGAGGTGAAGAACGTGATCACCATCCCGCTGAGCGCCCTGGGTGATGCGGTCGGTGATAACCGCTACCACGTCCGGCTGTTGCGTACCGGTGAGGTCAAAGAGCGTGAGATTGTCATTGGCGCGCGCAATGATACCGACGTCGCGGTGGTACAGGGTCTTGAAGAAGGGGATGAGGTAATCGTCGGCGAGAGCGCGAGCGGGGCGGCAAAATGACGGCCCTGCTCGAGCTGCGTGATATTCGTCGCAGCTATCCTTCCGGCGACGGCAGCGTTGAGGTCCTCAAGGGGATCACCCTCAGTATCCATGCCGGGGAGATGGTGGCGATCGTGGGCGCCTCCGGCTCGGGTAAATCAACGCTGATGAACATCCTTGGCTGCCTTGATAAACCCACCAGCGGCACCTATCGGGTGGCGGGAACCGATATTGCACAGCTGGATGGCGATGCGCTGGCCCGTCTGCGGCGGGAGCACTTTGGTTTTATCTTTCAACGCTATCACCTGCTGTCGCATCTGACCGCCGCGCAGAACGTCGAAGTGCCGGCGGTGTATGCCGGCAGTGAACGGCGGGCGCGCCTGGCGCGCGCGCATGAGCTCCTGGCGCGCCTGGGGCTTGGCGATCGCGCCGACTATCAGCCGTCGCAGCTGTCCGGCGGCCAACAGCAGCGGGTCAGTATCGCCCGCGCCCTGATGAATGGTGGGGAAGTGATCCTCGCCGATGAGCCGACCGGCGCGCTGGACAGCCATTCCGGCGAAGAGGTGATGGCGATCCTGCATCAACTGAAAGCGCAGGGCCATACGGTTATCATTGTTACCCACGATCCGCAGGTTGCCGCTCAGGCGGAGCGGATCGTTGAGATCCGCGATGGCGAGATCGTCCGCAACCCGCCCGCCAGCCGCCAGGGCGGCGGGCTGCGCGCCCGTCAGCATGGGGAGCCCTCGGCGTGGCGTCAGTTTACCAGCGGCTTTCGCGAGGCGCTGGTCATGGCCTGGCGGGCGATGGCGGCGAATAAAATGCGCACCCTGCTGACCATGCTCGGCATTATTATCGGGATTGCCTCGGTGGTGTCGATCGTGGTGGTGGGCGATGCCGCCAAACAAATGGTGCTGGCGGATATTCGCGCGATAGGCACCAATACCATTGACGTCTACCCTGGCAAGGATTTTGGCGATGACGACCCGCGCTATCAACAGGCGCTGAAGTATGACGACTTGCTGGCGATCCAGAAACAGCCGTGGGTGCGTTCCGCTACGCCGGCGGTGTCAAAAAGCCTGCGCCTGCGCGCCAACAATATTGACGTTGCCGCCAGCGCGGAAGGGGTCGGGCCGCAGTACTTTAATGTTTACGGCATGACCTTCAGCGAGGGCAATACCTTCAATGAACTGCAGCTCAACAGCCGGGCTCAGGTGGTGGTGCTCGACAGCAATACCCGTCGCCAGCTGTTTCCCAATAAAGCGAAAGTGGTGGGCGAGGTGATCCTGGTGGGTAATATGCCGGCCACGGTGATTGGCGTTGCGGATGAAAAGCAGTCGATGTTCGGCAGCAGTAAAATTCTCCGCGTCTGGTTGCCTTACACCACCATTGCGGGAAGAGTGATGGGCCAGTCGTGGCTGAACTCCATCACTGTGCGCGTTCATGAAGGCTACGACAGTGAAACCGCAGAGAAACAGCTGCTGCGTCTGCTGGAGCTGCGGCATGGTAAAAAAGATGTCTTCACCTGGAATATGGACAGCGTCTTGAAAACCGCCGAAAGGACCACACATACCTTACAGCTGTTCCTGACATTGGTGGCGGTGATTGCCCTGGTGGTCGGCGGGATTGGCGTAATGAATATTATGCTGGTGTCGGTGACCGAACGGACGCGGGAGATCGGCATCCGCATGGCGGTTGGCGCGCGGGCCAGCGATGTGCTGCAGCAGTTCCTCATCGAGGCGGTGCTGGTTTGCCTGGTCGGCGGCGCGCTGGGGGTAACGTTGTCGCTGATGATCGCGTTTATTCTTCAGCTGTTTCTCCCGGGCTGGGAGATCGGTTTTTCGCCGCTGGCGCTGGTGACGGCGTTTCTCTGTTCGACGTTAACCGGGGTGCTGTTTGGCTGGCTGCCGGCGCGCAATGCGGCGCGGCTCGATCCGGTGGATGCCCTGGCGCGGGAGTAGTCGGGATGAGAAATAAAAATGCCAGTCAGAAGGACTGGCATTTTATTAGCAGGATGTACACAATGAAGCAAAAGAGTTATGCAGCCGTTTCCGCTTCCACAGGGACGATCACGCTGGCGTGGTTGCCTTTTGGCCCCTGGTGAACATCAAACCGAACGGCTTGTCCGGCTTTTAGCGTTCTGTAACCATCCATCTGGATGGTGGAGTAATGGGCGAAAATGTCTTCGCCGCCGCCCTCAGGGCAGATAAAACCGAACCCTTTGGCATTGTTGAACCACTTAACAGTACCCATTTCCATACTTCGACATCCTTCGTAAATCTTTATTAGTAAGATGGAATGAACCGGTGGTGGAGTGACGAGTTGTTCAATTGCTCGCCAACTCTCGCCACTACAATTTAGAGAAATACGAAAACGCGTCAAGCGATTGAGGAGGGGGAACGGCGAAAAATGCGTCAAAATTTGAAGCAGTTAACGCTATTGCCGGGGAATGTGACAGCCGTCGCGGATAGAAGCGATAGATGATAGTTATCTATGATCTGTTGTAGATTTGTGATGAGCATAACCTCTGGTCATCGACAGGCCTCCGCCTGTTGGCAACAGCAACCGATGATGAACACTGACGATGAGTAAGAGAGATTGGCTGGACTTCGAGCACCTGGTTGACGACGAAGTTCGTGATGCGATTAAACCGCCATCTATGTATAAAGTGATATTGGTCAATGATGACTACACTCCAATGGAGTTTGTTATTGACGTGTTACAAAAATTCTTTTCTTATGATGTTGAACGTGCAACGCAACTGATGCTCACGGTTCACTATGAAGGTAAGGCGATTTGTGGCGTGTTTACCGCGGAAGTGGCGGAGACCAAAGTCGCTATGGTGAATCAGTACGCGAGGGAGAACGAGCATCCATTGCTGTGTACGCTGGAAAAAGCCTGAATTCAGGCATGAAAATTGGGGGAGGTGCCTATGCTCAATCAAGAACTGGAACTCAGTTTAAATATGGCTTTCGCCAGAGCGCGCGAGCACCGTCATGAGTTTATGACCGTCGAGCACTTGCTGCTGGCTCTGCTAAGCAACCCCTCGGCCCGTGAGGCCCTGGAAGCGTGTTCAGTGGACCTGGTGGCATTGCGTCAGGAACTTGAAGCCTTCATCGAACAAACCACACCCGTCCTGCCAGCCACGGAAGAAGAGCGCGACACCCAGCCGACGCTGAGCTTCCAGCGTGTGCTGCAGCGCGCCGTTTTCCACGTGCAATCTTCTGGCCGCAGCGAAGTGACCGGCGCCAACGTGCTGGTGGCCATTTTCAGCGAGCAGGAGTCGCAGGCCGCCTACCTGCTGCGTAAACATGAAGTGAGCCGACTCGATGTGGTGAACTTCATTTCTCATGGTACACGCAAAGATGAGCCGAGCCAGTCTTCCGATAACAGCGGAAGCCAGCCTGGCAATGAAGAGCAAGCCGGCGGGGAGGAACGTATGGAAAACTTCACCACCAACCTCAATCAGCTTGCTCGCGTTGGCGGCATCGATCCCCTGATCGGCCGTGAAAAAGAGCTGGAGCGCGCCATTCAGGTGCTGTGCCGTCGGCGTAAAAATAACCCGCTGCTGGTGGGGGAATCCGGCGTCGGTAAAACCGCCATCGCCGAAGGCCTTGCCTGGCGTATTGTGCAGGGCGATGTGCCGGAAGTCATGGCTGACTGCACCATCTACTCGCTTGATATTGGTTCTCTGCTGGCCGGGACGAAATACCGTGGCGATTTTGAAAAACGCTTTAAAGCGTTGCTGAAACAGCTGGAGCAGGATACCAACAGCATCCTGTTCATTGATGAGATCCACACCATCATCGGTGCGGGAGCGGCGTCTGGCGGCCAGGTCGATGCGGCTAACCTGATCAAACCGCTGCTTTCCAGCGGCAAGATCCGGGTGATTGGCTCCACCACTTACCAGGAGTTCAGCAACATCTTTGAAAAAGATCGTGCGCTGGCCCGCCGTTTCCAGAAAATCGATATTACCGAACCGTCGGTGGAAGAGACCGTCCAGATTATCAACGGCCTGAAGCCGAAGTACGAAGCGCACCACGATGTGCGTTATACCGCCAAGGCGGTGCGTGCGGCGGTTGAGCTGGCGGTGAAATACATTAACGATCGCCATCTGCCGGATAAGGCGATTGACGTAATTGACGAGGCGGGGGCGCGGGCGCGCTTAATGCCGGTCAGCAAGCGTAAGAAAACGGTCAATGTGGCGGATATCGAGTCCGTGGTGGCGCGCATTGCGCGGATCCCTGAGAAGAGCGTCTCCCGCAGCGATCGCGATACGCTGAAAAACCTTGGCGATCGACTGAAAATGCTGGTCTTTGGTCAGGATAAGGCCATCGAGGCGCTGACGGAAGCCATCAAGATGGCGCGCGCCGGGCTGGGCCATGAGCACAAGCCGGTGGGTTCATTCCTGTTCGCCGGGCCGACCGGGGTGGGGAAAACCGAAGTGACCGTGCAGCTGGCGAAGGCGCTGGGTATTGAGCTGCTGCGTTTTGATATGTCCGAATATATGGAACGTCATACCGTCAGTCGTTTAATCGGGGCGCCTCCGGGCTACGTCGGCTTCGACCAGGGCGGGCTGCTGACCGATGCGGTGATAAAACATCCGCACGCGGTGCTGCTGCTCGATGAGATCGAAAAAGCGCATCCGGACGTGTTCAACCTGCTGCTGCAGGTGATGGACAACGGCACGCTGACCGATAACAACGGACGTAAAGCGGACTTCCGCAACGTGGTGCTGGTGATGACTACCAACGCCGGGGTGCGGGAAACCGAGCGTAAATCGATTGGCCTTATCCAGCAGGACAACAGTCCGGACGCAATGGATGAGATCAAGAAGATCTTTACGCCGGAGTTCCGTAACCGTCTCGACAACATCATCTGGTTCGATCACCTCTCCACCACGGTGATCCATCAGGTTGTCGACAAGTTTATCGTCGAGCTGCAGGTTCAGCTGGATCAGAAAGGTGTCTCCCTGGAAGTCAGCCAGGAAGCGCGCGACTGGCTGGCGGAAAAAGGCTACGACCGGGCAATGGGGGCACGTCCAATGGGACGCGTCATTCAGGACAACCTGAAAAAACCGCTGGCGAACGAGCTGCTGTTTGGCTCGCTGGTCGACGGCGGGCAGGTGACGGTCTCTCTGGACAGCGCGAAAAATACGCTGACCTACGACTTCCAGAGCGCGCCGAAGCACAAACCGGAAGCCGCCCATTAAGGCGATATCTTCAATGTAAAAAACCGGCCAGGGGCCGGTTTTTTTTTGCCAACTGGCGGTAGAAATGAAAAGACCGGGAATTATCCCGGCCTTCAGCATCTGACGCCTTAAGGGCGAAAACAATCAGCGACTACGGAAGACAATGCGGCCTTTGCTCAGGTCGTACGGGGTCAGCTCAACAGTCACTTTGTCGCCCGTCAGAATGCGGATGTAGTTTTTACGCATTTTACCGGAGATATGCGCGGTTACCACGTGACCGTTTTCCAGTTCTACGCGGAACATAGTGTTAGGCAACGTTTCAAGTACGGTGCCCTGCATTTCAATATTGTCTTCTTTGGCCATCTAGTCCTCTGGGGTATCACTACCGTAGTTTTGAACCGGCAAGATAATGCCGAAGTTCATCATGTAAGTAAAGTTTTACGTGTCTACCCTGAATCATTCACCTTGCCGCAAGGCGCGCAGTCAGCACGCCGGCAATGGAAATATGACGGGTATGAATCGCCGAAGTAGTTTTGGCGCATTGCCCGGGACACACACGGCCATGCCGCGTGACAGGCGCAAACGTAAAGGGGAGTGACAGAACGATGGGCGTTATCTGACTCTTATTATTCCCAAACGGCGGCGGGGCAACAGGCAGAAGCTACTCTACCGCGCAATTATACCATCCTGACGCAAAATGTGCTGAAAACATTTTATTGTCCGCCCGGAAATAGCACCCGCGGTACCCAAAATCGCTCGGGCAGACGGTAGCTGCGTAATACTGACAGATAGTCCAGATAATCGCGGCGGGGAATATCCACCGCGCCTAATGATGCGGTATGGTTGTTCAGCACCTGACAGTCAATTAATTTACCGCCGCTCTGCGCAAAGTCCTGGCAAAATACCAGCAGCGCGGTTTTGGAGGCATTTTCCGCCCGGCTGAACATCGACTCACCGCAAAACAGCGCCCCCTGTGCCACGCCGTACATTCCCCCCACCAGAGTATTCTCCTGCCAGACTTCAATGGAGTGGGCATGCCCCAGCTCATGCAGCTGGTGGTAGGCGCGAACGATGCTGCTGGTTATCCAGGTGCCTTCGTCACGATCGCTGGCGCAGCCCTCAATCACCTCGCCAAAGGCGTGGTTGAGCGTGACGCGGTAGGGCGAACGCTGATGAAAGCGCTTCATGCTGCGGCTGAGATGGAACTGTTCCGGCCAGAGCACCGCGCGGGGATCGGGCGACCACCAGAGGATCGGGTCGCCGGGGGAAAACCAGGGAAAAATACCACGCTGATAGGCCATCAGCAGGCGCGCGGGGCTCAGATCGCCGCCGAGCGCCAGCAGGCCGTTAGGTTCACGCAGGGCGCCTTCCGGAGAAGGGAAGGCGATAGAATGCCGGGAGAGCTGAACCAGACGCATTTTAACCTCAATACGCATCAGCAAAAATTAGATAATAGCCTACAGACGCTGTTTAAACTGGAAGTACCGGCCCTGTTTAGCGAGCAGCTCCGCGTGACTACCTTGCTCAATTATCTGGCCGTTGTCCATGACTATTATCTGATTAAAACGCGCCAGGCCTCGCAGGCGGTGGGTGACCATCAGCACGGTTTTCTCGCGTAAGACTTCCGCCAGCAGATGCAGGATCTGGCTTTCGGTGGCCGCATCCAGACCTTCTGTCGGTTCGTCCAGCAGCATCAGCGGCGCATCGTGGAGCAGCGCGCGGGCAATGGCCAGCCGGCGCAGTTCGCCGCCGGAAAGCTGGCGTCCGCCTTCGCCCAGCCAGCCGTTGAGTCCGCCATCTTCCAGCAGTTTTTCCAGGCCTACCTTCTCAAGGGTGGCGCAGAGCAGAGTGTCATCAGCCTCAGGCGCCGCCAGCAGCAGGTTGTCGCGCAGGGTGGCGCTGAACAGGTGCACGCGCTGCGGTACCACGCTCATTGACTGCCGCAGGGTGGCTTCGCTGAGCCCGGACAGCGGCTGATCGTTGAGCAATATTTCACCCTGTGTCGGATCCCATGCGCGGGTGAGTAACTGCAACAGCGTCGACTTTCCGCAGCCGGTTCGGCCAAGAATAGCAATATGTTCCCCGGCGGCAATCTGCAGGGAGATGTTCTCCAGAGCGGGGGAGGGCTGCTGCGGGTAGCGGAAGGTGACCTGCCTGAAAGCTAAGGCCACCTGCGCAGGCTTGCTGGCCTCGCCCTCGACGAAGGAGACTTCCGGCTGCTGGTCAGTGATCTGCGAGATCCGCAGCGCGGAGGCGATCACCTGACCTAAATGCTGGAAAGCGCCGGTGACGGGCGCCAGGGCTTCGAAAGCCGCCAGGGCGCAGAAGACGAACAGGGCGATCAGCGCCCCGGGCTGACTGTTGCCGCCGACGCCATCTGAGGCCAGCCAGAGCATGGCCACCACGGCGATACCGCCGATCAACAGCATCAGCGCCTGCGAAAGCGCGGTCAGCTCGGCCTGGCGACGCTGCGCCTCCTGCCAACTGAGCTCGGTCTTTTCCATTTGCGCGCGATAGCGGTCGCTGGCGTTAAACACCATCAGCTCCGCCTGGCCCTGCAGCCAGGCGGTAAGCTGTTGCCGATACTGGCCGCGCAGCTGGGTCATACTCTCTCCGGCCGGTTTACCGGCGCGATAGAACAGCGGCGGCATAACCAGCAGTGTCACCAGCATGATACCGCCGAGCGTTAGCGCGAGGGTGACATCGAGCAGGCTTAATCCGCAGGTCACCACCACAATCACCACCAGCGCGCCGACCAGCGGCGAAATGACCCGCAGGTAGAGATGATCCAGGGTGTCGACGTCGGCTACCACGCGGTTGAGCAGTTCACCCTGGCGAAAGCGCGCCAGCCCCGCCGGAGAGAGGGGGAGTAGTTTGCTGAAGGTGAAGACGCGCAGGTGCTGTAGCACGCGGAAGGTGGCGTCGTGGCTGACCAGACGCTCGAAGTAGCGTCCGGCGGTCCGGATAATCGCTGCGCCGCGGACGCCCGCGGCGGGCAGCATATAGTTAAAACTGTAGATCCCGGCGACGCCCACCACCGCAGAGGCGGAGAGAAACCAGCCGGAGAGCGTCAGCAGGCCGATACTGGCCAGCAGGGTCACAATAGCCAGTACGATGCCGAGCAGCAGCATCCATTTGTGGCGTTTGTACAGTGCCAGATAGGGTAAGAGCGCGCGCATTTAAATCTCCTCCTGACGATGGGCCAGCAGCGCCGAGAAGACTCCGCCGGCGCGGGCCAGCGTGGCGTAGTCGCCTTGTTCGATAATCTGTCCGTCCTGCATAACCCAGACGGCATCCCAGTCCGCCAGTCCCTCAAGCTGATGGGTAACCAGCAGCGTGGTTTGCTGGGTCGAGGCGTGGGTCAATGCCTGCATGACCCGTTGTTCGCTATGGGCGTCGAGGCTGGCGGCGGGTTCATCCAGCAGCAGCAGGCGGCACGGCACCAACAGCGCGCGGGCGACCGCGATACGCTGCGCCTGGCCGACCGACAGACGGCCCGCCTGATCGCCCACGGCGGTATGGATCCCATCCGGCAGCAGAGCGATAAACTCGCTCACCCAGGCCTTGTCCAGCGCCAGTCGAAGCTGGGCATCGCTGGCTTCCGGCCACGCCAGCAGCACATTTTCCCGCAGCGTGGCGGCAGGAAGCTGGGGATTCTGCCCCACCCAGCTTAACAGGCGACGCCAGCGATCGGCGTCCAGCTCTCGCAGCTCCACGCCATTGACCTTCAGCGAACCCTCATAGGGCAAAAAGCCGAGCAGGGCGTTCAGCAGTGAACTTTTCCCTGAGCCGCTCTGCCCCACCAGCACCACCCGCGCGCCTGCAGGCAGTGAAAAGGTCAGCGGCCCGGCGAGGACTTTCCCTTCGGGAGATTTAATCAGCAGATCGCGCGCTTCCACGCCAATCAGATCGTTGTCATTTAAGGTTTTTTCGCCACGCTCCACCTGGGTCAGCGGGGTTTCCATAAACGTTTTCAGACTGTCCGCAGCGCCGACGGCCTGGGCTTTGGCATGGTAGAAGGTGCCCAGGTCACGTAATGGCTGGAAAAACTCCGGGGCGAGGATCAGCGTCAGGAAGCCCGCCATCAGCGTGACGCCCGCGCCATAGTGGCCGAAGTTAAGCTCGCCAAGGTATGAGAAGCCGAAATAAACCGCTACCAGCGCAATGGAGAGCGAGGTGAAAAATTCCAGTACCCCGGAGGAGAGGAACGCCAGGCGCAGGACTTCCATGGTGCGTTGGCGAAAATCCTGCGAGGCGTCGCGAATATTATCCGTTTCGGCCTGACCGCGGTGAAAAATACGCAAGGTTTCCATGCCGCGCAGGCGGTCGAGGAAGTGGCCGCTGAGGCGGGCCAGCGCCTGGAAATTACGCCGGTTGGCATCGGCGGCGCCCATCCCAACCAGGGCCATGAACAAGGGGATCAGCGGCGCAGTGCCGAGGAGGATCAGCGCGGCGGCCCAGTTTATCGGGAAAATAGTGATGACGATCAGCAGCGGCACGCAGGCCGCCAGCGTCATTTGCGGCAGGTAGCGGGCATAATAATCGTGCATATCATCGATCTGCTCGAGGATAAGCGTTGCCCAACTGCCGGCCGGTTTGCCCTGGATCCACGCCGGGCCCGCCTGCTGGAGGCGGTCGAGCACCTGGCGGCGAATTTCATAGCGAATATGCTGCCCGGCCTGAAAGCCGACCCGTTCACGCAGCCAGACCACCCAGGCGCGCAGCACAAAGGTCAGCACCAGCAGGGTTAGCGGCAGCAGCAGGGCGGTCGCAGGAATATTCTCCATCACCATTCGATGCAGGATCCGCGCCAGGAACCAGGCCTGCGCCACGATCAGCAGACCGCTCGCCACGCCAAGGAGGCGGGAAATCATCAACCAGCGACGGGAGATAATGCTTTGCTGTTTTAACCAGCGGGTTAACTCTTGTTGACGGGTTTTATTCATTGCGCGCTTTGCAGGTGTCGTTATCGGAATATTGGGCACGGCAATGTTACATCGCGGCAAAAATAAAGGCGACTTTTCGTCGCCTTCTTTACCTTTGTTACTGACTTGTAAAGATTATTTGCAGGCGTCAGCCAGACCGTCGAGGTAACGTTCAGCGTCCAGCGCTGCCATGCAGCCGGTGCCGGCGGAGGTGATAGCCTGACGATAAATATGGTCCATGACATCGCCGGCGGCGAACACGCCCGGGATGCTGGTCTGGGTCGCATTGCCATGGATACCGGACTGCACTTTGATGTAGCCGTTCTCCAGCTCCAGCTGTCCTTCAAAGATGGCGGTGTTCGGGCTGTGGCCGATGGCGACAAACAGACCGGCTACTTCCAGGGACTCGACGTTGTCGCTGTTTTTGGTATCGCGCAGACGCAGGCCGCTGACGCCCATCTGGTCGCCGGTCACCTCTTCGAGGGTGCGATCGGTATGCAGCACGATGTTGCCGCTTTCCACTTTGTCCATCAGGCGTTTGATGAGGATTTTTTCCGCACGGAAGGAATCGCGACGGTGGATAAGGTGTACCTCAGAGGCGATGTTTGACAGATACAGAGCCTCTTCAACCGCGGTGTTGCCGCCGCCGATCACCGCCACTTTCTGGTTGCGATAGAAGAATCCGTCACAGGTGGCGCAGGCGGAAACGCCGCGGCCCTTGAAGGCTTCTTCGGAAGGCAGGCCCAGGTAACGGGCGGAAGCGCCGGTGGCGATAATCAACGCGTCACAGGTGTATTCGCCGCTGTCGCCGGTCAGACGGAACGGCCGGTTTTGCAGATCGACGCGGCTGATATGGTCGAAAATAATCTCGGTTTCAAATTTCGCGGCATGCTCGTGCATGCGCTCCATCAGCAGCGGACCGGTCAAATCGTTCGGATCGCCTGGCCAGTTTTCCACTTCCGTCGTGGTGGTCAGCTGACCGCCTTTTTCCATCCCGGTGATCAGCACCGGCTGCAGGTTGGCGCGTGCGGCATAGACCGCCGCGGTGTATCCCGCAGGTCCAGAACCAAGGATAAGCAGTTTACTGTGTTTGGCTGTGCCCATGAGATCCCCATAATAATTGGCATACATTGGGCTGGGATTGTAGGGAATTTGTTGTCGTAAAAAAAGAGCGCAGCGATTTTGTTAACGATGTGTGCAATAGAAGCGGCCGATGAATTGGCGATTTTCCCGGCAAGGAATATAACTATTTCTACTGTTGGCGGGACAATTATAAGACGAAAAAATGAGAATCAACCAGGGTAGATGATGAATATCTGGCATCTTGTACTAAAAATCGATGTTTTGCTTTGACAATCCCCTGTGCTTTTGCGAAAACATTCAAGGAAGAAGAAAAGCAGTATTTGGCGTGCGGCGAATTTTCATGCACGCAAATGCCATTTTTATCCGGGTTAACGAAATCTACGCATGGTGTGGACAGACGCCATGCGTGATGTCGGTGACTGCCGTCAGGCAACGGGCTTCTCACGTACCCCTGGGTTACCCAATGTCGTACGGGTAATAACAGGATGGGCTCTGGCAGTGAAGGCACAGAGCCGGAACAGGAGTAGGGAAGGAATACAGAGAGACAATAATAATGGTAGATAGCAAGAAGCGCCCTGGCAAAGATCTCGACCGCATTGATCGTAACATCCTGAATGAATTGCAAAAAGATGGGCGAATTTCTAACGTCGAGCTTTCTAAACGGGTGGGACTTTCTCCGACGCCTTGCCTTGAGCGTGTGCGTCGTCTTGAAAGACAGGGTTTTATTCAGGGCTATACGGCGCTGCTCAACCCGCATTATCTGGATGCATCACTTCTGGTATTTGTTGAGATTACTCTGAATCGTGGCGCACCGGATGTGTTTGAGCAATTTAACGCCGCAGTGCAAAAACTTGAAGAAATTCAAGAGTGTCATCTGGTTTCCGGTGATTTCGACTATCTGTTGAAAACCCGCGTACCGGATATGTCAGCGTATCGTAAATTACTGGGCGAGACCTTGCTGCGCCTGCCGGGCGTTAACGACACCCGTACCTATGTGGTAATGGAAGAAGTCAAGCAAAGTAATCGTCTGGTTATTAAGACGCGCTAACACGGAACAGGTGCAAACTCGACGTAGTTTGATTACACTCCTGTTAATCCATACAGCAACAGTGCCGGGGAGACCCGGCGCTGTTGTCCGTTTTAGCAGCAGGCAGGAAACAGCCTGATACCTGGAGAGCCTTTCTTGAGCCAGGAATACACCGAAGACAAAGAAGTCAAACTTACCAAACTCAGCAGCGGGCGCCGACTCCTCGAGGCGATGCTCATCCTTTGCTCCCTCTTCGCCATCTGGCTGATGGCGGCATTACTGAGCTTTAACCCCTCGGACCCAAGCTGGTCGCAAACGGCATGGCATGAGCCTATCCATAATTTAGGCGGCGCCCCCGGCGCGTGGCTTGCCGATACCCTCTTTTTCATTTTTGGCGTCATGGCCTACACCATCCCGGTGATCATCATCGGCGGATGCTGGTTTGCCTGGCGGCATCAGGAAAATGACGAATATATTGATTATTTCGCCGTTTCGCTGCGCCTCATCGGTGCGTTAGCCCTGATCCTGACCTCCTGCGGTCTGGCGGCGATTAACGCCGATGATATCTGGTACTTCGCCTCTGGCGGGGTGATTGGCAGCCTGCTGAGCACCACCCTGCAACCGCTGCTGCACAGCAGCGGCGGCACCATCGCGCTGTTGTGCATCTGGGCAGCCGGCCTGACGCTGTTTACCGGCTGGTCGTGGGTCAGCATTGCGGAAAAACTGGGCGGCGGCATCCTGTCCGTGCTCACCTTTGCCAGCAATCGTACCCGTCGGGATGATACCTGGGTCGATGAAGGCGAATACGAAGACGACGATGAAGAGTACGACGACGAAGAGGCGGCAACCCCCCAGGAGTCGCGTCGCGCCCGTATCTTGCGCAGCGCACTGGCGCGGCGTAAACGTCTCGCTGAGAAGTTTACCAACCCCATGGGGCGTAAAACCGACGCGGCGCTTTTCTCCGGCAAACGGATGGATGACGGGGAAGAGGCAGTGCAGTACAGCGCCAGCGGTGCGCCTGTTGCCGCCGACGATGTACTGTTTTCCGGCGCCAGCGCCGCGCGTCCCGCAGAGAATGATGTGTTGTTCTCCGGCGCCAGCGCCGCTCGCCCGGGCGATTTCGACCCTTACGATCCGTTGCTGAACGGCCAGAGTATCGCTGAGCCGGTGGGCGCGGCGGCGGCGGCCACTGCCGCGCCGCAGCCGTGGGCCGAATCACCGGCTGGTCATCAGGGCGCTGCGCCGGTTTATCAGCCGGAAGCTGGTTACCCGCCGCAGCCCTACCAGCCAGAGCCGGCACCGTATCAGCAGCCTGCTTATGCTCCTCATGCCGGTCAGCCGGCACCGCAGGCGTATCAGCCTGAGCCAGTGCAGTATCAGCAGCCGGTTTACGATCCGTATGCCGGCCAGCCTGCGCCGCAGGGGTATCAACCCGAGCCTGCGCCGTATCAGCAGCCGGTTTACGATCCGTATGCCGGTCAGCCGGCTCCGCAGGGGTATCAACCCGAGCCTGCGCCGTATCAGCAGCCGACTTACGATCCGCATGCCGGTCAGCCTGCGCCGCAGGCGTATCAGCCTGAGCCTGCGCCGTATCAGCAGCCGGTTTACGATCCGCATGCCGTCCAGCCTGCGCCGCAGGGGTATCAGCCAGAGCCGGCGCCGTATCAGCAGTCGGTTTACGATCCACATGTTGCTCAGCCTGCGCCGCAGGGGTATCAGCCTGAGCCGGCGCCGTATCAGCAGCCGGTTTACGATCCGCATGCTGTCCAGCCTGCGCCGCAGGGGTATCAACCCGAGCCTGCGCCGTATCAGCAGCCGGCTTACGATCCGCATGCCGGTCAGCCTGCGCCGCAGGCGTATCAGCCTGAGCCCGCGCCGGTACCTGCCGCGCAGCCAGAGCCTGAGGTCGTGCAGGAAGAAGTGAAACGTCCGCCGCTCTATTATTTCGAGGAAGTGGAAGAGAAGCGGGCGCGCGAACGCGAGCTGCTGGCTTCCTGGTATCAGCCTATTCCGGAGCCGGAAAGTCCGATCGCCACCAAACCGCTGACGCCGCCCGCCTCGCCGTCCAAACCGCCCGTGGAGTCAACCGTAGTTTCTGCGGTGGCGGCAGGAGTGCATCAGGCAACGGCTGCCAGCGGCGGCGCAGCCGCTGCGAAGACGGCGACCGCCGCGTCCGCAGCGACAGCGCCATTGTTCAGCCCGGCCTCCAGCGGACCTCGGGTCCAGGTGAAAGAGGGCATTGGTCCAAAACTACCGCGGCCAAATCGCGTTCGCGTCCCGACGCGTCGGGAACTGGCCTCCTACGGCATCAAGCTACCGTCGCAGCGGGAAGCTGAACAGCGCGCGCGGCAGGCCGAGCGCGACCCCCATTATGATGATGAGCTGCTCTCGGATGAGGAAGCGGATGCTATGGAGCAGGATGAGCTGGCTCGCCAGTTCGCCGCCACTCAACAGCAGCGCTATGGCCATCGCTGGGAAGACGATAACGCGACTGATGACGATGACGCCGATGCCGCGGCGGAAGCGGAGCTGGCGCGCCAGTTTGCCGCCACCCAGCAGCAGCGCTACGCCTCCGAGCAGCCGCCGGGCGCTAATCCGTTCTCGCCGGCGGATTATGAATTCTCGCCGATGAAAACGCTGGTCAATGAGGGTCCGAGCGAGCCGCTGTTTACGCCGACACCGGAAGTACAGCCGCAGCAGCCAGCCCAGCACTATCAACAACCGACCGCCGCTCCGCAGCAGGGTTATCAACCTGCGCAGCACCAGCCGGTACACCCTCAGCCAGTGCCGCAGCAGCCTTACCAGACTGCGCCGCAGCCCGTGCAGCAGCAACAGCCGGTTGCCCCACAGGGGCACCAGCCTGCCGCGCCTGCGCCGCAGGAGAGCCTGATCCACCCGCTGCTGATGCGCAATGGCGATAGTCGACCGCTGCAAAAGCCGACAACGCCGCTGCCGTCGCTGGATCTGCTCACGCCGCCGCCCAGTGAAGTCGAGCCGGTCGATACCTTTGCTCTTGAGCAGATGGCACGACTGGTGGAAGCGCGACTCGCCGATTTCCGCATTAAAGCGGATGTGGTGAACTACTCGCCGGGGCCGGTGATCACCCGCTTCGAACTGAATCTGGCGCCTGGCGTCAAAGCGGCGCGAATCTCTAACCTGTCACGGGATCTGGCGCGTTCGCTGTCCACGGTCGCCGTGCGCGTGGTGGAAGTGATCCCGGGTAAACCGTATGTCGGGCTTGAGCTGCCGAATAAAAAGCGCCAGACCGTCTACCTGCGTGAAGTGCTCGACAACAGCAAGTTCCGTGATAACCCGTCGCCGCTGACCGTGGTGCTGGGTAAAGACATCGCCGGCGATCCGGTGGTGGCCGATCTGGCGAAAATGCCGCACCTGCTGGTGGCCGGTACCACCGGTTCCGGTAAGTCAGTCGGCGTCAACGCCATGATCCTCAGCATGCTCTACAAAGCGCAGCCGGAAGATGTGCGTTTCATTATGATCGACCCGAAAATGCTCGAGCTGTCGGTCTACGAAGGTATTCCGCATCTGCTGACGGAAGTGGTCACCGACATGAAAGACGCCGCCAATGCGCTGCGCTGGAGCGTCAACGAGATGGAGCGTCGCTACAAGCTAATGTCGGCGCTGGGCGTACGTAATCTGGCGGGCTATAACGAGAAGATTGCTGAAGCGGCACGCATGGGCCGTCCGATCCCGGATCCATACTGGAAGCCAGGCGACAGTATGGACGCCGTGCACCCGGTACTGGAAAAGCTACCGTACATAGTGGTGCTGGTGGACGAATTCGCCGACCTGATGATGACCGTCGGTAAGAAGGTGGAAGAGCTGATCGCTCGCCTGGCGCAGAAAGCGCGTGCGGCGGGGATCCACCTGGTGCTGGCGACGCAGCGTCCGTCGGTGGATGTCATTACCGGTCTGATTAAGGCCAACATTCCGACGCGTATCGCCTTTACCGTGTCGAGTAAAATTGACTCGCGTACCATTCTCGATCAGGGCGGTGCGGAATCGCTGCTCGGGATGGGGGATATGCTCTACTCCGGGCCGAACTCCACCACGCCGGTGCGCGTCCATGGGGCGTTTGTTCGCGACCAGGAAGTCCACGCTGTGGTTCAGGACTGGAAAGCCCGCGGTCGTCCGCAGTATGTTGACGGCATTACCTCCGACAGCGAAAGCGAAGGCGGCGGCGGCGGTTTCGACGGCGGTGAAGAGCTGGATCCGCTGTTCGATCAGGCGGTCAGCTTTGTGACCGAGAAGCGTAAAGCGTCGATTTCCGGGGTGCAGCGCCAGTTCCGCATTGGCTATAACCGTGCCGCGCGTATCATCGAACAGATGGAAGCGCAGGGCATTGTCAGCGAGCAGGGCCATAACGGTAACCGCGAAGTACTGGCGCCGCCGCCCTTTGAATGAGTGCAAAGTTGGGTAAATAAGCGCAAAATCAGCCAATTCTTCTGTCCCGCCGCCGTCGGCGGTCCTACATTAGGGGCAGAAGAGGCTCCCGCGTCGGGAGTGACGCACATTAAGGAAGAACAATGAAAAAACTCGCAATCACCTGTGCATTACTGTCTGGTATGGTCGTCAGCCAGGTCTGGGCAGATGCGGCCAGTGACTTAAAAAGCCGTCTTGATAAAGTGAGCAGCTTCCATGCCAGCTTCACGCAAAAAGTCACCGACGGCAGCGGCAACGCCGTGCAGGACGGACAGGGCGACCTGTGGGTAAAACGCCCGAATCTGTTTAACTGGCATATGACCCAGCCGGATGAGAGCGTCCTCGTTTCGGATGGTAAAACCCTGTGGTTCTATAACCCGTTCGTCGAGCAGGCCACGGCGACCTGGCTGAAAGACGCCACCAGCAACACGCCGTTTATGCTGATTGCCCGCAACCAGTCCAGCGACTGGCAGCAGTACAATATCAAACAAAACGGCGATGATTTTGTGCTGACGCCGAAAAGCGGCAGCGGCAACCTGAAGCAGTTCACGATCAACGTCGGTCGGGACGGCACCATCCATCAGTTCAGCGCCGTCGAGCAGGACGATCAGCGCAGCAGCTATCAGCTGAAATCGCAGCAGAACGGCGCCGTCGACGCATCTAAGTTCACCTTTACGCCGCCGAAAGGGGTGACGGTGGACGATCAACGTAAGTAGAGGCGAAAGTGAGCAATCTGTCGCTCGATTTTTCCGACAACGCGTTTCAACCTCTGGCCGCTCGCATGCGGCCAGAAAATTTAGCGCAGTATATTGGCCAGCAGCACCTGCTGGCGCCGGGCAAACCCCTGCCGCGGGCGATCGAAGCCGGGCACCTGCATTCGATGATCCTCTGGGGGCCGCCGGGTACCGGCAAGACTACCCTGGCGGAAGTTATCGCCCGTTATGCCAGCGCCGATGTCGAAAGGATCTCGGCGGTGACCTCCGGGGTGAAAGAGATCCGCGAGGCCATTGAGCGCGCGCGGCAGAATCGCAACGCCGGCCGACGAACGATTCTGTTTGTTGACGAAGTGCATCGCTTCAATAAAAGCCAGCAGGATGCCTTTCTGCCGCATATTGAAGATGGCACTATCACTTTTATTGGCGCGACCACCGAAAACCCTTCCTTTGAGCTTAACTCAGCGCTGCTCTCCCGCGCCCGCGTCTATTTACTGAAATCGCTCACTACCGACGATATCGAGCGGGTGCTTGACCAGGCGATGAACGATAAAACCCGCGGCTACGGCGGCCAGGATATCGTTTTGCCGGATGAGACCCGCAGGGCCATCGCCGAACTGGTGAACGGCGACGCGCGGCGAGCGCTGAATACCCTGGAAATGATGGCCGATATGGCCGAGAGCGATGATGCGGGCAAGCGGGTGCTGAAGGCGGAACTGCTGACCGAGATCGCCGGCGAGCGCAGCGCGCGCTTTGATAATAAAGGCGACCGTTTCTACGATTTGATTTCCGCCCTGCATAAGTCGGTGCGCGGTAGCGCGCCGGACGCGGCGCTTTACTGGTACGCGCGGATCATCACCGCCGGGGGCGATCCGCTGTATGTTGCCCGCCGTTGTCTGGCGATTGCCTCGGAAGACGTCGGCAACGCCGATCCGCGGGCGATGCAGGTGGCCATATCGGCGTGGGACTGCTTCACCCGCGTCGGGCCGGCGGAAGGCGAACGGGCGATTGCCCAGGCTATTGTCTATCTGGCCTGCGCGCCGAAGAGCAATGCGGTCTACACCGCCTTTAAAGCGGCGCTGGCCGATGCGCGAGACCGTCCGGACTATGACGTTCCGGTGCATCTGCGCAATGCGCCGACGAAGCTGATGAAAGAGATGGGCTACGGGCAGGAGTATCGCTACGCTCATGACGAACCTAACGCCTACGCCGCCGGCGAGCAGTACTTCCCGCAGGAAATGGCGCAAACGCGCTATTATCACCCGACAAACCGGGGGCTTGAGGGCAAAATTGGCGAAAAGCTCGCCTGGCTCGCTGAACAGGATCAAAATAGCCCGATAAAACGCTACCGCTAATTGAGGCGTTGCGGTAAGGTTATTACACTATTTCCGTGGCCGTAGCCTGCGGCCACTTTTCTTTTTTTAATTCGATAAGCACAGGATAAGCATGCTCGATCCCAATCTGCTGCGTACCGAGCCAGACGCAGTCGCAGAAAAACTGGCACGCCGGGGCTTTAAGCTGGATGTAGATAAACTTCGCGCGCTTGAAGAGCGTCGTAAAGTTCTGCAGGTGCAAACGGAAAACCTGCAGGCGGAGCGCAACTCCCGATCGAAATCCATTGGCCAGGCGAAAGCGCGCGGGGAAGACATCGAGCCATTACGCCTGGAAGTGAACAAACTCGGCGAACAGCTGGATGCCGCAAAATCCGAGCTGGAAGCGCTGCTGGCGGAAATCCGCGATATCGCGCTGGCGATCCCGAATATTCCTCACGATGACGTGCCGGTTGGCCGTGACGAAAACGACAACGTTGAAGTCAGCCGCTGGGGCACGCCGCGCCAGTTCGATTTTGACGTGCGCGATCACGTGACGCTGGGTGAAATGCACGGCGGGCTGGATTTTGCCGCCGCCGTTAAGCTCACCGGTTCGCGCTTCGTGGTGATGAAAGGCCAGCTGGCCCGTCTGCACCGCGCCCTGGCGCAGTTCATGCTGGATCTGCACACTGAACAGCATGGCTATAGCGAAAACTATGTCCCGTACCTGGTAAACCAGGACACCCTGTATGGCACCGGCCAGCTGCCGAAATTCGCCGGCGACCTGTTCCATACTCGCCCGCTGGAAGAAGAGGCTGACAGCAGCAACTACGCGCTGATCCCGACGGCGGAAGTGCCGCTGACCAACCTGGTGCGTGATGAAATTATCGATGAAGACGATCTGCCGATCAAAATGACCGCCCATACGCCGTGCTTCCGTTCCGAAGCGGGTTCTTATGGTCGCGACACCCGCGGTCTGATCCGTATGCACCAGTTCGATAAAGTTGAGATGGTGCAGATTGTCCGTCCGGAAGAATCCATGGCGGCGCTGGAAGAGATGACCGGACACGCCGAGAAAGTGCTGCAGCTGCTGGGCCTTCCGTACCGTAAGGTCGCGCTGTGCACCGGCGATATGGGCTTCAGCGCCTGCAAAACCTATGACCTCGAAGTGTGGGTCCCGGCGCAGAACACCTACCGTGAGATCTCTTCCTGCTCTAACGTCTGGGATTTCCAGGCGCGTCGTATGCAGGCTCGCTGCCGTAGCAAGTCCGACAAGAAGACCCGTCTCGTTCATACCCTGAATGGTTCTGGCCTGGCGGTTGGTCGTACGCTGGTGGCGCTGATGGAAAACTATCAGCAGGCCGATGGCCGTATCGAGATCCCGGAAATCCTGCGCCCGTATATGCGCGGCCTCGAATATATCGGTTAATTTTTACCATCTCCCTTAAAAGCGCCTGCGGGCGCTTTTTTTACACCCTTATTGATACCGGGCAATAATCCCTTCCGCGAATGCAGTGATACTCCCTTTGGATTAAATCAGCATAAAAAACCAATAATATTTCAAAGCATTATATATATGACTATATAGCGCTTATCAGTTTATTGTGAGCAACCAAAGCGAGTATCCATGAAAATTAAAGCCCCCGATGCTTTACTGGCTGCTGAGGTAAGCCGCCGTGGTCTGATGAAAACCACGGCAATAGGCGGCCTGGCGCTGGCCAGCAACGCACTAACGTTACCCTTTTCCCGTATGGCCCATGCCGCCGACACGCCAGCCCCGGCCAGTGAGAAGGTGGTCTGGAGCGCATGCACCGTCAACTGCGGTAGCCGCTGCCCGCTGCGCATGCACGTGGTGGATGGCGCGATTAAATACGTTGAAACCGATAATACCGGTGACGATAACTATGACGGCCTGCATCAGGTGCGCGCCTGCCTGCGCGGACGTTCTATGCGCCGCCGGGTTTATAACCCCGATCGGCTGAAATACCCCATGAAGCGCGTAGGTAAACGCGGTGAGGGTAAATTCGAGCAAATCAGCTGGGAAGAGGCTTTCGATATCATCGCCAGCACGACGCAGCGGCTGATTAAAGATTACGGCAACGAGTCCATCTATCTGAACTACGGCACCGGCACGCTGGGTGGCACGCTGACCCGCTCCTGGCCGCCGGGGAAAACCCTGATTGCCCGTCTGATGAACTGCTGCGGCGGGTATCTCAATCATTACGGCGACTATTCATCCGCGCAGATTGCTGCCGGGTTGAATTACACCTACGGCGGTTGGGCAGATGGCAACAGCCCGTCGGATATTGAAAACAGCCAGCTGGTAGTGCTGTTCGGCAACAACTCCGGGGAAACGCGGATGAGCGGCGGCGGGGTGACCTACTATCTTGAGCAGGCGCGCCAGAAATCCAATGCCCGGATGATCATTATCGATCCGCGCTATACCGACACCGGCGCCGGACGCGAAGATGAATGGATCCCGATTCGCCCCGGCACCGATGCGGCGCTGGTATCGGGTCTGGCGTGGGTGATGATCACCGAGAATCTGGTCGATCAGCCGTTCCTCGATAAATACTGCGTGGGATACGACGAGAAAACGCTGCCCGCCGGTGCGCCAGCCAATGGTCATTACAAAGCTTACATTCTTGGCGAGGGCACTGACGGTATCGCCAAAACGCCGGAGTGGGCCTCGACCATTACCGGTATTCCGCGCGAACGCATTGTTAAACTGGCGCGGGAAATTGCCACCGCTAAACCGGCCTATATCAGCCAGGGCTGGGGGCCGCAGCGTCATGCCAACGGCGAAATCGCCACCCGGGCTATCGCGATGCTCGCCATTCTGACCGGTAACGTCGGGATCAACGGCGGCAATAGCGGCGCGCGCGAGGGCTCCTACAGCCTGCCGTTTGAACGTATGCCGACGCTGGAGAATCCTGTTCAGACCAGCATCTCGATGTTTATGTGGACCGATGCGATTGAGCGTGGTCCGGAAATGACCGCCCTGCGCGATGGGGTGCGTGGCAAAGATAAGCTCGATGTGCCGATCAAAATGATCTGGAATTATGCGGGCAACTGCCTGATCAACCAGCACTCTGAGATCAACCGCACCCACGAGATCCTGCAGGACGATAAGAAGTGCGAGATGATTGTGGTCATCGACTGTCATATGACCTCGTCAGCGAAATACGCCGATATTCTGCTGCCGGACTGCACCGCCTCTGAGCAGATGGATTTCGCGCTAGATGCCTCCTGCGGCAACATGTCCTACGTCATCTTTGCCGACCAGGCCATTAAGCCGCGTTTCGAATGTAAAACCATCTATGAGATGACCAGCGAGCTGGCGAAGCGCCTTGGCGTCGAGGAGAAATTTACCGAAGGCCGTACCCAGGAAGGCTGGATGCGCTATCTGTATGAGCAGTCGCGCAAAGCGATTCCCGACCTGCCGGATTTCGACACCTTCCGTCAGCAGGGCATCTATAAGCAGCGCGATCCGCAAGGTCATCATGTGGCCTACAAAGCCTTCCGTGAGGATCCGCAGGCTAATCCGCTGACCACGCCTTCGGGCAAGATCGAAATTTACTCGCAGGATCTGGCGAAAATCGCCGCCACCTGGGAGCTGCCGGAAGGGGATGTCATCGATCCGCTGCCGATCTACACCCCGGGCTTCGAAAACTACAACGATCCGCTGACGGCGAAATACCCGCTACAGCTGACCGGCTTCCACTATAAATCGCGCGTCCATTCAACCTACGGCAACGTCGATGTACTGAAGGCTGCCTGTCGGCAGGAGATGTGGATTAACCCGATCGATGCCCGCCAGCGCGGCATTGCCAACGGCGATCGCATTCGCATCTTCAACGACCGTGGGGAAGTGCATATCGAAGCGAAGGTGACCCCGCGCATGATGCCGGGCGTGGTCGCGCTGGGGGAAGGGGCCTGGTATAACCCGGACGCCTCGCGCGTGGATCAGGCGGGCAGCATTAACGTGCTGACCACCCAGCGCCCCTCGCCGCTGGCGAAGGGGAACCCGTCGCATACCAACCTCGTCCAGGTTGAGAAGCTGTAAGGAGTAACCGATGACAACTCAGTATGGATTTTTTATTGATTCCGCCCGTTGCACCGGTTGCAAGACCTGCGAACTGGCCTGTAAGGACTACAAAAATCTGACCCCGGAGGTCAGCTTCCGCCGCATCTATGAATATGTCGGCGGCGACTGGCAGGAGGATAACGGCGTCTGGAATCAGAACGTGTTCGCCTATTACCTCTCCATCGCCTGTAACCACTGCGAAGATCCGGCCTGCACCAAGGTCTGCCCGAGCGGTGCGATGCACAAGCGCGAAGACGGTTTTGTGGTGGTCAACGAAGAGGTCTGCATTGGCTGCCGTTACTGCCATATGGCCTGTCCGTACGGCGCGCCGCAGTATAACGCCGATAAAGGCCATATGACTAAGTGCGACGGCTGCCACGAGCGCGTCGCCGAAGGGAAAAAGCCGATCTGCGTCGAGTCCTGCCCGCTGCGGGCGCTGGATTTCGGGCCGATTGCCGAACTGCGCGCTAAGCACGGCCAGCTGGCGGCGGTGGCGCCGCTGCCTTCGGCGCACTTTACCCGGCCGAGCATCGTGATCAAACCTAACGCCAATGCCCGGCCGTGTGGCGATACCACCGGTTACCTGGCGAACCCGAAGGAGGTGTGAGATGGGAAACGGATGGCATGAATGGCCGCTGATGATCTTTACGGTCTTCGGCCAGTGCGTCGCGGGCGGCTTCATCGTCCTGGCGCTGACGCTGATGACGGGTAAGCTTCCCCGTGAGCAGGAGCAGCGCGTGGTGGGCAGCATGTTCGGCCTGTGGGTATTGATGGGGATCGGGTTTATCGCCTCGACAATGCACCTCGGTTCGCCGCTGCGGGCCTTTAACTCGCTCAATCGCGTGGGGGCCTCGTCGCTGAGTAATGAGATAGCCAGCGGGGCGATCTTCTTCGCCATTGGCGGGATTGGCTGGCTGCTGGCCGTGTGCAAAAAGCTGCCTGCCGGACTGCGTAGCCTGTGGCTGGTAGTGACCATGGCGTTGGGGGTGATCTTCGTCTGGATGATGGTGCGGGTCTATAACACCATCGACACGGTGCCGACCTGGTATACCGTCTGGACGCCGCTGAGCTTCTTCCTGACGCTGTTTATCGGCGGCCCGCTGCTGGGCTACCTGCTGCTGCGCGTCGCAGACGTCGACGGTTGGGCGCTGCGCCTGCTGCCGGTGGTCACTTTGCTGGCGCTGCTGGCGAGTATTGTGGTGGTCCTGATGCAGGGGAGTGAACTCGCCACTATCCGCAGCTCAATTCAGCAGGCCTCCGCCCTGGTGCCGGATTATGGGCTGCTTATGGCCTGGCGCGTGGTGCTGCTGGCGCTTGCCCTGGCCTGCTGGTGCGTGCCGCAGATTCGCGGCCGCAAGCCGGCGGTCTCGCTGCTCGGCCTGGCGTTTGTTCTGGTGCTGGCGGGAGAGATGATTGGCCGCGGCGTATTCTATGGTCTGCATATGACCGTCGGGATGGCTATCGCCAGTTAATCAGCGTCATCATGCCGGCGCAGGCGTGCCGGCATGATGAAAACGTGCTGTTGATAGATGAAATTTTTCGACTGAAATTAACGCCGGGATTTATTAATAAATTAAGAAAAACAATAGCGTATTATTTGTTGCCTCACCTTTCCCCCTTCTGTGGATAAAAAACTTCTATCGTGCCCTGCAAAACCGCGTCAGGCCTGATTTCAGGTGGATTGACAATGTTTTTAGCGGTGGCATGATGCGCTCGCGATCTGAACATTCCTCACGGTTTTTACCCATGACCATCTACACCCGGCCAGTGCAAATGCTGCTCTGTGGCCTGCTTTTACTGACCCTGGCGATAGCGGTGCTGAATACGCTCGTCCCGCTGTGGCTCGCTCATGAAAATATGCCAACCTGGCAGGTCGGCATGGTGGGGTCATCTTATTTTACCGGCAACCTGGCCGGTACGTTGCTTGCCGGCTGGGTGATCAAGCGCCTGGGGTTTAACCGCAGCTATTATCTCGCGTCGATAATCTTTGCCGTCGGCTGCGTAGGGCTGGGGATCACCGTGGGCTTCTGGACGTGGCTGAGCTGGCGGTTTATCGCCGGCGTAGGCTGCGCGATGATTTGGGTGGTAGTGGAAAGTGCGCTGGTCTGCAGCGGCACTTCTCGCAGCCGCGGTCGTCTGCTGGCGGCGTACATGATGGTTTATTACGTTGGTACCGTACTCGGCCAACTGATGGTCAGTAAACTACCCACTGATTTAATGAGCGTCCTGCCGTGGGTGACGGGCCTGGCGCTGGCGGCGATCCTGCCGCTGCTGTTTACCCGCATTATGGGGCAGGCCGAAGAGCCGCATGAAACGGTACGGATCTGGCCGATGCTTAAGCTGCGCCAGGCGCGCCACGGGGTCAATGGCTGTATTATCTCGGGGATTGTCCTCGGCTCGCTTTATGGTCTTATGCCGCTGTGGCTAAACCATCAGGGCGTCAGCGACGCCGGCATTGGCTTCTGGATGGCGGTGATGGTGAGCGCGGGGATCCTCGGCCAGTGGCCGGTAGGGCGGCTGGCAGACCGCTACGGTCGCCTGCTGGTGCTGCGGGTGCAGGTTTTTGTGGTGATTCTGGGATGTCTGGCGATGCTCAGCCAGGCGGCAATGGCGCCGGCGCTGTTTGTGCTTGGGGCATCCGGTTTCACGCTGTATCCGGTGGCGATGGCCTGGGCCTGTGAGAAAGTGGAGCACCATCAGCTGGTAGCGATGAACCAGGCGCTGCTGATGAGCTATACCATCGGCAGCCTGCTGGGCCCGACGCTGACGGCGATGCTGATGCAGAACTTCTCGGATAACCTGCTGTTTATCATGATCGCCAGCGTGTCGTTTATCTATCTGCTGACCCTGCTGCGCAAAGCCGGGCATCATCCAACGCCGGTGGCGCACGCCTGATCCTGTAACGCGCAGCGCATGCTGCGCGTCATCCGCTTCAATTACCTAAGCTTGCTGCTGCACAGCCAACCTGCCGCTTTGCATGAGAAACGGCTGGACGGACACGGCTTCCCACTCCGTTGCAGGCCGGCATAGGTGCTTCACCGGCCCGGGTGGGATTAGTACATCACTTTATGACCATACTGCTCAAGGATGCCTTTTACCCGCTCCATGGTCTCTTTCTTCGGCGGATGGACGCCGTCCAGCTTGTATTCTTCGCCCATCGCTACCCATTTGTGTTTGCCCAGCTCATGGTAGGGCAGCAGCTCGATTTTTTCGACATTGCCCATATCGCGGGTAAATTCGCCCAGGCGGTGTGCGGAGTCATCATCGTCTGACCAGCCCGGAACCACCACGTAGCGGATCCAGACATTGATATTCTTCTTCGCCAGATACTGGGCGAATTCCAGCGTACGATGGTTAGAGACGCCGACCAGGTTCTGGTGAATCTCATCATTCATCTGCTTGAGATCCAGCATCACCAGGTCTGTTACCTCCAGCAGTTCGTCGATAACCGGATCGTAGCGACGGACAAAGCCGTTGGTATCGAGACAGGTATGAATACCTTCTTTCTTACAGGCGCGGAACCAGTCGCGAACAAACTCCGCCTGCAGGATCGCCTCACCGCCGGATGCGGTGACGCCGCCGCCGGAAGCATTCATAAAGTGACGATAGGTCACCACCTCTTTCATGAGCTCTTCAACGGTGATTTCTTTGCCGCCGTGGGTATCCCATGTATCACGGTTATGGCAGTACAGGCAACGCATCAGGCAGCCCTGGAAAAAGGTAATAAAGCGGATGCCCGGGCCATCAACGGTGCCACAGGATTCAAAGGAGTGAATGCGACCAATAACTGACATTGCGGTGTTTTCTCCAGATGTGGCCCATCCGGGGCCGTGTTGGTGCACAGCTCAGCGGCTGTGTCGAGTCTGTTTTGACAGATACCCAAAGTATAGATAACTGGCAAAGCAGGCTAGGGCGGGGATTGCTTGTTAAAAAGGCCCCACTGATGTGGGGCCTTTATTGTACGCTTTTTCAGTCAGACAGGGAATTACATGGTCTGAGTGAAGGTACGGGTAATAACGTCCTGCTGCTGTTCTTTAGTCAGGGAGTTAAAACGTACAGCGTAGCCAGATACGCGGATGGTCAGCTGCGGATATTTTTCCGGGTTTTCCATCGCGTCGAGCAGCATTTCGCGGTTCATCACGTTCACGTTCAGGTGCTGACCACCTTCGATGGACGCTTCGTGGTGGAAGTAACCATCCATCAGACCCGCCAGGTTGGTCTTACGAACTTCGTCATCTTTACCCAGTGCGTTCGGTACGATAGAGAAGGTGTAAGAGATACCATCTTTCGCGTAAGCAAACGGCAGTTTCGCTACGGAGGTCAGAGAGGCAACAGCGCCTTTCTGGTCACGACCGTGCATCGGGTTAGCACCTGGTCCGAACGGCGCGCCAGCGCGACGACCGTCTGGGGTGTTACCGGTTTTCTTACCATATACCACGTTAGAGGTGATGGTCAGAACAGACTGAGTCGGGATCGCGTTGCGGTAGGTGTGCAGTTTCTGAATTTTCTTCATGAAACGTTCAACCAGGTCAACGGCCATATCATCGACGCGAGCATCGTTGTTACCAAACTGCGGATATTCGCCTTCGATTTCGAAGTCAACAGCCAGACCGTCTTCGTCACGAATCGGTTTAACTTTCGCATATTTGATAGCAGACAGGGAGTCAGCAGCAACGGACAGACCCGCGATACCACACGCCATGGTGCGGATAACGTCACGGTCGTGCAGCGCCATCAGAGAGGCTTCGTAGCTGTACTTGTCGTGCATGTAGTGGATGATGTTCAGCGCAGTGACGTACTGTTTAGCCAGCCAGTCCATGAAGTGATCCATGCGCTCCATGACTTCGTCGAAGTTCAGGACGTCGCCTTTGATCGGTTCAGATTTCGGACCCACCTGCATTTTCAGTTTTTCATCCACGCCGCCGTTGATAGCGTACAGCATGGTTTTCGCGAGGTTGGCGCGAGCACCGAAGAACTGCATTTGCTTACCAACAACCATCGGGCTTACGCAGCATGCGATAGCGTAGTCGTCGTTATTGAAGTCCGGACGCATCAGGTCATCGTTCTCATACTGCAGAGAAGAGGTATCGATGGACACTTTAGCCGCGAATTTCTTGAAGCTCAGCGGCAGTTTTTCAGACCACAGGATAGTGATGTTCGGCTCCGGAGACGGCCCCATGGTGTACAGGGTGTTCAGGAAGCGGAAGCTGTTTTTGGTCACCAGAGTACGGCCGTCAACGCCCATACCGCCGATGGATTCCGTTGCCCAAATCGGGTCGCCGGAGAACAGTTCATCGTATTCCGGGGTACGCAGGAAGCGAACCATACGCAGTTTCATGACCAGGTGGTCAACCATTTCCTGCGCGTCTTGCTCGGTGATTTTACCCGCCTGCAGGTCACGTTCGATGTAGATATCCAGGAAGCTGGAGGTACGACCGAAGGACATTGCCGCGCCGTTCTGAGATTTCACGGCAGCCAGGTAACCGAAGTAGGTCCACTGGATAGCTTCCTGAGCGGTGGTTGCCGGACCGGAGATGTCGTAGCCATATTTAGCCGCCATCTCTTTGATTTGGCCCAGCGCACGGTGCTGTTCAGCAATTTCTTCACGCAGACGGATGGTCGCTTCCAGATCTTCGCCGCTTTCCAGTTTCGCTTGCAGAGAGTTGAACTGGGCGAATTTGTCTTTCATCAGGAAGTCGATACCGTACAGCGCAACGCGACGGTAGTCACCGATGATACGACCACGGCCGTAAGCATCCGGCAGACCGGTCAGTACGCCGGATTTACGGCAGCGCAGGATGTCCGGAGTATAGACGTCGAAAACGCCCTGGTTGTGAGTTTTACGGTACTCGGTGAAGATTTTTTTCAGCATCGGGTCCAGTTCGCGATTGTACGCTTTGCAGGAACCTTCAACCATTTTAATACCACCAAACGGGATGATCGCACGTTTCAGCGGCGCTTCGGTCTGCAGACCAACGATTTTTTCCAGACCTTTCTCGATATAGCCTGCGTCGTGAGAGGTGATGGTGGAAGCCAGGGCAGTGTCAAAATCAACAGGCGCGTGAGTGCGGTTTTCCTGTTTTACACCTTCCATTACGGTGTCCCACAGCTTGGTGGTCGCTTCAGTCGCGCCAGCCAGGAAGGATTCGTCGCCTTCATATGGGGTGTAGTTTTTCTGAATAAAGTCACGGACGTTGACTTCATTCTGCCAGTCACCTTTCGCAAAACCTTCCCAGGCTGTGGCTAACTTTTCATTAAGCTCGGACATGTAACACCTACCTTCTTAAGTGGATTTTTTATTTACTGCCTGAAACAACCCTTAGTGATGGTCGTTGCCACGCAGGTAAATGACCCAGTATGTCAACCCGACCAGCAGACCCCCGCCGATAATGTTCCCGATAGTTACCGGAATCAGGTTATCAGTGATGAAGTTCATAACGGTCAAGTGAGAGAAACTTTCCGGAGTCGAACCGATTGCGGTCCAGAATTCCGGGCTTGCAAAGTTGCGGATTACGATACCCATCGGGATCATAAACATGTTGGCGATGCTGTGCTCAAAGCCGCTGGCAACGAACATCGCTACCGGCAGGACCATGATCATCGCTTTATCCATCAGGCTACGACCGGAATAGCTCATCCATACGGCGAGACAAACCATCAGGTTAGCGAGGATACCCAGGCTCACGGCCTCCACAAAAGTATGGTGCATTTTGTGGTCAGCGGTCTGCAGGACATTAAGCCCCCAACCGCCGTTGGCAGTCATATATTCGCCTGATAACCACATCAGCAGCACAAACAGCAGTGCGCCCACCAGGTTACCAAAATAGACGTTGAGCCAGTTTTTTGCCAGTTGCCCCCAGGTAATTCGACCGCTGGCTTTCGCCACCACGATCAATACCGTAGAGGTAAAGAGGTCAGCGCCGCAGATAACGCACAGAATCAGACCCAGGGAAAAACAGACCCCACCGATAAGCTTGGCAATCCCATAAGGCATCGCGGCAGTGCCGGTGGTCGCGGTGATATAGAATACGAAAGCGATGGAGATGAAAACGCCAGCGGTGATCGCCAGATAAAAGGTCTTCATCGGATGCTTCGTTGCTTTATAGACACCTGCTTCTTCGGCGACTTTCGCCATCGCGGCAGGGAGCAAAAGATCAAAAGGGTTGTCAGCTTTCACACTAACTCTCTCTTTATATAAGTTGGCGGTGAGATACTAACAAAGCATTATAGAAGGGAAATTGATATAGATCATATCTCACCGGAACTATATGCCTTTTTAGTGTGTGGTTTTTGTGATTTATTGAATTAAGTGATTGAATATTATTAGGAAAATAAATTTTAAAATTTATAAATTATGTTGAATTTTTTCGTTTTCACGCCATTTCTTGAGTTAATTAATATGGAGTATTTTATTTAAAATTAACGAATGGTAAATGTTATAAGCGCGTTATTTACTATTAATTAACTTTACAACTACAAACTATAGTGGCCACCTCGTCTGGTGAAATCAACGGAGCCACATTGGGCTCCGTTGTTGGCAACCACGATGGCGCGCTTAGGGCTTATTTTGCCCAGAACGCCGCCTTCGCCCGCTGCAGTTTTTCATAAGCCTTCAGTAGCGACTGATGGGCCGGGAAGGCCTGCAGATCGCTGTCGACAGCCTGGAGGCCATAGAACGGCGCTTCCCCGCTCAGCGCCGCGCTGGCGGCTTCGACCGCCTCGGCGCCGTACATACGGATGAAGGCGTTCAGGTATTGCAGCGGCTGACGCTCCTCTTCCTGGCTCAGCAGCAGCAGGGTCTGCAGGCAGCGATAGTAGTTAGCACGTTCGGCGCTGAAGACCGAAGCGTTGAACTCCATGGTCCACTCGGTCCAGATCAGCGCCTGCTCCAGATCGCCGCCGGCCAGGGCCAGCATGGCTTTCAGCTCCCCGACGCGCAGGGTATACCAGCCGTTGTCTTTGCCGGTGGCGAGGCCCAGCAGTTCGCGAACGCGGGTGAAATCATCCAGACCCTCATCGTCCATCTGCTCGATCAGCGCCAGGTAATCTTCTTTTTCCCACTCGCTGCCCGGCAGGGACAGAATGGTGTCGCGCAGATGAGCGCCCATGCTGTTGTTCGCCAGCCACAGATCTTCCGCTGGGTAAATATCCGACATCCCCGGGACGATGATACGGCAGGCGTAAACGCCCAGGTGCTCGTAGTCGGCGATATATACTTCTTTATCTTCGGCCTTGAAGATGGCCATCAGGGTGGCGAACTCTTCTTCTGTGGTGCCGGAGAAGCTCCAGTCCACGAACGGATAGTCGGCATCCTGCTTGAACATATCCCAGGAAATCAGGCCGCTGGAGTCGATAAAGTGGGTTTCGAGGTTAGCGTGCTCGGCGACTTCTTCATCGTCGAAGGTCGGCGGCGTGAAGACGTCGAGATCTTTCAGGCTACGGCCCTGCAGCAGTTCGGTGACCGTACGCTCCAGCGCCACGCCGAAGTCCGGGTGGGCGCCGAAAGAGGCGAAGCAGGTGCCGTTTGCCGGGTTAAACAGCACGACGCAGATAACCGGATACTTGCCGCCCAGCGAGCCATCATAGGCAAAGATCGGGAAACCTTCGGCTTCCAGTTTGGCGATCGACTCCACGACGCCCGGATAGCGCGCCATGACCTCCGCCGGGATCTCCGGCAGGCTGATGCTTTCGGCGATGATGCGATTTTTGATGTGGCGCTCAAAGACTTCGGACAGGCCCTGCACGCGAGCTTCATTACGGGTGTTGCCGGCGGACATGCCGTTGGAGACATACAGGTTGCCGACGATATTCATAGGAATATAGACCGTTTCGCCGTCGGACTGGCGGGTAAAGGGCAGGCCGCACACGCCGCGCTCATCATTACCGGATTGCAGATCCACCAGCATGCTGGCCGTCAGCTCATCGTCCGGATCGTAGAACGCGCGCAGACGAGCATCCAGCAGGCCTTCCGGGACCTCGTCGTCTTCGGTCAGCGGGAACCACTTTTCGTTCGGGTAGTGAACGAACGGGCCATTAGCGATAGTGTCGCCTAACCAGAAGTCAGCGAAAAAATAGTTGGTGGACAGGCGCTCGAAATATTCGCCCAGCGCGGAGGCGAGGGCTGCCTTTTTGGTGGCGCCTTTACCATTAGTAAAGCACAGCGCGCATTCCTTATCGCGAATGTGAACGGACCACACGTGCGGCACCGGGTTCAGCCACGAGGCCTCTTCGATATCAAATCCGAGGTCGAGCAATTTTTGCTGGAAGCGAGCGATGGAATCTTCCAGGGCGGCATCTTTGCCGGGAATAAACGTTTGGGTCATGGCGATCACTTTTGTCGTACGGAAAGCGCGCAATGATACGGCTTTTATCTGACAGGTGCTATCTCCATCATCTGGCTATGCTTAGAGACATCTTTTAATGCTCAGGGAGATGATAATGAAAGCCTTTGACTGGCAGCGGATGGCGCTCGATAAAGTGCCGGTGGAATTTCTCGGCGAGGTGGCGCTGCGCAGCCTCTACACCTTCGTTCTGGTCTTTATTTTCCTCAAAATTACCGGACGGCGCGGCGTGCGGCAGATGTCGCTGTTTGAGGTGCTGATTATTTTGACCCTCGGTTCGGCGGCGGGAGACGTGGCGTTTTATGACGATGTCCCGCTGTTGCCGGTGCTGGTGGTCTTCGTCACGCTGGCGCTGCTTTATCGCGGCATCATGTGGCTGATGGGGCATAGCGAAAAGCTGGAGGATCTGCTGGAGGGGAAACCTATCGTGGTGGTGGAGGAGGGGCAGTTGGCCTGGGAGAAACTGCATGCGGAAAATATGACCGAATTTGAATTTTTTATGGAGCTGCGGGTCAACAGCGTCGAGCAGCTCGGCCAGGTGCGGCTGGCGATCCTTGAAACCAACGGCCAGATCAGCGTGTTTTATTATCCCGATGACGAGGTGAGGGCCGGGTTGTCGATCCTCCCGACGCACTGCACCACGCGCTATACCACTATTCCTCAGGAAGGGATCTACGCCTGCGTACGCTGCAGCATCGTGATGGCGATGCAGGCGGGAGAAAAGCGAATATGTCCCCGCTGCGCAAATGCAGAATGGTCGAAGGCCAGCCGGGCGAAACGGCTCACCTGACAGCAAATATGTCGGTTTTATTACGTCAAGCCGATAGATTCTGTTGTGTGACGGCTGCCGCGTTTTGCCGTCGGCGAGTTTTAGCCATTGCGGACCGTGTCACTGAATGATAAAACCGATAGCCACAGGAATAACTTATGCCCGCGGCGGTTCGCGGGCAAAACAACATAGCAACGTGGTGAGGGGAAATGGCTCAGGTCTATAACTTCAGTTCGGGCCCGGCAATGCTGCCGGCGGAAGTACTCAAACTGGCTCAGCAGGAACTGTGCGACTGGCACGGTCTGGGTACGTCGGTCATGGAAATCAGTCACCGTGGTAAGGAATTCATCCAGGTGGCAGAAGAGGCAGAACAGGACTTCCGTTCTCTGCTGAACATCCCTTCCAACTATAAAGTGTTGTTCTGCCATGGCGGCGGCCGCGGCCAGTTCGCCGGGATCCCGCTGAACATCCTCGGCGATAAAAACGTCGCTGACTATGTGGACGCCGGCTATTGGGCGGCCAGCGCGGTCAAAGAGGCGAAGAAATACTGCACGCCTAACGTCATCGACGCGAAAATCACCGTCGACGGCAAGCGCGCGGTCAAGCCAATGAGCGAGTGGCAGCTGACGCCGGGCGCGGCGTATCTGCACTACTGCCCGAACGAAACCATTGACGGTATCGCGATTGACGATACGCCGAACTTCGGCGACGACGTCATCGTGACCGCCGATTTCTCCTCCACTATTCTGTCTCGCGAAATTGACGTCAACCGCTACGGCGTGATCTACGCTGGCGCGCAGAAGAATATCGGCCCGGCAGGGTTGACGCTGGTTATCGTGCGTGAAGATCTGCTGGGTAAAGCCAGCGTGGCCTGCCCGTCAATCCTCGACTACACCGTGTTAAGCGAGAATGACTCGATGTTTAACACGCCGCCGACGTTCGCCTGGTATCTGGCCGGTCTGGTGTTTAAGTGGCTGAAACAGCAGGGCGGCGTCGCCGCGATGGACAAGATCAACCAGCAGAAAGCCGAACTGCTGTATGGCGTGATCGATAACAGCGGCTTCTATCGTAACGATGTGGCGCAAGCCAACCGCTCCCGCATGAACGTGCCGTTCCAGCTGGCGGACAGCGCGCTGGATAAACTGTTCCTTGAAGAGTCGTTTGCCGCCGGGCTGCACGCGCTGAAGGGCCACCGGGTGGTGGGCGGCATGCGTGCCTCCATCTACAACGCGATGCCGCTGGACGGCGTGAAGGCGTTAACCGATTTTATGCTGGACTTCGAACGCCGCCACGGTTAATCGCCCGTTTCTTTCTTCCTCCCCGCGGCCTGTCTGCGGGGTTTTTATTCTGTTTGTTTGAGAGTGAAGTTTGATGGAATCCCTGACGTTACAACCCATCGCACGCGTAGAGGGCACCGTGAACCTGCCAGGTTCGAAAAGCGTCTCCAACCGCGCGCTGCTGCTGGCCGCCCTGGCCCGCGGCACGACGGTGCTGACCAACCTGCTGGACAGCGACGATGTGCGCCATATGCTGAATGCCCTGAGTGCGCTGGGGGTTCAATATACCCTGTCTGCTGACCGTACCCGCTGTGAAGTGACCGGCAACGGCGGCCCGCTGCATGCCGCAGCGGCGCTGGAGCTGTTCCTCGGCAACGCCGGTACCGCGATGCGCCCGCTGGCGGCAGCTCTGTGCCTTGGCAGCAACGATATCGTGCTGACCGGCGAGCCGCGAATGAAAGAGCGCCCGATTGGCCATCTGGTGGATGCCCTGCGTCAGGGCGGCGCTCAGATCGACTATCTGGAGCAGGACAATTATCCGCCGCTGCGCCTGCGCGGGGGGTTCCAGGGGGGCAACGTCGACGTTGACGGCAGTGTCTCCAGCCAGTTCCTGACCGCGCTGCTGATGGCCGCGCCGCTGGCGCCGCAGGATACCGTTATCGCCATTAAGGGCGATCTGGTGTCGAAACCCTATATCGACATCACCCTGCACCTGATGAAAACCTTCGGGGTTGAGGTGGACAACCAGTCTTATCAGCGCTTTGTGGTGCGCGGCAAGCAACAGTATCAGTCACCGGGGGATTACCTGGTGGAAGGAGATGCTTCATCGGCCTCGTATTTCCTCGCCGCTGGCGCCATTAAGGGCGGCACGGTGAAGGTTACCGGTATCGGCCGCGGCAGCGTACAGGGCGACATTCGTTTCGCCGACGTACTGGAAAAAATGGGTGCCACCGTCACCTGGGGCGACGATTTCATCGCCTGCACCCGTGGCGAGCTCAAGGCTATCGATATGGATATGAACCATATTCCGGACGCCGCGATGACCATCGCCACCGCCGCGCTGTTCGCGCAAGGCACTACCACGCTGCGCAATATCTACAACTGGCGGGTCAAGGAGACGGACCGTCTGTTCGCCATGGCGACAGAACTGCGTAAAGTAGGCGCCGAGGTGGAAGAGGGTGAAGATTATATTCGCATCACCCCGCCGGCGACGCTGAAGTTTGCTGAAATCGGCACCTATAACGACCACCGGATGGCGATGTGCTTCTCGCTGGTGGCGCTTTCTGATACACCGGTGACTATCCTTGATCCCAAATGTACGGCGAAAACGTTCCCCGACTATTTTGAGCAACTGGCGCGGATTAGTACCCTCGCCTGAGTAAAACTTTGTCATCCCGCGGGCTGATGTCCTGTCAGCCCGCTATAATTGCGCAAAACTTCTGCTTTTCATTTCCTGTAGTCCGTAATTTACAAGCAATGCTCACTTTCCGGCGTATTGATGCGTATAATGCGCGGCGTTTATATTCCATGCGCCTTGCTGAAGGAGAAAAAGATGACGGCGAATATTCCGGTAATCACCATTGATGGGCCTGGCGGTGCGGGTAAAGGTACGTTGTGCAAGGCAATGGCGGAAGCGCTGGGCTGGCATCTGTTAGATTCAGGCGCGATCTACCGCGTTCTGGCGCTGGCGGCGCTGCATCATCATGTTGACGTGGAGTCCGAAGAGGCGCTGGTACCCCTGGCTGCCCATCTTGACGTGCGCTTTATTTCTACTGACGGCAACCTGGAAGTGGTGCTGGAAGGGGAAGATGTCAGCGGCGAAATTCGCACCCAGGAGGTCGCGAACGCCGCCTCGAAGGTGGCGGCTTTCCCTCGCGTTCGCGAAGCGCTGCTGCGCCGCCAGCGCGCCTTCCGTGAACTGCCGGGGCTTATCGCCGACGGGCGCGATATGGGCACGGTGGTTTTCCCGGACGCGCCGGTGAAAATTTTCCTCGATGCCTCGGCCGATGAGCGAGCGCATCGCCGCATGCGGCAGTTGCAGGAAAAGGGCTTTGATGTTAACTTTGAACGTCTTTTGTCCGAGATAAAAGAGCGTGACGATCGCGATAGAAATCGCGCCGTGGCGCCGCTTGTCCCGGCTGCCGATGCATTAGTTCTCGATTCAACCGAACTAAACATTGAGCAAGTGATTGAAAAAGCGCTACAATATGCGCGCGAAAAATTGGCCGTTGCGTAAGCCTTAACCGGTAACGCGCCGAAGCCTCCGAATTATAGCAGTACCCCGCGGCAATGGATGGTCAGCGGGTATGTGAAACAACCCCATCCGGCACGGAGCCAGGTGGACGTTAATATTAACCTGAAGATTAAACATGACTGAATCTTTTGCTCAACTGTTTGAAGAATCCTTAAAAGAAATCGAAACCCGCCCGGGTTCCATCGTTCGTGGTGTTGTTGTTGCTATCGACAAAGACGTAGTACTGGTTGACGCCGGTCTGAAATCTGAGTCCGCCATCCCGGCTGAGCAGTTCAAAAACGCCCAGGGCGAGCTGGAAATCCAGGTTGGTGACGAAGTTGACGTTGCTCTGGATGCAGTAGAAGACGGCTTCGGTGAAACTCTGCTGTCCCGTGAGAAAGCTAAACGTCACGAAGCTTGGATCACGCTGGAAAAAGCTTACGAAGACGCTGAAACTGTTACCGGTGTTATCAACGGCAAAGTTAAAGGTGGCTTCACTGTTGAGCTGAACGGTATTCGTGCGTTCCTGCCGGGTTCCCTGGTAGACGTTCGTCCGGTGCGCGACACGCTGCACCTGGAAGGCAAAGAGCTTGAGTTCAAAGTCATCAAGCTGGACCAGAAGCGTAACAACGTTGTTGTTTCTCGTCGTGCCGTTATCGAATCCGAAAACAGCGCAGAGCGCGATCAGCTGCTGGAAAACCTGCAGGAAGGCATGGAAGTCAAAGGTATCGTTAAGAACCTCACTGACTACGGTGCATTCGTTGATCTGGGCGGCGTTGACGGCCTGCTGCACATCACCGATATGGCCTGGAAACGCGTTAAGCATCCGAGCGAAATCGTAAACGTTGGCGACGAAATCACTGTTAAAGTGCTGAAGTTCGACCGCGAGCGTACCCGTGTATCCCTGGGCCTGAAACAGCTGGGCGAAGATCCGTGGGTAGCTATCGCTAAACGTTATCCGGAAGGTACCAAACTGACCGGTCGCGTGACCAACCTGACCGACTACGGCTGCTTCGTTGAAATCGAAGAAGGCGTTGAAGGCCTGGTTCACGTTTCCGAAATGGATTGGACCAACAAAAACATCCACCCGTCCAAAGTTGTTAACGTTGGCGACGTAGTGGAAGTGATGGTTCTGGATATCGACGAAGAACGTCGTCGTATCTCCCTGGGTCTGAAGCAGTGCAAATCTAACCCATGGCAGCAGTTCGCGGAAACCCACAACAAGGGCGACCGTGTTGAAGGTAAAATCAAGTCTATCACTGACTTCGGTATCTTCATCGGCTTGGACGGCGGCATCGATGGCCTGGTTCACCTGTCTGACATCTCCTGGAACGTTGCAGGCGAAGAAGCAGTTCGTGAATACAAAAAAGGCGACGAAATCGCAGCAGTTGTTCTGCAGGTTGACGCAGAGCGTGAGCGTATCTCCCTGGGCGTTAAACAGCTGGCGGAAGATCCGTTCAACAACTACGTTGCTCTGAACAAGAAAGGCGCTATCGTTGTTGGTAAAGTCACTGCAGTTGACGCTAAAGGCGCAACCGTAGAACTGGCTGACGGCGTAGAAGGTTACCTGCGTGCTTCTGAAGCATCCCGTGACCGCGTTGAAGACGCAACTCTGGTTCTGAGCGTTGGCGACGAAGTTGAAGCGAAATTCACTGGCGTGGATCGTAAGAACCGCGTAGTGAGCCTGTCTGTACGTGCGAAAGACGAAGCGGAAGAAAAAGACGCTATCGCTACCGTGAACAAGCAGGAAGACGCGAACTTCTCCAACAACGCCATGGCTGAAGCGTTCAAAGCAGCGAAAGGCGAGTAATCTTTGTCATTCAGGTAATAACAACCTGAATAGTGACGAGTTTACTTGACAGATTGCAGGATTCGTCCTGTAATCAAGCACAAAGGGCGGCTACGGCCGCCCTTGTTTAAGCTGTTAGCTAATTTTTGCCTTGAAGGAAACCGGAGGAATAATGACCAAGTCAGAATTGATTGAAAGACTTGCCAGCCAGCAATCTCACATTCCGGCGAAAGCGGTGGAAGATGCTGTTAAAGAAATGCTGGAACATATGGCCTCAACGCTTGCTCAAGGTGAGCGCATTGAAATCCGCGGTTTCGGCAGCTTCTCTCTGCACTATCGTGCACCTCGCACCGGACGTAACCCGAAAACTGGTGATAAAGTCGAACTGGAAGGTAAGTACGTTCCGCACTTTAAGCCCGGGAAAGAATTACGTGACCGCGCCAATATTTATGAAGGGTGAGTTGCACGACGTGCAACCGGCCTGACGATAAAAGCACCTTCGGGTGCTTTTTTTGTGCCCGCCATTTACGTCCCGCTTCGCAAAAAAAAAGCGCCTGACTGCAAACGTGACGATTGTCTGGAACGCTGCACGCGCGCCTGAATTCTGCCCGAGGACGTCAGCTTCGCTTTGCGTAACACTGCCCGCTCACAGGGAGGTGTTTATGCGTCTACCATGGCTTGCCGGATGCGCCATCATCGCGATACTGCCGCTACTCTGGCTACCCGCGTTGCCGGGCCCGGGCATTCTGGCGTTCGCCGGCGTACTGGCGCTGTTGCTGACCCGTCTGCGCGGGACGGTCATCGCCGTTGTGGCGATGACGCTTCTGCTGATGGTCTGGGGAGTATTGAGCGCATATCAGGCGCTGTGGCCAACGCAGCACCTCACCGGCGCCGCCCGGCAGGCGGAAGTGTTCCTCCACGAGACGGATGGCCAGACTCTGCACCGCGGACAGATTGTGCGCCTGGCGGACCGCTTCCTGTTCCCCCCGGTTGGCGTGACGTTATACGGGGAACTTGCACCAGCCCCCGTCTGTGCGGGGCAGCGCTGGATGATGACGCTGCGCCTGCGGCCGGTGCATGGGCAGCTCAATGACGGAGGCTTCGACAGCCAGCGCTATGCGCTGGCCCAGCATCGGCCGCTGAGCGGGGGGATCGTCGCCGCTTCCGCGTTGGATACCCGCTGCAGTCTGCGCGCCCGCTACCTGGCGTCGCTGACCCGGCGATTGCAGACTTATCCCTGGCATCCGGTGATGCTGGGCCTGGGGATGGGGGAGCGGCTGGTGCTGCCGGCGGAGATCAAAGTCCTGATGCAGAACACAGGCACCTCCCACCTGATGGCTATCTCCGGTTTGCATATTGCTCTTGCGGCTTCCCTGATCGTGCTCCTGCTGCGCGGTTTACAGTCCCTTTTCCCGGGGCGCTGGATCGGCTGGCGGCTACCGCTGCTGGCTGGGCTGGCGGGCGCAGTCGGCTATGCCTGGCTGACCGGTATGCAGCCACCGGCCCTGCGCACTTGCGTAGGGCTTGCAGTCTGTTGTGCTTTACGTTTGTCGGGTCAACGCTGGACGGCGTGGCAGGTGTGGCTCTGCTGTCTGGGAGCGATTCTTGTTGCCGATCCGCTGGCGGTGTTGTCGCAAAGCCTGTGGCTATCCGCCTTCGCGGTGGCGGGGCTGATCTTCTGGTTCCAGTGTTTACCGCTGCCTGACAGTCGCTGGCGCTGGCCGTGGAAAGCGCTGTTCGCCCTCGTGCATTTGCAGGCTGGCGTGACGCTGCTGCTGATGCCACTGCAGCTGCTGCTCTTCCATGGCATAAGCCTGACGTCGATGGCCGCTAATTTGCTGGCGGTACCGTTAGTGACCCTGCTGGCGGTGCCGCTCATTCTCGCCGGAATGCTCCTGCATCTCACTGGACCGGAAGTGGTGGCGTCGCTGATCTGGCTGGCAGCCGATCGCGTGCTGGCGGTGTTGTTCTGGGGGTTACGACGTTTACCGGACGGCTGGCTGACGCTGGATGCCCGCTGGCTCTGGATCAGTAGCCTGCCGTGGCTGCTGGTGATGGGCTGGCGTTTTCAGAGCTGGCGGTATACTCCGGCGCTGTGCCTGAGTGTGCTGTTTTTGCTGGCGCGGCCATTCAGCCGGCAACCGCCCGCGGACCAATGGCGGGTGACGATGCTGGATGTCGGGCAGGGGCTGGCGATGGTGATCGAACGTCACGGCAAGGCGTTATTGTACGATACCGGGCCGGCATGGCCGCAGGGCAACAGCGGTCGACAGGTGATTATCCCTTGGCTGCGCTGGCACCATCTGCAGCTGCAGGGGATTATGCTGAGCCACGAGCATCTTGACCATCGCGGCGGCCTCGAATCCGTGCTGCAGGCATGGCCGCAGGCGTGGGTGCGCAGCCCTTTAGGCTGGGCGCGTCATCTGCCGTGCCATCGCGGCGAACGCTGGCAGTGGCAGGGACTCACTTTCCAGGCGCTGTGGCCGCTGCCGGGCAGCGCGGCAAAGGGAAACAATCACTCCTGCGTGGTGCGAATCGATGACGGTCGCTCCAGCATCCTGCTGACCGGCGATATAGAACGTCAGGCGGAGCAGGCGATGATCAGCCGCTACTGGCAGCATCTGGCGTCTACACTTATCCAGGTTCCCCATCACGGCAGCAACACCTCCTCCAGCGAACTGCTGGTCCGGTGGGTGGATGGCGCGGCCGCGCTGGTTTCCGCTTCGCGCTACAATGCGTGGCGGATGCCCTCGCACAAGGTCGTTCAGCGCTATCGCCAGCGGGGGTATCGCTGGTTCGCCACGCCGCAGCAGGGGCAGATAACGGTGGTTTTTTCTGCAGAAGGGTGGCAAATCCATAGCTTACGGGATCAAGTTTTACCTCGTTGGTATCATCAGTGGTTTGGCGCGCCCGCCGATAACGGGTAGAATATGCGGCTATTTCAACACAAGCTGGTTTATTGAATGCAGAACGATAAAGATCTCTCCACGTGGCAGACCTTCCGCCGACTTTGGCCGATTATTGCACCGTTTAAAGCCGGGCTAATCGTAGCGGCGGTGGCGTTAGTGCTTAACGCGGGCAGTGACACCTTCATGTTATCGCTTCTTAAACCGTTATTGGATGATGGTTTTGGTAAAACGGATCGCTCAGTGCTGCTATGGATGCCGCTGGTGGTTATCGGGCTGATGGTGCTGCGTGGGATCACCAGCTACATCTCGAGCTATTGTATCTCCTGGGTTTCCGGCAAAGTGGTGATGACCATGCGTCGTCGCCTGTTCGGCCACATGATGGGCATGCCGGTGGCTTTCTTTGACAAGCAGTCTACCGGGACGCTGCTGTCACGTATCACCTATGATTCTGAACAGGTCGCTTCCTCCTCTTCCAGCGCGCTGATCACCGTGGTCCGCGAAGGGGCATCGATTATCGGCCTGTTCGTGATGATGTTCTATTACAGCTGGCAGCTGTCGTTGATCCTAATTGTACTGGCGCCGATCGTGTCGGTAGCAATCCGCGTGGTCTCCAAGCGTTTTCGCAATATCAGTAAGAATATGCAGAACACGATGGGGCAGGTCACCACCAGCGCTGAGCAGATGCTGAAAGGGCACAAAGAGGTGCTGATGTTTGGCGGCCAGGAAGTGGAAACCAAACGTTTTGATAAGGTCAGCAATAAAATGCGCCTGCAGGGGATGAAAATGGTTTCCGCCTCGTCTATCTCCGACCCGATCATTCAGCTTATCGCCTCCCTGGCGCTGGCCTTTGTCCTGTATGCCGCCAGCTTCCCGAGCGTGATGGACACCCTGACCGCTGGGACCATTACCGTGGTCTTCTCCTCCATGATTGCGCTGATGCGTCCGCTGAAGTCTCTGACCAACGTCAATGCCCAGTTCCAGCGCGGGATGGCGGCATGCCAGACGCTGTTTGCGATCCTCGATTCCGAGCAGGAGAAAGACGAAGGTACCCGCGTCATTGAGCGGGCGAAAGGCAATCTCAAGTTCGAGAACGTCACCTTTACCTATCCGGGTCGCGAAGTGGCCGCGCTGCGCAATATCAATCTCGATATCCCGGAAGGGAAAACTGTGGCGCTGGTGGGACGCTCCGGTTCGGGTAAATCGACCATCGCCAGCCTGATCACGCGCTTCTACGATGTCGACGATGGGCAGATCCTGCTGGATGGCCATGACTTGCGCGAGTACAAGCTGAGCTCGCTGCGCGACCAGGTAGCGCTGGTTTCACAGAACGTGCACCTGTTCAATGATACCGTCGCCAATAACATCGCCTATGCCCGTACTGAAGAGTACAGCCGCGAGCAGATTGAAGAGGCTGCGCGAATGGCCTACGCCATGGACTTCATCAACAAGATGGACAATGGCCTGGATACCATCATCGGCGAAAATGGCGTGATGCTGTCCGGCGGCCAGCGCCAGCGTATTGCTATCGCCCGTGCGCTACTGCGTAACAGCCCGATCCTGATCCTCGATGAAGCCACCTCGGCGCTGGATACCGAGTCCGAGCGTGCGATTCAGGCGGCGCTGGATGAGCTGCAGAAAAACCGCACCTCGCTGGTTATTGCCCACCGTCTGTCAACCATTGAGCAGGCTGATGAGATTGTGGTGGTTGAAGACGGGCGGATCGTGGAGCGCGGAACGCACCACGACCTGCTGGAGCATAAAGGCGTATACGCCCAGCTGCATAAGATGCAATTCGGCGAATGATCGCGCGCATCTGGTCCGGTGAGTCGCCGCTGTGGCGCCTGCTGCTGCCGCTCTCCTGGCTGTATGGCCTGGTGAGCGCGTTGATTCGCCTCAGCTATCAGCTGGGGTGGAAAAAAGCCTGGCGCGCGCCGGTGCCGGTGGTGGTGGTCGGTAACCTGACCGCCGGCGGCAACGGTAAAACGCCGGTGGTGATCTGGCTGGTGGAGCAACTGCAGCAGCGCGGCATTCGCGTTGGGGTGGTCTCTCGCGGCTACGGCGGTAAAGCCGAACGCTACCCGCTGGTATTAACTGACCGGACCAGTACGGCGCAGGCAGGCGATGAACCGGTGCTCATCCATCAGCGCACCGGCGCGCCGGTGGCGGTCTCTCCGCTGCGCAGCGACGCGGTGAAAGCGCTGCTCAGCGCGCACGAGCTGCAGATTATCGTGACCGACGATGGGTTGCAGCACTATAAGCTGGCGCGGGACCGGGAAATTGTCGTCATCGACGGCGTGCGCCGCTTTGGCAACGGCTGGTGGCTGCCTGCCGGGCCGATGCGTGAGCGGGCATCGCGCTTGCAAAGCGTTGATGCGATTATCGTCAACGGCGGCGTGTCGCGTCCGGGAGAGATCCCGATGCAGCTGCGTCCCGGGATGGCGGTCAACCTGCTTACCGGCGAACGTCGCGATGTCTCTACCTTCACTAACGTAGTGGCAATGGCCGGCATCGGCCATCCGCCGCGCTTTTTCGCCACCCTCGAAAGCTGTGGCGTCCAGCCGGTCAAAACCGTGGCGCTGGCGGACCATCAGGCGCTGAGCCAGGCCGATGTCACCGCTCTGGTAACCGCCGGGCAGATGCTGCTGATGACCGAGAAAGACGCCGTGAAATGTCGCGATTTCGCCGCTGCGAACTGGTGGTATTTACCGGTCGACGCCATAATGGCCGATGAACGCGCACAGCGGTTGCTTGCGGACTTAGCGGCGTTGGCGCAACGTTAACCGACGCGCCGGCTTTGCTCGCCGCTGTGCTGGAATTCCTGACGGAGAACCTGCATGTCGGTATTGCAACTATCGATTAATGAGGCGCGCCACCTCCATCTCGCGGCGCAGGGGTTATTAAAAAAGCCCCGGCGTCGCGCTCGCCCGAATGACATCCTTTCCACCATCCAGCAAATGTCGCTGCTGCAAATCGATACCATCAACGTGGTGGCCCGCAGCCCCTACCTGGTGTTGTTCAGCCGCCTCGGCAGCTATCCGCAGCACTGGCTGGATGAGTCATTGCGCAGCGGCGAGCTGATGGAATACTGGGCGCATGAAGCCTGTTTTCTACCGCGCAGCGATTTCGCCCTTGTGCGCCACCGAATGTTGAACCCCGACAAGATGGGCTGGAAATATCATCGCGCGTGGATGGAGGAGCATGCCGGAAGTATTGCAGAGCTGGTGGCGCATATCGGACAAAACGGACCGGTTCGCTCGGCGGATTTTGCCCACACACGCAAAGGCGCCAGCGGCTGGTGGGAGTGGAAACCGCATAAGCGCCACCTGGAAGGGCTGTTTACCGCCGGTGAAGTGATGGTGGTGGAGCGGCGCAACTTTCACCGCGTGTATGATTTAACCCGGCGGGTGATGCCGCACTGGGACGACGAGCGCGATGCGCTGCCCCGCGACGCTGCGGAGGCCATCATGCTGCGCAACAGCGCCCGCAGCCTCGGCATCTTTCGCCCCCAGTGGCTGGCGGATTACTATCGTTTACGTCAGCCGGCGCTACCGGGTTTGCTGGCGGCCTGGCAGGAAGAGGGCCTGGTTGTGCCAGTCGACGTGGAGGCGCTTGGCGAGATGTGGCTGCATCGCGACGCGCTGGCGCAGCTGGAGTCCGCGCCCGGCGGTAAACTTACCGCCAGCCATAGCGCCGTGCTCTCGCCCTTCGACCCGGTGGTCTGGGATCGGAAGCGCGCTGAGCAACTGTTCAACTTCAGCTATCGCCTGGAGTGCTATACCCCGGCGCCGAAGCGTCAGTATGGCTACTTCGTACTGCCTCTGCTGCACCAGGGGAAACTGGTCGGGCGGATGGACAGTAAAATACATCGCAAAAGCCGGGAGCTGGAGATCTTCGCCCTGTGGCTGGAGGATGAGGTGAAGATCACCCGTGGTCTGGAGCAGGGGCTGCGCCGGGCGATCAACGACTTCGCACGCTGGCAATCGGCAGACCGGATCCTGTGTCGACGCCTGCCGGAAGGGCTGTTTGTCGGCCAGGAGCGAGGATGGGAAATCGATGCCGATTGATCCCGGCGCCGACCTTCCTGTGTTATGCTGCTGAGAAATCTATCCGGTCCATCAGGAGGAAACATGGATCACCGTTTACTTGAAATCATCGCCTGCCCGGTCTGTAACGGTAAGCTGTATTACAGTCAGGATAAGCAAGAACTTATTTGCAAACTTGATAGTCTGGCGTTTCCACTGCGCGACGGTATCCCTGTGCTGCTGGAGACAGAAGCGCGTCCGCTGGCGGTAGAAGAGAGTCACTCATGAGTTTCGTGGTCATTATTCCTGCGCGTTTCGCCTCCACGCGCCTGCCGGGAAAACCACTGCAGGACATTAACGGCAAGCCGATGATTGTCCATGTGCTGGAGCGCGCCCGCGAATCCGGCGCGGATCGCATTATTGTCGCCACCGATCACGAAGAGGTCGCCCGGGCGGTTGAAGCCGCCGGCGGCGAGGTCTGCATGACCCGCGCCGACCATCAATCCGGCACCGAACGGCTGGCGGAGGTGGTGGAGAAGTGCGCGTTCAGCGATGACACCATCATCGTCAATATCCAGGGCGATGAGCCGATGATCCCCCCGGCTATCGTCCGCCAGGTGGCGGAGAATCTGGCTGCCAGCACCAGCGGAATGGCGACGCTGGCGGTACCGATCCACGATGCGGAAGAGGCGTTTAATCCAAATGCGGTCAAAGTGGTGATGGATGCGCAGGGCTATGCGCTCTATTTCTCCCGTGCCACCATTCCCTGGGATCGCGATCGCTTTGCCCACTCCCGCGACGCCATTGGTGATTCTCTGCTGCGCCACATCGGCATCTATGGCTATCGCGCCGGCTTTATTCGCCGCTATGTCAGCTGGGCGCCAAGCCCGCTGGAGCAGATAGAAATGCTCGAGCAGCTGCGGGTGCTGTGGTATGGCGAGAAGATCCATGTCGCCGTGGCGGCCGAAGTGCCCGGCACCGGCGTCGATACCCCTGAAGATCTGGCGCGCGTCCGCGCTGAACTGCGTTAGTCCTCTGTCCCCTCCTTGCAGGAGGGGATATCCCCACCGGTTTTATGCTTTTTTTGCCCATTTTTGATCTTATCCGATGACAACCCAGGTGCGGGCGCTCATTATGAAATCAGTAGTGTTCATAGGGGTAATCGACAATGGAACAGTTGCGAACCGAACTGAGTCACCTGCTTGGCGAAAAGCTGAGCCGGGTGGAGTGTGTCAGTGAAAAAGCCGCTACGGCGCTGTGGTCCCTGTATGACGCGCAGGGAAATCCGATGCCGCTGCTGGCGCGAAGTTTCACCACCCCCGGCGTGGCGCGGCAGCTGGCCTGGAAGATCTCCACTCTGGCGCGCAGCGGTACGGTGCGCATGCCGGTGGTCTATGGCGTGATGACGCATGAAGAGCATCCCGGGCCGGACGTGCTGCTGCTTGAGCGTCTGCGCGGCGTCCCGGTGGAGGCGCCCACCCGCACCCCGGCGCGCTGGGAGCAGCTGCAGGAGCAGATCGTCGAGGCGCTGCTGGCCTGGCATCGTCAGGACAGCGGCGGCTGCGTGGGGATGGTCGATAATACCCAGGACAATCTGTGGCCGAACTGGTACCGGCAGCGGGTGGCGATGTTGTGGAGCACCCTGAACCTGTATCAGGACACCGGTCTGACCATGCAGGATAAGCGGGTTTTGTTCCGCTCCCGCGAGTGTCTGCCGGAGCTGTTCCGCGATTTCAATGATAATGCCGTACTGGTGCACGGCAATTTCACCCTGCGCAGCATGCTGAAAGATCCGCGCAGCGATCAGCTGCTGGCGATGGTTGGTCCGGGGATGATGCTGTGGGCGCCGCGGGAGTACGAACTGTTCCGTCTCGCGGAGGGGGGCCAGGCCGAGCAGCTGCTATGGCGTTACCTGCAGCAGGCGCCGGTCTCCGAGGCCTTTGTCTGGCGGCGCTGGCTTTATCTGCTGTGGGATGAGGTGGATAGCCTGGTCAATACCGGGCGCTTTGACCGCGCCCGTTTCGACCTCGCCGCAAAATCACTCCTGCCCTGGCTCGCCTGAGCTGCCTTTCAGCCATTGCCAGACGCGACCAAGCGTTTCATAGCCGACCCGGTCGCTGTGCATCAGCCACACCGGTGAAGGAATGACCCGCTCCCACGGATTGAGCGGTGATGTGACCGCCATCTGATTAGCCGGCGCGGGCAGCGGATCCAGACCGGCATGGCGAAAGAAGATCATCGCCCGCGGAAGATGCGACGCCGAGGTGACCAGCAGGAAGGGGGCGTCGCCGATGGCGCCCTTCACCGCCAGCGCTTCCTCTTCCGTATCTTTCGGCTTATCGAGCACGATGATATCGCTGCGCGGTACGCCGAGGCTCTCCGCCACTCTCGCCCCGGCCTCCGCCGTGCTGACGGGGTTGGTTTTTGCCGCCGCGCCGGTAAAGATCATTTTCGATCCCGGATTCTCCTGCCACAGGCGAATGCCCTCCGTCAGGCGCGGCAGGCTGTTGCTGATAAGGTTAGAGCTAGGCGCCCACTCCGGGTTCCAGGTATAGCCGCCGCCCAGCACCACCACGTAGCTCACCGGCTGCTCGCCGCGCCAGGTGGGATAGCGATCTTCTATCGGTTTAAGCAGGCTGTCTGCCACGGGCTGCAGGCTCAGCAGCGTCAGCAGCAGCCAGCCGAGGCTCACGCAAAACTTCCCGGTACGTTGAAAGCGGCTGAACCATAACAGGGCGATCCCGATACCGATCAGCAACAGCAGGGCAGGAAGCGGTAGCAGCAGACCGCCGACGATCTTTTTTAGCGTGAAAAGCATGCCAGATGGTTCCTTTTTTAACCATATAACCAAAGTTATGTTCGGATCTTATAACAGATCGCTTCATTCTCGGCGTGGGTATGACAAAATAGCGGTTTTGTGTTGGCTTGTGGAGTCGCCCGTGCAGGATCGCAATTTCGATGACATTGCTGAAAAGTTTTCGCGCAATATTTACGGCACCACAAAAGGCCAGCTGCGCCAGGCGATCCTCTGGCAGGATCTGGAGCCGCTGCTGGCGCAGCTGGGGCCGGGGCCGCTGAGGGTACTGGATGCCGGCGGCGGCGAAGGGCAAACGGCCATTAAAGTGGCGCAACTGGGTCATCACGTGACGCTGTGCGATCTCTCCGCTGAAATGGTGGCCCGCGCCCGCCAGGCTGCTGTCGATAAAGGTGTGATCGACAACATGCATTTTGTACAATGCGCGGCTCAGGATATTGCGCAGCACTTGGAAAGCCCGGTCGATCTGGTACTGTTTCATGCGGTGCTGGAGTGGGTGGCGGAGCCCCAAGCGGTGCTGCGTACCCTGTGGTCGACGCTGCGTCCTGGCGGCGGCTTGTCGTTGATGTTCTACAATGCTAACGGCCTGCTGATGCACAATATGGTTGCCGGTAATTTCGATTACGTACAACTGGGCATGCCAAAAAAGAAAAAACGCACGCTGTCGCCGGACTATCCGCGTGAGCCGCAGCAGGTTTATCACTGGCTGGAAGAGATTGGCTGGCAGATTGTCAGCAAAACCGGCGTGCGGGTGTTTCATGATTATCTGCGTGAAAAACGCCAACAGCATGACAGCTATGCGGCGCTGCTGGAGCTGGAGACGCGCTACTGTCGTCAGGAGCCGTACCTCAGCCTGGGCCGTTATATTCATGTCACCGCGCTTAAGAGCCAGGCTCATAGCCGCAGATGCAAGGATAAAGTATGAGTGAATTTTCCCAGACAGTCCCCGAACTGGTTGCCTGGGCCAGGAAAAATGATTTTTCTATCTCGCTGCCGGTCGACAGACTCTCTTTCCTGCTGGCGATCGCCACCCTGAATGGCGAACGGCTGGAAGGGGAAATGAGCGAGGGAGAACTGGTGGATGCGTTCCGCCACGTGAGTGATGCGTTTGAGCAGACCAGCGAAACCATCAGCCAGCGCGCCAATAACGCCATCAACGATTTGGTGCGCCAGCGTCTGCTGAACCGCTTTACCAGCGAAATTACCGAAGGCAATGCAATCTATCGTCTGACGCCGTTGGGGATCGGGATCACCGATTATTATATCCGGCAGCGCGAATTTTCGACGCTGCGTCTCTCGATGCAGTTGTCGATCGTCGCCGGCGAGCTGAAGCGCGCGGCGGATGCTGCGGAAGAGGGCGGCGATGAGTTTCACTGGCATCGCAACGTTTTTGCCCCGCTGAAGTATTCGGTAGCGGAAATTTTCGACAGCATCGACCTGACGCAGCGCATCATGGATGAGCAGCAGCAGCTGGTGAAAGACGATATCGCGCAGCTGTTGAACAAAGACTGGCGCGCGGCGATTTCCAGCTGTGAACTGTTGCTGTCGGAAACCTCCGGCACCCTGCGTGAACTGCAGGATACGCTGGATGCGGCGGGGGATAAGCTGCAGGCGAATCTGCTGCGCATTCAGGATTCGACCATGGCGCGCGACGATCTCCATTTTGTCGACCGGCTGGTGTTCGACCTGCAAAGCAAGCTGGACCGCATCGTCAGCTGGGGCCAACAGGCGATTGACCTGTGGATCGGCTATGACCGCCACGTGCACAAGTTTATCCGTACCGCTATCGATATGGATAAGAACCGCGTCTTCGCCCAGCGTCTGCGCCAGTCGGTACAGACCTATTTTGATGAGCCGTGGGCGCTGACTTACGCCAACGCCGACCGTCTGCTGGATATGCGCGACGAGGAGATGGCCCTGCGCGATGAAGAGGTCACCGGCGAGCTGCCGGCGGACCTCGAATTTGAAGAGTTTAACGAAATTCGCGAGCAGCTGGCGGCGCTGATCGAAGCGCAGCTGGCGGTCTATAAAGAGAAAGGAATACCGCTGGATCTCGGCCTGGTGGCGCGGGAGTTCCTGGCGCAGTATCCGCGCGGGCGTCACTTCGACGTGGCGCGGATCGTCGTGGATCAGGCGGTACAGCTGGGCGTCGCCCAGGCAGATTTCACCGGACTGCCAGCCAAATGGCAGCCGATTAATGATTACGGAGCCAAGGTACAGGCGCATGTCATTGACAAATATTGAACAAGTGATGCCGGTTAAGTTGGCGCAGGCGTTGGCCAATCCGTTATTTCCGGCGCTGGACAGCGCCTTGCGCGCGGGCCGACATATCGGCCTCGACGAGCTGGATAATCACGCATTTTTGATGGACTTCCAGGATTATCTGGAAGAGTTTTACGCTCGCTATAACGTCGAGCTGATCCGCGCGCCGGAGGGGTTTTTCTACCTGCGCCCGCGTTCCACAACCCTGATTTCACGCTCGGTGCTGTCCGAACTGGATATGATGGTGGGCAAAATTCTTTGCTATCTCTATCTCAGCCCGGAGCGCCTGGCAAACGAAGGAATTTTCACCCAGCAGGAGCTGTATGACGAGCTGCTGACCCTGGCGGATGAATCCAGGCTGCTGAAGCTGGTCAACAACCGTTCCACCGGTTCGGATCTGGACCGTCAGAAGCTGCAGGAAAAAATGCGCGCGTCGCTAAACCGCCTGCGCCGTCTGGGGATGGTGTGGTTTATGGGCCACGACAGCAGTAAGTTCCGCATTACCGAATCGGTATTCCGCTTTGGCGCCGATGTACGCGCCGGCGACGACCCGCGCGAGGCGCAGCGCCGCCTGATCCGCGACGGGGAAGCGATGGCCCTGGAAAATCACCTGCAGCTCAATGATGAGAATGAAGAGAACCAGCCGGATAGCGGGGAGGAAGAGTAATGATTGAACGCGGTAAGTTTCGCTCGCTGACGCTGGTTAACTGGAACGGCTTCTTTGCCCGGACCTTTGATCTTGATGAACTGGTCACCACCCTCTCCGGGGGGAACGGCGCCGGTAAGTCGACGACCATGGCGGCCTTCGTCACGGCGCTGATCCCCGATTTAACCCTGCTGCACTTCCGTAACACCACCGAAGCGGGGGCCACCAGCGGCTCACGCGATAAAGGCCTGCACGGTAAGCTGCGCGCCGGCGTCTGTTACTCAGTGCTCGACGTTATCAACTCCCGCCATCAGCGCGTGGTGGTCGGCGTGCGCCTGCAGCAGGTTGCCGGGCGCGATCGCAAAGTCGATATCAAGCCTTTCGCCATTCAGGGGCTGCCCACCTCTATCCTGCCGACCCAGCTGTTAACCGAAACGCTGAACGATCGCCAGGCGCGCGTAGTCAGTCTCAATGAGCTGAAAGACAAGCTCGAGGCGATGGAAGGGGTCCAGTTTAAGCAGTTCAACTCGATCACCGAGTATCATTCGCTGATGTTCGATCTGGGCGTGGTGGCGCGCCGTCTGCGTTCCGCCTCCGATCGAAGTAAATATTATCGCCTGATCGAGGCCTCGCTCTACGGCGGGATCTCCAGCACCATTACCCGCTCGCTGCGCGACTACCTGTTGCCGGAAAACAGCGGCGTGCGTAAGGCATTCCAGGATATGGAAGCGGCGCTGCGAGAAAACCGCATGACTCTCGAGGCGATCCGCGTCACCCAGTCCGATCGCGATCTGTTCAAACATCTGATTAGCGAAGCCACCAACTACGTGGCGGCGGACTATATGCGTCACGCCAACGAGCGGCGTATTCATCTTGATAAGGCGCTGGAGTATCGTCGCGATCTCTTTACCTCGCGTTCGCAACTGGCGGCGGAGCAGTATAAGCACGTCGACATGGCGCGCGAGCTGCAGGAGCATAACGGCGCAGAAGGCGATCTGGAAGCGGATTACCAGGCCGCCAGCGATCACCTGAACCTGGTGCAGACCGCGCTGCGTCAGCAGGAAAAAATCGAGCGCTACGAAGCGGATCTCGACGAGCTGCAGATCCGTCTGGAAGAGCAGAACGAAGTGGTGGCGGAAGCCATCGATCGCCAGGAAGAGAACGAAGCCCGCGCCGAGGCCGCCGAGCTGGAAGTGGATGAGCTGAAAAACCAGCTCGCCGACTATCAGCAGGCGCTTGACGTGCAGCAGACCCGAGCCATTCAGTATCACCAGGCGCTGCAGGCGCTGGAGCGCGCGAAGGCGCTGTGCCATCTGCCGGACCTGACGCCGGAGAGCGCCGACGAGTGGCTGGAAACTTTCCAGGCGAAAGAGCAGGAAGCGACGGAGAAAATGCTGTCGCTGGAACAGAAAATGAGCGTGGCGCAAACCGCGCACAGCCAGTTTGAACAGGCCTACCAGCTGGTGGCGGCGATTAACGGCCCGCTGGCGCGCAATGAAGCCTGGGACGTGGCGCGCGAATTGCTGCGCGACGGCGTGAACCAGCGCCACCAGGCCGAGCAGGCGCAGGGGCTGCGCAGCCGCCTCAACGAGCTGGAGCAGCGCCTGCGCGAGCAGCAGGACGCCGAGCGCCAGCTGGCTGAGTTCTGCAAACGCCAGGGCAAACGCTACGATATCGACGATCTGGAAACGCTGCATCAGGAGCTGGAAGCGCGCATCGCTTCGCTGGCCGACAGCGTTTCTAACGCTCAGGAACAGCGCATGACCCTGCGCCAGGAGCTGGAGCAGCTGCAGTCGCGCACTCAGACGCTGATGCGCCGGGCGCCGGTCTGGCTGGCGGCGCAGAATAGCCTTAACCAGCTGTGCGAGCAGAGCGGCGAGCAGTTTGAGTCCGGCCAGGAGGTTACCGAATACCTGCAGCAGCTGCTGGAGCGCGAGCGCGAAGCTATCGTTGAACGTGACGAGGTCGGCGCCCGCAAGCGCGCCATCGACGAAGAAATCGAGCGTCTCAGCCAGCCGGGCGGTTCGGAAGATCCGCGCCTCAACGCGCTGGCGGAACGGTTCGGCGGCGTTCTGCTGTCCGAGATCTACGATGATGTTAGCCTTGACGATGCGCCGTACTTCTCCGCGCTGTACGGTCCGTCGCGCCATGCCATCGTGGTGCCGGATCTGTCGCAGGTTGCCGAGCAGCTTGAAGGGCTGGAGGATTGTCCGGAAGATCTCTATCTGATCGAAGGCGATCCGCAGTCCTTTGACGATAGCGTATTCAGCGTGGACGAGCTGGAAAAAGCGGTGGTGGTGAAGATTGCCGACCGCCAGTGGCGTTATTCGCGCTTTCCGTCGCTGCCGCTGTTTGGCCGCGCCGCGCGTGAAAACCGCATTGAAACCCTGCATGCCGAGCGTGAATCGCTGTCCGAGCGTTTTGCGACCCTGTCGTTTGACGTGCAGAAAACACAGCGTTTGCATCAGGCTTTTAGCCGCTTCATCGGCAGCCATCTGGCGGTGGCCTTCGAGGACGATCCAGAAGAAGAGATCCGCAAACTCAACAGCCGCCGCGGCGAGCTGGAGCGCGCGCTGAGCGCCCATGAAAGCGATAACCAACAGAACCGCGTGCAGTATGAGCAGGCGAAAGAGGGCGTGTCGGCGCTTAACCGCCTGCTGCCGCGCCTGAATCTGCTGGCGGATGATACGCTGGCCGACCGCGTGGACGAGATCCAGGAACGTCTGGATGAAGCGCAGGAGGCCGCGCGCTTTATTCAGCAGCACGGCAATCAGTTGGCGAAGCTGGAGCCTATTGTTTCGGTGCTGCAGAGCGATCCGGAGCAGTTTGAGCAGCTGAAAGAAGATTACGCCTATGCGCAGCAGACCCAGCGCGATGCGCGCCAGCAGGCTTTTGCCCTGGCGGAGGTCGTCCAGCGCCGGGCCCACTTCAGTTACTCCGATTCGGCGGAAATGCTCAGCGGCAACAGCGATCTCAACGAGAAGCTGCGCCAGCGTCTGGAGCAGGCGGAAACCGAACGCAGCCGCGCGCGCGACGCGATGCGTGCCCATGCGGCGCAGCTTAGCCAGTACAATCAGGTGCTGGCCTCGCTGAAGAGCTCGTATGACACCAAGAAAGAGCTGCTTAACGATCTGTATAAAGAGCTGCAGGACATTGGCGTACGCGCCGATGCCGGCGCGGAAGAGCGGGCCCGTGCGCGTCGCGATGAGCTGCACATGCAGCTGAGCAATAACCGCTCCCGTCGCAATCAGCTGGAGAAAGCGTTGACCTTCTGCGAAGCGGAAATGGACAACCTGACCCGCAAACTGCGCAAGTTAGAGCGCGATTATTGCGAAATGCGCGAGCAGGTGGTGACCGCCAAGGCGGGCTGGTGCGCGGTGATGCGCCTGGTGAAAGACAACGGCGTCGAGCGTCGTCTGCACCGCCGCGAGCTGGCCTATCTTTCCGCCGACGAGCTGCGCTCCATGTCGGATAAGGCGCTCGGTGCGCTGCGTCTGGCGGTCGCTGATAACGAACATCTGCGCGACGTGCTGCGTATCTCGGAAGATCCGAAGCGTCCGGAGCGCAAAATTCAGTTCTTCGTTGCCGTCTACCAGCATCTGCGCGAGCGTATCCGCCAGGATATTATCCGCACCGATGATCCGGTGGAAGCGATCGAGCAGATGGAGATTGAGCTCAGCCGCCTGACCGAAGAGCTAACAAACCGCGAACAGAAGCTGGCCATCAGCTCCCGCAGCGTGGCCAACATTATTCGCAAAACCATTCAGCGCGAGCAGAATCGTATCCGGATGCTCAATCAGGGATTGCAGAGCGTCTCCTTCGGCCAGGTCAACAGCGTGCGTCTGAACGTCAATGTGCGTGAGACCCATTCGATGCTGCTCGATGTGCTCTCCGAGCAGCATGAACAGCATCAGGATCTCTTCAACAGCAACCGCCTGACCTTCTCGGAAGCGCTGGCTAAGCTCTATCAGCGCCTGAATCCGCAGATCGACATGGGGCAGCGCACGCCGCAAACCATCGGTGAAGAGCTGCTCGACTACCGCAACTATCTGGAGATGGAAGTGGAAGTTAACCGCGGCTCCGACGGCTGGCTACGCGCGGAGTCCGGCGCGCTGTCCACCGGGGAAGCGATCGGTACCGGGATGTCGATTCTGGTGATGGTCGTCCAGAGCTGGGAAGATGAATCCCGCCGGCTGCGCGGCAAGGATATCTCGCCTTGCCGTCTGCTGTTCCTCGATGAAGCGGCGCGTCTCGATGCCCGCTCCATCGCCACGCTGTTCGAGCTGTGCGAACGTCTGGAGATGCAGCTGATTATCGCGGCGCCGGAGAACATCAGTCCGGAGAAAGGCACCACCTATAAACTGGTGCGTAAAGTGTTCAATAATCACGAACACGTCCACGTGGTGGGGCTGCGCGGGTTTGCCGCGCCGCTGCCGGAAGCGCTGCCGGGAACGGCCGACGCCTCCTGAGGCTGCGGCAACATTCTGGCGGCTAAGCGGTGAAGAGGGCAACGTTAAGTTGCCCTTTTTTTCTATCCAGCCCGTTATGCCAGGGTGGTATAATCTTTAAACTTCTTTACATTAGGTAAGGCAAAAGCCTTTTCGTCTTTATATACTGAAAAAGAGCCCCAATTTTGTGGGCTGCAATGTGTGACAACAGGGGGCAAGGGATGTTGCTAAAGAAACGGTATGGTCGTCCATTGTCAGCGCTCAGCCTGAGCCTGGCACTGGCATTTGCTCCGCTGTTCAATGTCCAGGCCGAAGAGCCTGAAGTCGTACCCGGCGACAGTTCCGCGACGCCCGCTGAGGTCTCTGTCGCGCTGGCGCAAAGCGATGGGCAATCGCCGGCGGTCGCGAAGCTGGCCGGTGAGCAGCCGCTGTCGATGGCGACGGCGGCAAACAGTCGCGCCCAGATCGAGGCGCTGTTGCCGGCAGGGTATAAACCCGTCTTTATGAATCCGCTGGTGTCGCTGTACGCCGCCAGGGATATGAAACCGATGTGGGAAAACCGCGAGGCGGTGCAGGCGTTCCAGCAGCAGCTGGCGGAGATCGCCATCGCCGGTTTTCAGCCGCAATTTACCACCTGGGTCAGTCTGCTGACCGATCCCGCCGTCAGCGGCATGGCGCGCGATGTGGTGCTGTCGGACGCCATGATGGGCTATCTGCACTTTATCAGCGGCATCCCCACCCAGGGGACCCGCTGGTTGTACAGTTCAACGCCGTACAAGATGGCGACCCCGCCGCTGTCGGTGATTAACCAGTGGCAGCTGGCGCTGGACAATGGCTCCCTGCCGGCGTTTATCGCCGGCCTGGCGCCGCATCATCCGCAGTATGAAGCCATGCATCAGTCGCTGCTTGCGCTGGTGGCTGATTCTCGCCCGTGGCCGCAGATGACCGGCAGCGGCTCGCTGCGCCCCGGCGAATGGAGCAATGATATCGGTGCCCTGCGCGAGATCCTCCAGCGTACCGGGATGCTGGACAATACCGCCAATATCGTTCTGCCTGGCGATGTGGTGAGCCCGTCGGCGAAGAAAAAGAGCAAACCCGCGGCGCGCGGCGTGTACGATCGCCAGTTGGTGGAGGGGGTTAAGCGCTTCCAGGCGATGCAGGGGCTGGGGGCGGATGGCGTCATCGGCCAGTCGACTCGCGACTGGCTCAACGTCTCTTCCGCGCAGCGCGCAGGGGTGCTGGCCCTGAACATTCAGCGTTTACGCTTACTGCCGGGCAAACTATCCACCGGCATTATGGTCAATATTCCGGCGTTCTCGCTGGTCTATTACCAGGACGGCAGCCAGGTGCTGGCCTCGCGGGTGATTGTGGGGCGTCCGGACCGCAAAACGCCAATGATGAGCAGCGCGCTGAATAACGTGGTGGTCAATCCGCCGTGGAACGTGCCGCCAACCCTGGCGCGCAAAGATATCCTGCCGAAGGTGCGTAACAATCCAGGCTATCTGGAGCAGCATGGCTACACCGTGATGCGCGGCTGGAATAGTAAAGAGACCATCGATCCTTATCGGGTTGACTGGTCGACCATCACCGAGAACAACTTACCGTTCCGCTTCCAGCAGGCGCCCGGGGCGCGTAACTCGCTCGGACGCTACAAGTTCAATATGCCGAGCTCCGATGCCATCTACCTGCACGATACGCCGAACCATAATCTGTTCCAGAAGGATGTTCGTGCGCTCAGTTCCGGCTGTGTGAGGGTGAATAAGGCTTCGGAGCTGGCCAATATGCTGCTGCAGGATGCGGGCTGGAATGACTCGCGTATTTCTGATGCCCTGAAGCAAGGGGACACGCGCTATGTCAATATTCGGCAAAATATACCGGTGAATTTATATTACTTAACGGCGTTTGTGGACGCTGATGGACGTACACAATATCGAACAGATATTTACAATTACGATATCACCGCGCGATCCAGCGCACAAATTCTGACGAAAGCTGAACAATTAATCAGGTAAATGAAGTAGTTCAATGGATTTTGTTGTCCTAGCACTGGGTAAAAAAGGGCGCTGCTCCTCTGCAGCGCCCGATTTTCCTGGGGTGAGGCTGCCTTGACGTTGGCAATAATGCCCGGTAAGGTGCCTTTCGTGCGCCAGAAGTGCATATACATATCATTCCGCTCAATGCGTGGCGCGGTCAGCGCGAACGCTCTCTTTTGCCGGGCTGCATCAAGGCTGTGGCGAGCGATGGCGTGCTGAGGTTCTGCATCGCGCAAGGCGGAAAAAGTATATAACGATTCATTGACTGTAGACCTGATTATCATGGACAAATTTGACGCTAATCGCCGCAGATTGCTGGCGTTGGGTGGTGCTGCGCTGGGTGCTGCCGCCATTCTCCCTGCGCCGGCATTTGCCACCCTCTCGACCCCCCGTCCGCGTATTTTGACGCTGAATAACCTGCATACTGGTGAATCACTCAAGGCGGAGTTTTTCGATGGCAGAGGCTATATTCAGGATGAATTAGCAAGACTTAACCATTTTTTCCGTGATTACCGCGCGAATAAAATTAAGTCCATCGATCCAAATCTGTTCGATCATCTTTATCGGTTGCAGGGACTACTTGGCACCAACAAACCTGTCCAGCTTATCTCTGGCTATCGTTCCCTCGATACCAATGATGAGCTTCGCGCACGAAGCCGTGGTGTAGCAAAACACAGCTATCACACCAAGGGGCAGGCAATGGATTTCCATATTGAAGGTATTTCGTTAAGCAATATTCGCAAAGCGGCGTTATCTATGCGCGCAGGTGGTGTAGGATATTACCCACGTAGTAACTTTGTGCATATTGATACCGGTCCCGTAAGGCACTGGTAACGAAAGGAGCGTCATGAACTATCGTATTATTCCGGTTACCGCGTTCGCGCAGAACTGTTCTCTTATCTGGTGCGAACAAACCCGGCTGGCGGCGCTGGTCGATCCTGGCGGCGATGCTGAACGTATCAAAGCGGTGGTGACGGAGGCTGGCGTCACGCTGATGCAGATTCTGCTGACGCATGGCCACCTCGATCACGTCGGCGCCGCTGCGGAACTGGCGGAGCATTATGGCGTGCCGGTTATTGGTCCGGAAAAAGAAGATGAGTTCTGGCTGGAAGGCTTACCGGCGCAAAGCCGGATGTTCGGCCTGGAGGATTGCCAGCCGCTGCGTCCGGATCGCTGGCTTAATGAAGGCGACGTGGTTAATGTGGGGAATGTGGCGCTGCGGGTGCTGCACTGCCCAGGCCATACTCCTGGTCATGTGGTCTTCTTTGATGACGCTTCCCGACTGCTTATTTCCGGGGATGTGATTTTCAAAGGCGGGGTGGGGCGCAGTGATTTTCCACGCGGCGACCATGGGCAGCTGATCGCGGCCATTAAGGATAAGCTGTTGCCGTTGGGCGATGACGTGACCTTTATTCCCGGCCATGGTCCGCTGTCGACGCTGGGTGAGGAACGCCGCAACAACCCGTTCCTGCAGGATGAGATGCCGGTCTGGTAACCCACCTGACGCGAACATAAAAAAGGCCGCATTCGCGGCCTTTTTCTTGATATCGAATAATATTGCTTACAGCACGGCGACGATGGCTTCGCACAGCGGCGCCATGTTGTCAGGCGTCATGCCGGCCACGTTGATACGGCCGGACGCGACCGCATAGATGGCGAACTCTTCACGCAGACGCAGCACCTGCTCTTTCGTCAGGCCGCTGAACGAGAACATACCGTTCTGTTTGCTGATAAAGCTGAAGTCGCGGCTCGCGCCTTTCTCCTGCAGGGTGTTGACGAACAGCAGTCGCATGCGCTGAATGCGCTGGCGCATATCGGTCAGCTCCTGCTCCCAGATCGCCCTCAGCGCATCGTTGCTCAGAATGGTCGCGACCACGGACGCGCCGTGCGCAGGCGGGTTGGAGTAGTTAGCGCGGATCACCGACTTCATCTGGCTGAATGCGCGGTCTACAGTCTCCTGATCGGCGGCGACCAGAGTGCAGGCGCCGACGCGCTCGTTGTACAGGCCAAAGTTTTTCGAGTAGGAGCTGGCGACCAGCAGCTCTTTATGCAGAGCAGCAAAGGCGCGCAACCCTTCAGCATCTTCTTCCAGGCCGCGGGCGAAGCCCTGATAGGCGAAATCGAACAGCGGCAGCCAGCCTTTCTCGACCGACAGCTGCGCCAGCGTCTGCCACTGATCGAGCGTGGGATCGATACCGGTCGGGTTGTGGCAGCAGCCGTGGAACAGTACCACGTCGCCCGCCTGGGCTTCGTTCAGGCTGGCAAGCAGACCATCAAAGTCCAGCGCGTGGTTAGCCGCGTCGTAGTAGGCATATTCACGCACTTCCAGCCCGGCGGAGGTAAACACACTCTTATGGTTTGGCCAGCTCGGGTTGCTTACCCACACGCGTTTCACGTCGGTGTTTTTGGCGAGGAAGTCTGCGGCGACGCGCAGTGCACCGGTACCGCCCGGGGTCTGCGCGGTGCGGGCGCGTTTATCGGCGATAATCGCATTGCCTTTACCGAACAGCAGCTCCTGGGTGCAGCGACCAAATTCAGGAATACCATCGATGCCCAGATAGTTTTTAGTCGTTTCATTTTCCAGCAGGTACTGCTCTGCTTTTTTGACGCTGGTCAGAACGGGGGTTTTACCAGTTTCATCCTTGTAAACACCAATTCCGAGGTTAATCTTTTCAGGGCGGTCATCGGCACGAAACAGATCGGCCAGACCTAAAATCGGGTCGGCTGGGGCGGCGGTAATGTTCTCAAACATGACGAGGTTCCATTGTGATTACTGAAGGGAAATCCGCTATCAGGTTAACGGGAGAACAACGAATTGCCAACCGTTTGCGACAAAAAGCGCGAAGGTTTTCGAAAGATACGATCTTTGCCTCACGAATAGAGAAAAGCAGGACCGAAGTCCTGCTCTGAAGGCATATCACGAAGGGGTGTACTGCAAATTAGAACTGGTAAACGATACCCACGGCCGCCTGGTCGTCGGTCGCTACGCCAGCTTCACGCGTATAAGCGTTGTCGTCCAGTTGGTTGAACTTGTACGCCGCATAGACGTTCATGTTCTTGTTGAAGTAGTACCAGGTACCCACTTCGACGTATTTAACCAGATCCGCATCGCCGCCGGAGAAGCCGCCGCGCGCCTGCAGGTCTTTGCCTTTGGTCTGTACGTAGCCGATGGACGGACGCAGGCCGAAGTCGAACTGATACTGTACAACGGCTTCGAAGTTCTGGGTTTTGCCCGCGAAGTAGTTACCCTGGTTTTCCGGGGTCATGTTGTAAGTCTGGGAGTACATGACGGCCGCGTAAACGTTGTTGGCGTCATATTTTGCAGAGGTTGCCCAGGCTTCGGCTTTGTCGCCATTGCCGTCAGCTTTCTGATCTACGCTACGGTTGGAACCGGAGTAGCCAGCAGACAGCGCAATACCGTTGTCGAACGCGTAGGTCGCCGCGGTGCTGAAGCCGTCGCCATTCTGCTTGTGAATCGAACGGTCGTGGTCGTTTTTACCCTGGTACTGCAGCGCGAAGCTCAGGCCGTCAACCAGACCGAAGAAGTCAGAGTTACGGTAGGTTGCCACGCCGTTGGTACGGCCGGTCATGTAGTTGTCGGTGTAGTTCCAGCCGTCGCCGCCCCATTCAACCAGCATATCGGTTGCTGCTTCGACGTCGTAGATTGCGCCGTAGTTACGGCCGTAGTCGAATGAACCATACTCGCCCGCTTTCAGACCTGCGAACGCCAGACGGGTTTTGGTCGGCTGGGAACCTTCAACGTTGGAGGCGTCCATGTTGTATTCCCACTGACCGTAGCCGGTCAGCTGATCGTTGATCTGAGTTTCGCCTTTCAGGCCGATACGGGCGTAGGTGGTATCGTCGCTGCTGGTGTCGCCATTGGTGGTCCAGACGTGCTCGCCGACCATTTTTCCATAGAAGTCCAGTTTGTTGCCGTTTTTGTTATAGATTTCTGCAGCGTTAGCTGCACCGGCTACCAGCAGGGCAGGGATCACCACTGCCAGAATATTGCGCTTCATCATTATTTATTACCCTCATTAATATTTTTTATATGAACACGTGCCACTGCCGTCAATAAGTTCTGTCAATAAAAACTTACAGAACCATTGATGAGAGTTTGGTGTCTGAAGGCATCTTTCCATCCGCGACAACGTTTCGCTAGCCGGAAAATGCTACTAATATCTCATATGAGTAACAAAACGAAATAACATGTAACTAAATATGTATTTTTGGGAACTTTGTGAACTTAATCAAAATTCCGTTCCACATGGTGAGGTAAATCGCCCTTCCATATCTATCTATATGAAATATTTATGATTAATTTGGATAAAGGTAAATTTGCTCATTTTATGTGTTGAATTCGCCTTCTTTTTATTCAGCCTTTGTCTTGGCAAGATGTGCGGCGTATGGTTAAAAAATGAGCAAATTAATCAGGGGTTTTGCTCTGTTATGAACAAAAAGTGCGATCTGTATCACCAGGATGCACCGAAACAGTGCGTAACATAAATGTGAATTCGAGGCCTTGATGTTTAAGTTTGTTGAATTTTGATAACAGTAATTGACATAAAAAAAGGCCAGCTTGCGCTGGCCTTTCAGGTTTATGTCAGAAAAATTTAGAATGTCGCGTTGCGCGGGGTCCGCGGGAACGGAATGACATCGCGGACGTTCTGCACGCCGGTCACGTAGGCGATCAGACGCTCGAAGCCCAGGCCAAAGCCGGAGTGTGGAACGGTGCCATAGCGGCGCAGATCGCGATACCACCAGTAGTCTTCTTTATTCAGGCCCATCTCGGCCATACGCGCGTCAAGCACGTCGAGGCGCTCTTCACGTTGGGAACCACCGATGATCTCGCCAATACCCGGCGCCAGGACGTCCATTGCCGCGACGGTTTTACCGTCTTCGTTAAGGCGCATGTAGAACGCCTTAATATCTTTCGGGTAGTTTTTCACCACCACCGGCGCTTTGAAGTGTTCTTCAGCCAGGTAACGTTCGTGCTCGGAGGAGAGATCCACGCCCCAGTACACCGGGTTCTCGAATTGCTTGCCGCAGTTTTCCAGAATGGTGACGGCGTCGGTATAATCCACCTGCGCAAAATCAGCGGTGATAAAGCGCTGCAGACGGTCGATAGCGTCTTTATCAACGCGCTCGGCGAAGAACTGCATGTCGTCCGCGCGCTCTTCCAGTACCGCTTTAAAGACGTACTTGAGCATCGCTTCCGCCAGGCCGGCAACATCGTTCAGATTGGCGAAGGCCACTTCCGGCTCCAGCATCCAGAACTCCGCCAGGTGGCGGCTGGTGTTGGAGTTTTCCGCGCGGAAGGTCGGGCCGAAGGTGTAAATCTTCGACAGCGCGCAGGCATAGGTCTCGCCATTCAGCTGGCCGGAAACGGTCAGGAACGACTCTTTACCGAAGAAGTCTTTGTCGAAATCGACTTTGCCCTGATCGTTACGCGGCAGGTTTTCCAGATCCAGCGTCGACACGCGGAACATTTCGCCAGCGCCTTCGGTATCGGAGGCGGTGATCAGCGGGGTGGAGACCCAGAAGAAGCCCTGCTCATCAAAGAAGCGATGCAGCGCCTGCGCCAGGGTGTGACGCACGCGGGCAACCGCGCCGATCAGGTTGGTGCGCGGACGCAGGTGGGCCACTTCACGCAGATACTCGATGCTGTGGCGCTTGGCCGCCATCGGGTAAGTGTCCGGGTCTTCCACCCAGCCGGTCACTTCCACGTTGGTCGCCTGGATCTCAAAGCTCTGACCCTGGCCCTGGGAAGCCACGACTTTACCGGTGACAATCACCGAGCAACCGGTGGTCAGACGCAGCACTTCCTGATTGTAATTGGGCAGAGAATTATTAATAACGGCCTGTACAGGATCAAAGCAGGAACCGTCATAGACGGCGAGGAATGAAAAGCCAGCTTTTGAATCTCGGCGGGTACGCACCCATCCGCGGACCGTGACTTCGCTGTCAACGGCAACGCGGCCCTGGAGTACGTCGGCTACAGGCACAACGCTCATAATAATCTCTCTATATAGTCCAATAAAAAAGTCTCTTCCCCCTACAGCGGGGGGATATCTATGTTACCTGTCATCTTCCATCAGACAAGTAGATTTCGCATCATAAGCGGATAATTCGGCAATAAATAATAAAGAAAAAGGAGCCTGAAAGGCTCCTTAAGAAAATTAGCTCGCTTTTTTAATCGGCGGCAGGTCGAACGCTTCGCGCAGGGCGCGGACGAAGGCCTTATCGTGGCAGATGGTTTTCCCCGGGCTGTCGGAGAGTTTCGCCACCGGCTTGCCGTTACATTCCACCAGCTTAATCACGATATTGAGCGGTTTAACCTGCGGCAGATCGCAGGTTAAACGGGTGCCGATCCCAAAGCTCAGCTTCACCCGCGAGGCGAAGTGGCGATACAGGTCGACGGCTTTCGCCAGATCGAGATTATCGGAGAAGACCAGCACTTTGCTCAGCGGATCGATGCCCAGCTTCTGATAATGGGCGATGGCTTTTTCACCCCATTCCACCGGGTCGCCGGAGTCGTGGCGCAAACCCTGATAGCGGGTGGCGAACTCCGGACCGAAATCGCGCAGGAACGCATCCATGGTGATGCAGTCGGTCAGTGCGATGCCCAGTTGGTCAGGATACTCTTCCAGCCAGGCGGCGAGGGCCGCCCGCTGGCTGCTGGCCAGGTTCGGGCTGATCTGCTGATGAGCCTGGAACCACTCATGGGCTTGGGTGCCCATCGGGGTTAAGTTGAGACGGCGCGCCAGATCGTAGTTGCTGGTGCCAACAAACCATGGCTCCTGCTGCAGGCGTTGCACAATAGCTTCCTGCACCTCGCGTGAAAAACGACGGCGGGTGCCGAAATCCATCAGACGGAAGGCGCTCATGTCGAGGCCAGCGGTCATGGTGGCGAAGTCGCCTAGCTTATGTTCCAGCGCGTTTAGCGCTTGTTCCACGCCCGTCTCGGGTGAACGGTAGCGATGGACCAGCTCGCTTATCACCGCCAGCAGCGGGACTTCCCACATGATGGCTTCCCGCCATGGGCCGGTAAGGCGAATGTTCAGCTTGCCGTTGTCATTGGTGACCGTGACCTGGCGTGGGTCATAGCGAAAATCGCGCAGCCAGTCGAGGTAATCCTGGCGAAAAAAAGGAAGGGTGGACAGCCAGCGATATTCATCATCCCGCAGCCTCAGGTCGCGCATGGACTCCACCTGCTCGCGGATCGCGTCGGCATAGATGCCGAGCAGGTCGTCTCCGCGGCAGCGAAACTCCGCCGCCACATGTACATCGCCGTAGCGGTGGAAGACAGCCTGCTGCATGTGCAGCTTGTAGGCATCCGTATCAAGCAGAGAGTGCAGTACAGGAGAAGTGAATTGTGTCATGGTGCGCAGTAGCATCCTCTCACTGGAGCGTTCCATCGAAACCAACGCGGAAAAAGGAGGCGGAGTATACCTTTATTACCCGGCTCTGTCCCGCGATGGCGAGCAATGGCGACGCTGACGGTCATTTGCGAGGCCTAGTTTAATATATTGAACATGGATCACACCACAAGCTTTGCGTCGGGTCGAGGGCATTTCGTGCCGCGAGTGTTAACAAAATGTAGCGATTTCCGTGTTTCACGTTGAAAAGATGAAGATTCTGCATAGCGCGATTGACACAACGGGAATAGACTGGGACGACACTTTACCGAAGATGCGAAAGGTTTTTTATGACACAACAGCCCCAAGCCAAATACCGCCACGACTATCGTGCGCCGGAGTATCTGATTAGCGATATCGATTTGACCTTTGACCTGGATGCCGCAAAAACCGTTGTTACGGCCGAGAGCAAGGTCTCCCGCCACGCGGCAGCGTCTGATGTGCCATTGCGCCTGGACGGCGAAGATCTGACTCTGATTTCGCTGCAGGTGAACGGACAGCCGTGGAGCGACTATAAAGAAGAAAACAATCAGCTGGTGATCGGCGGCCTGCCGGAGCATTTCACCCTGACCATCGTCAATGAGATCAGCCCGGCGGCGAACACCGCGCTGGAAGGCCTGTATCAGTCAGGCGAAGCGCTGTGCACCCAGTGTGAAGCGGAAGGTTTCCGCCACATCACCTGGTATCTGGACCGTCCGGACGTGCTGGCGCGCTTTACCACCAAAATTATCGCCGATAAAGCCAAATATCCGTTCCTGCTCTCCAACGGCAACCGTATGGCGGAAGGGGAACTGGAGAACGGTCGTCACTGGGTACAGTGGCAGGATCCATTCCCGAAACCGTGCTACCTGTTTGCGCTGGTGGCCGGTGATTTCGACGTCCTGCGCGACACTTTTACCACCCGCTCCGGGCGTGAAGTGGCGCTGGAGCTGTACGTCGATCGCGGCAATCTCGACCGCGCGCCGTGGGCGATGACGTCGCTGAAAAACTCCATGAAATGGGATGAGGAGCGCTTTGGCCTCGAGTATGACCTCGACATCTATATGATTGTCGCCGTCGACTTCTTTAATATGGGTGCCATGGAGAACAAAGGACTCAACGTCTTTAACTCCAAATATGTCCTGGCGCGGACCGATACCGCCACCGATAAAGACTACCTTGATATTGAGCGGGTAATTGGTCATGAGTATTTCCATAACTGGACCGGCAACCGCGTTACCTGCCGCGACTGGTTCCAGCTAAGCCTGAAAGAGGGGCTGACCGTGTTCCGCGATCAGGAGTTCAGCTCCGACCTCGGCTCGCGGGCGGTGAACCGCATCAACAACGTGCGCACTATGCGCGGGCTGCAGTTTGCCGAAGACGCCAGCCCGATGGCGCACCCGATCCGTCCGGATATGGTTATCGAGATGAACAACTTCTATACCCTGACGGTCTATGAAAAGGGGGCCGAAGTGATCCGCATGCTGCACACCCTGCTGGGTGAAGAAAACTTCCAGAAAGGGATGCAGCTCTATTTTGAACGTCATGACGGCAGCGCCGCCACCTGCGACGATTTCGTCCAGGCGATGGAAGATGCCTCGAACGTCGATCTGTCGCACTTCCGCCGCTGGTACAGCCAGTCCGGTACGCCGATCGTCACCGTCCATGACGACTATAACCCGGAAACCGAGCAGTATACGCTCACCATCAGCCAGCGTACGCCGCCGACCGCCGAGCAGGCCGAGAAGCAGCCGCTGCATATCCCGTTTGCCATCGAGCTGTACGATAACGAAGGTAAGGTGATCCCCCTGCAGAAGGGCGGCCATCCGCTGCACCCGGTGCTTAATGTGACTCAGGCTGAGCAGACCTTCGTCTTTGATAATGTCTATTTCCAGCCGGTACCGGCCCTGCTGTGCGAGTTTTCAGCACCGGTGAAACTGGAATACAAGTGGAGCGATCAGCAGCTCACCTTCCTGATGCGCCATGCGCGGAATGATTTCTCGCGCTGGGATGCGGCGCAGAGTCTGCTGGCGACCTACATCAAGCTGAACGTTAACCGTCATCAGCAGGGACAGCCGCTGTCGCTGCCGGTGCACGTGGCGGACGCCTTCCGCGCGATTCTGCTCGACGAGAAGATTGACCCGGCGCTGGCCGCCGAGATCTTAACCCTGCCGTCGGCCAACGAAATCGCCGAGATGTTCGCCATTATCGATCCTATCGCCATCGCCACTGTGCGCGAGGCGCTCACCCGCACCCTGGCGAACGAGCTGGCGGACGAATTCCTCGCGGTATATAACGCCAATAAGCTCGACAGCTACCGGGTGGAGCATGCCGATATCGGTAAGCGCGCCCTGCGCAATACCTGCCTGCGCTATCTGGCATTCGCAGAACCGACGCTGGGCGATAAGCTGGTGGCGGCGCAGTATCACCAGGCGGATAACATGACCGACGCGCTGGCCGCGCTGTCGGCGGCGGTTGCCGCTGAGCTGCCGTGCCGCGATGCGCTGATGCAGGAGTATGACGACAAATGGCATCAGGACGGCCTGGTGATGGACAAGTGGTTTATCCTGCAGTCCACCAGCCCGGCGGCCAATGTGGTCGAAACGGTACGCGGTCTGCTGAACCATCGTTCGTTCAGCATGAGCAACCCGAACCGCGTGCGGTCGCTCATCGGCGCTTTCGCCAGCAGCAACCCGGCGGCGTTCCATGCGGAAGACGGCAGCGGCTACCAGTTCCTGGTGGAGATGCTGACCGAGCTTAACCAGCGCAACCCGCAGGTCGCATCGCGACTGATTGAGCCGTTGATTCGCCTGAAGCGTTACGATGAGAAACGCCAGGCGCTGATGCGCGCCGCGCTGGAGCAGCTGAAGGGTCTGAAGGATCTCTCAGGCGATCTGTACGAGAAAATCAGTAAGGCGCTGGCGTAACCGTGGCGTAAACCCGGATTGCGGCGCACATTGCGCCCTGTCCGGGTTACCTGGTGCCGCGGTGATGTTGTCGGGTGGCGCGATGCTTACCCGGTCTGGAATACGCGGCAGATTTGTCGTTGGTCGCCCGGCTGAGCAAAGCGCGAGCCGGGGACATGTCGGATGACGATATGCCCCCGTTCTGACAGCAGACCGTTACTCCGGTCAGCCATGACTAAATAAACGCGGCACGCTCTCGCTCTTGCCGCGCTTCATCACCCGATCCAGTACCTCCGCCTCCAGCTCGGCCAGCTTCGCCGAACCGGTGCGCCGCGGTCGCGGAATATCCACGTTCAAATCGAGACCGATCTTCTTCTCTTCAATTAACAGCACCCGGTCGGCCATCGCCACCGCTTCGCTGACGTCGTGGGTCACCAGCAGGACCGTGAAGCCATGCTCCTGCCACAGGGAGACGATCAGCTCCTGCATCTCCAGACGGGTGAGGGCGTCCAGCGCCCCCAGCGGCTCGTCCAGCAATAGCAGGCGCGGGCGATGGATCAGGGCGCGGGCCAGCGCAACGCGCTGCTTTTGCCCGCCCGACAGCGCCGCCGGCCACTCCTGCGCGCGACTCTCGAGTCCGACGCTGGCCAGTGCCTGCAGGGCGGCTTCGCGCCAGGCGCCTTTTAACCCCAGCCCCACGTTATCAATCACCGTTTTCCACGGCAGCAGGCGTGCATCCTGAAACATCATCCGGGTGTCGTCCTGGATCGCCGCCAGCGGCGTTGCGCCCGCCAGCAGCTCGCCGGCGTTCGGGTTTTCCAGGCCCGCCAGCAGGCGCAGCAGGGTACTTTTGCCGCCGCCGCTGCGGCCCACCACCGCCACAAACTGGCCGCTGGGGATATGCAGATCCAGCTCGTTAAGAATGGTGTTGTCGCCATAGCGTTTAGTCACCCCGTTCAGCAGCAGCGGGATACCTGGGTTTAGACGGGCAGTGTTCATGCGTTCGCCTCCTGAAGATGATACGCCGGGTTCCAGCGCAGCCAGAGCCGCTCCAGCAGCTGGGCGCTGACGTCGGCCAGTTTGCCAAGAATGGCGTAAAGAATGATGGCGACCACCACCACGTCGGTTTGCAGAAATTCACGCGCATTCATCGCCAGGTAGCCGATACCGGCGTTCGCCGAGATGGTTTCGGCGACAATAAGCGTCAGCCACATCAGACCGAGGGCGAAACGCACGCCGACCATAATCGAGGGTAGGGCGCCGGGCAAAATCACGTGACGGAAAAGAGCAAAGCCGGATAAACCATAGCTGCGCGCCATCTCCACCAGTCCACGGTCGATATTGCGGATCCCGTGCCAGGTGTTGATATAGATCGGGAACAGGGTGCCCAGCGATACGAGGAAGATCTTGGCGGTCTCATCGATGCCGAACCACAAGATCACCAGCGGGATCAGCGCCAGATGCGGCACATTGCGCAGCATCTGGATCGACGTGTCCAGCAGGCGCTCGCCCCAGCGTGACAGACCGCTGATCAGGCCTAGCACCAGCCCTATGGAGCCGCCGATGGCGAAGCCGACCAGCGCCCGCCACGAGCTAATGGCCAGATGCTGCCACAGCTCACCGCTGGCCGAGAGGGTCCAGAACGCTTTCAATACGCCCTCCGGCGAGGGCAGCACCCGCGTCGACAGCCAGCCGACGGACGAGGCCAGCTGCCAGACAATGACCGTTCCCACCGGCAGCAGCCAGGGGGCGAGGCGTAATAACAGGGGATGGGTTGATTTTGCCATCACGACCTCCTCAGCTCTGCGCCACTTTACGCGGGATAAACTCGTTAGCGACGGCTTCTCCCTGCAGGCGCAGGCTTTGCGGCTGCGGGACAGACGGCACCGCGACGTCGAGCAGCGGGAACAGCAGCTCGCCGACCCGATACGCCTCTTCCAGATGCGGATAACCGGAGAAGATAAAGCTATCGATACCCAGCGCGGCGTACTCATTGATCCGTTCGGCCACGGTGGCGGCATCGCCCACCAGCGCGGTCCCGGCGCCGCCGCGCGCTAAACCGACGCCAGCCCACAGGTTGGGGCTGATTTCCAGCTTATCGCGTCGGCCATTGTGCAGGGCCGCCATCCGCTGCTGGCCGACGGAGTCGGTTCTGGCGAAGGCTGCCTGGGCGCGGGCGATAGTCTCATCATCAAGATGAGAGATAAGGCTGTCCGCTGCCTGCCAGGCTTCCTCATTGGTTTCCCGCACGATCACATGCAGGCGGATGCCGAAACGCACCCGGCGACCGTGCCGGGCGGCTTTCTCCCGCACCTGAGCAATTTTCTCTGCCACCTGGGCCGGTGGTTCCCCCCATGTAAGATAGAGATCGACCTGCTCAGCGGCCAGATCCTGCGCCACCTCAGACGAGCCGCCGAAATAGAGCGGCGGACGCGGCTGCTGGAGCGGCGGAAACAGCAGTTTAGCGTCGCGAACGCGCTGATGCTTACCGTTAAAGGTGACAGTTTCCCCTTCCATCAGCTTGCGCCAGATGTGGGTAAATTCAGCCGAGGCCTCATAGCGCTCGGTGTGGTCGAGGAAGACACCGTCGCCAGCCAGCTCGGCGGGATCGCTGCCGGTGACCAGATTGAACAGCGCCCGGCCGTTTGACAGTCGGTCCAGGGTCGCCGCCTGGCGCGCGGCCACCGTCGGCGACACCACGCTTGGCCTGAGGGCGACAAGAAATTTCAGCCGCTGCGTTACCGGGATCATTGAGGCCGCAACCAGCCAGGCATCTTCACATGAGCGCCCGGTCGGGATCAGCACGCCGGTGAACCCCAGCCGATCCGCCGTCTGCGCGATTTGCTGCAGATAGCCATAATCGACCGGACGGGCTCCCTCTTCGGTACCCAGATAACGACCATCACCATGGGTCGGTAAAAACCAGAACATATTCAGACTCATGATTTCGCTCCTTGTGCGGCGGCGGGCTGCCAGATGCGGGCCCGGATATCAACTTTTTTCGGCACCAGCTTGTTCTCATAGAACAGGTCGGCCGTCTGCTGCTGGCGAGCGGCGGTTTCGGCGCTCACCGGGGTAACCGAGGTGGGGGGACGATGGTCCAAGTAGCTGGCGATCACCGCCTCCGGTAACCCCATCGTTTTCGCCAGCAGCGTAATGCTTTGCGCGCGCTGGCTATGGGTCAGGGCATCGGCCTGCGTAAAGGTATCGAGTACACCCTCAATAAAGGCGCCATTGCGTTCAGCGTAAGGGCGGGAAGCGAGATAGAAGGATCCTGTCTGTTTCAGGTCGGTTCCGTCGGTTAGCACCCGGGCGCCGCCCTGCAGCAGCGCGGCGGAGTAATACGGATCCCAGATCGCCCAGGCGTCGACATTGCCCTGCTGGAAGGCGGCGCGCGCATCGGCGGGGGCGAGATAGACCGGCTGAATGTCGCTAAACTTCAAACCTGCCAGCTGCAGGGCGCGCAGTAGCAGATTGTGGGAGCTGGAGCCTTTCTGAAAAGCGACCTTTTTTCCTTTCAGCTCAGCAACGTTATGAATCGGGCTGCCCTGCGCCACCAGAATCACTTCCGCTTTGGGCTTGGGCGGTTCCGAACCGATATACACCAGATCGGCGCCCGCCGCCTGCGCAAAGATAGGCGGAATGTCGCCAGTGCTGCCGATATCGATGCTGCCAACGTTCAGCGCCTCCAGCATCTGCGGACCGGCCGGGAATTCTATCCACGAGATATGGGTCTTTGGGTAGCGCTGCTCCAGCAGCTGATGGCTTTTCGCCAGCACCATGCTGACGCTGCCTTTCTGATAACCGATGCGCAGGGCGTCAGGCGCCGCCGGGGCGGCGTGGCCCAGGGTGGAAAAGAGCAGCAGTCCGCCGAGGGTCAGAGCGCGGAGAGGATTAAGCATGTTCCACCCCACGCAGAGACGTTAATGACGGCGCGCGGCTGCTGGGGCGGTGCAGCGCCTGCCAGAAGGTCTCGAGGGCTTCATCGAGGCGCCGCTGCAGGTTCGGGGTAAACTGCGGCTTGTGCTGGTAATCGGTCACCTGGCTGTCGTCGGCGAAGACGCCGTGGAGGATCTCCTGAGCCTTGAGGGCATTCAGCACCGGCTTCAGGGCGTAGTCCACCGCCAGCATGTGGGCGATGGTGCCGCCGGTGGCCAGCGGCAGTACGATTTTGCCCTCCAGCGCCCGCTCAGGAAGCAGGTCGAGCAGCGTTTTCAGGGCGCCGGAAAACGAGGCTTTATACACCGGCGTGGCGATGATCAAGCCGTCAGCCCCGGCCAGCTGCTCATTGAGCGTCTGCAGCGCCGGGTTGTCAAAGCGAGCGTAGAGAAGGTCTTCCGGGGCAAAGTTCTGCAGATGCCAGTGGCAGACTTCGATATCGGCGGCGGTGAGCGTCTCTCTGGCATATTCCAGCAGGGCGCTGGAACGGGAAGGGTAACGCGGGCTGCCCGCAAGCGTAATGACGCGCATCTCTCTCTCCTTATAACTAAATGTTTGCATTTATCTATAATTGATAACATTTATAGTGAGTGTGACAGAGGGCCATTATTTCCCTAAATGATTTATCCACCGTTAGATAGCCGAAAAGCGCATAACGGCGCGCGGGGAGGTAATCGTTTGCGCTGATGGGGGATTTTTTGTCGCAGGTCAATTCCCTTTCCGCAACAGATCGCACATAATACGCCCCCGGTTTGCACACCGGGAATCCAGGAGAGTTCATGTACTACCCCTTCGTTCGTAAAGCCCTTTTTCAGCTCGATCCTGAGCGCGCTCATGAAGTTACTTTTCAACAATTACGCCGTGTCACCGGGACGCCGCTGGAAATCCTGGTTCGCCAGAAGGTGCCGGCCAGGCCTGTCACCTGCATGGGGCTGACCTTTAAAAACCCGCTGGGTCTGGCGGCCGGGCTGGATAAAAACGGGGAATGCATTGACGCGCTGGGCGCGATGGGTTTTGGCTCCATTGAGATCGGCACCGTGACGCCGCGTCCGCAACCGGGCAACGATAAGCCAAGGATCTTCCGTCTGGTGGATGCTGAGGGGTTGATCAACCGCATGGGCTTTAATAACCATGGCGTCGATAACCTGGTCGAGAACGTGAAAAAGGCGCATTTTGACGGCGTGCTGGGCATCAATATCGGTAAAAATAAAGATACGCCGGTTGAGCACGGGAAAGATGATTACCTGATTTGTATGGAAAAAGTCTATCCCTACGCTGGCTATATCGCCATTAATATCTCCTCGCCGAACACCCCGGGGCTGCGCACGCTGCAATACGGCGAAGCGCTCGACGATTTACTCTCCGGTATTAAAAATAAGCAGCTTGAGCTGCAGCAGAAGCATCAAAAATATGTTCCGGTCGCCGTGAAGATCGCGCCGGATCTTTTGCCTGAGGAATTGATCCAGGTTGCCGATAGCCTCGTGCGTCATAATATTGATGGGGTGATTGCCACCAATACTACTCTCGATCGTTCTCTGGTCCAGGGAATGAAACATTGCGATGAGACCGGCGGGCTTAGCGGTCGTCCATTACAATTAAAGAGTACCGAAATTATTCGCATGCTCTCCGCAGAGTTGAATGGCCGTTTGCCTATCATTGGCGTGGGCGGTATTGATTCCGTGATTGCCGCGCGGGAAAAGATGGCCGCTGGGGCATCGCTGGTGCAGATTTATTCCGGATTTATTTTTAAAGGTCCGCCGCTGATTAAAGAAATTGTTACCCACATCTAATCTTTTCCTCCTTTGAATCCCCCCAGGGCTTTATTTCCGGCCCTGGTTGTTTTATATTCCCTCACTGTTGCTTATTTAAACATTTTAGACTTTTCTTAATTTTAGAAAATATTCTGCGGTAAGTCGCAACAGCTTTGCAGAGGCGTATGAAAGGGGACAGGGGGAAAAATGCGGATTAAACCTGACGATAACTGGCGTTGGTATTACGATGAAGAGCACGACCGCATGATGCTCGATCTGGCCAATGGCATGTTATTTCGCTCGCGCTTCGCCCGGCGCATGCTGACGCCGGACGCCTTTGCCCCATCGGGATTCTGCGTTGATGACGCCGCGCTCTATTTCTCTTTTGAAGAAAAATGTCGCGATCTCGAGCTATCGAAAGAGCAGCGGGCGGAATTAGTCCTTAACGCGCTCACCGCCATCCGTTTTCTCAAACCGCAGATGCCGAAAAGCTGGCACTTTATCGCCCATACCCATCACTGGCAGCCGAGCGGCGGCGACGCGGCCTGCGTCTGGCTGAGTGATACCGGCGAGCAGGTGAATTTACTGGTGGTGGAGCCGGGCGATAACGCCGCGCTCTGTCTGTTGGCTCAGCCGGGTCTTACGCTTGCCGGCCGGGTTATGCAGCTGGGCGATGTCATTAAAATCATGAACGACAGGCTGCAGCCGGCGCAGAGCGCGGTCAGCTACAGCCTGGGGCAGGCGGTTTAAGGCGCCAGGCGCAGGGCCGTTTTCGGCACGCAGCTGCAGGCGAGAATGGTGCCATCTCCGGCGACCGCGTTTTTCTTTAACGGACTCACTTCCCCCTCTTCAAGACGGATGCGGCAGCTGCCGCAGATCCCCGCCCGACACGAGTAGGGTACGCGAATGCCCTGTTGCTCCAGTTGTTCCAGCAGCACCTGCTGGTTATTGCCGGTAAATTGTTGACCCTGCCATTCAATGGCAACCGTGGCCTGCAGCTGCGCCTCGGGAGCCGGGGTATCGTCGCTTTCGCCGGCGCCGTAGGCTTTCGCGGGGCCGCGGGCGAGGATTTCCACTTCATCTCCCACCCGGATCACGCCGCTGTTACGGGCAATCAGGTTCTGACCAAAGTCGACTTCGCCATTATCCTGCGCGGTGCGGAAGCGCTTTAAGGTTTCCAGCGGCTCTCCGCTGGGATGCTTCTGCCCGCGCTCCGGACTGACGGTGGTAAAAATGCAGCGGCTGCACGGTTTGGCGACGTCAAATACCACCTCGCCGACGCGGATCACTTTCCAGCTGTCTTCATCCCAGGCCGCCGCGCCGGTGACCACGAGATTAGGGCGAAACTGTTCTATGCTTACGCTGGCCGGGCAGCGCTGCTGCAGATCGCGCAGGGAGGCCTCGTTCGCCAGCAGGTAAGGGTAGCCGTCGGCGAAGGAGAGCGGTACCGCATCGTGGCGCTTCACCCGGCGGGTTAACTGTGGCCCCAGCCAGCGCAGCTGGACGTCGCGATTGAAAAAGCCGCTGAGCCACTGATTAACCGCTGCGGGCGCGATAAGGGCGGTAAAATGGTTGCCCCAGACTTCTGTCGGTTCGGCCTGAGGGGCGAAATCGTTAAAACGCACCACGGCGCTGCTGCCGTCCGGTGCGGTCAGGTGAAGGCCATCATGCAGCGGCGCCGGAATAAATTTCACCATTTGCGGAAACTGACGGGCGGTAATAAAGGTGCCGTCGGTTTCGGTGACCATAAACAGGCGATCGAAGGCCAGGCCGCTGATATCGGCAAAGGCGTGGGTCAGGCCCATGCCGCGCATGGATTTAACGGGATGAATAAAAAGACGCGAGAGCGTTACCATACGCTGCCTCCGGGTTCCAAAAATAAGCCTATAACTTTATGACATAGGGCACATATTGGCTATAATGCGCACCAATTTTCTTTAAGTAAAAGTGACGATATGAATTCTCTGTTTGCCAGTACGGCTCGTGGGCTGGAAGAGCTGTTAAAAACTGAACTGGAAGGGCTTGGCGCGACGGACTGCCAGGTAGTCCAGGGCGGGGTCCATTTTCAGGGGGATACGCGCCTGCTGTATCAGAGCCTGATGTGGAGCCGGCTGGCTTCGCGCATCATGCTGCCGCTGGGCGAGTGTCGCGTATACAGCGATCTGGATCTGTACCTCGGCGTACAGGCCATTCCGTGGACGGAGATGTTTAACCCTGGCGCCACCTTCGCGGTGCATTTTAGCGGTCTCAATGAGGAGATCCGCAACAGCCAGTACGGCGCGCTGAAGGTCAAAGACGCTATTGTCGACAGCTTCACCCGTAAGAATCTGCCGCGCCCGAACGTCGATCGTGAGTCGCCCGATCTGCGGATCAACGTCTGGCTGAACAAAGAGACGGCGCACATCTCGCTGGATCTGAGCGGCGAAGGCCTGCACCTGCGCGGCTACCGCGATGGCACCGGTATGGCGCCGATCAAAGAAAACCTCGCGGCGGCGATCGTGATGCGCTCCGGCTGGGTGCCGGGCACCCCGCTGCTCGATCCGATGTGCGGCTCCGGTACCCTGCTGATTGAGGCGGCGATGCTGGCGACCGACCGCGCGCCGGGCCTGCACCGCGGCCACTGGGGCTTTGGCGGCTGGGCACAGCACGACGACGTCATCTGGAAAGAAGTGAAAGCGGAAGCGCAAACCCGCGCCCGTCAGGGGCTGGCGGCATATGGTTCACGCTTCTATGGATCCGATGTCGACGCACGCGTCATTGACCGCGCCCGCCGCAACGCCCGTCGGGCCGGCATCGGCGAGCTGATCGATTTTGAAGTCAAAGACGTCGCCCAGCTGAATAATCCGCTGCCGAAAGGCCCGTACGGCACCGTGATCAGCAACCCGCCGTACGGCGAGCGTCTGGAAAGCGAGCCGGCGCTGATCGCCCTGCACAGCTTGCTGGGCCGGATCATGAAAAGTCAGTTTGGCGGCTGGAACCTGTCGGTGTTCAGCGCCTCGCCGGAGCTGTTAAGCTGCCTGCAGCTGCGCGCCGACAAACAGTTTAAAGCCAAGAACGGCCCGCTGGACTGCGTGCAGAAGAATTATCACCTGGCGGAGAGCGAAGGCGGCAAGCCGGCGATGCTGGCGGAAGATTTTGCTAACCGTCTGCGTAAGAACCTGAAGAAGTTTGAAAAATGGGCCCGTCAGGAAGGCATTGAATGCTATCGCCTGTACGATGCTGACCTGCCGGAATACAACGTGGCCATCGATCGCTACGCCGACTGGGTGGTGGTCCAGGAGTATGCCCCGCCGAAAACTGTCGACGCGCATAAAGCGCGCCAGCGCCTGTTCGATATTATCGCCGCGACTATCGCGGTGTTAGGAATCGCGCCGAACAAGCTGGTGCTGAAGACCCGCGAGCGGCAAAAGGGGAAAAATCAGTATCAGAAGATGGCGGAGAAAGGCGACTTTATCGAGGTGCAGGAGTACAACGCGCGTCTGTGGGTCAACCTCACCGACTACCTGGATACCGGTCTGTTCCTCGACCACCGGATCGCCCGCCGTATGCTTGGCCAGATGAGCAAAGGCAAGGATTTCCTCAACCTGTTCTCCTATACCGGCAGCGCCAGCGTCCACGCCGGCCTCGGCGGCGCTCGCTCCACCACCACGGTGGATATGTCGCGCACCTATCTGGAGTGGGCGGAACGCAACCTGCGTCTCAATGGCCTGACCGGCCGCGCGCATCGCCTGATGCAGGCGGACGTCCTGGGCTGGCTGCGGGAGAGCACCGAGCAGTTCGATCTGATCTTTATCGATCCGCCGACCTTCTCCAACTCCAAACGAATGGAAGATGCTTTCGACGTCCAGCGCGATCACATTCGCCTGATGACCGATCTGAAACGTCTGCTGCGTAAAGGCGGCACCATTATGTTCTCGAATAACAAACGCGGTTTCCGTATGGATCATGACGGGCTGGCGGCGCTTGGCCTGAAGGCACAAGAGATTTCGCAAAAAACGCTGTCGCAGGATTTTGCCCGCAACCGTCAGATCCACAACTGCTGGCTGATTACCGCAGCCTGAAAGGAATAAAGAATGTCACTGATTAGTATGCATGGCGCCTGGCTTTCCTTCAGCGATGCGCCGCTGCTGGATAATGCCGAGCTGCATATCGAAGATAACGAACGCGTCTGCCTCGTCGGACGCAACGGCGCCGGTAAATCGACCCTGATGAAGATCCTCAACCGCGAGCAGGGGCTGGATGACGGGCGCATTATTTATGAACAGGATCTGATTGTGGCGCGTCTGCAGCAGGATCCGCCGCGTAATGTCGCCGGTACGGTGTACGATTTTGTCGCGGAAGGCATCGCCGAGCAGGCGGCCTACCTGAAGGCCTACCATGACGTATCACATCAGGTCATGACCGATCCGAGCGACAAAAATTTAAATGAACTGGCGCGCCTGCAGGAGCAGCTCGATAACCTGGGGCTGTGGCAGCTGGACAGCCGCATTAACGAAGTGATTGAGCAGCTTGGCCTTGATGCCAATGCCCAACTGGCATCCCTGTCCGGCGGCTGGCTGCGTAAAGCGGCGCTGGGCCGCGCGCTGGTCAGCGGGCCGCGCGTGCTGCTGCTCGATGAACCTACCAACCACCTGGATATCGAAACCATCGACTGGCTGGAAGGGTTCCTGAAAACCTTTAAAGGCACCATTATCTTTATTTCGCACGACCGCTCCTTTATCCGCAATATGGCGACGCGCATCGTCGACCTCGATCGCGGCAAGCTGGTGACCTACCCGGGCGATTACGATCAGTATCTGCTGGATAAAGAAGAAGCCCTGCGGGTTGAAGAACTGCAGAATGCGGAATTCGACCGCAAGCTCGCTCAGGAAGAAGTGTGGATCCGTCAGGGGATCAAAGCGCGCCGCACGCGTAACGAAGGCCGCGTTCGCGCCCTGAAGGCGATGCGTCGTGAGCGCGGCGAGCGCCGGGAAGTGATGGGCAGTGCCAGGATGCAGGTTGAAGAGGCTTCGCGCTCCGGCAAAATCGTTTTCGAAATGGAGAACGTCAACTATCAGGTTGATGGCAAAGTGCTGGTGAAAGATTTCTCCGCGCAGATCCAGCGCGGCGACAAGATTGCCCTGATTGGCCCCAACGGCTGTGGGAAAACCACGCTGCTGAAGCTGATGCTTGGCCAGCTGCAGGCCGACAGCGGGCGGATCCACGTCGGTACCAAACTGGAAGTCGCCTACTTCGACCAGCACCGCGCAGAGCTGGATCCGGACCGGACGGTGATGGATAACCTTGCGGAAGGTAAGCAGGAGGTGATGGTTAACGGTAAGCCGCGCCATGTGCTGGGCTATCTGCAGGACTTCCTGTTCCATCCGAAACGGGCGATGACCCCGGTGCGGGCGCTCTCTGGCGGGGAACGTAACCGCCTGCTGCTGGCGCGGCTGTTTTTGAAACCCAGCAACTTGTTGATTCTCGATGAACCGACAAACGACCTGGATGTCGAAACGCTGGAGCTGCTGGAAGAGCTGATCGATGGCTATCAGGGCACCGTGATGCTGGTGAGCCACGATCGTCAGTTCGTGGATAACACCGTAACCGAATGCTGGATCTTCGAAGGCGGCGGTCGCATCGGCCAGTATATCGGCGGCTATCACGACGCCCGCGGACAGCAGGCCCAGTCGTTGGCTCAGAAGCAGCCGGCAGCGAAAAAAACGTTGGAAGTCGCTCAGCCAAAAGCAGAAACTGTCAAACGCGGCGGGAACAAACTAAGCTATAACCTGCAGCGCGAGCTGGAACAGCTGCCGCAGAAGCTGGAAGCCCTCGAGGCCGAACTTCAGACGCTGCAGGAGCAGGTGGCCGATCCCGACTTCTTTGGACAACCGCACGATCGCACGCAGCAGGTGCTGGCAAAGCTGGCCGAAGCGGAACAGGCGCTGGAAGCGGCCTTTGAACGCTGGGAATATCTCGAAGGATTAAAGAACGGCGCCTGAGCCGAGGAGTTGTCATGTGCGATCATCATCATGCTGCGCGACATATTTTATGTCCCCAATGTGATTTGCTGGTGGCTTTGCCGCAGCTTGAGCATCGCCAGAAAGCCGCTTGTCCGCGCTGCGGTACAACATTAACCACCACGTGGGACGCGCCTCGCCAGCGTCCCACGGCGTATGCGCTGGTTGCGCTGTTTATGCTGCTGTTGGCCAACCTCTTTCCGTTCATCTATATGAAAGTGGGCGGGATCAGCAGCGAAATAGAGCTACTGGAAATTCCCAATGTGTTATTTACCGAGGATTACGCCAGCCTCGGCACTTTCTTTTTACTCTTTGTGCAGCTGGTACCGGCGTTTTGCCTGGTCACCATTCTGCTGCTGGTCAATCGGGTCAGAATGCCCGCCGGTCTCAAGGCGTTCCTTGCGCGTATTCTGTTCCACCTGAAAACCTGGGGCATGGCGGAGATCTTTCTTGCCGGCGTGCTGGTGAGCTTCGTCAAGCTGATGGCCTACGGCGATATCGGCATCGGTCTGAGTTTTGTGCCGTGGTGTATGTTTTGCCTGCTGCAGTTACGTACTTTTCAGTGCGTCGACCGCCGCTGGCTGTGGGATGATATCGCCCCCATGCCGGCCATTACCCAACCGCTGAAGGTCGGTGTAGCCGGTATCCGCCAGGGGCTGCGCTCCTGCGCGTGCTGCACGGCGGTGTTGCCGGCCGATCTGACGATCTGCCCGCGCTGTCACAGTAAAGGAACGGCGCGGCGTAAAAACAGCCTGCAGTGGACGCTGGCGCTGCTGGTGACCTCATTTATCCTTTATCTTCCTGCCAATATTATGCCGATCATGATCACCGATCTGTTGGGCGATAAAATGCCGTCGACCATTATGGCTGGGGTAGTTTTACTGTGGAGCGAGGGGTCTTATCCGGTGGCGCTGGTGATCTTTATCGCCAGTATTATGGTGCCGACGCTAAAAATGATCGCTATTGCCTGGCTGTGCTGGAACGCCAATGGCAACGGTGAGCGCGATTCGGAACGTATGCATCTGATCTATGAAGTGGTGGAATTTGTTGGCCGCTGGTCAATGATTGATGTTTTTGTCATCGCCGTACTCTCTGCGCTGGTGCGCATGGGAGGGTTGATGAATATCTATCCCGCTATCGGCGCGGTGATGTTTGCGCTGGTGGTGGTGATGACCATGTTTTCAGCCATGACGTTTGATCCCCGTTTACTGTGGGATCGTGAGCCAGATTCAAGCCATGAGGAAATACAACAACATGGAAAATAAGAGCGGAGAAGCGAAAGTGCAGAAGGTGAAGAACTGGTCACCGGTGTGGATCTTTCCTATCGTCACTGCGCTGATCGGGGCGTGGATCCTGTTCTATCATTACAGCCATCAGGGCCCTGAGGTCACGCTGATCACCACCAACGCGGAAGGCATTGAAGGGGGAAAAACCCGCATCAAGAGCCGCAGCGTGGACGTTGGGGTAGTGGAGAGCGCGACGCTGACCGACGATTTAACCCACGTGGAAATCAAAGCCCGCCTCAACTCAGGGATGCAGAAATTACTGCACAACGATTCCGTCTTCTGGGTGGTGAAACCGCAGGTAGGGCGCGAGGGGATCAGCGGTCTTGGGACATTGTTGTCCGGGGCCTATATTGAACTGCAGCCTGGGACGAAAGGTTCGGTGCCAGCGCAGTATCCGCTATTGGATTCTCCGCCGCTGGCCTCGCCGGATGCCAAGGGGATCCGTATTCTGCTGGAAAGCAGCAAGGCGGGGCAGCTGTCGCCGGGCGATCCGGTGCTGTTCCGCGGCTATCGCGTGGGGTCGGTGGAAACCAGCACCTTCGACACCCAGAAACGTCGTATCACTTATCAGTTGTTTATCAATGCGCCCAATGACCGCCTGGTGACCACCAATGTCCGCTTCTGGAAGGACAGCGGCATCGCTGTAGATTTGACTTCGGCGGGGATGCGCGTCGAGATGGGTTCGCTGTCGACGCTGTTTGGCGGCGGCGTGAGCTTCGATATTCCTGAAGGATTGGATCTCGGCGAGCCGGTGGCAAATAAAACGGAATACCATTTATTTGACGATCAGAAGAGCATCCAGGATTCGGTCTTTACCGAGCATATCGATTATGTCATGTTCTTCAAAGACTCGGTTCGCGGCCTGCAGCCGGGCGCGCCGGTGGAGTTCCGCGGCATCCGTCTGGGAACCGTCGGCAAAGTGCCGTTCTTCATTCCCGGTCTGAAGCAGCGTTTGAACGACGATTATCGCATTCCGGTGGAAGTGCGGGTGGAACCGCAACGTCTGATTAACCAGCTGGGCGGCGATCCGAATATTCGTGCCCACATTGACGATCTGATCAACCGCGGACTGCGCGGCTCGCTGAAAACCGGTAACCTGGTGACCGGCGCGCTGTATATCGATCTCGACTTCTATCCGAAGGCGCCGCCGCGCGGGAAAATTCAGGAGTTTAACGGCTATCCGATTATCCCGACCATCAGCGGTGGTCTGGCGCAGATCCAGCAGCGTCTGATGGATGCGCTGGATAAGATTAATAACCTGCCGCTCAATCCGTTACTGGAGCAGGCGACCAGCACCCTGGCGCAGAGCGAGAAGACCATGCAGCACGTGCAGACCACGCTGGATAGTCTGAATAAGATCACCTCCAGCCAGTCGATGCAGCAGTTACCTGCGGATATGCAGACGACGCTGCGCGAGCTGAACCGCAGCATGCAGGGCTTCCAGCCGGGCTCCGCGGCCTACAATAAGATGGTGGCCGATATGCAGCGTCTGGATCAGGTGCTGCGTGAATTGCAGCCGGTCCTGAAAACGCTCAATGATAAGAGCAATGCGCTGGTATTTGAGGCGAAGGATAAAAAAGACCCACAGCCGAAGGGAGCGAAATAATGAAAAAATGGTTACTGGCGGCAGCCGTATGCGTGCTGACGGCGTGCAGTAGCGGCGGCGAAAGCAAAACGTATTACCAGCTGCCGGTGGCGCAGGGCGGCGCACAGAGCGCCGCCAGCCAGGGGGCGCGTCTGCTGTGGGTTGAGCAGGTCAGCATCCCGGATTACCTGGCGGGTAACGGGGTGGTCTATCAGACCACCGACGTGCAGTATGTGATCGCCAATAATAATCTGTGGGCCAGCCCACTGGACCAGCAGCTGCGCACCACGCTGGTGGCGAACCTGAGCCAACAGCTGCCGGGCTGGGTGGTGTCATCCCAGCCGCTGGGTAGCGAGCAGGATACGCTCAACGTCGCGGTCAATGGCTTTCACGGACGCTACGACGGGCGGGTTATCGTCAGCGGTGAGTGGCTGCTGAAGCATCAGGGACAGCTGATCAAGCGCCCGTTCAACATCGTGCTTAAGCAGGATCAGGATGGTTATGACGCGATGGTCAAGACCCTGGCGCAGGCGTGGAGCCAGGAGGCGGCGGCCATTGCCAGCGAGCTTAACCGTCTGCCATAAGTAAAATTCATCACGCTGATCTGCCGTGCGGTTCATCTGAGCCGCACGGCTTTTTTTTGTCAGGTCAGTTCGTTACCGGCCGATGTGTCAGATGAACAAAAAATGAACTCTTATATAGGTCACAAATATGACAATGGCGTGAATTTTGCGCATTGACGTTGCCTTCATTTCGCGGTATTCGTAACCCGTGGCTGCATAATTTGCGACCACTGTTTTCTTTTCCACCAGATCAAAGAATGAGGGAAACGAGGCATGAAGAGACAAAAACGAGATCGCCTGGAACGGGCACATCAACGCGGATATCAGGCGGGTATCGCAGGAAGATCGAAAGAAATGTGTCCATACCAGAGCCTTAATCAACGCTCATGGTGGCTGGGAGGCTGGCGAGAAGCCATGGAGGACAGGGTACTAACGGCCTGACACTGTCTCTTTAAAAAAGAAGCCTCCGCATAGCGGGGGCTTCGCCTTTTAATCGCTGCTGAACGTTATCAGAAAGCGGAAGTATCCTGGAACAGACCCACTTTCAGATCGCTTGCGGTGTAGATCAGGCGATCGTCAACCAGCACTTCACCATCCGCAAGGCCCATAATCAGACGACGGTTAACGATGCGCTTGAAGTGGATGCGGTAGGTCACTTTTTTCGCGGTCGGCAGAACCTGACCCGTGAATTTCACTTCGCCAACGCCCAGCGCGCGGCCTTTGCCTTCGCCACCGAGCCAGCCGAGATAGAAACCCACCAGCTGCCACATGGCATCCAGGCCCAGGCAGCCCGGCATCACCGGATCGCCGATAAAGTGGCAACCGAAGAACCACAGGTCCGGGTTGATGTCGAGTTCGGCCTCAACATAACCTTTGTCGTAGTTACCACCGGTTTCGGTCATTTTGATGACGCGGTCCATCATCAGCATGTTTGGCGCCGGCAACTGCGGGCCTTTCGCACCGAACAGTTCACCACGACCAGAGGCAAGAAGATCTTCTTTTGTATAGGATTCGCGTTTATCTACCATGTTTTCAGTAAGCCTTATTTTAAGTTCGGGACGCAGGATAGCTAACACGTGTAAGCTGAACAAGTCCGATCAGTTAGAACTTGTCCCACCTAACCAGCGTAGCGGCCACGGAAAACGATGGCGAGTCTCCTGCTGGGTCGCCTGCGCTATCCGCTCCTGAATGGTTTGTCGCAGCGTCTGTCCTTCACCGTCCCACATCAGCTGGGTCAACATCGGCAGCGCTTCGCTAATATCGTCTATTGCCCAGATAGCAAACTGGTTGTCGGCAACGGCCTGACGTAGTTCGTGGCTCAGGCTGAGATGACGAACGTTGGCGGCAGGGATAATCACTCCCTGTTTGCCGGTTAAACCGCGCTGCTGGCAAATAGTGAAGAAGCCTTCAATTTTCTCGTTCAGACCGCCGACCGGCTGCACACGACCAAACTGGTCGACAGAGCCGGTGATCGCGATGCTTTGATTAATCGGCACGTTGGCCAGAGCGCTGATTAAGGCGCAGAGTTCAGCCATGGAGGCGCTGTCGCCATCCACTTCACTGTAGGACTGCTCAAAGGTCAGCGAAGCGGAGAAGGGGAGTTGTTGCTCCAGCTCCAGCTCGGACATCAGAAAAGCCTGCATGATCATCATGCCTTTCGCATGAATGTTGCCGCCCAGCTCGGCTTTACGCTCGACGTCGATAAACTCGCCGTCGCCAATGTGCACGACGCAGCTGATGCGCGAAGGTTCGCCGAAGGCGCGTGGATGACCGGGGAATTCAATGACCGAGAGGGCGTTAATCTGCCCGACGCATTCGCCTTCGGTTTCAATCAGGATCTGTTCCTGCAGGATTTCCTCCTGCATACGCTCCGCCAGGTAGCCCTCACGCCACTCACGGCGCGCCAGCATCGTCTGCATCGCTTCGCCGGTAATCTCTTCGCCTTCGCAGAAGGCGGCAGACTCACGCAGCTGGCGGGCTATCCATAGCGGGCTGAGCGGCAGGGTCTCCTGGTCGCCGGTGTAGCGCGTCCCTTCATCGATCAGCAGTGGCCAGGCATCGCTCGCCGGGCCCGGTAGTTCCAGCTGCTGTGCATTCTGCCATACCCACTGGCACCAGGCCTTCAGCGTATCGGCGTCTGCAAACTGCAGGGTGTCTTCATACTCACTATAGATGGCCTGGGCAGAGAGCTCTGGCTCCATTTCCTGAAAATCGGCCAGAGATTCGCGTTCGCCCACCAGCATGACTTTCAGGCTCAGCGGCATGGAAGGGATGCTGACCGGCAGCGGCCGTGATTCATCGATGGAGAGCCAGTCAAAGCGTTGACGGGTCACCATATTTTTCAGGCGCACCCACAGTAGCGGTTGTGCCAGTAGTGTGCGTAGTGAAAGCACCAGCACGCCGCCGTTGGCCTGATGGACCAGGCCAGGCTGAAGTGTGATTTCACCGTTAAACTGGCGTACGCAGCCAAACAGCTGTTCTGCCTCCAGCCAATCGGCCGCCACGACCGGAGCGGTACTGGCAAAATTATCTTCAGCGCGTTGCGCCGGCGCGAGCGTCACGTGAGCGCCGTTAACCTCATAGCGGACTCCGTGAAGCGGTGCGGCAGGTTCGTGCAGCGTACGAGTTTCAGCCGCCAGCCATTGCAGATATTCCGGCTCCTCAGGGGCTTTCACCAGCATGAAGGAGGAGACTGCCGGGGTGCACAGCAGCTGCTCAAGCGCATAGAACAAACGCGGCTGCAGATCGCCCGAGAGGGAGGGGGCCGGATGAGAGAGTTCCGCTTGAGCAAACAGCGCCTGGTAAGGTTCCAGATCAGGCGCAAGGTCGGTTCGGGTCAGTTTCGTAATGGTCAAAGTCGCTGTTTTTTAGTTAGATGTAAAGCGCGCAATTATACCTGATGCCGCGTCAGAGCACACGGAGGATTATGAGTACCCCGATGATTACCCGGCCATCCACATCACGAATAATGATTTATATTCAGCACATCAGGAAAAAACTGATATCCTGAAATGAGTTACACGGTCACATTGAGATCGCAATGAAATATCAACAACTGGAAAATCTTGAAAGCGGCTGGAAATGGAAATATCTGGTAAAGAAGCACCGGGAAGGTGAGCTGATTACCCGCTACATTGAGGCCAGCGCTGCGCAAGCTGCGGTAGATGACTTGCTGACGCTCGAGAATGAACCTGTGCTGGTGCATGCCTGGATTGAGCAGCATATGAATCCGGCGCTGATGAACCGCATGAAGCAGACTATCCGCGCGCGACGGAAACGCCATTTTAACGCCGAGCATCAGCATACGCGCAAGAAGTCAATCGACCTTGAGTTTGTCGTCTGGCAGCGCCTTGCCGGTCTGGCGCAGCGGCGGGGGAAAACCTTGTCCGAAACCATTGTCCAGCTGATTGAGGATGCTGAGCATAAAGAGAAATATGCCAGTAAAATGTCGAGCCTGAAGCACGATCTGCAGGTACTGCTGGGTAAAGAGTAACCGGCATGCCCGCTCAGCGGTTGCTAAGGCGCAGGTCGCAGCGCACGGTCGACAATGCACAATCCATCGCTCACGGTCTTTAGCTATCAGCTATCAGCTATCAGCTATCAGCCTTCAGCCGCTAAAGCGAGCGAGAAGGCATAAAAAAACCCGCCGAAGCGGGTTTTTTCATCAGTGATAACTTAAGCCGCAGGCTGAGTTACAACTTCTTTGTAGCCTTTAACTTCGATCTCTACACGACGATCCGGAGCCAGGCAGTCGATCAGGGCAGCGCGAGCTTTCACGTTGTCACAGGTGTTGCCAGTAACCGGATTGGATTTACCCATGCCGCGAGCGGAGATTTTGCCAGCCGGGATGCCTTTAGCAACCAGGTAGTCAACAACGGACTGAGCACGTTTCTCAGACAGCTGCTGGTTGTAAGCTTCGGAACCGATACGGTCGGTGAAGCCCATAACAACTGCGGAACCGTCTTTCGGATCCATGTTGCTCAGCTGGGTGTACAGCTGATCCAGAGCCTGCTGACCTTCCGGTTTCAGGGTCGCTTTGTTGAAGTTGAACAGTACGTCAGACTTCAGGGTGAAGTGCTTGGTAGCCACTTCCGGAGCCGGAGCCGGAGCCGGAGCTACAACCGGTGCAGCATCTTCCTGACCGAAACGGTAGGAAACACCCAGGCTCAGCATGCCGTTATCAGGACGGGTACCAACAGTGCCAGCGTCGCCGATGTTGTTAACCCACTGGTATTCCAGACGGGTAGCGATGTCACGAGTAACAGCCCACTCTACGCCGCCAGCAAATACTGGGGAAACGCCAGTGTCGTGTTCGCTACGGGAAACGCCGGTGGAAGCGTAGTTGCCTTTGGAGTCAGCGCGCCAAACCATGCCGCCCAGACGGGTGTAGATATCCAGATCGTCAGTGATCGGGTAACCCAGTTTAGCGGTCAGCTGAACGCCCTGAGCTTTGAAAGCACCGTTATCAACGCTGCCTTTATATGCCATACGGCCCAGCCAGTCATAACCCATTTCGAAACCGAGGTACGGGTTAACCTGGTAACCACCGAACGCACCAGCACCAAGCTGATCGTTACGGGTCGGACCATTGTTGTTCTGGAAACCGTTACCGTAGAAACCGGTGTCGTGATACTGGGACCAACCCAGTTTACCACCTGCATACCAGGTGTTATCTTTCGGAGCGGCCTGCGCTACGGTAGCGAAGCCAGCCAGTGCCACTGCAATCGCGATAGCTGTCTTTTTCATTTTTTGCGCCTCATTATCATCCAAAATTCGCCATGAAGTTACAAAAGACCTCACGGTTAAATCCTTCACCGGGGGCGTGACTTGTTGTTAACTATGCTGATACATGCAGCGTAAGCCGATCACCCCTGGCGATGTAAAGTCTACAACTTAGTTCAAAACTTACAAGTGTGAACTCTGTCAGGCATATGAAAAAAAAGGGTTGTGTACACAATATTTAACAAATATGGTTGATTTTCGTACACGAAAAAAAGGCACAAATCCCCGTGTGGCAGGCATTCCGCGAAAAAGACCCTAAAAAACACAACGCCTTTACCACCGGTAAAAAAAATTCCAGGAATAATCCTAATTTCACTCAATGATACAAATTTGAGTGAATTTTTAGCCCGCTGAGTTGTCTGCCGAGCGTGCCCTGATTTCGGACCGGGCGCATGATGAACCCCATCGCGCAGCCTTCCTGGGCGGCATTGACCAGACGCTCATGTTCGTCAGCGGTTAACTCCTCCGCCAGCCAGCAGATAACCACACTATAATTACCGGTGCGCAGGGCGCGGATCATAGAGTCTACGGTATGGCAAGGAGAGAGCTGGTTAATTTGCATGACTTTAGACAGCGGCAGACCGGCAGACTGAACCCACTCGCGGCTAAGCTTTTGTTGCGGCGTAAGCCACAGCTGCCAGCGAGACTGTTGACCCAGCTGCTGTAATAAAGGTAGCAACAACAACTGTGTCATCATGGGTTGATCTTCACGATAGACAATTTCACTGATCAGCCCATTGGCGGCCTGTTCGCCAGAACGATGAGCGTAGTGGCCTGCCGGAGCAGAAGCCTGTGCTGAACGGTTTGCGTGAGCTGAAGTAAACATAGTCTATCCCGCCTGTAGTTACTGTATGCATATACAGTATATCCACCAGGGGAAAAGATCAACCGCAATTTGTCATTTTGCTGATGGAAATTTAATCACTTTCAGCCACCCTGACTATCCGGCTTTGCGGCTGACCTCAACACTATCCTTAACGCCGGCTAATCCTTTCTCTCCTGTCTTCCAGTTGCAGCAACAGCTGCAATTTTCTGAAAGCGTCTCGCAAAACCGCACTCTGGTGGAAAAGCAGGCAAAAATCATCTTGCTGCTGTCAGGGAAGTCCCTTATGTTTTCTCTTAGCGGATCCGTTAACAACTTAAGTTTAATTACATGATTCACAAAGGAATGATCATGAAAAAACTTGTATGTCCGCGGCTCCCGCAATTTCAGGCCTGCGTCTCACCGCTGGGTCAACTTCATTCTCGCCCCCTGTTTGGCGGCTACAGCCTGGCTATCGAAGATACCGTGTTTGCGATGGTGGCAGAGGGAAATATTTATCTGAAAGCCTGCGAGCAGAGCGCTGCCTATCGGGTAGAACACCATAATCCTTTATTGATGCTGCGCCGACATGGGCGCATCGTGCCGCTAAAGTATTATCAAATTGACGATGCCTTGTGGCGCGATGAGAAACAGCTTTTCCGCTTATCGCTGATGTCGTGGCAGAGCGCCCAGCGTGAAAAATGTCGCCGCCGGTCGTCGGGACGCCTGAAGGATTTACCTAATATCAGCTTTCATATGGAATTGCAGCTGATTCACTCGGGCATACCCGATGTGTTAGCACTACGGGAGGTGGGCGCCCGCCAGGCCTGGCTAAAGCTGCGTGAGAACAATGCTTCCCTATCACACAACGTCTTGCTGGCGCTGGAGGGGGCTATCGTTGGCGTCCATGCCGCCGCGCTCCCGACGCCACGGCGTCAGGAGCTTCTGGAATGGGCGGCTGCCCGCTAGTGGACAACGGTTATTCCGTTTGAGCGTGTACCCGCTGCTGCAGGCGGCAGATTTCAGGCAACAGCGCCAGCAGTAGGCCAATCTGTTGTAACACAAGGGGCTCTTTACTGTCCGCGCGCGGCTCCAGATGGTGGATCCGGTCTTGCAGGCTGGCCAACGCCTTCTGCACTCGCTGTTCATCCGCTGGGGTATGATGTAAGGCATCATCCACATAGCAGACCGCATCATCCAGCAGGGCGAGGATGTCCGGCGTGGACAGTTTTTCCCGATGCGCGCCGAGGGCGGAGATGTAGCTGGTGAAGGTATGATTGAGACACAGCAGGCGAAAGGCGGTCTCGCGCTGTGCGGCATCCGCCCGTGGTTCCGTCGACAAGTTCGAGACGACGGAAGCCAGCTCAGCATCGCGGTTGTAGGCGTCACGGCGTGCGACACGGTAGGCCAGCCGGTTGTCGCGGCCCTGGTGGTACTGCTCCAGGATGGCATCCAGATAACGGCAGTTCGCGTTCATCGCGCGATCCAACACCCGTGGCAGGTTGCGGAATTTCCAGTCCGGCCAGATGAAGCTCACCGCCGCCCAGGCGATGGCGCAGCCGATCAGCGTATCAATGATGCGCGGCAGGGCGACTTCAAAACCTTCGCCAAGCAGGTTAAAGCACAGTAGCACCAGCAGCGTAATAAACATCGTGGCATGGGCGTACTGCACGTTACGGAAGGCAAAGAACAGCACGCCGGTGAGAACGATCAGCAGCAGCTGTCCTTCAACCGACGGTACCAGCAGGAGGACCGGCAGGCCGATCGCCACCCCGACCAGGGTGCCGATGATCCGCAACGCCAGGCGATGGCGGGTGGCGTTATAGTTCGGCTGACAGACGAACAAGCTGGTCAGCAGGATCCAGTAGCCGTGCTGAAGCCCGGTAAACTGGATAAAAGCGTAGCCGGCGCAAAGCACCAGCGACATACGCACCGCGTGGCGAAAGAGGGCTGACTCTGGCGACATATTGCGCTGCAGGCGCAGCCAGATATCGTTCAGCCCGCCGAGCCTGTCGTCGGCCAGTAGCGTCTCGGTATTACTCCCGGCGGGCGCCGTGGTTTGCACCGATTCAATGGTGGCCAGTTGCGCATCAATGGCGCGCAGGTTATTGAGTAAATAGCCGAGGGCGTTGAGCTGCTCGTCGGATGCGCCGCCGGCGCGCACGCGCTCGAGTGCTGCATCGAGATGCATAAACGCCCGTTCGAAATGGGCATCATGCTGATAGGGTTCGCGCAGCAGAATCGCCCGCGAGAGTTTCTGACAGGCCTGCGCCTGCATCGACAGCATGCGCTGGAAACGGAACATCACATCGCTGTAGCGGAATTGATCGCGCAGAGTCTGATATTGGATATGCGATGAGCTGGCGCGTTCATGAATATCCTGGGCCACAAAGTAATACTGCAGCGTGCGACGAGTACCGCGCTGCCCACGGTCGCCTCGTAGACGGGTCAACAGTGAAACCTTGGTTTGGTTAAGGGTCGCCACCAGCTGGCCGTTGGCGAGGGCCAGATCGTACAGCGGCGCCTGGCTCTCATCCTCAAGGTCTGGATCAAACAGCCGTGATTTGAGCTCCAGATAGCGGGCCAGTTGCTCATAGCTACGCGCCAGGTTGTCCTGCAGTGGACGAATCGGAAAGATCAGGTGGCCGGACAGCGTCAGCAGGTTGTACCACACGGCACCCGCCAGCAGGAACAACGGCTGCAGATACCAGTGATCGTACAGCGTAACGCCAAGCATGGTGTAGATGGCGATAAGCAGGGCGCCGAAGGCAATGGTCGCATAGCGCTGGCCGAGGCCGCCGAGCAAAATAAAGCCGATCGTAGACACGGTCAGACCAAGGGCAAACAGCGGCGGCCACGGAAACAGCAGCTCCACAGAGGCGGAGGCGATGAAAAAGCAAACCAGAGTAATGGCGAGGTTGCGCAGACGGCCCGCCAGACGGTCGTCAAGGTCGGTCAGCGCCGCGGCCACGACGCCGAGGGTGAGGGGGATGGTCAGTTTGACTTCGCCGATCCACCAGGGAAACAGCGTCGTGCCGCAGAGCGCGATAAAAATGCGTACGTTATAAAGCCAGGCGCTGTTCCAGGTGTAGCGGCGTAGCAGGGGGCTAATCATGTCCGTGTTCCGTTCGGTTACTGAAAGCGACGACGCGCATTGGCTTCACGCGCGGCGCGCGCGGTTTCCACAGAGACGACCCGGCGCCCCACTGGCCAGAGGGCGATGGCGGCGATTTTAAAATTAGCGATCCCCACCGGGATGCCTATGATAGTCAGGCACTGGGCGATGCCGCTGAAAATATGCATCAGGCACAACCACCAGCCGAAAAAAATAAACCACAAAATGTTCAGGATGGTGCCGCCGGCGTTCAGCAGACTGTTTTGTCGACCAGGCTCGAGCTCATCAACATGAATCGCCTCGTTACCGTAGGGGAATAACGAAAGGCGAGTGATTTCCCAGCAGGAACGAGTCAGCGGCAGCGTGACGATCAGCATAATGCTGACCAGGGTGGCGAGCAGCCAGCCTAAAGTGGTGGCGAAACCGCCAAGAATAAAGTTCAGAATATTCAGAATGGTACGCATAAACCCTCGGTTTTGCCCTGTGGATAAGAAGACCTGACAATTGTAACGTTTTTTTGCGCTGGAGCACCTGGTCCGGGGCGGTTAAACTGAAAAACAATCCACCCTGATTGAAAATCGACATTATATGGAACTTAAAGCGACAACATTGGGCAAACGCATGGCTCAGCATCCTTATGACAGGGTGCAGTTACTGAACGCCGGGGTAAAGGTTTCCGGCGATCGTCATGAGTATCTTATCCCTTTCAATCAGTTATTGTCAGTGCATTGTAAGCGCGGTCTGGTCTGGGGCGAACTGGAGTTTGTGCTGCCGGACGATAAAGTCGTGCGTTTGCACGGTACCGAATGGAGCGAAACGCAGCGCTTTTATCACCATTTACATACGCTCTGGCAGCAGTGGAGCACGGAAATGAGCGATATCGCCGCCGGGGTGCTGAAGCAGCAGCTGGCAGCCATCGAACGCACCCGGGCAGAAGGTAAGTGGCTGACGCGTCAGCAGGTAGCGAACGTTCAGGATAATATTCGCCATGCGTTAACCGGGCTGCCGATGCCCACCAGCCGGCTTGACGCCTTTGATAACTGCCGGGAACTGTGGCGGGAGTGTCAGCGCTGGTTAGGGGATATTGAAGCGGCGCGTCAGGCCCATAACCAGGCCTTTACCGAGGCGATGCTGGAACAGTATCGCGGCTTTTTTGACGGCGTGGAATCCTCCCCGCTCAATCCGTCGCAGGCGCGAGCGGTGGTGAACGGCGAGCGCTCCCTGCTGGTGCTGGCGGGAGCGGGCAGTGGTAAAACCTCGGTGCTGGTGGCGCGAGCGGGCTGGCTGCTGGCGCGGGGAGAAGCGGCGGCAGAGCAAATTCTGCTGCTGGCGTTCGGCCGCCAGGCGGCGCAGGAGATGGATGAGCGGATCCGCGAGCGTCTGGCTTCAGACGATATTACCGCTCGCACCTTCCACTCGCTGGCGCTGCATATTATCCAGCAGGGCAGCAAAAAAGTGCCCACCATCAGTAAGCTGGAAAGTGATACTGCGGCCCGTCACGCATTGCTGCTGAAAAGCTGGCAAAAGCAGTGCCATGAGAAAAAAGCGCAGGCGAAAGGCTGGCGTCTGTGGCTGGAAGAGGAGATGGGCTGGCAACTGCCGGAGGGGGACTTCTGGCAGGATAAAAAAGTGCAGCGGCGGATGGCCAGCCGGCTTGACCGCTGGATCAGCCTGATGCGCATGCACGGCGGCTCCCAGGCGGAGATGATCGCCGGCGCGCCGGAAACGGTACGCGATCTGTTCAGTAAACGGGTGAAGCTGATGTCACCGCTACTGAAAGAGTGGAAAGCGGCGCTGAAGGCGGAGAATGCGGTCGATTTTTCCGGCCTGATCCATCAGGCGGTCAATATTCTCGATAAAGGCCGCTTTGTCAGCCCGTGGAAACACATTCTGGTGGATGAATTTCAGGATATTTCGCCGCAGCGAGCCTCGCTGCTGGCCGCGCTACGCCGGCAAAATAGCCAAACTACGCTCTTTGCCGTTGGCGATGACTGGCAGGCGATTTATCGGTTCAGCGGGGCGCAGCTCTCCCTGACCACCGCGTTCAACCACTACTTTGGCGAAGGGGACTGCTGTGCGCTGGATACCACCTATCGCTTTAACGGGCGAATCGGCGAAATAGCCAATGGTTTTATCCAGCAGAATCCGCATCAGTTAAGCAAACCGCTGAATAGCCTGACGGCGGGAGATAAAAAGGCCGTCACGCTGTTAGCCGACGATAAGCTGGACGATCTTCTGGATAAGCTGAGCGGTTACGTTAAGCCCGAGCAGCGGATCCTGCTGCTTGCCCGCTATCACCATCTTAAGCCCGAGGCGCTCGATAAGGCGGCGACGCGTTGGCCGCACCTGCAGCTTGATTTTATGACCATTCATGCCAGCAAAGGTCAGCAGGCCGACTATGTCATTGTGCTGGGACTGCAGGAGGGCGTGGATGCGTTTCCGGCCCCGGCGCGCGAGTCGATCATCGAGGAGGCGCTCCTGCCGCAGCCGGAAGATTTTCCGGATGCGGAGGAGCGTCGACTGCTGTACGTGGCCATAACCCGCGCCCGTCACCGGGTGTGGCTGTTATTTAACAAGGCGCAACCGTCGCCGTTTGTTGAGATCCTGCAGGCGCTGGATGTGCCTGTGGCCAGGAAGCCGTAATCGCGGCTCGATTATTTCAGGCGCTCGGCAAGATAGCGTGGATAATCCGGGATCAGAATATCGAGCGGTTGAGCGAAGTGCGGCGACTGGATAATAAAGTCAGCGGTGGAGACGTTAGTGGCGACCGGAATGTTCCAGACCGTAGCCAGGCGCAGCAAGGCTTTGACATCCGGGTCGTGAGGAACCGCGTTCAGCGGATCCCAGAAGAAGATCAGTACGTCGATTTTGCCTTCTGAAATGAGGGCGCCCACCTGCTGGTCGCCGCCCATCGGGCCGCTCAGCATGGCATTGACCTCCAGCCCGGTAGCCCGGGAGACCAGGTTGCCGGTAGTGCCGGTGGCGTACAAAACATGTTGCGCCAGCAGCGCCTGATGGCGAGCAACCCATTTCATCAGCATATCTTTGCAGTGATCGTGAGCCACCAGCGCGATATGTTTTTGCGCGGGCAGGGTACGTGTTGTCAGTTCCATATTTTCATTCCACATTTTGACCTGTTGACAGATTACTGAATGTGGCTGTCGCTGCAAGCATCGCGGATGAAAATTTTGCTGGATCTGTGGGTTAGCCTGGATGGCCCCCTGCTGCGGATTAGCATACACTTAGGTGAAATAGCAGGAGGAAACCATGAAAGAGAATGATATTGCTGACATCCTGACCTCGACACGGACGATTGCGCTGGTCGGAGCCAGCGACAAACCTGACCGTCCGAGCTACCGGGTCATGAAGTATCTGCTGGATCAGGGGTATCACGTTATCCCGGTTTCGCCGAAGGTGGCGGGCAAGACGCTGCTGGGGCAACAGGGATATGGAACGCTTGCCGATGTTCCGGAAAAGGTCGACATGGTTGATGTCTTCCGTAATTCAGAAGCGGCATGGGGCGTGGCGCAGGAGGCGATTGCTATCGGCGCGAAAACGCTGTGGCTGCAGCTGGGAGTGATCAATGAGCAGGCCGCAGTGCTGGCCAGAGAAGCCGGGTTAAACGTGGTGATGGATCGCTGCCCGGCCATAGAGCTGCCGAGACTGGGATTAGCAAAATAACAAAAAACCCCGCCAGGCGGGGTTTTGTTTAGTTGCGAAGGCGCGGAGCCTGCAGCTGCTGGCGAATCGTTTTGGCCAGTTCGTCAAGGGACGGCTGCTCCGGGTGTTCGTCGCGGAGTTCGCTGCTCAGTTGCGCTTCAGCCAGATAGGTGTGGATCGGCTGACCGTCATCATCTTCCATCACTACATGGTACCAGGGCGCCGCACGCAGTTCGTCATTAGCGGCAATTTCATCCTCTTCCGGCTCCGCGAGCGAGTACTCGGGATCGACATCGACGATGACGCCCAGGTAGCCCAAGAGCGTATGGCGGACCTGTTGGCCGATACCGAATTTGCTGGCTATCATAGGCACCTCCTGGGAAACATGAATACTCCCTATATGAGGCTCATGTTTCGTTTTTCAAGTTACATGACGCGACAGGCAAACCCCTTCAGATACAGCCCTTCCGGGTAGGTTGCGATCACCGGGTGGTCGGCAGCCTGACGGAACTGTTCTATAAATTGTACATCACGCCCGGCATCAATTGCGGCATCTGCGATGATTTTCTGAAATAAATCGGTGGTCATCAGGCCGGAACAGGAGAAGGTCAGCAGCACGCCGCCGGGGTTCAGCAGCTGGATCGCCAGCATATTGATGTCTTTATAGCCGCGGCATGCGCCCATCAGCTGGCTTTTGTTTTCCACGAACTTCGGCGGATCCATCACGATGACGTCGAATTTCTCTCCCTGATCCCGGTACTTACGCAGCAGTTTGAATACGTCGTCGCGCACAAACTCCGCTTTGGACAGATCCAGCCCGTTGAGCTCCACGTTCTGGCGCGCAACGTCGAGCGCCTCCTGCGAGGTATCCACGCTGGTGACCTTGCGGCAGCCGCCCATCAGCGCCGACACCGCAAAGCCGCCGGTGTAGGAGAAGCAGTTCAATACCCGTTTGTCCGCCACGTAGCGACGGGTCGCCAGGCGACTGTCGCGCTGGTCGAGGTAGTAGCCGGTTTTGTGCCCGCCCTGAATATCAACCAACAGCTTCATACCGTGCTCGGTAATCGGCAGCAGCGCTGGCGGCAGTTCTCCCACCACCGGCCCCTGGGCCAGCTCCAGACCCTCTTTTTTACGCACCGCGACATCGCTGCGGTCGTAAATGGCGCAGTCCGGGAACAGGGTCTGCAGGGCGTTGATGATGGCGGCGCGCTGGTATTCGGCGCCTGCGCTGAGGAGCTGCAGCACGAAAAAGTTGCCAAAGCGGTCGATCGTCACGCCCGGCAGCCCATCGGACTCGCCGGCGATCAGACGGTAGCTGTCGAGGCCATCGCGCTCGGCCAGCCAGGCACGCCAGGTTTGCGCTTGCTGCAGGCGGCGTTCAAAGAAGGCGTTATCGATGGCTTCGTTGCGGTCGAATGTCCACACGCGGGCACGGATCTGTGACGAGGGCGAGTAAGCGCCGCGGGCCAGCCATTTTCCCTGATGGTCAACGATATCGATGGTTTCACCGCTGCGGGCTTTACCTTCCATACGGGCGACGCCGCCGGAGAAAATCCACGGATGGCGACGCAGCAGGGATTTCTCGCGTCCTTTGGCTAACATTAAGCGGGGGAATAGGGAATCTGTCATGGAGCTACCTTTAAGCAACGGGAATGTCGGCACCGAAAAATGGCGCGTAGATTAGCACACCTGGCGCACGCAAGCATCTTTCCTCCGGCAGGCGCAGGTGAGCGTTTCGGCACAAAACGCAGGCGCATCGGCACATTCACCGTGCATGGGCTGTCATACCCTGTCTTCTCACCCCCAGGAGGAGAAGACGATGAAAACAGGAATGCGGATGGCCGTGGCGATGGTCGCGGCAGTGAGCAGTGGCGCGATGGCCGCGCCGTTTAGCGTGAGCAGCGATGATATGCATGACGGGCAAGCGCTGGCCCAGCAGCACTGGTTTGCCGGTTTCGGCTGTACCGGAGGCAATGTCTCTCCGCAGCTGGCATGGAAAAATGCCCCGGCGGGGACGCGCAGCTTCGCGGTCACCGTCCGGGATCCTGATGCGCCTACCGGCAGCGGCTGGTGGCACTGGACGGTGGTCAATATCGCCAGCAGCGTCTTTTCGTTACCCGCTGGTGCGGGAGATAAAAACAGCGCTACACTGCCGGACGGAGCGGTGCAGGGGCGCAATGATTTTGGCTATGCCGGCTTCGGCGGCGCCTGCCCGCCGGCGGGAGATAAACCGCACCGCTACCGTTTTACGGTGTGGGCGCTGGATGTCCCCACGCTGCCGGTGAATGCCGAGGCCAGCGGGGCGCTGGTCGGGTATCTGTTACACAGCCATGCTCTCGCCAGCGCGCAATTGACGGCGACGGCCGGGCGCTAAAACAAAAGGGTGGTCGGATGGAGAGTATCCATTTTCAGCATAACGCCCTGACCGCCGCGGAGATTACCACCCGACGGCTGTGCAGGCTGCACCGCGTGCGTCTGTTTTCCCCGGCGCTCTGTCGGGTGAAACGCGGCAGCAAAGTGATTGTGCAAGGGGAGAGCCGTGTGCTGGCGACACCGCAACAGCTGATTGTGTTGCCGGCTGACGTTGAGCTGGAAGTGATTAACCAGCCGGACAACGGCCTCTTTTGCTCCGATCTGCTGTCGCTGACGCCTGAGCTGCTGACGGCGTTTAAGACCCGCTATCTCAGCGAAAAACCACCGGGGCGTCTGACTTCGCTCTGCGCCCCGGTGACCAGTGAGCTGGCTTTTATGTGGCAAAGCGTTCTCCAGGCGGTGCGGGAAGGATTATCCACTGCTTTGCAGCAGCACCAGACCATGGGCCTGCTGCTGGCGCTCCACGAGGCGGGGTATGCCGGCCCGCTGCTCGTCGAGCGGCAGCAGGATCTGTCGGCGCAGGTTCGGCAGCTGGTCATGCTATCGCCGGCGCAGGCATGGAGCGTGTCGCGGGTGGCGAAAATGCTCTTTCTCGGAGAGTCCACACTGCGCCGTCGTCTGCAGCAGGAATCGCAGAGTTTTCGCCAGATCGTCGAGGAGGTGCGGATGGCCCACGCCCTGGGACAGCTGCAGACCACCTCGCGGCCAATAGGCGAAATCGCGCAGAACAGCGGATATCAGTCGGGATCGCGCTTTACCGCGCGCTTTCGCCAGCACTATGGTTTACTACCAAAGCACGTACGCTGAGCGAATTTGCTATCCTCAGCGTAAAGGGTAAGTCAAAAGGAGAGGTTAATGGCCAGTATCTGCACCATGGCATGGGTATACGGTTCCGTTCAGGGCGTAGGGTTTCGCTATTCCACGCAGCGGGAAGCGCTGCAGCTGGGGTTGACCGGCTATGCCCGCAATCTGGACGACGGCGGCGTAGAAGTCCTTGCCTGCGGCGAGGCGGAGCAGGTGGAGAAACTCATCGCCTGGCTGAAAGCCGGCGGGCCGCGCAGCGCGCGGGTTGACCGAGTGTTGACTGAACCCCATCAACCCACCCGCAGCTGGGACAAATTCGCGATCCTCTATTAGATGCACTTCACCGGCTTCGGCAGCCCGGCGATTTTGGTCGCCTGTTTGGCGGGGCCTTTCGGGAACAGGCGATAGAGATAGCGGCTGTTGCCTTTCTCTTCACCAAACTTGTTGGCCATCGCCTTGACCAGCATGCGGATCGCCGGTGAGGTGTTGAATTCAAGGTAAAACTCGCGCACAAAGCGCACCACTTCCCAGTGCTCAACGGCGAGCGTTATCCCTTCCTGCGCGGCGATAACGTCGGCCATCGCCTCGCTCCACTGGGTAGTATCCTTCAGATAGCCTTCGCTATCCGTCTCAATTTCGTTGCCTTCAAAAATAAACATAATTTTTCACATACCGCCTGAAACTGGCCGCAGTGTAGCAAAAAAAAAGGCCCCGCATAAGCGAGGCCTCTGGTAGCAGGGGAGCGGTTAGTCCCGGCTGGCGAAGCCCAGGATGCTCAGCAGGCTGACAAAGATGTTGTACAGCGAGACATACAGGCTGACCGTGGCGCGAATGTAGTTGGTTTCACCACCGCGGATGATGTTGCTGGTCTCGAACAGGATGGCGCCCGAAGAGATCAGGATGAACACCGCGCTAATCGCCAGGTGCAGCGCCGGCAGCTGCAGGAACAGGTTAGCGACCATACCAATCAGCACCACCACGACGCCGGCCATCAGTATACCGCCGAGGAAAGACATGTCTTTGCGCGTCGTCAGCACGTAGGCCGAGCAGCAGAAGAAGACCAGCGCCGTACCGCCCAGCGCCAGGCCGATTAAATCGCCCATGCCGGCAGAAAGGTATGCGTTCAGCATCGGCCCAAGGATATAGCCGAGAAAGCCGGTGAAGGCGAAGGCGGAAATAATCCCGGTGGGCTTATTCGCCGTTTTATAGGTCAGGAACATCAGACCGTACATCCCCACGAGGGTCAAAATCAGCCCCGGGGAAGGCAGCATCAGCACCGTGCTGGCGGTAGCGGTGATGGCGGAAAACGCCAGCGTCAGGCTGAGCAGGAAGTAGGTGTTACGCAGAACCTTGTGCGTGCTGAGCAGCGAGGAACGGTCACGCGATGATGTAATTATGCGATCCATGAGTCACTCTCTTATGACAGATGTAATTAGGGATAAAGAATAAGAAAAACAAGCGTGAAGCCCTAATGCTTTTACCCATCTTTACTTAGTTTTTGCCGCGTTTGACTAGCATAAAATTCTACATGGATTGGAAAAAGCGATATGTTTTCGCGTTTCGCTTCGGTGAGCCGATCGAAATCTTATAGGTTGCTGAAAAATATTGCTTTATTGAAATTCTGCGACTAAGTGTGGAAGGGGGAATAACTCCGTACGTTAAAGGCAAAGGGAAATGACATTACATAAAAACAATCACATCACGCGAACGCTCCTGGCCGTAAGTATGATAGCAATGTTCGGCGGGGCGCAGGCGGCGCAGGTGCCGCCGGGGACTCAGCTGGCAGAAAAGCAGGAACTGGTCAGAAATAACGGCAGTGAACCTGCCTCACTCGATCCGCATAAAGTCGAGAGCGACATTGAATTCAACATCATTAGCGATCTCTTTGAAGGGCTGGTCAGCGTGACGCCTGCGGGGGCGATCCAGCCCCGGCTGGCGGAACGCTGGGAAAACAAGGACAACCTGTTATGGACCTTCCATTTACGCCCTGGTCTGACCTGGTCCGACGGCACGGCCATCACGGCGCAGGATATCGTCTGGAGCTGGCAACGGCTGGTCTCGCCAACCACCGCCTCCCCCTATGCGAGCTATCCCGGCAATATGCATATCGCCAACGCCCGTGAAATTGCCCTGGGGCAAAAGGGACCGGAGACGCTGGGGGTGAAAGCGCTGAACGACGCCACGCTGCAGGTCACTCTGAACCAGCCGAATGCCGCCTTCCTGGCGATGCTGGCGCACCCTTCGCTGGTACCGATCGACAAAGTGCTGGTGGAGCGTTTTGCCGATAAATGGACCCGCCCAGAGCATATCGTCACCAGCGGCCCGTATAAGCTGACCCAATGGGTGGTGAATGAGCGGTTGGTGGCTGAACGTAATGCGAAGTACTGGGATAATGCGCACACCGTTATTAATAAAGTGACTTACCTGCCCATCTCTTCGGAGGCTGCCGATGTCAACCGCTACAAAGCGGGGGAGATCGATATTGTTTATACGGTGCCGATCAATCAGTTTGCGCAGTTGCAGAAAACCATGGGCGACCAGCTGGACGTTTCGCCGCAGCTGGCGACCTATTACTACGAATTCAATACTACCCGGCCGCCGTTTAACGACGCCCGAGTGCGTCGCGCGCTGAATATGGCGCTTGATAAAGATATCATTGCCGGAAAAGTACTTGGCCAGGGGCAGCGCCCGGCCTGGGTGATCAGCCAGCCGGATATCGGCGGTGTGACGCTGCACAACCCGGATTACGCCAGCTGGCCGCGCGAGAAGCGGATTGCCGAGGCGAAAAAACTGCTGGCGCAGGCGGGGTACGATGACAGTCACCCATTGGTCTTTACCCTGCTGTATAACACCTATGAGTCGCACCAGCGTATCGCCATCGCCGCCAGCTCTATGTGGAAGAAAAACCTCGGCGTCGAGGTGAAGCTGCAGAACCAGGAGTGGAAGACGATGCTGGATACCATGCATACGCATAACTTTGACGCTGTCCGCTATGCCTGGACCGCCGACTACGACGATGCCGCCACCTTCCTCAACACTTTCCGTACCGGGGATAGCGAGAACACCAGTCAGTACAGCAACCCGGCTTACGATGAGGCGCTGCGCAATGCGGCGAAAGCCTCCGACGTGGCGAGCCGGGGCAAATACTATCAACAGGCGGAAGATCTGCTGGCGCAGGATGTTCCCGCCATTCCGGTCTATCACTATGTGCGTACCCATTTAGTGAAACCCTGGGTGGGAGGCTTCACGCCGGATAAGCTGGGGTATTACTACACCAAAGACATGTACATTAAAAAACACCCATCCGCTAGCGGCGACGGGCGCTGATTTTCTGCGCGAACTGCCTGAAATTCAGACGAATAACACAAAATTGTTTGTTTTTAAGGCAGTTGAACAAAATGGTGCTTTACAGCATCCGCCGAGGTGTTTATAGTGCGCCTCACACCGGAAGTGTGGCCGAGCGGTTGAAGGCACCGGTCTTGAAAACCGGCGACCCGAAAGGGTTCCAGAGTTCGAATCTCTGCGCTTCCGCCATATAAAAGAAGGGGTTACCGAAAGGTAACCCCTTTTTACTTTTCCCCTGGCCGTTCTGACGGCGCGTCATCTTCACGTCACGACTGCGCAAACCCACCCTGCCTGCAGCGTTATCGCTGGTGAAAATGTGACGATTAATCCATTTCAAATTGTTGTTATTTTAATTATTCAGTCTCACATTATAAACGGAAATGGTGCTCAGGAATAAAATACCTGGTGCAAAATATCTTCGTCTATACTTGGAAAACGATGATTTACCTGCCATGGTGCTTTCGCAGAAACAGAGACCAGTGAGGTCAGCATGCCTGTCATTAACCCGCAAGATATCAAAGCATTACGGGCGTTGGTTGAACAGAAATTAAAATACACGCTGTGTGTTAACTTAAATAAAGCGACAAATGGCGATATTTTTAACGCGGTGGCGCTAGCCATTCGTCATTTTCAGCAGGACCATTTTCTGACGAGCCAGGCGCGGCAGCGCGAAGAGCGAAAAAAGCGCGTTTACTACCTGTCGATGGAATTTTTACTCGGCCAGTCGCTGCGTAATAACCTGGTGAATATGAATTTACTGGACGAGATGCGCCAGGTGGTCAATGACCTGGGGTTTGATCTTGAACTGATCCTTGACGAGGAGCCTGACGCCGCGCTGGGTAACGGCGGGTTAGGCCGTTTAGCCGCTTGCTTTATCGACTCGATGGCCACCCTTGATATTGCCGCATCCGGGCATGGCATCAAATACGAATATGGGCTTTTTCGCCAGTCCTTTCAAAACGATCAGCAGGTCGAGCATCCTGATGACTGGCACTCCATGCATTCCCCATGGCTGGTGGAGCATCACGCTCAGCAAATTCTGATCCCGCTGGGGGGATATATTGAGCACAGCGAAGATAATGATGGCAACTACAATCCGATGTGGCTCGGTTGGAAAACCATCATCGGTATTCCCCATGATTATTTTGTTTCCGGCTACCGGGATACATCAACTAACACGCTGCGCCTTTACAGCGCGGTGGCCTCTGACTCCTTTAATATCCATATTTTTAATCGCGGGGATTATATTAAGGCAGTAAGTGAGAAAATCGCCTCGGAGAATATTTCAAAAATACTCTATCCTTCCGATGAGGTCCTGACCGGAAAAGAGCTGCGTCTGACGCAGGAGTATTTTTTGGTGGCCTGTACGCTACGGGATATTTTTCGTGACTATGCCGAGGTTAATGACGACATTACTTTGCTAGCGCAGCATGTGGCTATACAGCTTAATGACACCCATCCGGCATTAGCGGTGGTGGAGCTGATGCGGATCCTGGTCGATGAATACCGACTGCCATGGGAGCAGGCGTGGGAGATAACGCAAAATACCTGCGCCTATACCAATCATACGCTGATGCCGGAAGCGCTGGAGACCTGGCCGGTGTCGTTGTTTGAGAAACTACTGCCGCGTCATTTGCAGATTATCTTTGAGATTAACCATCGTTTCCTTGAAGAAGTAGCCCGGCGCTGGCCGGATAAACCTCATCTGTTATCTTCACTGTCTTTAATTGACGAGCATCACGATAAGCAAATTCGCATGGCTAATCTGGCCATTGTCGGTAGCCACCGCGTCAACGGAGTAGCGTGGCTGCATTCGGAACTGGTCAAAAAACAGTTGGTGCCCGACTTCTATTTTATGACCCCGGAGAAATTCATTAATCAGACCAACGGCGTCACGCCGCGTCGTTGGGTGCAGCAGGCTAACCCGGGCCTGGCAGAATTTTTACAGCAACAACTGGGGGAAGGGTGGCCAACTGATTTACCCCTGCTTTCCCGCCTGGAAGATCTGGCCAGCGAGCCAGCCGTGATTGAGCGTATCCGGGCCATAAAATTTGCCAATAAAACCGCACTCAGCGAGCTGGTGGCTCAACGCTACGGCATCGCGCTGGATCCGCTGGCGATGTTTGACTGTCAGGTCAAACGTATTCATGAATACAAGCGCCAGTTGCTCAATATTCTGCACGTGATCGCGCTGTATCTGGATATCAAAGAGAACGGGCGCACTATCGCGCCAAAGGTGCATCTGTTTGCGGGTAAAGCGGCGCCAGGCTATCGGATGGCAAAGCTGATTATTCAGTTGATTAATACCGTTGCCCGAAAAATTAACAGTGACCCGCAGGTTGCCGGGCAGCTTAAAGTGGTATTCCTCGAAGATTATAAAGTCTCGCTGGCGGAGAAAATCATTCCCGCCACGGATCTCTCTGAGCAAATTTCCACCGCCGGCACCGAGGCGTCCGGCACCAGCAATATGAAGTTTGCCATGAACGGGGCGTTAACTATTGGCACTTATGATGGGGCGAACATCGAAATCCGCGAGGCGGTGGGGAGCGAGAATTTTTATCTGTTTGGCGCGGTGGCGGAAGAGATTGAAGAGAGCCGACGCCTTGGGCGGCATCATGGGTTCTATCATGACAACCCGGCTATCGCGCGTGTTGTCGATAGCCTGGTGTCCGGGCTGTTTTCAGCCGATCGCGAGCTGTTTGCGCCGCTGCATCAGATGCTGACAGGGGCCGATCATTACTGCCATCTGCTGGATTTCGACAGTTATTGTCTGGTGCAACGGCAGGCAATGGCCGATTTTGAACAGCCGGATCAGTGGCATCGCCGGGCCTTGCTCAATATTTGCCGGATGGGGGAATTTTCCAGCGACCGAACCATCCGCGGCTACGCCAGGGATATTTGGGGTATCAGGTGCTAAAGAGAGCACATGCCGAACAGAGCAGGGACGCGTCGACGGTTATCAGCCAACATTGAGGATGAACATGAACGTTGAATTACATACTGAGCAGGGCGTCAAGGTCATTGTCCCCCTGGTTCGCCGGCTGGATGCTTCCGTCGCATCAGCGTTTAAGCAGCAGGTTCTTGTGGCCCTTGACGGTCAGACGAAAAACCTGGTGCTGGACCTGAGCCACGTCGATTTCATCGACAGTAGCTGCCTGGGCGCCCTGGTATCCATTCTCAAGAGCGTCAGTGGGCAGGGAGAGCTGGTGCTCTGCTCGGTCAATGGGACAATCCAAAACCTGTTCAAGCTCACCCGCATGGATCGCGTCTTTTCGATTAAAGAGACTCGTCAGGATGCACTGAACCTGTTGACTGCGAAATGACGCTCAGGCAGGCCTGGAAGGCCGCGGATTATCGATCGCCCGTTCATTCTTCGATAATCCGCGCCTTTGGTTTGCTCAGCAGAAGCATCACCAGCGCGACGTAGGGCATCGGCTTCCAGAAAAAGTAGCCCTGCAACAGATGAATATTCTGGCGATTGAGATACTCTAGCTGAGCCTGAGTTTCGACCCCCTCGGCAATGATGCGCAGTGACAACGTCCGCGCCATCTCTATCACGCAGTCCAGCAGTTTGCTTGACGGCGCCTCGTCAGTCACCCGGCCGACAAAGCTCTGATCGATTTTGATATAGTCGAAAACCAGCTCATGCAAATAGGAAAGCCCGGAATAGCCGGTGCCAAAGTCGTCCAGCGCGATGGAAAACCCGCGGGAGTGTAACGCGTTGAGCTTGTCGACAACCGCCTCGTTGAGCAACAGCGGCTCCTGTTCGGTGATCTCCAGCATCAGCTTCACCGCTGTGCCCTCAAAGCCGCGCTGAAAGTGCAGGCAGTCATCGATAAACGACGGAGCGTTGATATGTGATGCGCTGATATTGACGCCGATATGAAACCCGTCCGGCAGCTTACTGAAGATCGGCCTCATCTGGGCGGCGACCTGCGCCATCAGGCTACAAGTGAGTGGGATAATCAACCCAGTACGCTCGGCCAGCGGAATAAATTCAGCGGGCGAACGCCACTGCGCCGTGGTGTTTGGCCAGCGGGCGAGGATTTCCACGCCATAGATCTCTCCGGTTTTGCCGTTCACCAGCGGTTGATAGTAGGGAACGATAGCGCCCTGAGCGATGGCGTAGCGCAGCCTCTCCTCTTCTGAGGTATAGACATTGAGGTATTTGCGCAACAGAAAATAAAACAGCAACGAAACAGAGAAAATAAAAATCAGCAGCCCGGACCCATTATGAAATAAGCGGCCGGGGCTAAAAAAAGGCGACTCAGGATAGGCAATATGAAATGGATAGTCTGGTGAGCTAAAAATATCCTGGTTCGGACCAGCGTTGAGTGGCTTCACATCGCCATATCTGGCAATCATTTGATTTTGAACCAAAAGTGCCAGCCCGCCGTTATCCTCATCGCTATACAAGGCATCGCGCAAATGGATATCGCTGATGCTGACAATGACTCTTACCTGCGCCGAACGAGTGTGATAGATCAGCACTGGCCGCTTATTCACCATCATTCTGGCGGGCAGCAGCTGCAGTGGCTCATCGGGTAAAGACTCAGGATGGAGCGTCAGTACCCGATTGCCCGGCAGCGACGAGCACCACACCTGGCCATCTTTTACCAGCACGATCGTGCGCAGATGCGGCTGCAGGGCGGCCTCGGTCCCGAGCTGAAACTGGCCCTGCACGGAGCAACCGCCGCGGCTAACGTTCATCGCCGTCATCGTTGCTGCGCGGGCCTCATCCAGAATAACGGCGATTTTCTTTGCCGCCTGACGGGCGGTGGCGACATGCGAGGCCTGATCGGAATGCCACAGTTGCCAGTTGATAACGAACACGCCAGCCAGAAATACCACCAGCGCCAGGGAAAAGGCAATCCATGCGTTTCGTCGCTTTATCTCTTTCATTTGTTGGGCATGCAATGGTGTTTGTGCATAAAGTGAACCATCTCTCTGGCAGTAAAGGCTTTTCTATGATCGTAGAAGGGAGATAACTTCCGCGATGACGGCGCATCATAAAAATATGATCGCTATCACAATACCTGCCGACAAAGGCCGGTTATATCGCGTTGACGCTATGTACTTCTTCTGCCGGTAATAAAAATAAAAAATTAATGTTTTCTTAATATATTTTTCTGGGCCGGCTGGTTATTAGCATTTTCCAGTCCGTAGTGGCGTGCTTGCGCTATTTTTTGCTTTTTTAAGTTTATGATAATTGTTTTCATTATCATTCTTTTTTTGCTGTGATTTAATCCTCTCCGCTCAGGCTATTTACCATTAATTTCCCTGGTTCATTAAGGATGCGTTCATGAAATCTCGCTTATCGCCCCTCTGTAAGGCAGCGCTGGTTGCCGCTTCTCTGTTTCTGGCGCCGCAGGGGATGGCGGCTGACGGTCAGGACGGGATTGTGGTCTACAACGCCCAACACGAAAATCTGGTGAAGTCGTGGGTGGATGGATTTACGAAAGAGACCGGTATTAAAGTCACGCTGCGCAATGGCGATGACAGCGAGCTGGGTAATCAGCTGGTTCAGGAAGGCGCCGCGTCGCCAGCCGATGTGTTTCTGACCGAGAACTCACCGTCGATGGTGCTGGTTGATAACGCCAAACTTTTTGCCCCGCTGGATGCGGCCACCCTGCAGCAGGTTCCGGCACAATATCGCCCTCAGCACGGTCGCTGGATTGGCATCGCCGCGCGTAGTACCGTGTTCGTCTATAACCCGGCCAAAATCAGCGAGGCGCAGCTGCCGCACTCGCTGATGGATCTGGCAAAACCGGAGTGGAAGGGCCGCTGGGCGGCTTCGCCATCGGGGGCTGATTTCCAGGCTATCGTCAGCGCGATGCTGGCGCTGAAGGGTGAGCAGGCGACCCTCGACTGGCTGAAGGCGATGAAAACCAACTTTGTCGCCTATAAAGGCAACAGCACGGTGATGAAAGCGGTCAACGCCGGGCAGATCGACGGCGGAGTGATCTACCATTACTATCGCTTCGTTGACCAGTCAAAAACCGGCGAGAACAGCAAAAACACCCAACTGTATTACTTCAAACACCAGGATCCGGGGGCCTTCGTCAGCATTTCCGGCGGCGGCGTGCTGGCCTCCAGCAAACATAAAGCACAGGCGCAGGCCTTTATTAAATGGATCACCGGTAAGCAGGGACAGGATGCGCTGCGCACCAATAACGCCTTCGAATATGCGGTGGGGGTAGACGCGGCCTCTAACCCGAAACTGACCCCGCTGAAAGATTTGGATGCCCCGAAGGTGGAGCCTTCCTCGCTGAACAGTAAAAAGGTCATTGAACTGATGACGCAGGCTGGCCTGCTCTGATCCTGAGGAAGTGATGTTGCTATGTCTGTTCTGAGTCTGTCGCTCGGAAAGAAAACAGGACGCCTGCCTGAGCGCAGGCGTCCTGCATTTCCGATGGTTGCCTTAGCGCTCCTGTTTTCATTGCTGGCGCTGTTGCCGTTAGGGTTTGTGGTGGCGGTCGGATTCGATACCGGCTGGCCGACAATCAAAGCGCTGGTCTTTCGCCCGCGGGTAGGCGAACTGCTCAGCAATACCCTGTGGCTGACGGTGCTGACTGTCCCCATCAGCATTGTGCTTGGCGTGACGCTGGCCTGGCTGACGGAACGTACCGCGCTTGCCGGGCGGCAGCTGTGGTCGGCGCTGGCGGTGGCCCCGCTGGCCATTCCGGCCTTTGTCCAGAGCTACGCCTGGATCAGCGCTGTACCCTCGCTGCATGGCCTGGGCGCTGGGGTGTTTCTCTCGGTGCTGGCCTACTATCCGTTTATCTATATGCCGGTGGCGGCCGTGCTGCGCCGACTCGATCCCACCCTTGAGGATGTCGCCGCGTCGCTGGGCACGCCGCCGTGGAAAGTGTTTTTCCGGGTGGTGCTTCCGCAGCTGCGGCTGGCCGTCTGCGGCGGTGCGCTGCTGGTGGCCCTGCATCTGCTGGCGGAATATGGTCTGTATGTGATGATCCGCTTCGATACTTTCACTACCGCCATTTACGATCAGTTCCAGTCGACCTTCAGCGGTCCGGCCGCCAATATGCTGGCGGGCGTGCTGGCTCTGTGCTGTCTGGCGATCCTGCTGCTGGAGAGCGCTTCGCGTGGTAAAGCGCGCTATGCGCGTATCGGCGCCGGGGCGGCGCGCGAGCAGAAGCGCCTGGTGCTGGGGAAAGGGGCCGCCTTCGGCGCGCAGCTGCTGCTTCTGCTGCTGGTGCTGCTGGCGATGGGGGTGCCGTTGCTGGTCCTGGGGCGCTGGCTGTGGCTGGGCGGTATCGATAACTGGCTACATGCCGATCTGTGGCATTCCCTGCGCCAGACTCTGTTGCTGGGGGCGGGCGGGGCGCTGCTGACGACGGTCTGCGCGATCCCCATCGCCTGGCTCGGCGTGCGCTATCCGCGTCCGCTGTTCCGCCTGCTGGAGGGGTGTAATTACATCACCAGCTCGCTGCCCGGCATTGTGACCGCGCTGGCGCTGGTCACCGTCACCATCCACTATGCCCGTCCGGTGTACCAGACCGAAGTGACGCTGTTTCTGGCCTATTTGTTAATGTTTATGCCGCGGGCGCTGATTAACCTGCGCGCCGGTATCGCCCAGGCGCCGGTGGAGCTGGAAAACGTCGCCCGCAGTCTCGGACGCAGCCCGGCCCGCGCCCTGTGGAGTATCACCATGCGACTTGCCGCCCCGGGGGCGGCCGCCGGCGCCGCGCTGGTGTTCCTTGGCGTCAGCAATGAGCTTACCGCCACGCTGCTGCTCTCGCCGTTAGGCACCCGCACGTTGTCGACCGGCTTCTGGGCGTTAACCAGCGAGATCGACTATGTGGCGGCGGCGCCCTACGCGCTGTTGATGATCATCATTTCGCTGCCGCTGACGGCGGTTCTCTATATGCAGTCGAAAAAAATGGCAGGGTTGTAACATGCTGGAATTGTCTTCTGTTTCGAAATCCTTCGCCGATGCGCAGGTCCTCGATAATATTCATCTTCAGGTGGCTCCGGGTAGCCGGACGGCAATTGTGGGTCCGTCGGGTTCGGGAAAAACCACGCTGCTGCGCATCCTTGCCGGTTTCGAAACGCCCGACAGCGGACGCATCGTGATGCACGGCGCGCCTCTGTTTGCCGAGGGCGTGTTTGTTCCTGCCCACCAGCGACGGATCGGCTACGTTCCGCAGGAGGGGGCGCTATTTCCTCACCTCAATGTCGCGGATAATATCGCCTGGGGGCTGGACGCCAGCCGCGAGGAAAAACGTCGCCGGGTGGGCTCGCTGATGGAGATGGTCGCCCTTGACCATAGCCTGGCGCGCCACTGGCCGCATGAGATCTCCGGCGGCCAGCAGCAGCGTGTGGCCCTGGCTCGCGCCCTGGCCCAGCAGCCGGCGCTGATGCTGCTCGATGAGCCCTTTTCTGCCCTGGACACCGGACTGCGCGCCAGCACACGCAAAGCGACCGCCGATCTGCTGGCGGAGACCGGCATCGCCTCGATTCTGGTGACTCATGACCAGACCGAAGCGCTGTCGTTCGCCACACAGGTGGCGGTGATGCGCCAGGGACGTTTCGCCCAGGTGGGTACCCCGCTGACGGTTTACTCGCAGCCGGTGGACGAAGAGACGGCGCTGTTTCTCGGCGATGCCCTGATCCTCCCCGCACGGCTGAGCCCCGGGCGGGCCAGCTGCGCGCTGGGCGACCTGGCGACAGACGCAGCGCATCCTGCTGGTGAAGGTAAGGTGATGTTGCGTCCGGAGCAACTGAGCGTCAGCGTGAGCGGACCACAGGAAAGTACCGCCACCATCCGCGATGTTGATTTCTCCGGCCAGCTCTCCACGCTGACGCTGTCGATGTCCGGGCACGATCGGCCGATTGTCCTGCGAACCGTAAGCCAGCCGGCGTGGCAGCCCGGCGCGACGGTGCGACTGACGGTCAGCGGCAAGGCGCGCGTGTTCAGCGGCTAATCTCTGAGCAGGCGCCGCCGGATAACGGTGGCGCCGCACGGAAAGCTAATCAGCTGACGGATTTAGCCGATAGTATCCGCGCCACTGACCTCGTCGCCATGGAGTGGTAGTACGTTGGAACAATTCCGCGAGGTCAGTCTACCTCACCGCCGTTTGTCGGCGCGTCGCTTTTTCATTCGTCCCGCTGCGCTTAACTGCTATCCTGTCCCGCGATCGGCCCTGCTGTTACCGTGAGACATCGTTATGCCTGAATGCCATACTCCTGCGAATCGCTCCATTCCATCCGCTTTGGCGCGGGGTACGTTGCTGCCTGCGCTGCTGGTCATCGTCGCCGTCGCTGTCGGCTGTGCGCTGGTGTCGCCGCCGATCGGCACGTGGCGTGAGATCCTGGCCAACCCCGGGCTCTATATCGATTTGCTGGCGCTGTTGTTTCTGGTGTTTATGCTGTGGAGCTCAGCAAAGGTGCGGATGAGCCATATCGCCGTCAACTGGGTGCGCTATGGGCTGCTGCTGTGGATTGCTGGCGGCACGTTCGATGTGATGGATGAGATAGTGGTTCAGCCGCGCTGGATGGGGTATTACTGCGAAGATCTGCTGCGCCTCTCCGGGATGCTGCTGACCGTGGTGGGCGTCTACAAAATTATTGAGCGCATCAACCTATTGTACGTTGATGCGCGCTCGCAATCACTGAAGGACGAGCTTACTCAGTTGCCCAATCGCCGTTTTTTCATCGATACCATTCGCGAAAAGTCCGGGCATGCGCTGGGGCTCATGATTCTGGATATCGATTTTTTCAAGAAAATCAATGATACCTGGGGCCACCTGGTGGGGGATGAAGTGTTATTTTCCCTGGGGAAACAGCTGGCGAAACTGACCAGCGAGCAGGTCCTGCCGGCGCGTATTGGTGGGGAAGAGTTTGCCATTATCGTCGATGGCCTGTCGGAGCCTGAACTGCACGCCCTGGCGCAGTCGATCCTCGACAATGCCCGCACCATCCAGATCAATCATCAGGCGCCGCTGTCGATCAGCATTGGCGTGGGAACCTGGCGGCCGGGTGAAGCGCAGGAGACGTTTATCCGCAAAGTCGACGAGGCACTGTACAAGGCCAAGCACAACGGGCGTGGGCGCGTGGAGTGGGCGTAATATTCCGACACGGCAGGTTAGGTCTGCTGCGTGCTGCGGCAGTGTCGCCGATACTCTGACGGCGAACGCTCGGTGTAGCGTTTGAAGACCCGGCAAAAATAGTTGCTGTCGACAAAGCCGCAGTTATGGGCGATCTCTTTCACCTTCAGGTCGTAGCCGCGCAGCAGCTGTTTTGCCTTTTCCAGACGCACCCGGGTCAGATATTCGTTAAATCCCACCGAGCCTGATTTCTGAAAAATATGCGAAAGATAGTTGGGCGTGATGTGAAAACGTCTGGCCACCGATTCCCGCGTCAGCGGCAGGCTAAGATTTTCCTCGAGGTAGTCCTGAACGGCGAGAAACAGATCCCGGCTGCGACTGACGCGCATTTCCAGCCCAACCAGCTGTTCGCGACAGTGACTCAGCAGCGCGGCGACCACCAACCGCGCGGTCAGCGGATCGGGCTGCAGGCTGACTTCGTTCAGGCTCAGCAACAGGTAAGAGCCCACGCGCGGTCCAAGGCGGGCAACGCTTTGCTTTTCCGTGTGCAGGCTTTTCCCGTCCCAGCGCTGAATACTGAACCCCAGCTTCTGTCGACCAAACAGAATACTCAGGGTGGTGGCCGGGCCGGTCCACTGCGGCAGCGTCCATTTTCCCGCCTGCACGTACAGCACCTGTAAAGTGGTTAACGTCGAGGCGGCCAGCGGCAGTCCCTGTTCACTGAGCTGGCCCTCCAGCACTATTTCCAGACGCGGAAACGGCACGTTGAGGGCGAGGGCAGGGACGGAGATATCCGGCTCAGGAAATCTCACCTGTAAATGATCTTTTTGACTGATTAACCGATGCAGAATATCTGGCAGATCTTCAATCATTCTTTGCCCTCAGCATGCGCATTATCCTGTTGATGGTAATCTATTTTTTATCCCCAGACAGCGTTTGTTTCGTCAATTTGCGCAGCGAATTCCCTGCCAGGCGCCGCGCATGCATCGCCGGAGAGGCGATTGTTGATGCCCATCACACTTCGGTGGCTCGCGTACGTATGTCCAGTTTTTCGTAGCGCTCGCCTCCTGTCATGCCGCGGATGGACCAGTAGAGTTTGTTTGTGTTATCGGAACGTTAAAAAGGAACGCAAAATGAACTCACCATCGGCTAGTTTTCTCGATGCGTTAGGCGCCAGTCAGGCGCTTAGTGCGCAAATGAAACATGAACTCGACACCCTCGGCTACACCGTCGTGCATAACGTCGTTGACGCCCAGTGGCTGAGCGAAATGCGCCGGCTAATTGATACCCTGGTTGAGCGTGAAGGCGACAATCTGGCGATGGAACACCATCAGGAAGCGACTGCGACGCGGATCGCCAACCTGGTGAATAAGGGGGTTATCTGGGAGAAAGTCTGGTCCCACCCGCTGATCCTCTCCGCCTGCCGCTATATCTTCAACGGTGATTTTAAAGTCTCCAGCCTTAATGCGCGTGAGGCGCTGTATAACGGCGGTCACCAGCCGCTGCACGCCGACTGGAAAAAGCCGCGCCCGGATTTTCCCAAAGTCCACCTGGTGAATACCATCTGGGCAATAGACGATTTAAGCGCCGCTAACGGCGCGCCGCGGATTATCCCTGGAACCCACCTGCGGCCGGAGTTGCCGGAAGAAGTCTTGGACGACCCGGAACAGGCCCACCCAGACGAGATTGTGTTTGCTGCGCCGGCCGGCAGCGTGATGATCTACAACGCCCACGCCTGGCACGGCGGTACCCGTAATCGTGAGGGTAGCCGACGACGCGTGCTGCATGGGTTATATATCGATCGCGCGGATACGCCGCAGCAGGACCAGCGGCGCTGGCTGACGCCGGAAACGGCAAGCCGCCTGACGCCAGCGCAAAAGTGGCTGCTGGATGTAGAGTAAGACTCGTCGCCGGTCAGGGAAGTTCTACATAGACGACCGGCTTTTTCATGATGCTTTTCACGGCCTCGACGATCTGCTGCGGCTGCAGCAGGAAGCTCTTGATGCTGGTTTTAATCGTCCGCAGGCCGCTAAAGCGCTGGGCGTCGTCAATTTCGATATCCGTCACCAGCAGCACCACTTCGGCGCGGGCGATATCTTCTGCGGTAATGCGATTTTCAACGCCGAGCGCGCCCTGGGTTTCCACCTTCAGGTGCCATTTTTCATGATGACCGACCTTTTCCAGCCGTTCGGCAGCCATATAGGTGTGCGCCACCCCGCTGACGCAGGCGGTGACGGCGACAATATTGAAGTCCATAACATCCTCCTGGCGTTAACCGCCGATAGTGACGTGGAATCCGGCCGCTTCGGCCATTATCCGATAAGGTTGAATGTCCGCTTCGCCAGGCGCTTTCACGCTGGCCAGCGTCCAGGGTTTGCCCTGCAGACGGTATTTTGGCTCGCCATATTGATGAAACGGCAACAGGTGCATTTCTTTTAGCGCGAACGGCGCGAGAAACGCCAGTATCTGGCGAAAATTATCCACGCTCATGGTGTAACCCGGGATCAGCGGCACCCGCGGGATCAGATTGATGTTTCTTGTCGCCAGCTGGCGAAAATTGTCCAGTACCCGCAGCTGATTCATTCGCAGCAGCGACCGCGCCAGCTCAGGATCCATGATTTTAAAATCAAACAGCACTTCGTCGCTGGATTCAGCCACCGGCAGCAAACGGTCAAAGGCGCCGTCGCCGGCGGTCTCGATGGCGGTGCGGATCCCCCACTGGCGCAGGCGCTGAAGAAAACGGGCGGCAAACCCGGCCTGCATGAGCACCTCCCCGCCGGAGAGGGTGACACCGCCGCCGGAGGCGCGGAAGAAGACTTCATCTTTGAGCACCTCCTGAAGGAGGTTCTCCAGCGTCACGTCGCGACCGATCTGCTCCCATGCCCCGGAGGGACACTCGGCGACGTCCTGCAGACAGCGGGTGCAGCCCAGACATTTGCTCTGCCGGCGCAGGGTCTGGATCTTCGGCGACATTGACTCCGGGTTGGCGCACCACGGGCAGGTGTGGGGGCAGCCTTTGAAAAAGACCACCGTGCGGATCCCCTGACCATCGTTGAGCGAGTAGCGCTGCAGGTTAAAAATACGCGCCCGATCGGCGCGCGTCTCCATCACCTCACAGCTGATGCGCGGTGCGGCGGATGATGTCATCCTGAATCTCCTTCGACAGCTCAACAAAGAAGGCGCTGTAGCCCGCGACGCGCACCACCAGGCCGGCAAAGTCCTGCGGCCGCTGCTGCGCTTCACGCAGGGTGTCGGCATTGACCACGTTAAACTGAATATGCTGCAGCTTGAGCTTGCAGAAAGCCTGTAAAAAGTCTGCCAGCTTGTTCAGCCCGCCGTCGCCGGCCAGCGTTGCCGGGGTGAATTTGACGTTAAGCAGCGTACCGTTCGACAGCAGATAGTTATCCAGCTTGCTGACCGATTTCAGCACCGCCGTCGGCCCCTGAGCATCCTGGCCGACCATCGGCGACAGGCCGCCGTCCGCCAGTTGTTCGCCGGCCAGCCGCCCGTCCGGGGTAGCCCCCACTACCGAGCCCAGCGGCACATGCGCCGAGACGGTATAGGAGCCGGGAGTAAAATGGCCGCCGCGCGGGTTCAGGTACTGCTCCACCTCTTTGCAGTAAAAGCGCAGCAGATCGGCGCTAATATTATCGACTTCGTCGATGTCGTTACCGTACTTCTCAAAACGGTTAATCAACCGGGCGCGGATCTTTTCCCCCTCCGGCGTGCGGAAGTTGGCCTTCAGGACCGCCATCAGTTGGTCAAAACTGAGACGCTGCTGATCGAAAACCATCCCCTTCAGGGCGTGCAGTGAATCGCTCAGGTTGGCGATCCCGATGCCCTGGACGCCGGAAAAGTTATAGCGCGCGCCGCCGGCGGTGATATCTTTGCCGTGCCGGACGCAATCTTCAATGAACGAGGAGAGCAGGGGGACCGGCGCCCAGTCGCGATGGCCGATATCGCAGATATTGCTGCCCTCGACCATCAGCTTGATGTAATAACGAATTTTGTCACGGATCTGACTGATAAGTCCTTCCCAGCTGACCTCCGGTTGCCCTTCATTTTCCTGCAGGACCAGTTCCATAACCTTCAGCAAGTTGAACATGGCGATATCATGCAGGCCGTAGGTGCGGCCAGGGATCGACAACTCGACGCAGCCGACCACCGCGTAGTCGCGGGCGTCTTCCAGCGACACGCCGCGATTGAGGAAGGCGGGGACCACCACCTCGTCGTTGAAAATCTGTGGAATGCCGGTGCCCAGGCGGATGGTTTCAGCGGTTTTACGCAGGAACGGGCGGTCAATCAGCTCGTTGACCCGCACGCCAAGATTCGGCTGCGGCAATTGCACGTTCTGATAGGCATCGAGGCATAAAAACGACAGCGCGTTGACCGCGCTGCGTCCGGTTTCCGTCAGTCCGCCGAGCAGAGCGGTGTAGCCGGTGGGAAAACCAGCGAAATAGCGCGCGCTGCTCGAGGAGCGCAGCAGCACGATATCGTTGCATTTCACCCACAGCGACTCCAGGAGCTCCCTGAGATACGCCGGATCCTGACCCTGATTCAGCGACGCCTGATAAAACGGCAGCATATACTGATCAAAACGCCCCAGTGAAATTGAGCTGGCGTTGGATTCGTACTGCAGAATGATGTTCATAAACCAGAACAGCTGGCAGGCCTGGGGGAAGTCCGTTGGCCGGTGCTCCGCGTTGTGGCGCGAAATAGCGGCGATGGTTAACAGCTCCTGCTGACGCTGCGGGTCCTGACAGTGCCCAGCCATCTCCTCGGCCAGCGCGGCGTAGCGCAGAATATGGCGCCGGGAGGCTTCCAGCAGGATCAGCACCGCCTGATAAAAGTGGTTCCCGGGTTGCTGCTCGCAGTGGGCTTTTAGCTCCGCCACCAGCGCCCCGAGGCCATGATTGAGCAGACGCGGATAGTCGATGATGATATGGCCCTGGCCCTTATCGGTCTGGTTCACGCTGAATATCTGGGTGCTGACGGCGGCCTTGACCTCGTCGGTCATCTGGCCGTTGATAAAATCCTTCATTGAGCGCTTTTCCCAGTAGGGGAACAGCGTTTCGCGGTATATTTGCTTATCTTCTTCGCTTATCGCGAAGCGGTCCTGCGGCCGGGTCGGAAAGGCGTCGAGTTCGTTGAGCAGCCAGTAGGGATCCATCTCCGGCGACATAATGCCTGCCCGCGGTTTGATGGTCCGGTTGCCGGCAATCAGTTCATCATCACGAATCGAAATGTCTACCTTATCGAGGATCCAGGCTGTGGCCTTCGCCCGGCGAATAATCACCGGTTCGCCCTCCGTTTGCTGATGACTGGCGGTATACAGCAGAGCGCGCTCCAGGGAGATTTCGCGCGGCTGGGCGAACAGGCTGGCTTTCAGGCGTTGAGTACGATTCGTCATGACAAACTCCATGTGGTGGCGAAGGGCGCGAGGGCGCCCCTTGTAAGGCTTCAGGTACGCTGAGAAAGATGGCTGTCTATCTTGTTCATGATGGCGTCGGCGCGCTTGACTGCATCGCTGATATTGACGCGCACGATAGTTTTCCCGGCAAAACGCTCTTCGAATTTGATACCGATATCTTTGGTCAGGATGACCATATCGGCGGCGGCGATCTCTTCGGCGGTCAGTTCGTTTTCAATGCCGATTGAGCCCTGGGTTTCGACTTTAACCTGCCAGCCTTTGGCTTTGGCGGCGCTTTCCAGCGACTCGGCGGCCATGTAGGTGTGAGCCACGCCCGACGGGCAGGCGGTGACAGCGATAATGTGGGTCATAATCTGTTCCTTCCAGTCTGTTAGTTAATTTCGAAATCAAGATCTAATTCGTCGTCGGCTTTAGCGTCAGACGATTTCTTTTTAGCCAGCGCTTTCAGCACAATGACGCAGGCGGCGCTGACGCAGGCACCGACCAACAGCGCGGCGATAAAGCCAAGTTTGCTCTGGACCACCGGCAGCACGATGAGCCCGCCCCAGCCGGCGTAACACTGGGCCCCCAACAGCGCCGCGGTGACGCAGCCGCTGGCAGCGCCAATCATATTGGCCGGAATAACGCGCAGCGGGTCGGCAGCGGCAAAGGGAATCGCCCCTTCAGTGACCCCGACGCAGCCCATCACCAGCGCCGCTTTGCCGGTTTCCCGCTCTTCGGCGGTGAAATATTTACGGCCGATCAGCGTCGCCAACCCCATCCCCAGCGGCGGCACGGCGATGCCGACGGCGGCGATAGCCACCACGCTGTAGATCCCCTGCGAGACGCAGATCAACATGAAGGCGTAGGCCACTTTGTTCACCGGGCCGCCCATATCAAAGGCCAGCATCAGGCCCATAATGATGGCCAGCACCACGATGCTGCCTTCACGCATACCCTGCAGCCAGCCGGTCAGGTTAGCGGTTAGCGCGCCCACCGGTTCGCCGAGCCCCCACATCATGATCCCGGCGGTAATAAAGGTGCCGATGATGGGAATAATGAAAATCGGCATCACCGAGCGCAGCACCTTGTGGACCGGTATTTTTTTCAGGTAGTAGACCACCAGGCCGCCGATCATGCCGGCGATCAGCGCGCCGAAGAAGCCGGCGCCGAAGCTGTTGCCCACCCAGGCGCCGATGGCGCAGGGCGCCAGCGCGGCGCGGTCGGCGATGGAGTACCCGATGTAGGCGGCGAGAAAAGGGACCATCAGCGTCAGCCCGGCGACGCCGATGTCAAACAGCTTCTTCAGGTTGGGATCGGTGGCGGCATCGGGAACTGCGCCTTTGCCATACAACATGACGGACACCGCCAGCAGGATCCCACCGGAGACCACAAAGGGGATCATGTGTGACACGCCGGTCATCAGATGCTGGCGGGTATTTTTTAGTATTTGCACCAGTTCGTTCATTGTTTGCTCCTGAGCGCTGTAGGGCCCGTGACAGTATTGATGGCTCAACATTAGAAAAAGGGCGCCGCATAAAACAGTAGAGAAAAAGTGCATTTACTGGACATTTGTAATGTTAGAAAGGAATTGCGATCCACCTCAAATCTTAATGATGGCAGGAAGGATGAGCGCTAAATGGATGGAATTGTGATGGCGGGCATAAAAAAGTATCGTGTGTACAATAGTCCAGTAATTGCCAGTTTTATCACCTAGTCCCCGGCCCCTTCATTCATTACCTTTTGGGTAAATAATGGATTGCTCAGGAGGAAGGCGATGGCTCTGGTCATTGAGTTTACATGTGATTTGCCAAACGGCGTGCATGCGCGTCCGGCCAGTCTGGTCGAAACGCTGTGTAACCGTTTTTCATCGGCGATTGAGTGGCGCAATCTGCGCCGCGAGACCAGCGGAAATGCCAAGAGCGCGCTGGCGATCATCGGCAGCAATACCCTGAAGGGCGACGCCTGCCAGCTGGTCATTCACGGCGAAGATGAAGCTGAGGCATTCGCCGCGTTAACGGCCTTTATGCGCGATGAGTTTCCTCACTGTGACGCGCCGCTGCCCGCTGCGCATACGCTGGAGATCCAGCCGGTGCCAGAGTCGCTTTCACGGCTGAACCCGACGCTGTTTCATGCCCATCCGGTGTGCGCCGGCAGCGCGGGGGGCAGGCTAATACACCTGAAATCCCGCGATCTGCATGCGCTGGGGGAACTGCCGGGCGCCGTCGCTCCCGAACAGGTGCAGGCGGCGCTGGATAATGGCCTGCGCCTGCTGGTAAAAGACATTGAGCTGCGGCTGCTGGACAATGACGGTACCGCCAGCGCAATCCTCGATGCCCACCGCTCGCTGGCGACGGATGCCTCGCTGCGCCAGCACCTGCTCGACGGCATTCTTACCGGCCTCAGCTGCGCGCAGGCGATTGTCGCCACCAGCGACCACTTCTGCGCACGGTTCCGCGACTCCGGCAACACTTATCTACAGGAGCGGGTGCTCGATGTGCGCGATGTCTGCTTCCAGCTGTTGCAACATATCTATGGCGAAGCCCGCTTTCCGCCCCCGGGCCAGCTGCGGGAGGCCACCATTTGCCTTGCCGACGAGCTGACCCCCAGCCAGTTTCTCGAACTGGATAAAGCGCATCTCAAAGGGCTGCTGCTGCGCGGCGGCGGCACCACGTCGCACACCGTGATCCTCGCCCGCTCGTTCAATATTCCGACCCTGGTGGGGGTTGACCTCGACGCACTGTTGCCGTGGGAGGGTACCCAGGTGCAGATCGACGGCACCGCCGGACTGCTGGTGGTGGATCCGAGTCCGGCGGTGGCGCGCTACTATCAGCAGGAGGGGTGGGTTCAGGCGCAGATCCAGCAACAGCAGCAGGTATGGCTGGATAAGCCAGGGCAGACGGAAGACGGTATCCGCGTCGAGATCGCGGCGAACATCGCCCATTCGGTAGAGGCGGTGGCGGCATTCAACAATGGTGCGCAGTCGGTTGGCCTGTTCCGCACAGAGATGCTGTATATGGACCGGCCCGGCGCGCCATCGGAAGATGAGCTTTACAACATCTTCTGTCAGGCGCTGGAGCCTGCCGCCGGGCGCAGCATTATTGTGCGGACTATGGATATCGGCGGTGATAAGCCGGTGGCCTATCTCAACATTCCTGCGGAAAATAACCCCTTCCTCGGCTACCGCGCGGTGCGCATCTATGAAGAGTACCAGGCGCTGTTTCATACTCAGCTGCGGGCGATTCTACGTGCCTCGGCGCACGGCGCGCTGAAGATCATGATCCCGATGATTTCCTCCATGGAAGAGATCCTGTGGGTGAAAGAGCGGCTGGCGGAGGCCAAACAGTCGCTGCGCGTTGAACAGATCCCGTTTGATGAAAAAATCCCGCTGGGCATCATGCTGGAGGTGCCGTCGGTGATGTTCATCATCGATCAGTGCTGCGAAGAGGTGGACTTCTTTAGCATCGGCAGCAATGACTTAACGCAGTATCTGCTGGCGGTCGACCGCGATAACGCGAAAGTGACGCGCCATTACAACAGTCTCAACCCGGCCTTCCTGCGTGCGCTGGACTATGCCGTGCAGGCGGCGCACCGGCAGGGGAAATGGATCGGCTTGTGCGGCGAGCTGGGGGCCAAAGGTTCGGTGCTGCCGCTGCTGGTCGGTCTCGGTCTGGATGAACTGAGTATGAGCGCGCCGGCGATCCCGGCGACCAAAGCACGTCTGGCGCAGCTGGACAGCCGCGCCTGCCGTCAGCTGCTGAATCAGGCGATGCAGTGCCGTACCTCGCTGGAGGTGGAGCATCTGCTGGCCCAGTTCCGTATGCGCCAGCAGGAGGTGCCGCTGGTGAGCGCCGAGTGCATTACGCTCAACAGCGACTGGCGTAGTAAGGAAGAAGTGCTGAAGGGGATGACGGATAACCTGCTGCTGGCCGGTCGCTGCCGCTACCCACGCAAGCTGGAGGCTGACCTGTGGGCCCGTGAGGCGGTGTTCTCCACCGGGCTTGGCTTTAGCTTCGCCATACCGCACAGTAAATCCGAGCATATTGAGCAGTCGACCATCAGCGTCGCCCGGCTGGCGCAGCCGGTGATGTGGGGCGATGAAGAGGCGCAGTTTGTGATTATGCTGACGCTGAATAAGCACTCGGCGGGCGACCAGCATATGCGCATCTTCTCGCGCCTGGCGCGACGCATTATGCATGCGGAGTTCCGTCAAGCTCTGGTCTCCGCGCAGAGCCGCGAAGATATCGCGCAACTGCTGCGCCGCGAGCTGGAGCTATGATCGGTTTTCCGGCCAGCGGCGCTGGCCGGAGAGCGAGCTATAAATCCAGCACTAACCGGCCGCCTTTGGCGCGCGAGCAGCAGATCAGCATACTCTGTTGGCTGGCTTTCTCTTCCTCGCTGTAATACTGATCGCGGTGGTCCGCTTCCCCTTCCAGAATCATCGTTTCGCAGGTGCCGCAGACCCCTTCGCGGCACAGACATTCCACCTTCGCCGCTTTGTTATTCTCAATAACCTGCAAAATGGTCATGTCCTGCGGTACGGTAAATTCGCGGCCGGAACGCGCCAGCACCAGGGTAAACGCCTCTCCGCCTTTATCCTCAACGATAAACTGCTCAAAGTGCAGCTGACTGGCGGGCACCTGATGGCGTTCGGCGGCGGCTTTCACCGCCTCGTTAAGCGCCGCCGGGCCGCAGGTATACACGTGGGTTCCGGGCTCGAGGTCGGCGAACAGGCGCGGCAGGTCGAGACGGCTGCCGAGCGCTGATACATGAATATTGACCCGATCGCGCCACGGCGCGGCGCTGAGCGCATCGACGAAAGCATTATTGTCGGCGTCGTGGAAACAGTAGTGCAGCTGCCAGTCGGCCTGCTGTTGTTCCAGTTCCGGAATATGCGACAAGAATGGCGTAATGCCGATACCGCCGGCGATCAGCAGATGTTTTCGCGCCTGTGGTTCGATGGCGAACAGGTTGTTGGGCGTGGACACCGTCAGGGTATCGCCCGGGCGCACCTGCTGGTGCATAAAGCGCGAGCCGCCTTTGGAAGGCGACTCAAGACGCACCGCAATCTGCCAGCTGGTGGTATCCAGCGGCGAGCTCATCAGCGAATAAGCATTGCTGTAGCGCTGCTCGCCATCCTGCATCTGGACGATAATATGGCTACCGCCGCTGAATCCCGGCAGCGGGGCGCCGGTCGGCGACACCAGCGTAAAACGCTTCACCTGGGCGGTGATCTGTTCAACATCGCGAACGATCGTCTCAAACATTTGATAATCAGACATCGCTGAACTCCATCAAAAATCCCGGCGTGGCCAGAGCCGCCGCCGGGAGAATACATTTATAACCCCTGGCAGAGATACTTCATCTCCAGGTAATCTTCGATTCCGTGTTCCGAGCCTTCGCGGCCAAGACCCGACTGTTTCACCCCGCCAAATGGCGCGACTTCGTTGGAAATCAGTCCGGTATTGATGCCGACCATGCCGTATTCCAGCTGCTCGGAGACGCGCCAGATACGGGCGGCATCGTTGCTGTAAAAATAGGAGGCGAGACCGTAGATGGTGTTATTCGCCTGCTCGATGACCTGCTGCTCATCGTCAAATTTCACCAGCGCCGCCACCGGGCCGAAAATCTCTTCCTGCAGCAGCAGTGACCCCGGTTGTACGTCGCCGATCACCGTAGGGGTGAAAAAATTACCGCCCAGTGGGTGCGCTTTACCGCCGGTTAACAGCGTGGCGCCGCGGCTCAGGGCGTCGTCGAGCAGGGACTGGACTTTGCGCCCGGCGTCGGCGTTGATCAGCGGGCCAATCTGGACATCGGACTCGCTGCCATCGCCCACTTTCAGGGCGGCGACGCGGGCGACGAATTTATCGCAGAATTGGTCGTAGACGGCGCGATGAATATAGAAGCGATTGACGCAGACGCAGGTTTGCCCGGCGTTGCGGAACTTGGCGATCAGCGCTCCCTCGACCGCTTTATCGATATCGGCGTCATCAAAGACGATAAACGGCGCGTTACCCCCGAGCTCTAAAGAGAGCTTTTTGATGGATTCCGCGCACTGGCGCATCAGCACGCGGCCAACTTCGGTCGAGCCGGTAAAGGAGAGCTTACGCACCCGTTCATCGCCGGTGAACACCGCGCCAATCTCACGCGACTGTCCGGTGACAACGTTAATAACGCCCTGCGGGATCCCGGCCTGATTCGCCAGTTCCGCCATCGCCAGCGCGGTAAACGGCGTTTCGTTGGCGGGCTTTATCACCATCGTACAACCCGCGGCCAGCGCCGGGCCGGCCTTACGGGTGATCATCGCCGCCGGGAAGTTCCACGGGGTGATCGCCGCGCAGACCCCCACTCCCTGGCGGATCACCATCAGGCGTTTATCGGCGCCGGGGGAGGGGATTATCTCGCCGTTGGCACGTTTCCCTTGTTCGGCAAACCACTCGATAAATGAGGCGGCATAGGCGATTTCGCCTTCCGCTTCCGCCAGCGGCTTGCCCTGCTCGGCGGTCATTATCTGCGCCAGCGCGGTCTTGTTTTCGAGGATCAGGCGGTGCCAGTTCTTCAATAACGCGGCGCGCTGGGCGGCGGTAAGCGCGCGCCATGCCGGCAGCGCGGCAGCGGCAGCATCCACCGCCTGCTGCGCTTCCGCCCGACCCATATTGGGGATCTGGCCGAGCGTCGCGCCGGTGGAAGGGTTGCTGACGGCAAGCGTCGTGCCGTCGGCGGCGTCGCGCCAGCTTCCGGCAATCAGCGCCTGCTGGCGAAACAGATCTGAGTGAAACACGGACATAGCCAACTCCTTCAACGATTACGGCTGGAACACCTGGGCCACCAGATTGTGGAAATGCGCGATACCGTGCTCGGAGATACCGCTGCCGCTGTTATCCGCCATAATGCGCCCCTGGCCGCGATAGCCGCGGGACTTCAGCCCCTTCTGCACGCTTTCCACCAGGCGTAAATCTTCCGGGCGGAACACGTCGCGATACCACTCAATCAGCGCTTTCTGATCGTCAGTCAGCTTTTCGTTGGTGAAATAGATGTCGTAATTCTGCAGAGTGGTCTCTTCATCCACCGGGAATTCATAGATCACGGTCATCATGCCCTTGATCGGCGTCACGTTGAACATGGTGCACGGCCACAGCCAGAAACCGTGGAACGCGGCGTCGGTACCTTCTTCGAATTTAAATGACTGCTCGGACGGCTTGGCGAAGCCATACTGCAGCGTCCATTTGCCGTGCATGGTGTGCCAGTAACGGTCAACCTGTACGGAATCCGAGAAGCCCGGGTGCGCCGGGCCGCAGTGGTAACATTCCAGATAGTTATCGACGATATTTTTCCAGTTCGCCGGGGTGAGAGTGGTAAAGCGCGCCGCCAGTTTCAGATCATGCACGTCCGGGCAGGCTTCCAACACTTTGTCCTGCAGGCCCGGCAGCTGCGTTTCCACGCTCTCTGCTTGCGGGTTCATATTGATAAACACAAAGCCGGCATACTCTTCCAGGCGAACCGGCACCAGCTGCGCCTTTTCGCTATCGAAATTCGCCACGTTTTCGCAGTTGCGGGCGTGGGCGAGATTGCCGTCAAGCTTGAAGGCCCAGGCGTGATAGGGGCAGGTAATCACGTTTTTGGCTTTACCTTCACCGCTCAGCAGCTGGTGGCCGCGGTGCGGGCAGACGTTATAGAAAGCGCGCAGAATGTTGTCGCGGCCGCGGACGATAACGATATTTTCGCCAATGATCTCCCGGGTGATGTAGTCGTTCGGCCGGGCGACCTCGCTGCCGTGGGCGACGCAAATCCAGCTATTGGCGAAGATGCGCTCTTTCTCGTGTTCAAACGCCTGGCTGTCGGTATAAAAACGGGCCGGAATGGTCCAGGCATCCTGCGGATTGGCGCAAAAGTTAATCGGCAGAGTAAAGTCAGGGCTCAAATTGCTCATGTAAGGTCACCTTGTGATTATTGTCAGTAAGAGGTTTTACAGCGACTGGCCGTCGCCTTTGAGTACCGTGCCAACCGGTAGCGTCTCGGCTTTAATCATTGGCTCGGGCGTATGGGTTTCTATCTGATTGACCGGCACGTGGGCGTAGTCCTGTTTTAGCCAGCGCACGAAGCCGCCGGTTTTAATCAGTAAAATGGCCAGGAATGGTAGGGCGGTCAGCACCACGGTGGTTTTCATGGTCTCAAGCGAAGCGCCGGTAAACAGAATCGATAGCGGGATGAGGGTAATTACCACGCACCAGAACAGGCGCATGCCGCGATCCGGATCGTCGCCTTCGCGCAGGTTGCGGGTGCTGGTCGCCGCCATGGTGTAGGCCACCGCATCCATATGCGAGGCGAGGAAAACAATCATCACGAACAGATAGGCGGCGAGGAACAGCTTACCTGCCGGCAGCGACATCAGGACCTGCTGGACGGCGGTTTCGCCGCCAAGAGTTTGCATCACCTGCGGTACGTTAATCACGCCGTTAACGAACTGGTGCATGGCGTAGCTTTCCATCACCCCAAAGAAGAACCAGCAGCCGGCGGTGCTACCAAGGAGCAGTCCCCATATCACCTCTTTGATTTTGCGCCCGCGGGAGACGCGGGTGACGAACATCGCCACGCCCGGGGTATAGGAGATCCACCACAGCCAGTAGAAGACGGTCCAGTTGCGGGTAAAGGCGCCGTCGCCGAGGGGATCGGTAAACAGGCTCATCTGCAGGAAGTTCTGAGTCGTCAGGCCGACGGCGTTAATGATGTTATTGGTGATGAATTCGGTTGGGCCAACCAGTAATACCACCAACGGCAGCAGAAATGCCCCCCAGCCGACCATTTTGCTCAGGCGCTGCAGGCCGTTGTTGATGCCAATCCACGAACTCATGCAGAAAATACCGCCGGAGAGCAGGATCACAAACGCCTGCACGGTGAAGTTATCCGGCAGCCCGGTCAGCGCTGACAGGCCGCGGGTGAAGGTGGCGGCAGTGACCACCAGCGAAATGGTTAACGCGCCGACGGTAGCGATCAGGAACATCAGATCGACCAGACGGCCCCAGAAGCCCTGCGGACTCACTCCGGTGATCGCTGAAATGATCCCGGAGAGGCTGAGGCCTTTATTTTTCCGCACGTGGAAGTGATAGGCCATGATCAGCGAGGCGAGAGTGTAGGTCGCCCAGGCGCTAACCCCCCAGTGGAAGAAAGAATAAGGGATGCTGTATTCCAGCGCTTTCGGCGATTGCGGGGCAATGTTCAGGCCCGGGGTCTGGTAGTAATAAGCCCATTCGGCGACGCCCCAGTACAGCGTGGAGGAGCCGAGCCCGGCGCAGATAAACATAAACAGCCATGAGAGGGTACTGTATTCGACTTTACCTTCGCCGAGACGGATATTGCCGTATTTGCTGGTCGCCAGATAGAGCACCAGTCCCAGCGCCAGCAGCACCAGTACCTGTACCGTGGAACCCAGCAGGCGGGTCACGCCGTTAAAAATCGAATCAGCCGCCTGCGCGGTTTGCTGCGGGAAGAGACTTAATGTAGCGGCGATGAAAACAATGGCCGCCAGGCTGATGGCAATCAGCGGCACATCTTTTTTCTTTACGTTGCTCAACATGGGTGATCTCCTGGGCATGATTGCCCGTCGGTGGCTTTAGCCTGTCGTTGTTATCACGCTGTAGGGTCAAGGTTCGTAGCAAAAGCTATTAACAATCGGATTATTTCTTCGTTACATGAATTAAACAATTGGCCGTTTCGTGAAGCAATAAAACACGGAACGGAAATAATAAAAGGTGAATTGGCGCAGGTTCTGTCTTTTCAGGAATTAATAAAGTTTGACGCTGTGATGCGGTCCACTTGTCAATCGTGGGGGATTCTGCATAGCGAAAAGAGAGGGAAGTTGGCGCAGGTCTTCCCGGGTAGCGGCTGCGCCTTACCCGGGCTACGGTCCGTGCGGCCTGCCTTTAATGTATTCACCATTGTTGCTGAAACTGCCGGTGTTGGTGGCCTCAACATCGCTGAGACGTTCCCGGCAGGTCGGGGCAGCCCGCAGGGATGCGGGCTGAGGGCCGTGTTTTTACATTATTGTGCCTTTTGTAGCCCCGGTAAGCGCCGCGCGACCGGGGAGCGGCTTGGGTAATTACGCCAAAATGGCTTTGCAGATAGCGTCGCTGACCTGTTGCGTTGACGCGCTGCCTTTCATATCCGGGGTTTTCGGCCCGCTGGCAATCACCTGCTCAATCGCCGCCAGAATGCCGTTGTGCGCGGCGTGATAGCGCGCATCGCCGTTGCCGAGAAAATCGAGCATCATCGCCCCGGCCCATATGGTGGCGATCGGGTTGGCGATATTTTTACCATAGATATCCGGCGCCGACCCGTGAACCGGTTCGAACAGCGACGGGAAGGTGCGCTCCGGGTTGAGATTCGCCGATGGCGCAATACCGATGGTGCCGGTACAAGCCGGGCCGAGATCGGAGAGAATATCACCGAACAGATTGGAGCCGACCACCACGTCAAAACGCTCCGGCTGCAGCACGAAGCGGGCGCACAGGATATCGATATGCTGCTTGTCCCAGCGAATATCCGGATAGTTTTTGGCCATCTCTTCCACCCGCTCATCCCAGTAGGGCATGCTGATCGCCAGACCGTTGGATTTGGTTGCGGAGGTCAGCGTTTTGCGTGGGCGGCTTTGCGCCAGTTCGAAGGCGTAGCGCAGGATCCGGTCCACGCCGCGGCGGGTAAAGACCGACTCCTGAATCACCACTTCATGCTCGGTGCCTTCATTGGCGCGCCCGCCGAGGGCGGAATATTCGCCTTCGGTATTTTCGCGCACCACGTAAAAATCGATATCGCCGGCCTTTTTGCCCGCCAGCGGGCAGGGGACGCCGGGGAACAGACGCACCGGACGCAGGTTGACGTATTGGTCAAACTCACGGCGGAACTTCAGCAGCGACCCCCACAGCGAAATGTGGTCGGGAACGGTATCCGGCCAGCCGACGGCGCCGAAGTAGATGGCATCGAAGCCCTGCAGCTGCTCGCGCCAGTCGTCCGGCATCATCTTGCCGTGATGGGCATAATATTCGCAGCTTGCCCACTCCATCTGCTCGAAGCTCAATGACAGATCCCAACGCTGTGCGGCGGCTTGCAGCACGCGAATCCCTTCAGGCAGAACTTCTTTGCCAATTCCGTCACCCGGGATGGCGGCAATACGATAGTTTTTTTTCATTCCGGTTCTCACTTTTTAGCGATGATGTTTGACCACCTGCCTATCCTATAATTGACTGGTTCATAATTAATCACGCTAACTGGTGAAACATAAAACACAGATCATGAATAATCTGCCGCTGCTAAATGATTTACGCGTCTTTATGCTGGTCGCTCGCCGGGCCGGGTTCGCCGCCGCCGCCGAAGAGCTTGGCGTATCACCGGCGTTCGTCAGCAAGCGGGTTTCGCTGCTGGAGCAAACCCTGAATGTGGTGTTGTTGCACCGGACCACCCGCCGGGTCACCATTACCGAGGAGGGGGAGCGGATCTACGAATGGGCGCAGCGCATTTTGCAGGATGTCGATGAGATGATGGACGAGCTTTCCGACGTGCGCCAGGTGCCGCAGGGAACGCTGCGTATTATCAGTAGCTTCGGCTTTGGCCGCCGGGTGGTGGCCCCGGCGCTGTCGGCGCTGGCCCTTCAGTACCCGCAGCTGGAACTGCGTTTCGATGTCCAGGACCGGCTGGTGGATTTAGTCAATGAAGGGGTGGATCTCGATATTCGTGTGGGCGATGATATCGCGCCGAATCTGATTGCCCGCCAGCTGGCGGCCAACCACCGCGTGCTCTGCGCCTCGCCGCAATTCCTTGCCCGCCATCCACCGCCGAAACAGCTGAGCGATCTGGCCGCCTTACCCTGCCTGGTGATTAAAGAACGCGATCATCCGTTTGGCATCTGGCAGTTGCACAGCAAAGAGGGGCAGCATGCGATCAAGGTGACCGGGCCGCTGTCGTCCAACCATGGTGAAATTGTGCATCAGTGGTGTCTGGACGGGCAAGGAATTGCGTTACGTTCATGGTGGGACGTCCGGGAGAATATCGCCAGCGGCCATCTGGTGCATGTGCTGCCGGAATTCTTTCAGCCTGCCAACGTCTGGGCAGTCTATGTTTCCCGGCTGGCGACGTCGGCTAAAATTCGCACCACTGTGGAGTTTCTGCGCCACTACTTTCAGCAGCACTATCCGCAGCATGAGCCGACGGCCAGCGCCGTCGGCAGAGGCGATTAAACCCCCAGGCGGTCGCGCAGACTGTAGTAGGCGGCGCCCATGGCGGTGAAGGGAATGCGCAGGCTGCGGCCGCCCGGGAACGGGTAGTGCGGCAGTTTGGCAAAGGCGTCGAAACGCTCAGCGTCACCGCGCAGCAGTTCCGAAATCAACCGTCCGGCGAGGTGGGTACAGGTGACCCCATGCCCGCTGTAGCCCTGCATGTAGTAGATGTTGGTATCGAGGCGACCAAACTGCGGCATCCTTGAGAGGGTCAACAGGAAGTTGCCGGTCCAGCGGTAGTCGATTTTCACCCCTTTCAGCTGCGGGAAGGTTTTCAGCAGCTTCGGCATAATCAGCCGTTCCACATCGTCCGGGTCGCGGGCGCCGTAGACCACGCCGCCGCCATACAGCAGGCGGTTGTCGCCGGTGAGGCGGTAGTAATCCAACAGATAGTTACAGTCTTCCACACAGTAGTTTTTCGGGATCAGCGAGCGAGCGACCTCCTCCGACAGCGGAGCGGTGGTGACCACCTGGGTGCCGCAAGGCATGCTGCGCTTCGCCAGCTCCGGCTCCAGTTTGTCGCCGAGATAGGCGTTGCCGGCGACGATCACATAGCGGGCAGTGACCTGGCCGCGGGCGGTGCTGACCACTGCCGGAGTGGAGTGCTGAATGCGGGTGACCGGCGACTGCTCATAGACCCGGCCGCCGTTCAGGCGAATGGCGTCCGCTTCGCCGATGGCGAGGTTGAGCGGATGAATATGGCCGCCGCTGTGGTCGAGCAGGGCGCCGACGTAGCGGTCGCTGTCCACTTCGCGACGAATCGCCTCTCTGTCCAGCAGCTCCAGCTGCGTGTTGCCGTAGCGCTCCCAGTTGGCTTTCTGTTCTTCCAGCGTCTCCAGCTGTTTGTGATTCATCGCCACGAACAGGCCGCCCGGGCGATAATCGCACTGGATCTGGTAGCGCTGGATACGTTCGCGAATAATATCGCCGCCTTCGAACATCATGCTGCCGAGCATTTTAGCGGCATCCGGGCCGTAGTTTTTTTCAATCACGTCGATATCGCGGCTATAGGAGTTAACCAGCTGACCGCCATTGCGGCCGCTGGCGCCGAAGCCGATGCGCGCCCCTTCCAGCACCACCACGTCGTAGCCCATTTCGGCCAGATGCAGGGCAGACGAGAGTCCGGTGTAGCCGCCGCCGACGACGCAGACGTCGCAGCTTATCGATTCGTCCAGCGTCGGAAAGGGTTCATATTTGTTGGCGCTGGCGGCGTAATAGCTGGTGGTATGTTCGGTCATGATTAAGACTCCAGGGCAATCCAGATGGTTTTCAGTTCGGTGAATTTTTCCAGCGCGTGCAGCGACTTATCGCGTCCGTTGCCGCTCTGTTTGTAACCGCCGAAGGGGACGGTCATATCACCATCGTTATAGTTGTTGACGAAGACCGAACCGGCCTTCAGGCGGCGGCTCATGCGGTGGGCGCGTGAGAGATCGCGGGTCCATACCGCAGCGCCGAGGCCGTAGTCGCTGTCGTTGGCAAGCCGCAGCGCCTCGTCTTCGCTTTTGAAGCGAGTCACCACCAGCACCGGGCCGAAGATCTCTTCCCGGCTGAGGGTGGAGGCCGGGTCGACGTCAACAAAAATGGTCGGGCCGACGGCGGCAGGCCACGGATTTTTCCGCCCGTCGAGGAACAGCGTGCTTTTGCTTTCGCCGCCGCGAATAAAACTGTGCACGCTGTCGGCATGGGTGTTGTCAATCAGCATGCCCATGGTGGTGTTTGGGTCGAGCGGGTTGCCCGGCTGCCAGTGTTGCGCTTCGGTTTTCAGTCGTGCCAGGAACTCGTCGGCGATGCTCTCCTCCAGCAGCAGGCGAGTGCCGGCGATGCACACCTGCCCCTGGTTGTAGAAGATGCCGCCGGCGGTGGCGCTGACCGCTTTTTGCAGATCCGGGCAGTCGGCGAAGACGATGTTGGCGCTCTTGCCGCCCGCTTCCAGCCACACGCGCTTCATATTGCTGTCGCCGGCGTCTTTCAGCAGCTGCTTGCCGGTGCGGGTGGAGCCGGTAAAGGTAAGGACCTCCACGTCTGGATGCAGGGCCAGCGCCTGTCCGGCTTCGTGACCAAAGCCGCTGACCACGTTCAGCACGCCGTCCGGCAGGCCCGCCTCTTTCGCCAGCACGGCGAGGCGCAGCGCGGTGAGCGGCGATTTTTCCGAGGGCTTAAGGATCACGCTGTTGCCCGCCGCCAGCGCCGGGCCGAGCTTCCAGCAGGCCAGCAGCAGCGGGAAGTTCCACGGCACCACCGCGGCGATGACGCCAATCGGTTCGCGGACGATCATCGCCAGCTCGTTGCTGCCGGTAGGAGCCACTTCGCCATAGACTTTATCCAGCGCTTCGGCATACCAGCGGATGGCGCGGGCGGCGCCGGGAATATCGTCGCGCAGGCTGTGGCGAATCGGCTTGCCGGTATCCAGCGTTTCCAGCAGCGCCAGCTCTTCGCAGTGGGCCTCCATCAGGTCGGCAAAGCGTGTGAGAACCGCTTTACGCTGCGTGGGAGCGGCCTGTGACCAGTCGCCGTTATCAAAGACCCGACGCGCGGCCTTCACCGCCAGCTCAACGTCGGCTTTTTTGCCGCGAGCGACATGGGCTAACGTGTGCTGCGCGGCAGGGTCAATGGTTTCAAAGGTGGTATTATCGACCGCGGCGCAATATTCGCCGTTAATAAATAATCGTGTTTCAATGGCCAGGCTTTTCGCTTTTTCCTGCCAGTAAGCCAGGTGCTGAAAATTCATCATGACTCCTTAAAAAACATTATCGGCAAATTAATCACATCGGCGTTTTCAGGCTGCACGGGGGCGCTGCGCCAGGCGCAGGGCATAGTGTATCCCCGGAGTTGAATACCGTTTTATCACCCTAAATTTCGACAGGTTGTCTGCATGCCGAATAATTCAGGGGTGAGTCGCCATTCACGGCGTTAATTATTTCAGGGCCAGCAGAAAATAAGATTCCCTTCCGGCACCAACGTTATGACTGCGAGTTTTTCGCGGCGACGAAAATAAAATTTCCGCCGCCGCAGGTCTGAAGAAAGCCTGAAGCTCGTTCAGGCTAAATATTCAGAATGTGGTGGGGGTGTGGGCACTGATGATGCGGCAGATGCCTGCCGAGGTGTTGCTGAAGCTGTGCGGGATGCCGGTATTAATGGCATAGCTCTGTCCAGCCACCAGGTGGTACGACTGACCGTTAATCGTCAGCACAATCTCACCCTCCAGTATGGTGCCTATCTCCTCACCCTGATGCTTAATCCTCTCCCCGGTCGTGGTTCCAGGCTGGTAAGTTTCAAAAATCATCGCCAGCGTACGGTTCGGATTTCCGTTATGAACCAGCTTCATGGAAACGCCCTGACTGCCCATTTCGATAAGGTCATCCTGATTAATGACCACCTGGGGTTCGTCCGGCTTTTCGGGTTCAGAAAAGAATTCCGAGAGCGACAGCCCATAGACTTTCAGCAGCTTTTGCAGCGTACTGATGGCAGGACTGACTTTGTCCTGCTCTATGGTGCTGATGGCACTATGTGTTAACCCAGACAGTTCGGCGGCACGACGCTGCGAAAGACCCAGCTGTTGGCGGATCTCTGACAGACGTTTCCCTGGCGCCAGTCCGTCATCGCTCATATTTGCATTTCCTTAACGGTAGTGGTCAGCGCCGCCGCTTTTCAGCATGATGGCCCTGACAGGCGGTGATAAAACCATCAAACAACATACGCGACAGGGCGTATTCGCTACTGTTCCATTCAGGATGCCACTGTACGCCCAGCGCGAAAGGGTGATCGTTCACGCTGACCGCTTCCACCAGTCCATCCGGCGCTCGCGCCTCCACGCGCAGCTGCGGACTGAGGGTTTTTGCCCCTTGCCCATGTAGCGAGTTTACCCAAAACGTGTTGCAGCCCGGTATCAATTGCGACAGCAATCCTCCTTCCTGAACCTCAACCTGATGGGACGGCGCATACTGCTGCTCGACGGGCAGTTCAGGATCTTCGCGATGCTCCAGCAGCTCAGGCTGCTCGAACAGACGACGATACAGAGTCCCACCGGTGGCGACAACCAGTTCCTGCAGTCCACGACAGATGGCGAAAATGGGGATGCGCCTTTCAAGTGCGGCGTTAATCAGCGCCATGCTCAGAAGATCACGCCCGGGGTCGGCGTCAGGCTCATCGCCGTTTTCACCATAAAGGTGCGGCTGCACGTTACTGGGGCTGCCTGGCAGGTATATCCCATCCAGTTTATCAACTAACGCGTTCAGCAGATCCGGCTCTGCCAGCGCATGTGGCAGGGCGATCGGCAGTCCGCCGGCGTTAACAATTGCATTCAGGTACTTTTCTTGCAAGGTCTGGGTCTGGTGACCCTTAAGCCTGTTTCTACACATCACGACGCCAATAACTGGCTTGTACATTATATTTTCCATGATCGCCCTCACAAAGTGGACTAAATTATGACCGCTATAGCGGGTTTAACGGCCATATCGTTCAATATTTTCTCAATCTAGCAGTGGAAATAGCCCTTTGCAAACTTAATTTAACATTTGACAAACAATTTATTTGCATACACAGTCGATGGGGTGGACATTATATTTAACGGTCTGAGTGCAGGACCGAAACCAAACCAACGGCGGTGAATCATGGAAACCAATATCGTAGAAGTTGAGAATTTTGTTCAGCAAACGGAAGAGAGACGGGTCAGCGCGTTCGCGAAAGAAGTGAAGCGCTACCTCGAAACCTACCCTGATACCCAATATGTTGATGTCCTCCTCACTGACCTGAACGGCTGCTTCCGCGGCAAGCGCATCCCGGTTGCCGGCCTGAGCAAGCTGGAGAAAGGCTGTTATTTCCCGGCTTCGGTGTTTGCGATGGATATTCTCGGCAACGTCGTGGAAGAGGCCGGTCTGGGCCAGGAGATGGGCGAGCCGGATCGCAGCTGCATTCCGGTGCCCGGCACCTTAACGCCTTCAGCGGCCGATCCGCAGTCGATAGCCCAGGTACAGTTGACCATGGTTGATGAAGATGGCGCTCCCTTTGACGTTGAGCCGCGGAACGTACTCAACCGCCTCTGGCAGCAGTTGCGCCAGCGCGGGCTGTTCCCCGTGGTAGCGGTAGAGCTGGAGTTCTATTTACTGGACCGCAAACGCGATGCCGAAGGCTACCTGCAGCCGCCGTGCGCGCCGGGCACCGACGATCGCAACACCCAAAGCCAGGTCTACTCGGTCGATAACCTGAACCACTTTGCCGACGTGCTCAACGACATCGACGAGCTGGCGAAACTGCAGCTGATCCCCGCCGACGGCGCGGTGGCCGAAGCCTCGCCGGGCCAGTTTGAAATCAACCTCCACCATACCGATAACGTGCTGGACGCCTGCGATGATGCGCTGGCGTTAAAACGTCTCGTGCGTTTAATGGCGGAGAAGCATAAGATGCACGCCACTTTTATGGCTAAGCCTTATGAAGAGCATGCGGGCAGCGGAATGCATATCCACATCAGCATGCTGAACAATAAAGGGGAAAACGTGCTGGTGGACGGCGACGGGGAAGACTCCGCGCTGCTTAAACGCGCGCTGGCCGGGATGATCGATCTGATGCCGGCCTCGATGGCGCTGCTGGCGCCGAACGTGAACTCGTATCGCCGCTTCCAGCCAGGGATGTATGTCCCGACGCAGGCTTCCTGGGGGCATAACAACCGTACCGTGGCGCTGCGGATCCCATGCGGCGAGCGGCAGAACCACCGCGTGGAGTATCGCGTGGCGGGGGCGGACGCCAACCCGTATCTGGTGATGGCGGCGATTTTCGCCGGCATTCTGCACGGGCTGGATAACCCTCAGCTGCCTTTGCAGGAAGAGGTGGAAGGTAACGGCCTGGAACAAGAGGGTCTGCCGTTCCCGATCCGCCAGAGCGATGCGCTGTGGGAGTTTATGCAGAACGATCACCTGCGTGAGCGTCTCGGCGAGCGTTTCTGCCACGTTTTCCATGCCTGCAAGCATGATGAATTACTGCAGTTTGAGCGTCTTATCACAGAAACTGAAATTGAGTGGATGTTGAAAAACGCCTGATGGTCGCCCCGCAAGGGGCGCATGAGTTGAGTCATGAGTAGCATCATACGGCCTGAGCGGAGCCTGGTCGTCCTTTTTGCTGGGAGCCCAGCCATTTCCCGGATGTCGCGTTAAGGAGCGCAGGCGGCAACGGGGCTTCAGTTAACGACACAGTGTGTGACGAGGAAATGAGATGATGCAGATGTTCAAATATCCGCAGGGAGAGGGAGGCCGCTCAGGCCGCATTGGATGCCAGCCAGCAACCGCTCACCGGTCCGTCTTACCCTTTTATTTATGCCTTATCCCCTTGCTAAGCAGGTTTGTTACGCGAACGTTGTGTCCGCAAACTGTTATCCGCAAGGGGGGAATGGGCGATGGCTATTAATCTTCCTGCGCATAACGCCGCTCAGGCGGGCAGACCGCGTCTGCGTAAATCCCTCAAACTCTGGCAAGTGGTGATGATGGGGCTGGCCTATCTGACGCCGATGACGGTGTTTGATACCTTCGGCATCGTCTCCGGTATCAGCAACGGCCACGTCCCGGCGTCGTATTTGCTGGCGCTGGCTGGCGTGCTGTTCACCGCCATCAGCTACGGCAAACTGGTGCGCCAGTTCCCGGAAGCCGGCTCCGCCTACACCTACGCGCAAAAATCCATCAGTCCGCACGTCGGCTTTATGGTCGGCTGGTCCTCGCTACTGGATTATCTGTTCCTGCCGATGATCAACGTCCTGTTGGCGAAGATCTATCTCTCGGCGCTGTTCCCTGAGGTGCCGCCATGGGTGTGGGTGGTGACCTTTGTCGCCATTCTGACCGCCGCAAACCTGAAAAGCGTTAATCTGGTGGCGAACTTCAACACCCTGTTCGTGCTGGTGCAGATCTCGATTATGGTGGTATTCGTCATTCTGGTGGTTCAGGGGCTGCACAAAGGCGAGGGGGTAGGGACCGTCTGGTCGCTGCAGCCGTTTATCAGTCAGAATGCGCATCTGATCCCGATTATTACCGGGGCGACCATCGTCTGCTTCTCGTTTCTCGGCTTCGACGCCGTGACCACACTGTCGGAAGAGACGCCTGACGCCGCGCGGGTGATCCCGAAGGCTATTTTTCTCACCGCGATGTACGGCGGCATTATTTTCATCGTCGCGTCGTTCTTTATGCAGCTGTTTTTCCCGGATATTCATCGCTTTAAAGACCCGGACGCCGCGCTGCCGGAGATTGCGCTGTACGTGGGCGGCAAGCTGTTCCAGTCAATATTCCTCTGCACCACCTTTGTTAACACCCTGGCGTCCGGCCTGGCGTCCCATGCCAGCGTCTCCCGTCTGCTGTACGTGATGGGTCGCGATAACGTCTTCCCGGAGCGCATTTTCGGCTATGTGCATCCGAAATGGCGCACCCCGGCGTTGAACGTGATTATGGTGGGTATCGTCGCGCTGTCGGCGCTGTTCTTCGACCTGGTGACCGCCACCGCGTTAATTAACTTCGGCGCGCTGGTGGCCTTCACCTTCGTTAACCTGTCGGTGTTCAACCACTTCTGGCGTCGCAAGGGGTACAACAAAACCTGGAAGGATCGACTGCACTATCTGCTGCTGCCGATGGTCGGGGCGTTGACGGTAGGGGTGCTGTGGATCAACCTCGAGGCCACTTCCCTGACGCTCGGCCTGGTGTGGGCGGCGCTTGGTCTGCTGTATCTGGCTTATCTGACCCAACGTTTCCGTAAACCGCCGCCGCAGTTCGATGCCGCCAAGGCGGAGCAGGCCTGGGAGTCCTAGAACCTGACGCTGAAACCGAACGAAGGCAGGCCCGCAGGCCTGCCTTTGTTTTTGGTTCGGTAAGGGGCAGTACAGGATGGTAAAGCAATCAGCAGAAAACGGCGGAGAACGGAAGGTATTATTTCTTCTTTTTATGGACAGGTAACTGACTGGCGCGCCGCTCTTTGAGGTACGACACCAGGCTGTAGATGGCGACGCCCAGCAGCGCCACCGCGACGATAAAGAGAATAAGACCCGACATAGACCAACCTAATATTCTGTTTAGAAAGGGAAAAAGATACAGGGCTCTGTGTGAAGATAACATCGGGATATGTCTGAAAGATGACGCCTCATCGCGAGAATATCTGCTGTCGGGGTTGTGATAAAATATTTCCCGCAGGAATGTGACAGCCTGGCTTTCAGCTGAAATGGCGTAACACTCCGTTAAGTGATTTTACAGAAGTGCGGCCAGCAACGGGTTACGCTGACCGCGAATAAGAATGATCTGAGAGTAAGACATGTATAAGACAACCCTCAGCCTGCTGGGCGTGGCGCTGGCGCTGACGGCCTTCGCCAGTCAGGCTGAAAATGAACGTCAGGCGAGCCGCGAGCGGATCGTGGAGCAGGTCCTGAAACCCTGTGAAGGCAAAAAAGCGGGCGATAAGGTAGTGATCACCGATCGCCGCGGCGGGGAGCACGAGGCGATCTGTACCCTGGCGGCGGTTCCGCTGCCGGAATAATGCCCGCCGCCGGGGCGAGTTAGCGATACCGCGGCGCCGGTTGCCCGGTTCGCGCGCTGGTAAACAGCGCCAGTCGCGTCTGCTCGAAAGCCTCCCACAGTCCCAGATCATGCACCGGCGGTAAGGTGACCTTTTCCCCCATTTCGAGTCCCCTGAGAGCGGCGTCAACCAGATCCTCGGTGGTCATTACCGTACCGGTGGGCAGGGCGTCGAGCGCCACGCCGGAGGTCGGCCACAGATCGGTGGCGGTCGCCGCCGGCAATACTGCCTGAATACGCACGCCGCTGTCGGCGAACTCATCCTGCAGGCCACGGGTAAAGCTCAACACCCAGGCTTTGCTGGCGCTGTAGACCGCGCTGCCCGGCAGCGTATGCAGCGCAAGAATAGAGGCAATATTGATCAGCGTTCCGCGGCCCCGGGGAGCGAAAGCGGCCAGTGCGGCATAGCTCAGGCGCAGAAGCGCGGTGGTGTTGAGCGTATGAATCGCCTGGTGCTCGCGCGACGTGCTGGCGAGAAAGCCCGCCATTTTTGCCGTTCCGGCGTTGTTGATGAACAGGTCAACGGCGGGATCCTGCTGCAGACGCTGCTCTACGGCTTCAATGCCTTGCTCCTCGCTCAGGTCGGCCTTGAGGATGCTGGCCCGGATGGCGTAGCGCGCCTGCAGTTGCCCGGCGAGCGCCTGCAGCCGATCTTCACGACGGGCGGCGAGGATCAGATCGTAGCCGCGGGCGGCAAGTCGTTCGGCATAGATCGCGCCGATACCTGAGGAAGCGCCGGTGATAAAAGCAGTGTGCGATGACTGGGACATGAGTATTGCCTCTTAAAAGGTTGCATTATTAAACCAAATTCAGCATGAGATATCTGGTTTAATAATGCAACCATTTTGCCGGGCTTTTTTTATTTCTGCCTGCCGCAGGGAGCGATTAGTCGTTCAGCGGGAGGGCGATGGTGATATCCGCTGGGGACAGCTCACGGCCATCGGCCGCCTGCAGCACCAGTTTACGCAGGGGCTGACGCTGCTGGCGGTCAATGAGCCGCGTCGCCGGTTCGTCCGGGTCGAACAGATAGTCGTCCGCCCACTGGGAGAGGGCGACCAGCACGGTCTGCAGGGCGCGGCCCTTATCCGTCAGGACATACTCCTGCCAGGCGCTGCCGTCGGAGGCCGGCTGCAAATGCAGGATGCCTTCATCCACCAGCATTTTCAGGCGTCCGGCGAGCATATTTTTGGCAATGCCGAGGTTTTTCTGGAATTCGCTAAAACGGCGTACCCCGCGGAGGGCATCACGGACGATAAGCAGCGACCACCAGTCGCCGATAACGTCGAGGGAGCGGGCGACAGGACAGCAGCTGTTTTCCAGACGGGTACGTTTCACGAAAGCCTCCAGGTTAGTTGTTTCATTATAAAACTATTTGGTCGGCAGAGGAAATTTTCGGCTCCGGTCTAAGTTTGCGAGCGAATGCCAGGAAAAATGGCCTAAATCCGTCACAATTAACCCGATGATAATAAATGACTAAGGATGAAGGGATGAAAATATGTCTACTCGCCGCCGCCGTAGCCGGCGCGGTCATGTTATCCGCTGGCGCCCAGGCGCAGGACACGGCCGCCCCAGAGGGGTATCAGCTGCAGCAGGTGCTGATCATGAGTCGTCACAACCTTCGCGCGCCGCTGGCCAATAACGGCAGCGTGCTGGAGCAGTCCACCGCCAAAGCCTGGCCGCAGTGGGATGTGCCGGGCGGCCAGCTGACCACCAAGGGAGGCGTGCTGGAGGTGTATATGGGCCACTATATGCGCGAATGGCTGGCGCAACAGAAGCTGGTGACCAGCGGGGAGTGCCCGCCGGAAAACGCCGTTTACGCCTACGCTAACAGCCTGCAGCGCACCGTCGCCACTGCGCAGTTCTTTATCACCGGCGCGTTCCCGGGCTGCGGCATTGCGGTGCATCATCAGCCGCAGATGGGCACCATGGACCCGACCTTCAACCCGGTTATCACCGACGACTCCCCGGCGTTTCGCGAGAAAGCGCTGCAGGCGATGGAAAAAGAGCGCCAGGGGATGCAGTTGACCGAGAGCTACAAGCTGCTGGAGACAATGATCGATTACCGCAACTCGCCCTCCTGCAAAGAGAAGCAGGTCTGTTCCCTGAGCGAGGGTAAAGATACCTTTAGCGCCGGTTATCAGCAGGAGCCGGGGGTATCCGGGCCGCTGAAGGTGGGCAACTCGCTGGTGGACGCCTTCACCCTGCAATACTATGAAGGCTTCCCGAAAGATCAGGTGGCGTGGGGGGAGATCACCAGCGATAAGCAGTGGCAGGTGCTGTCGAAGCTGAAAAACGGCTACCAGGATAGTCTGTTCACCTCGACGGCAGTGGCGCAAAACGTGGCCAAACCGCTGGTTAAATATATCGATAACGCGCTGGTGGGCGAGGGAGCCAGCAAGGCGAAAGTCACCCTGCTGGTGGGACACGACTCGAATATCGCCTCGCTGCTGACGGCGCTGGACTTTAAGCCCTATCAACTTCCTGGCCAGTACGAGCGCACGCCTATCGGCGGCAAACTGCTGTTTCAGCGCTGGCACGACAGCGGCAGCAACCGCGATCTGATGAAGATTGAGTATGTCTATCAGAGCACTGAGCAGCTGCGTAATGCCGACCCATTGACGTTACAGACCCCGCCACAGCGGGTCACGCTGGCGCTTAACGGCTGCCCGGTCGATGACCAGGGATTCTGCCCGCTGGAGACCTTTAAAAAGGTGATCAACGAGGCAGCGAAATAATGAAAAAACCCGGAGCAATCCGGGTTTTTAGCAGGTTAGGGTGAGACTCTGCAGGGATAAACACCCTATACGTTTTTACGCTCAATCGTCTGTTCACCCCAGAACAGCGCATCTTTATCGGTTTTGGCAAAGGCCAGCGCCAGCACTTCGTCGCTGCCTTCCTCCCAGATTTGCTCAGCCAGTTTTTCATCGTAGTGGGCAACTTCGAAAATCGCCTCGGCGATCTCCGGCGAGGTGTTACGTAAACTTGCCCATTCGCCGACGCGATGTGCTTTTGCTTCTTGAGTTGGCATAGTGCTCCTCCTGCGGAAGATTAGCCGTGCAGTTTAACGGCCAGTTTGGCGACATGTTCACCCTGATAGCGGGCGATGGCTAACTCTTCCTCGCTTGGCTGACGCGAACCGTCGCCGCCGGCAATAGTGGTGGCGCCATAAGGCGTCCCGCCGCGGACCTGGGAGATGTCGAACAGCTCCTGTGCGCCGTAGCCGATCGGGACGATGATCATCCCGTGGTGGGCCAGCGTCGTCCAGGTGGAGGTAATGGTTTGTTCCTGGCCGCCACCGGTGCCGGTTGAGCTGAATACGCTGGCGATCTTGCCGTAGAGCGCGCCGGATGCCCACAGGCCGCCGGTCTGATCGAGGAAGGTGCGCATTTGTCCGGACATATTGCCGAAACGAGTCGGGGTACCAAAGATGATGGCGTCATACTCAGCCAGCTCCTGCGGCGTGGCGACAGGCGCGTTTTGCGTTTTCCCGCCTGCTTTGGCAAACGCTTCTGCCTGCATGGTTTCCGGCACGCGCTTCACAACCACCTCAACGCCGTCCACCCGGTTCGCCCCATCGGCGACGGCGTGAGCCATGGTTTCAATGTGTCCATACATGGAATAATAAAGCACCAGAATTTTAGCCATTTCCATCACTCCTCGGTTGCATTATAAGCCAGCCAAATAGCTGGTACCTTTAAAGATAAAGCCTCTGCCGAAGAGTGCAAATCCAACGGGCATTTATTTGATTTATAACAAAATGACAAAACATTATTTACTTTTCCTTGCGCAGCGCGGCCTGAGCGGCTGAGAAGCGGGAAGCGATGCCTCCGCTATATTGGCCGGTGCGGCGAGGATGTAGCATCAGGATACATTTTTTGCTGACTATTTTTTCTTCGGCAGCAGAGCAGGTTAGCGCCATCAGGCGGCGCGAGGGGATTTTTTTCGCCAGGCTTTGTTTCTGAATGTGACATTTGCCATCGTCAGCGGCAGTCATTCACTAACCTTATAGATACGCGGCAGAACAGCGGCGTCGCCGCTCCCGCGTAATGCACTATGATGTCTAACCTAATGGAGGTCAGTAATGGCAAACCATCGTGGCGGTTCTGGCAACTTTGCTGAAGACCGTGAAAGAGCATCAGAAGCAGGACGTAAAGGTGGCCAGCATAGCGGGGGAAATTTTAAAAATGACCCTCAGCGCGCCTCAGAGGCTGGCAAAAAAGGGGGTAAAAACAGTCATGGTAGTCGTGAGAGTTAACGCGCGACTGGCACTGTTCACTTTGATGCGGTGTTAATCTCCCCGACCCAACCGCATCGCCCTCGCCGCCGGCATCTGCCGGCGGTTTTTTTTAGCTGTCGGAGGTTGCGCTCCCGCCGGGCCGATTGCACACTGGTCGCCCGTTTATCGTCATGGCTGTCTTATGTCTTCGTTAAAATTCTCCGTTAGCCGCCAGGAAGCGCTCCTTATCATGATCACCATGTTCTGGGGAGGGACGTTCCTTGCCGTGCAGTATGCGGTCAGCCTCAGTGGGCCGCTGTTTTTTGTCGGCCTGCGTTTCGCGACCGCCGCGCTGGCGGTGGGCCTGCTCTCGCTCCGCACCCTGCGCGGCCTGACGTGGCTGGAGGTGAAGGCGGGGGTGGCAATTGGCGTGGCGATTGCGCTGGGGTATGGCCTGCAGACCTGGGGGCTGCAGTCGATCTCCAGCAGCAAGTCTGCCTTTATCACGGCGATGTATGTGCCGCTGGTGCCGCTGCTGCAGTGGCTGTGCCTGGGGCGTATGCCGGGGGTGATGTCCTGCGTGGGGATTGTGCTGGCCTTTATCGGTTTGATCCTGCTGGCCGGGCCGGAAAACAATCTGTTGGCGCTTGGCGTGGGGGAGATGATCACTCTGGCGAGTGCGCTGGCGATCGCCGCGGAGATTATCCTTATCAGCGCCTGGGCCGGAAAAGTGGATGTCCGACGGGTGACGGTGGTGCAGCTGGCGACCGCGTCGCTGGTGGCTTTCGCTGCCATGAAGCCGGCCGGTGAGTCGGTGCCGCCGTTGACGCCGACGCTGCTCGGCGTGGCGTTGGGGCTGGGCATTTTCAGCGCGATCATTCAGGTGACCATGAACTGGGCGCAGCGCAGCGTCTCGCCGACGCGGGCCACGCTGATCTATACCGGCGAACCGGTATGGGCCGGTATTTTTGGCCGGCTGGCCGGCGAGCGTCTGCCGCTGCTGGCCCTCCTTGGCTGCTTCTTTATCCTCGCGGGAGTGCTGGTGAGCGAGCTGAAGTGGAAGCGCAAACCGCCGCCGAAGTTGTCAACGAATGACGATGCGCAGCCGCTCCCGGACCTGGCCGATCGTCGCGAGCCGTAATTTTACGCTTCTGATCCTACAGCGGCGCTTATCCTGGCTGGCCTGCTCGTCCGGCTCTGATCGTCTCCAGGCCCGCGCAAGCGCAGCGCCGCCTGGCAAGATATCAGGCACGGTATCCATGATTTCGCCGGGTGGCGGCTGCGCCTTACCCGGCCTACGTTCGTACGACCTGTTATTAATTTAACCACTTGCGCGACTGAAACTGCCGGTGCTGACGGCCTCAACATCGCTGAGACGTTCCCGGCAGGCCGGATGGCGGTATAAATGCCTTATCCGGCCCACCCGCTCCCTGCGCCAACGCCGCGCTAATGTGGCTTAAACCGGCGTTACTCTGGCCTCCTTCGCCTCCCGCGTCCCGCGATGAAGCAGCGCGTGCAGCAGGATCGCCCCGAAGGTGGCGGTACCAATCCCGCCCAGCGTAAAGCCGCCCAGCGACAGCGCGAAATCGCCGGCGCCCAGCACCAGGGTCACAGACACCATGATCAGATTGCTGTTCTGGCTGAGGTCGACGCGGTTTTGCACCCAGATCCGCGCCCCGGCGACGGCGATCAGGCCAAAGACCACGATCGAGGCGCCGCCGATCACCGGCCCGGGAATGGTGTGGATTAATGCGCCGAATTTAGGCGAGAAGCCCAGCAGCATGGCAATCAGCGCCGCGGCGACAAACACCAGCGTCGAGTAGACCTTGGTCACCGCCATGACGCCGATGTTCTCCGCATAGGTCGTGACCCCGCTGCCGCCCACCGAGCCGGAGAGCATGGTCGCCAGACCGTCGCCGACGAAGGCGCGCCCCATGTACGGGTCCATATTGCGCCCGGTCATCCCGGCGACGGCTTTCAGGTGCCCGAGGTTCTCGGCCACCAGGATCACCGCGACCGGGGCAATCAACATCATCGCCTGGCCGTTAAAGGATGGGGGGGTAAAGTGCGGCAGCCCGAACCACGCCGCCTGGGCGAGGGGGGAGAAGTCCAGCGGTTTGCCGAGGCCAAAGCCGTTAGCCAGCAGGACGTACAGCGCGCAGGCGACGATCAGGCCGACCAGGATCAGCAGACGCTGCAGCATCCCGCGGGTAAATACCGCGACTATGCCGATACAGAGCACGGTCAACACCGCCATCCAGCTGTCGAAGGCGCTGGCGGACACGCTGCGCACAGCAATCGGCGCCAGGTTCAGGCCGATAGCCATCACCACCGCCCCGGTCACCACCGGCGGCATCAGGCGCTCGATCCAGCGGGTGCCGATCTTCATCACCACCAGACCGATCAGGGTGTAGACCAGCCCGCAGGCGATGATCCCGCCAAGGGCGACGCTTAGATGAGGGTTCAGCCCCTGGCCATTAAAGCCGGTAATGGCGATCACCACCCCGACAAAGGCGGCGCTCGAGCCGAGATAGCTCGGCACCCGTCCGCCGGTGACGACAAAGAACAGCAGGGTGCCGACTCCCGACATCAGTATCGACAGGTTAGGGTCGAGCCCCATCAGCAACGGCATCAGCACCGTCGCGCCGAACATCGCAACGGCGTGCTGCACGCCCATCACCAGCGTTTGCCCGGCCGATAAGCGTTCATCGGGCGCGACGACGCCGGATTCGGCGGCGGGGGAGGTCAGCTTCCAGCGAGGAAAATCGAAGAGTGCCATGATGATATCCCGGGTTAGAGGTTAACAAGCGGGTCGCATAAGCGTGTGATAGCCGCGGTCAAACCACATCAGACCCCGGGGTTCCGGGTGACGGGTAATGGCCACGACGTGACAAAACAGGATGTCGTGCGTGCCGACGCTGACGCGCTGGTCGATGCGGCAGTCAAAACTGACCAGCGCCGCCTCCAGCCGCGGGCAGCCGGTGGCGCCGGTCTGCCAGTCGGCGGCAGCAAAGCGCTCGTCCATCGCCGTTTTTCCGCCAAACAGCGTCGACAGCGCCTCCTGTCCCGCCGCCAGGGTATTGACGCACAGCGTGTGATGTTCGCTGAACACCGGCCACACCGAGGCCGAGCGGTTCAGGCAGACCAGCAGGGTCGGCGGCGTGTCGGTAACGCTGCAGACCGCGCTGGCGGTAAATCCCGCCCGGCCCGCTGGGCCATCGGTGGTAATAATGTTAACCGCGGCGCCGACGTGGGCCATGGCGTCACGGAAACTCGCTTTGTCCGCTAACTCCATCGTAAACTCCTTATGCCAGCAGGCAGGCTTCATCAAAGGACAGACGCGGCAGGCGGCCGTACAGTTTGCCGGGGTCGCCATAGCCGATGTTCACCAGCAGGTTGCTTTTCCAGCCGTTGTCGGCGAAAAACGCCGCATCGACTTTTTCCCGGTCGAAGCCGGACATTGGCCCGGTGTCGAGACCCAGCGCCCGGCAGGCGAAAATCAGATATGCCGCCTGCAGGGAGCTGTTGCGAAACGCGGTCTCCTCCGCCAGCTGCGGGCTGGAGGTGAACCAGCTGCGGGCGTCACCGTGGGGAAAGAGGGTCGGTAGCCGGTCGTAAAAGGCGCTGTCCCACGCCACGATGGCGGTCACCGGCGCCTGCATGGTTTTTTGCAGATTGCCGCTGGAGAGCGTCGGGCGAAGTTTCTCTTTGCCTTCCGCGCTGCGCACAAACACGATGCGCGCCGGCGAACAGTTGGCGGAAGTCGGCCCCATTTTCATCAGGTCCCAGACTGCCTGCAGCTGCGCATCGCTCACTGGCTTATCCAGCCAGCCGTTGTGGGTTCGGGCCTGGGTAAACAGCGTCTCGCAGGCCGTCTGGTTTATCGCGTCGTTCATCGGGTCTCCGTGGCGACCGGCAGCATAGCGGCCAGCCCGTCGCGTAAAATGGTATTAAAGGTATCGGCGTCGGTGACGTTACAGGCATGGCCGCCCCATGGCATTTCCACGTGCTGGCTGTCGGGGATCGCCGTCTGCAGCACGCGGGAGCAGGAGGCCGGGACCAGCAGGTCGTCAGCGGCGCTGACAATCAGCGTCGGGCAGGCGATGGCCGCCGCGCGACGCGAAAAATCAGCCTGCTTCAGGGCCTGCAGCCGCTTCAGCAGGTTCTCCTTGCCCTGAAAATGGCTGATGGCAAGCGCATCTTCCGCTTCGAGGCGCGGCAGGCGCGCGGCCATCCATTCCGCCGGGTAGAGAAACAGCGGCTGTGCTTCGACCCACGCCTGCGCGCCGCCGGCATGCAGCAGACGCTCGCGCACCAGGAAGCAGCGGCGGGTGTGCGGCGACAGCGACAGCCAGCCGTTGACCAGCACCAGGGCGCTCACCGCCTCGGGGCGATCGAGCGCCAGCTGCAGGCCAATTAGCGCCCCCAGCGCGTGGCCCACCAGCGCGAAGCGGGCGATCCCCGCCGCCTGCAGAGCGCTGAACAGCTCTCCGGCCATCGTCGCCATGCTGTAGTCGGCGGGCAGCGGACCGGCGTTCTCCCCGGTCCCGTTATGGTCATAACTCACCAGCTGATACTGTTCCTCCAGCGCCGCGCGCTGCGCCAGCCAGTAGCCGCCGCCGCCGCCCAGACCGGCGCTGAGGACCACCACCGGCGCGCCGGGCCATGGGGCTGGAGCAATATTGAGCCTCATCATGTCGGGGTGCCGATATGGGCGACGCTGGCGATTTCCACCAGCGCATCGGGCTTCACCAGACCGCACTGAATGCAGAAGCGCGCGGGTTTATCGCCGGGGAAAAACTCGGCGTAAACCTCGTTAATCGCGGCGTAATTTGTCCAGTCGGTGATAAAGATGCTGTTGAAAGTCACATCCGCCATACTCCCGCCCGCCGTTTCGATAACGCTCTTGATGGTCTCCAGCACGTGGCGGGTTTGCGCCTTTGGGTCGCCGATGTGCACCACATTATTTTGCTTATCAAACGGCAGAGTGCCGGAGACGTAGACCATGCCATCGGCGAGCGTCCCCGGAACAAAGGGGGCAATCGGCGTGGTGGTGCCTGGCGGAATGATCACCTGTTTAGGCATAACGTTTCTCCTTGGCTAAAGACAGCGGGGTGGCAGGGGATAGCGCGCGGCAGAAGCTCTCGACGTCGCTGACCCAGCCGAAAAAGGTTTCAATATTGAACAGCGCCGCCTGCTGGGCGAAGGCCGGGCCGGCCTGATGGGTGGCATCCTCCAGCACTACGCCGAAGTATTCGAGGAAGAAGCCATCGCGCAGCGTCGATTCGACGCAGACGTTGGTGGCGATCCCGGTGAACACCAGGTGGCGTATACCGCGGCTGCGCAAAATGCTGTCGAGCGGGGTGTTAAAGAAGCCGCTGTAGCGCGGTTTCGGCAACACGATGTCACCTTCCTGCGGCGTCAGTTCGTCCACCAGCTGATAGTCCCAGCCGCCTTTCGCCAACAGCTTGCCCTGCAGCTCCGGGCGCTGACGCATCGTTTTCAGCGCATTGGACTTGTGGTAGTTCGGCGAGCCCGGGCCGCCGGCTTCAACATACTGGTCATCCCAGCCATTCTGGAACCAGATAATCAGCATACCCGCGGCGCGAGCGGCGGCGACGGCGGTATTAATATTGTCGATAACCGGTCGGGTAGCGGAGACGTCAAAGCCGGCGAGATCCAGATAACCGCCCTGGCTGGCGTAGGCGTTCTGCATATCGACAACAATCAGCGCGCTCTGCTGCGGCGCGAAGGTCAGGGATTCCGGGCGAGCGGGAAGGGTAATCATCAGGCCACCTCACGGGTAACAGGAGCAATGTGGTCCCGGCAGCGCATCAGCGGCTGAATGCGTTCGCCAAAGGCGTCAATGCCGGCAAGAAAATCATCAAAGGTCAGCAGCACGCCGTCGGTGCCGGGCACGCTCGCTACTTCATCAAGCATACGGGCGACGCTGGCATACGATCCGACAAGGGTGCCCATGTTGATATTGATCGCCGAGGTTGGGTCGGCCATCTGGCGCACGTTGGTATCGCTGCCGGAGCGGGTGTCTTTCTGACTCTGCTCGGTGAGCCACGCCAGCGCTTCTTCATCGGCGCCCGCTTTGTAGTGCTCCCATTTGGCGCGCGCCGCTTCGTCGGTTTCGTCGGCGATCACCATGAACAGCACATAGGAGCCTACGTCACGGCCGGTTTTTTCCGCCGCCTGCATCATACGCGCTGCGGTCGGCGCGAAGGCCGTCGGCGTGTTGACCCCTTTGCCAAAGCAGAAGTTGTAGTCCGCGTGCTGGGCGGAGAAGGCCATGCCGGCGTCGCTCTGCCCGGCGCAGATCACCTTCATCGGCTGCGAAGGGCGCGGGCTGACCCGGCAGTCGTTCATGGTGAAGTAATCGCCTTTGAAATCGCTGCGCCCGGTGCCCCACAGGTCGCGTAGCACCTGAACGTATTCGGTGAGATAGTCATAGCGGCTGGCGAAATAGTCATCCCCCGGCCACATGCCCATCTGGTCATATTCCGGTTTTTGCCAGCCGGTCACCAGATTGACGCCAAACCGGCCGCCGGAGATGGAATCGATGGTGGAGGCCATCCGGGCGACGATCGCCGGCGGCAGCGTAAGGGTGGCGGCGGTGGCGTAGATCTGGATCTTCGAGGTCACCGCGGCCAGGCCGGCCATCAGGGTGAAGGACTCCAGGTTGTGATCCCAAAATTCTGTTTTCCCGCCGAAGCCGCGCAGCTTGATCATGGAGAGCGCGAAGTCGAAATGGTAGTGCTCGGCTTTCTGCACGATAGCCTTATTCAGTTCGAAGGTCGGCATATACTGCGGGGCATGGGTGGAGATCAGCCAGCCGTTGTTGCCAATGGGAACGAAAACACCAATTTTCATACCTACCTCTCTACAGTCATGGAAGATGGGTTGCGGTGGTACGGCATCCTGCCTCTCCCTGGACCACCTCGCAGAACAGGTAAAGCAAACACGATGCCAGTTTTATAAATGCTAATGTTATTAATGTGTTGCTATTGGGTTGCTAAAAAGGAAGATAAAAAAGTGGACTGGATGGTCAAAATCAGTGCACGAAAAAACGGCAGTCATGCGCAATCAGGGTGCATGGGGTCGTGTCGGCGAAGGGCTTTTGCTATGCTGGTGGCGTCAACTGAAGGAGAGGATGTATGGCACAGGGCGCGGTGAAGAAAAACGGCAAACGTTCACAAGCGGTCAGCGCCAAAAAGGAGGCCATCCTGGCCGCCGCGCTGGAGGCATTTTCGCAATTTGGTATTCACGGTACGCGGCTGGAGCAGGTAGCTGAGCGCGCCGGGGTGTCGAAAACCAATCTGCTTTATTACTACCCTTCGAAAGAGGCGCTGTACGTGGCCGTTCTGCAGCAGATCCTCGCCATCTGGCTGGCGCCGCTGAAGGCCTTTCGCGAGGATATCAGCCCGCTGGTGGCGATCCGCGAGTATATTCGCCTGAAGCTGGAGGTGTCCCGCGATCACCCCCAGGCCTCGAAGCTCTTCTGTCTCGAGATGCTGCAGGGCGCGCCGCTGCTGATGGGTGAGCTGACCGGGGATCTGAAAGCGCTGGTCGATGAGAAATCGGCGATTGTCTCCGGCTGGATCGACCGCGGCAAGCTGGCGCCGGTCGATCCGCAGCATTTAATCTTTATGATCTGGGCCACTACCCAGCATTACGCCGACTTCGCCACCCAGGTAGAGGCGGTCACCGGCGCCACGCTGCAGGACGCGGCCTTTTTTGAACAAACGGTCGATAATGTCCAGCGGATGATTATCGAAGGCATTCGCGTCCGTTAGTTAATTGGCCGGCGGCAGCGGGCAGCTTTGATCGCCGTCCTCGCACTGCAGCAGCGAGGCGAGGAAAGATTCCCGCTCCACGCTCTTATCGGTCATGCACTGGCTCAGCAGCATCGGCTGCATGCTGCCGCCTTCGGCGCCGGACGCGAGGAAGGCGCAGTCGGCGTCGCGCAGAGCAATCCATGCCTGCTGCGCCTGTTTCAGTAATGTCTGCTGTTTACCCGCCGCCCGCTGCAGAGCCTGCTGCCAGGTGTCGTTCAGTTTTTTGTCGGCTGCCTGAAACTGCGCGGCCGCGCACTGATTCATTTCGGTTTGGGTGTTGGCGTTGCTGCACTCGTCCGCCAGCGCCGCGCCGCTGGCCAGCAGGGCCGCCACGGCAAATAACATGCGTTTCATTGTTCTGCTCCCATAAAAAAGGCTCCCGTCAGGGAGCCCTAATTAAGCACAGCTGACGTCGGCTGTCATTAGCTGATCGCATCGCAGATTGATTGCCCGAATGGCGGCGCACAGCGCCTTATCCGGGCTACCCTTTGCGGTGTTATGTAGCCCCGGTAACACAGCGCCACCGGGGGGCCCGGGTTAGCCGATGGTCATCAGGCTGGCGTTACCGCCTGCCGCCGCGGTGTTGACGCTCAGCGAACGCTCAATATACAGCCGCTCCAGCAGCAGATTGGTTTCGCCGCGGGCGAAGCCCTGCACGGAGACAATCGCCCCGTCGCGCGCCGCCACCTGCTCGCACAGCTCGCGCAGCTGGTCGGAATCGCCGTGATAGATAACCGCGTCGAAGGCCTGACCGGGCAACTGATCCGCTTTGGCAAAACGGATCCGCTCGCTGACGTCCCGCGGCAGTTTCTTCGCCAGATCGCGCTGCAGGGCGCTGTCCGGCCACAGCACTTCACAACCGACCGCCAGCACAGCCGCCAGCTGGATCAGCGCATCCTGCTCATTATCCGCCACGCACAGCACGCGCTCGCGGGGCATCAGCGTCAGGGTGTTGCGCTCGCCGGTTGGCCCCGGCAGCAGGCGTTGGGTGCCGCTTTGCGCCTGCTCGCTGTACTGCTGGCACAGCGCCTGCAGCTCAGGTCGGCCCGCCGCCCACTGCTGCAGCGCCTGCAGTGGTTTTTCCAGCAGCGTTTTCAGCTGGGCGTCCAGCGGACGCTCTGCATCCTGGCGGGCGAAGGTCACGCCAACGGCGCCCTGCGGACGGCTGGAAAGCAGACGGTAAAGGTACAGCGGGCCGCCGGCTTTCGGACCGGTACCGGACAACCCTTCGCCGCCGAACGGCTGCACGCCGACCACGGCGCCAACCATATTGCGGTTGACGTACAGGTTGCCCACCTTCGCGCTGCCGGTGACCTGGGCGATGGTCTCGTCGATGCGGGTATGCACGCCGAGGGTCAGGCCGTAACCGGAGGCGTTAATCTGCTCCACCAGTTTATCCAGCTCGTTACGGTTATAGCGCACCACGTGCAGCACCGGGCCGAAAACCTCTTTTTTTAGCTCGTCAAAGCTGTCGAGTTCGATAAGCGTCGGCGGCACGAAGGTCCCGTGGTTCCATTCGCGGGCGTCTTCGCTATTCTCGCGCACCGCCTGATAGACGGTGCGGCCTTTGGCGCGCATCGTCTGAATATGGCGTTCGATATTCTCTTTCGCTTCTGCATCGATAACCGGACCGATATCGGTGGTCAGGCGGCCCGGATTGCCCATGCGACACTCGCTCATCGCGCCGCGCAGCATGGTTAAGGTGTGGTCGGCTACCTCTTCCTGCAGGCAGAGGACGCGCAGGGCGGAGCAGCGCTGGCCGGCGCTGTCGAATGCGGAGGCCAGGACGTCGATCACCACCTGCTCGGTGAGCGCCGACGAGTCGACGATCATCGCGTTCATCCCGCCAGTTTCGGCGATCAGCGGCGTCGGGCGTCCCTGAGCGTCGAGGCGGCTGGCGATATTGCGTTGCAGCAGGGTGGCCACTTCGGTGGAGCCGGTGAACATCACGCCGCGCACGCGCTCATCGGATGTCAGCGCGGCGCCGACGGTTTCCCCGCGGCCCGGCAGCAGTTGGATCACCCCTGGCGGCACGCCGGCTTCCAGCAGGATCGCCACGCCCTGGGCGGCGATCAGCGGCGTCTGCTCGGCCGGTTTCGCCAGCACGCTGTTGCCGGCCGCCAGCGCGGCGGCAATCTGCCCGGTGAAGATCGCCAGCGGGAAGTTCCACGGGCTGATACAGACCACCGGACCCAGCGGACGGTGGGTTTCATTATCGAAATCGTCGCGCACCTGGCCGGCATAGTAGTGGAGGAAGTCAACGGCTTCGCGCACTTCGGCGATGGCGTTGCTGAAGGTTTTACCCGCTTCGCGCACCAGGATCCCCATCAGGGTCGGCATCTGGCTTTCCATCAGCACCGCGGCACGCTCGAGAATGGCGGCGCGCTCCTGCGGCGGGGTGGCGAACCAGATTGGCGCGTTGTTGATAGCGCTGGTCAGCGCCTGCTGCACTTCGTCATCGCTGGCTTCGCGGACGTAGCCGACAATGTCCTTTGGCTCAGCCGGGTTGACTACCGGCTGCATCTCGCCTTCGGCTACCGGCTGCTCCAGCATCGGCAATGCCTGCCATTTATGCAGGGCGCTGTTGAGCAGGGAAGAGGAGAGGGAGGCCAGACGATGCTCGTTAGCCAGATCCAGACCGGCGGAGTTGCTCCGGCCGCTGCCGTAGAGATCGCGCGGCAGCGGGATTTTCGGATGCGGCAGGCCGGCCTGGCCTTCCTGCTGCGCCAGTTTTTCTACCGCGCTGACCGGGTCGGCCACCAGCTCGTCCAGCGGCAGGGTATTGTCCGCAATACGGTTGACGAAGGAGGTATTGGCGCCGTTCTCCAGCAGACGACGCACCAGATACGCCAGCAGCGTCTCGTGGGTGCCCACCGGGGCGTAGATCCGGCACGGCCGGTTCAGTTTGCCGTCGGCGACTTTGCCCACCACCTGCTCGTACAGCGGTTCGCCCATGCCGTGCAGGCACTGGAACTCATACTGGCCAGGGTAGTAGTTCTGGCCCGCCAGCTGGTAGATAGCCGCCAGGGTATGGGCGTTGTGGGTGGCGAACTGCGGATAAATCAGGTTCGGCACCGCCAGCAGCTTTTTCGCGCAGGCGAGATAGGAGACGTCGGTGTAAACCTTGCGGGTGTAGACCGGATAGCCTTCGAGACCTTCCATCTGCGCGCGTTTGATTTCGCTGTCCCAGTAGGCGCCTTTCACCAGACGGATCATCAGGCGACGGCGGCTGCGGGTGGCGAGGTCAATCAGGTAATCAATGACAAACGGACAGCGCTTCTGGTAGGCCTGAATCACGAAGCCAATCCCGTTCCAGCCCGCCAGCTCCGGCTCGAAGCACAGTTTTTCCAGCAGGTCGAGAGAGATCTCCAGACGGTCCGCTTCTTCGGCGTCGATGTTAATGCCGATGTCATACTGGCGCGCCAGCAGGGTCAGCGATTTCAGACGCGGGTAGAGCTCTTCCATCACCCGGTCATACTGGGCGCGGCTGTAGCGTGGGTGCAGAGCCGACAGCTTAATGGAGATGCCCGGCCCTTCATAAATGCCGCGGCCGTTAGAGGCTTTGCCGATGGCGTGGATCGCCTGCTGATAAGAGACCATATAGGCCTGGGCGTCGGCGGCGGTCAGGGCCGCTTCGCCTAGCATGTCGTAAGAGTAACGGAAACCTTTATCTTCCAGCTTGCGGGCGTTGGCCAGCGCTTCGGCGATGGTTTCCCCGGTGACGAACTGTTCGCCCATCAGTCGCATCGCCATATCCACGCCCTTGCGGATCAGCGGTTCGCCGCTCTTGCCGATGATGCGGTTCAGCGAGCGGGAGAGGCTGGTTTCGTTGTGGGTGGAGACCAGTTTGCCGGTGAACAGCAGCCCCCAGGTGGCGGCGTTGACGAACAGCGACGGGCTGCGGCCGATGTGCGACTGCCAGTTGCCGTTGCTGATTTTGTCGCGGATTAGCGCATCGCGGGTGGCTTTATCCGGAATACGCAGCAGGGCTTCCGCCAGACACATCAGCGCCACCCCTTCCTGTGAGGAGAGGGAGAACTCCTGCAGCAGACTCTGCACCATGCCGGCGCGGCCGCTGGCGGTCTTCTGGTTGCGTAGTTTTTCCGCCAGTTGATACGCCAGCTTATGCGCCTGCTCGCCCAGCGGCTGCGGCAGTCGGGCCTGCTCCAGCAGCATCGGCACCGCGTCGGTTTCCGGGCGACGCCAGGCGGCGGTGATCGCCGCGCGGCTTACCGACTGCGGCAGGATCTGCTCGGCGAATTCGAGGAACGGCTGATACGGCTCTTCCGTTAATACGCTGGCGTCATCGCTTTCGTTGGCGGCCCCGGAGAGCAGCGCCGGTAGCTCGGGCAGCGTCTCATCGTTCTCCAGTTTTTCCAGATAATTGAAGATGGCCTGCTTAATCAGCCAGTGCGGCGTGCGGTCAATGCGGCTCGCGGCGGACTTAATGCGCTCGCGGGTTGCGTCGTCAAGCTTAACACCCATGGTGGTGGTGCCCATGCTCAAAACTCCTGTCATTTATCGTTAGCTTATGCGGTTGCATGGAAATATCCACTATGTTGCAACTTTGTGCAACCATGTTAATTGTGGCTTGTGACGAAAGCCGTGAAATGGCGGATTTGTTAAAAATAATGCCTAAAATAGCAGAATTTTAACCCCGGGCTCATAGGGTATTTGTATGCGTGAGTTAACACTTTTGTTTGGTGCAACCTTTAAAAACGTGAGAGAGTGCAACCTCTCGCAAATTGACGTTTTGCGCCGTCGGATTTTCGTGTAAATGCTGTGTTAAATCGTTTGTGAAAAACCGAAGCTTCCGTCAGGATACGGTCGCCCAATTAAACAATGCGCCATTACCCCGTTCCGGTAGTGGAAAAAAACGACGAAGTTGGACGCTGTCGATAAAAATTCTGGAGACTTTGCATGGCTATTAGCACACCGATGCTGGTGACATTTATTGTTTATATTTTTGGTATGGTATTGATAGGGTTTATTGCCTGGCGTTCGACCAAAAACTTTGATGATTATATTCTCGGGGGGCGGAGTCTGGGGCCATTTGTGACCGCGCTTTCCGCCGGCGCCTCGGACATGAGCGGTTGGCTGCTGATGGGCCTGCCGGGTGCCATTTTCCTCTCCGGGATTTCCGAAAGCTGGATTGCCATCGGCTTAACGTTGGGGGCGTGGATTAACTGGAAGCTGGTCGCCGGGCGCCTGCGCGTGCATACCGAGGTGAATAATAACGCCCTGACGCTGCCTGATTATTTTACCGGCCGTTTTGAAGATAAAAGCCGGGTGCTGAGAATTATTTCGGCGCTGGTTATTCTGCTGTTCTTTACTATCTATTGCGCCTCGGGAATTGTGGCGGGGGCGCGTCTGTTTGAAAGCACCTTTGGCATGAGTTATGAAACCGCGCTGTGGGCCGGCGCGGCGGCGACAATTATCTATACCTTTGTCGGCGGCTTCCTCGCCGTCAGCTGGACGGATACCGTGCAGGCCAGCCTGATGATTTTCGCGCTGATCCTTACCCCGGTAATCGTGATTATATCCGTCGGCGGTTTTGGCGATTCGCTGGAAGTCATTAAGCAGAAGAGCATCGAAAATATCGACATGCTGAAAGGGCTGAACTTCGTGGCGATTATTTCGCTGATGGGCTGGGGACTGGGCTATTTCGGTCAGCCGCATATTCTGGCGCGCTTTATGGCGGCGGATTCGCACCACAGCATCGTCCACGCGCGTCGCATTAGTATGACCTGGATGATCCTCTGCCTCGGCGGGGCGGTGGCCGTCGGCTTCTTTGGCATCGCTTACTTCAATAACAACCCGAGCCTGGCGGGCGCGGTTAACCAGAACGCCGAACGCGTGTTTATCGAGCTGGCGCAAATCCTGTTTAACCCGTGGATTGCCGGGATCCTGCTGTCGGCGATTCTGGCGGCGGTGATGTCCACCCTGAGCTGTCAGCTGCTGGTTTGCTCCAGCGCGATTACTGAAGATCTGTATAAAGCCTTCCTGCGCAAAAACGCCGGTCAGAAAGAGCTGGTCTGGGTGGGCCGTATGATGGTGCTGGTGGTTGCCCTGGTGGCCATTGCCCTGGCGGCCAACCCGGAGAACCGCGTGCTGGGTCTGGTGAGCTATGCCTGGGCCGGTTTCGGCGCCGCCTTTGGCCCGGTGGTGCTGTTCTCGGTGATGTGGTCGCGTATGACCCGTAACGGCGCGCTGGCCGGGATGGTGATTGGCGCCCTGACCGTGATCGTCTGGAAGCAGTTTGGCTGGCTGGGCCTGTATGAAATTATTCCGGGCTTTGTCTTCGGCAGCATCGGGATTGTGGTCTTTAGCCTGCTGGATAAAGCGCCGTCAGCCAGCATGCAGCAGCGCTTCGCTGAAGCGGATGCCCACTACCATACGCCGCCGCCGGTACGCGCCACGGCTGAGTAAGCTCATCTGACGCTCACGAGCCCGCCGCTGGCGGGCTTTTTATTGCCTGTTGCCGGGCCGGAATATTATAACCCTTGCTAATTATTTGAAAATCCGCTGATATTTCCTGACTAATAACAATGAGGATAGCAAAGATGACGTTCAGACAGGGTGTAATGGCGCTGGTGCTGGCAGGGTTACTCAGCGGCTGCGCGGCGGGTGGAAGTTCATCGACCAGCGCGCCGAAGCCCGGCGCCTGCCCGGCGGATCAGTCCATGGTGCAAACCACGCTTTACTTCGGTCTGAGCCGCCCGGCGGGGAAAGACATCACCGCTGAAGAGTGGCAACAGTTTGTCGACCGCGACGTCACGCCGCGCTTTCGCGACGGGCTGACGGTGTTTGATGCCCACGGCCAGTGGCTTGGCCAGAATGGTCAGGTGGTGCGGGAGCAGAGCAAGGCGCTGATGGTGATCCATGGCCACGACGCGCAGAGCGAGACCGGTATTGAGGCCCTGCGCGAGGGCTATAAATCGCGCTTCGCGCAGGAGTCGGTGATGCGTGTCGACCAGCCGGTCTGCGTGCAGTTCTGAGTAAATGGCGGGGGCAGCCCCGCCGTTTGTCTTACAGCACCAGCCCGGCGAAGCTGGCGGAAAGCAGGCTCACCAGCGTGGCGCTAAACACCAGCCGCAGGCCGAAGCGGGAGACGATATTGCCCTGCGGTTCATTCAGGCCTTTGATCGCCCCGGCGATAATGCCGATTGAAGCAAAGTTAGCAAACGACACCAGGAAGACCGAGAGAATGCCGAGCCCGCGCGGCGTCATGCTGGCGGCAATCTTTTGCAGCTCAATCATCGCCACAAATTCGTTAGCGACCAGCTTGGTGGCCATGATGCTGCCGGCGTTCAGCGCATCGCTCAGCGGAATGCCGATAAGCCAGGCTAACGGATAGAAGACGTAGCCGAGGATCTGCTGGAAGCTGAGGCCAAACAGGGTAGCGAACAGCGCGTTAATGGCGCTGATCAGGGCGATAAAGCCGATCAGCATCGCCAGAATAATCATCGCCACTTTAAAGCCGGCCAGAATATATTCCCCGAGCATTTCAAAGAAACTCTGTGATTCATGCAGCTTCTCCAGCTTTATTTCCTGCTCGCTGCCCGGCCGCGTCGGGTTAATCACCGACAGCACGATAAAGGTGCTGAACATATTCAGGATCAGCGCCGCGACGACATATTTGGCGTCCAGCATGGTCATATAGGCGCCGACGATCGACAGCGATACGGTCGACATGGCCGTCGCCGCCATGGTGAACAGACGCCGTGAGGAGAGGTCGCCCAGTACGCCTTTGTAGGCGATGAAGTTTTCCGACTGGCCGAGGATCAGGGAGCTGACGGCGTTAAAAGATTCCAGCTTACCCATGCCGTTGACCTTCGACAGCAGGGTGCCAATCACGCGAATAAAAATCGGCAGGATCCGCCAGTGCTGGAGAATACCAATCAGCGCGGAAATAAACACAATCGGACACAGGACGCCAAGAAAAATAAAGGCTAAGCCTTTTTCGCTCATGCCGCCAAAGACGAAATTGGTCCCCTCGGCGGCAAAGCCTAACAGCGAAGCAAAAAAGCCGGAAATATTTTTTACCAGCCACAGGCCGCTTTCGGCGTGCAGGAAAAAGAAAGCGAGCGCTATTTCTATAATAATCAACTGGAGAATATAACGAATACGAATTTTTTGTCTGTCGTAGCTGACAAGCCAGGCCAGGGCGAGGATCACCGCCAGCGCCAGCAGGAAATGAAAAAATGCAGTCATGTTGTTCTTTTCGCAGGTCAATAAGGCCGCCATTTAGCCATAGCCGCCGCGACGGGTAAATATCTGGCGTAAAAAATCCTTTGCTTATTCTTTTCCCTCATAACATGCGAATATTTTCATAAGTCATTATTTGCCAGCGATTTATTTACAGATAGTCATCATTCTCTAAACATTTCGCTTGTGTTTCTGAGTATTGTAATGATAATCACTATCATAAATATTACCTGTTTTTGCATTCGTTGACGGTGCTTTACATTTAAGGGTATTGGCATGTTTGTCCCATTTCTCATTATGTTACGCGAAGGCCTGGAGGCGGCGCTGATTGTCAGCCTGATCGCCAGCTATCTGAAACGCACCCAGCGCGGCAACTGGATTGGCGTGATGTGGATTGGCGTGATCCTCGCAGCGGCGCTGTGTCTTGGCTTAGGCATCTTTATCAACGAAACCACCGGGGAATTTCCTCAGCGCGAACAGGAGCTGTTCGAAGGGATCGTCGCGGTCATTGCGGTGGTGATCCTGACGTGGATGGTCTTCTGGATGCGCAATGTCTCACGCAACGTCAAGCAGCAGCTGGAGCAGGCCGTGGATAAGGCGCTACAGCGCGGCAATCACCACGGCTGGGCGCTGGTGATGATGGTCTTTTTCGCGGTCGCCCGTGAGGGGCTTGAGTCGGTCTTCTTCCTGCTGGCGGCATTCCAGCAGGACGTTGGCATCTGGCCGCCGCTGGGGGCGATGCTGGGGCTGGCCACGGCAATCGTGCTGGGTTTCCTCCTCTACTGGGGCGGTATCCGTCTCAACCTTGGCGTGTTCTTCAAATGGACCAGCCTGTTTATCCTGCTGGTGGCCGCTGGCCTGGCGGCGGGGGCGATCCGCGCCTTTCACGAGGCGGGCCTGTGGAACCTGTTCCAGGAGACCGCCTTCGATCTGAGCACTGTGCTGTCGACGCATACGCTGTTCGGCACGCTGCTGGAAGGGATCTTCGGCTACCAGGAGACGCCAAGCGTCAGCGAAGTGGCTGTCTATCTGCTTTATCTGATCCCGGCGCTGGTGCTGTTTGCGCTGCCGCCGCGAAATAATACGACTGCCTCGCGGGCTGCCTGATCGGGCGCTGCGAGCTTATAAGCGACACTCTACTTACCGAAAGGGATGATCATGATGATTCATTTTCGCCGTAATGCGCTGCGGGTGACCGTGGCCGCGCTGCTCAGCTCTGCATTCGGTGCTCAGGCTGCGGATATCCCGCAGGTCAAAGTCACCGTCAACGACAAACAGTGCGAGCCGATGCAGGTGACCGTTAACGCGGGTAAAACCCAGTTTATTATTCAGAACCACAGCCAGAAAGCGCTGGAGTGGGAGATTTTGAAAGGGGTGATGGTGGTGGAAGAGCGCGAAAACATCGCGCCGGGCTTTACCCAGAAGCTCACCGCAAACCTGCAGCCGGGCGAATATGACATGACCTGCGGTCTGCTCACCAACCCGAAAGGCAAACTGATCGTCACCGGCGCCGCCACCAAAGACGCGGCGAAAGCGGATGCGGTGCTGAGCCTCGGCGAAGCGATCACCGCTTATAAAGCCTATGTGACGGCGGAAACCGCGCAGCTGGTCAGCGGCACCAAAGCCTTTACCGACGCGGTGAAAGCTGGTGACATCGAAAAAGCGAAAGCGCTGTACGCCCCGACGCGCCAGCATTACGAGCGCATTGAGCCGATTGCTGAGCTGTTCTCTGACCTTGACGGCAGCATCGACGCCCGCGAAGACGATTTCGAGAAAAAAGCGGAAGATCCGAAATTCACCGGATTCCACCGTCTGGAAAAGGCGCTGTTTGGCGATAACAGCGTCAAGGGCATGGAAAAATATGCCGATCAGCTGAATAGCGATGTGCTGGAGCTGCAAAAGCGCATCAGCGAGCTGGCGTTCCCACCGTCAAAAGTCGTGGGCGGGGCGGCAGGATTAATTGAAGAAGTCGCAGCCAGCAAGATCAGCGGTGAAGAAGATCGCTACAGCCATACCGACCTGTGGGACTTCCAGGCCAATATTGACGGCGCGCAGAAAATTGTCGATCTGCTGCGCCTGCAGCTGCAAAAAGAGAACAGCGCACTGCTGGCTAAAGTGGACGCCAACTTTAAGAAAGTGGACAGTATCCTCAGCAAATACCGCACCAAAGAGGGTTTCGAAACTTACGATAAGCTGACCACCGCTGACCGTAATGCGCTGAAAGGGCCGATCACCACCCTGGCGGAAGATCTGGCTCAGCTGCGCGGGATCCTGGGTCTGGACTAAGTCGATGGCACAACAGAAACCACACGACGTGAACGAGCCGTCACGTCGTCGCTTACTCAAAGGGATCGGCGCGCTTGGCGGCGCGCTGGCCATCACCGGCGGCTGCCCGGTGGCGCACGCGGCAAAAGCGGAAAGTTCCCCCGGGACGCTCACACCTGACGCGCGCCAGGAAAAACAGCCATTCTATGGCCGGCATCAGGCGGGTATTCTGACGCCGCAGCAGGCCTCGATGATGCTGGTGGCATTCGATGTGCTGGCGTCAGATAAAGCCGACCTCGAGCGTCTGTTTCGGCTGCTGACCCAGCGTATCGCCTTTTTAACCCAGGGCGGCCCGGCGCCGGATACGCCTAATCCGCGTCTGCCGCCGATGGATTCCGGCATCTTAGGGCCGTGGATTGCCCCGGATAATCTGACCATCACCGTCTCGGTCGGCCATTCGCTGTTTGATGAGCGCTTTGGTCTCGCGGATAAAGCGCCGAAAAAGCTGCAGCCGATGACTCGCTTCCCCAATGATTCACTGGATGCCGCCCTGTGCCATGGCGACCTGCTGCTGCAGATCTGCGCCAATACTCAGGACACGGTGATCCACGCCCTGCGCGATGTCATCAAACATACGCCGGATTTGCTCAGCGTGCGCTGGAAGCGGGAAGGGTTTATCTCCGATAGCGCGGCGCGCAGCAAAGGCAAGGAGACCCCCATCAACCTGCTGGGTTTCAAGGACGGTACCGCTAACCCGGCGAGCCATGACAGCGCGCTGATGGATCAGGTCGTGTGGGTCACGGCGGATCAGGACGAGCCGGCCTGGGCGGTGGGCGGCAGCTATCAGGCGGCGCGCATCATCCAGTTCCACGTCGAGTTCTGGGACCGGACGCCGCTCAAGGAGCAGCAGACCATCTTCGGCCGCGACAAGCACACCGGTGCGCCGCTGGGGATGAAAAACGAACACGATACCCCGGATTACAGTAAAGATCCTAACGGCGAGACGATCGCGCTGGATAGCCATATTCGTCTGGCCAACCCTCGCACGCCGGAAACCCAGTCCAGCCTGATGATGCGCCGCGGCTACAGTTATTCGCTGGGAGTCACTAATGCCGGGCAGCTGGATATGGGGCTGTTGTTCGTTTGCTATCAGCACGATCTGGAAAAGGGTTTTCTGACGGTGCAGAAACGGCTTAACGGCGAGGCGCTGGAGGAGTACGTCAAACCCATCGGCGGGGGCTACTTCTTTGTTTTACCCGGCGTGGTGGATGATAAGCACTACCTGGGACAGACGCTGCTGCAGGCTTGATACCGACCCTGTCCGCAAGGGCAGGGCGTTTTCTGCTGTTTTTCTCTTTTTTATTATATTTCCTGCCATGTGTTATATTTCTGTAATACAAATGACCGATAGTCTCCTACACTTGCTTAAGAACTATTTGTTGCGTCATTGTGAAAAATAAGTTGCATTAAGAATCTTTTTTGATGTACTTATTACATACGCGGTAGTTCCCGGCAGTGTGACGTTTCACTATGGAGATCGCGAATGGTAAGGTCCCGTACCGGACAACGTAAAACCACAGACCGTACTCTTCAGCACGGAAGCCCCGCTTCCGGCAGCGATTTTCTCACTCTTTCTCCCTCCGCTTCGAATTATTACCACCTTGGCAGGGTACGCGGTGCGCGTAGCCGCGACTCGTTGTCAGTTCTACCGGCAAGCAATGGCTTACAAGGAAGCCAAACCTCAATCGTTCGTGCGCATAGTCGCGTCGATGTTGACGCGTGTGATGTAAACCTACAACGCAAGGTGCTATCCATGGGAAGACAAAAAGCAGTGATCAAAGCTCGTCGTGAAGCAAAACGTGTGCTGAGACGGGATTCACGCAGCCATAAGCAGCGTGAAGAAGAATCGGTCACATCGCTTGTGCAAATGAGTGGCGTAGAAGCAATTGGCATGGCGCGGGACAGCCGTGATACTTCCCCAATTGAGGCGCGCAATGAGGCTCAGGCGCATTATCTGAATGCCATCGACAATAAACAGCTGATTTTCGCCACCGGCGAAGCCGGATGCGGCAAGACCTGGATCAGTGCGGCGAAGGCAGCTGAAGCGCTGATCCATAAGGATGTGGACAGAATTATTGTTACCCGTCCCGTTCTGCAGGCCGACGAAGATCTCGGCTTCTTACCGGGAGATATCGCCGAGAAGTTCGCGCCCTATTTCCGACCGGTTTACGACGTGCTGGTGAAAAGGTTGGGGGCTTCCTTTATGCAGTACTGCCTGCGTCCGGAAATCGGCAAGGTGGAAATCGCGCCGTTCGCCTATATGCGCGGACGTACTTTTGAAAATGCGGTGGTGATTCTGGACGAGGCCCAGAACGTGACCGCAGCGCAAATGAAGATGTTTTTAACCCGCCTCGGGGAGAACGTGACGGTCATCGTCAATGGCGATATCACCCAGTGCGACTTGCCCTCAGGGGTGCGGTCCGGCCTGAGCGATGCGCTGGCGCGTTTTGAGGAAGACGAGATGATCGGCATCGTGCGTTTCACCACCGATGACTGCGTGCGCTCGGCCCTCTGCCAGCGGACGCTGAAAGCCTATTATTAATCGTCATACTGTGAGCAAGGCCCGGGCGAGCCCGGGCTTTGTTGTTTTTGGGGGCCTCCCGGCGGCGCTGCGCATAGCGGGCTACCTGGCGGATACGGTCTGGTAGCCCGGGAGAGGCATTGATGCCGACCCCGGGGATGTCTGCGGTGCCACATGCGAAAAAAAGCCCGTACTTGCGTACGAGCTCTTCTTAAAATATGGCGGTGAGGGGGGGGATTGACTCGCTTCGCTCGCCCCTGCGGGGCAGCCCGCTCGCGGGCTCGCGGTCTGTCCAACTGGCTGCGCCAGTTGTCGAACCCCGGCCGGGGGTTCTCATCCCCCCGGCGGAGAATATAAAAGAAAAGAGCCCGTACTTGCGTACAGGCTCTCATCTTAAATATGGCGGTGAGGGGGGATTGACTCGCTTCGCTCGCCCCTGCGGGGCAGCCCGCTCGCGGGCTCGCGGTCTGTCCAACTGGCTGCGCCAGTTGTCGAACCCCGGTCGGGGGTTCTCATCCCCCCCGGCGGAGAATATAAAAGAAAAGAGCCCGTACTTGCGTACAGGCTCTCATCTCGAATATGGCGGTGAGGGGGGGATTCGAACCCCCGATACGTTGCCGTATACACACTTTCCAGGCGTGCTCCTTCAGCCACTCGGACACCTCACCATATTGTCTTGCTGCTCACCTTGGGTGGGCAACGGGGCGCTACTATAGGGAGTTGCGTTAAAACGGTCAAGCATATTTTCTTCTTTCTTTACCGACCGCTCACGCAATGAACAATGCCCCGCTGCGACGCAGTGGGGCGGGTGTTTTAGCGCTGGGAATCAAGCTGTTCGTTATTCTTCACCACGTCCTGCGCTTTGCTGTAGCTTTCAATCAGCAGCTGGTAGGCCGGGAAGACTTTGGTGTACACCTCCGCCCATTCTGCTGCGTCCGGGCGATTCCAGGTGCGCTGCAGCTCAGAGGCGACGGCGGCGGTATCCATCGGCACTACGCCAGCTTGTACCACGCGAGCCAGGGTGATCTCCTGCGCCATTTTGCTGTAGGTGCCGGAAGCGTCAATCACGGCAAACACTTTATAACCGTCGGCGACGGCGGCAATCGCCGGGAAGGCCATGCAGACGCTGGTGATGGTCCCGGCGATAATCAGCGTTTTGCGACCGGTCGCTTTCACCGCGGCGACGAATTCCGGGTTATCCCAGGCGTTGATCTCGCCTTTACGGGCGATGTATTGCGCATGCGGCGCGTTCTCATGAATCTCCGGGATCAGCGGACCGTTCGGCCCCTGCGGCACGGAGGCGGTGGTGATCACCGGGATCCCGGCAAGCGAGGCCATCTTCGCCAGCGCGGCGGCGCGAGCGCGCAGCTCTGGCATCGGCATATCGCCGACGGTCTGGAACAGGCCGCTCTGGTGGTCAATCAACAGCATTGCGGTATCGTTGACATCAATCACCGGACGAGCACCGTTAAAATTAGCGGGAGTAGACATAGTATTCACCTCAATCAGTTAGATTTGGCCAAAGCGGCCGCTGTTAAAATCGCGAACGGCTTCTGCGATCTGCGTTTTGTTATTCATGACAAAGGGGCCATAGCCCACAATCGGCTCCTGCAGCGGTTCGCCGGCCATCAGCAGAACTTTTGCCTGGGCGGTCGCCTCCAGATGCAGTGCGTCTCCTGCCTGGCTCAGGACGGCGAGCTGTCCTTCGCGGGCGGATTCGGAACCGTTGATGATCACTTCCCCTTCCAGTACCACCAGCGCGGTACTCCAGCCTTCCGGCTGGCGCAGCGTGAGGTCGCGCCCCTGATTCAGCTGCATATCCCACACGTTAAGCGGTGAGAAGGTATGGGCCGGGCCGCTGACGTCGTCATATTGGCCGGCAATAACCCGAACCTGTCCGGCGCCATTCGTCAGCGCGACGGTGGGGATCGTCCCGGCGGTAATGCTCTGGTAGCCGGGGGGCGCCATTTTGTCTTTGGCGGGCAGGTTGACCCACAGCTGGATCATCTTCAGCTCGCCGCCGCTGCGGGTGAAGGCCTCCGAGTGGAACTCTTCGTGCAGGATCCCGGCGCCCGCCGTCATCCACTGCACGTCGCCTGGACCAATCACCCCGCCACGGCCGGTGGAGTCACGATGTTCTACCTCTCCGGCGTAGACGATGGTGACGGTTTCGAATCCGCGATGCGGATGCTCACCGACGCCGCGTTTATCGCTGCCCGCCGGGAAGGTGTACGGCCCGGCATAGTCGAGCAGTAAGAAGGGGCTCAGCTGCTGGCCGTGCGTCTGATAGGAAAACATCGAACGAACCGGGAAGCCGTCGCCTACCCAATGCTGCGCGGGCGCGGTGTAGACTCCTGTAATCTGTTTCATGGCTTTCTCCTGTGTATCGGTATCTGATGTGAATAAGCTTATATCCGGGACGACATGTGCGGTAGTAAGCAAAAATGGCCTATACTGTTCCAAAAATGGAACAATGGAGGAAGGATGCAGGATCTCAATGACTTCGCCTGGTTTGTCCAGGTCGTGGACCATGGCGGTTTCGCCGCGGCAGGGCGAGCGCTTGACCAGCCGAAATCCAAGCTCAGCCGCCGCATTGCGCAACTCGAGGAGCGGCTGGGCGTGCGTTTGATTCAGCGAACCACTCGCCAGTTCGCGGTTACCGAGGTCGGGCAGACCTTTTACCAGCATTGCAAAGCGATGCTGATAGAGGCCGAGGCGGCGCAGCAGGCGGTCGACACGCTGCGCGCCGAGCCGCGCGGCAGCGTCAGGATCACCTGTCCGGTCACCTTGCTGCATGTCCATATCGGACCGATGCTGGCGCGATTTATGGCGCGCTATCCCGGGGTCACTTTGCATCTTGAGGCGACCAACCGCCGGGTGGATGTGGTCGGGGAGGGCATTGATGTGGCGATCCGCGTCCGGCCCCGGCCTATCGAGGACAGCGATTTGGTGATGCGTGTGCTGGCGGACCGAGGGCACCGGCTGGTGGCCAGTCCGGAGCTGATTTCCCGGCTCGGACGTCCGCAGGCGCCGTCTGAGCTGAGCGCCTGGCCTGGGCTCAGCCTGGGGGCGAACAAGCATCAGCATAAATGGCAGCTTACCGGGCCTGAGGGGGCAAGGGCGGAGGTGTATTTCACGCCGCGAATGGTGACCACCGATATGCTGGCGCTGCGCGAGGCGGCGATGGCCGGCGTAGGGGTTGTGCAGCTTCCTTTGTTAATGGTGCGCGATCAGCTGGCGTCAGGGGAGTTAGAGGTGGTACTGGATGAGTGGCAGCCGCGGCGGGAAGTGATCCATGCGGTATTTGCCTCACGGCGCGGGCTGCTGCCCTCCGTCAGGGCGTTGGTGGATTACCTCAGCGAAGAGTATCAGCGAATGGAAGAGGATTAGCTTCGGGATTGGCTTTTCTCGGGGGGCTCTCCCCGGCGGAGAATATAAAAGAAAAGAGCCCGTACTTGCGTACAGGCTCTCATCTCGAATATGGCGGTGAGGGGGGGATTGACTCGCTTCGCTCGCCCCTGCGGGGCAGCCCGCTCGCGGGCTCGCGGTCTGTCCAACTGGCGTTGCCAGTTGTCGAACCCCAGTCGGGGGTTCTCTACCCCCCCCGGTGGGTGCCACATGCGAAAAAAAAGCCCGTACTTTCGTACGAGCTCTTCTTAAAATATGGCGGTGAGGGGGGGATTGACTCGCTTCGCTCGCCCCTGCGGGGCAGCCCGCTCGCGGGCTCACGGTCTGTCCAACTGGCTGCGCCAGTTGTCGAACCCCGGTCGGGGATTCTCATCCCCCCCGGTGGGTGCCACATGCGAAAAAAAAGCCCGTACTTTCGTACGAGCTCTTCTTAAAATATGGCGGTGAGGGGGGGATTCGAACCCCCGATACGTTGCCGTATACACACTTTCCAGGCGTGCTCCTTCAGCCACTCGGACACCTCACCATATTGTCTTTCCCGTTGTTGTCGGGAACGGGCGCTAATGTAGGGAAATACGTATCGCCCGTCAATCAACTTTTTGCAAAATCAGCGCGTTTAGACAAACTTCGAACAACTTGCTCCTTAAACGTGCGAAATCCGTTTTTTTTGTCGCCACTCCCTTTTCACTTTGCGACAAGGGGAAATTTGTTATGCTGGCAAACCAATAGAAAACAATGAGTAAAATAAGACGCCTGCATTAACCTGCTCCGGGCGTCTGCTATCAGGAGCCCCTATGGAGATTATTTTTTACCATCCGACCTTTGATACCCAATACTGGATCCGAGAGCTGGAAAAGCAGTTACCCGGCGCGCGAGTACGCGAATGGAAAGCCGGCGATAACCAGCCGGCGGACTATGCCCTGGTCTGGCATCCACCGGTAGAGATGCTGCAAGGCAGGGCGCTGAAGGCCGTGTTCGCCCTTGGGGCGGGGGTGGATTCGATCCTTAGTAAGCTGCGCGATCATCCGGATATGTTGCCCTTGTCGATCCCGCTGTTTCGTCTCGAAGATACCGGTATGGGACGGCAGATGCAGGAGTATGCCGTGAGCAAGGTGCTCCACTGGTTCCGCCGGTTCGATGACTATCAGGCGTTGAAGTTGGCTTCCCGCTGGCAGCCGCTGCCCGAGTACCGCGCCGACGAATTCACCATCGGGATTATGGGCGCCGGCGTGCTGGGGGCGAAGGTTGCGGAAAGCCTGCAACCCTGGGGATTCCCGCTTCGCGTCTGGAGCCGTAGCCGTAAATCCTGGCCGCAGGTACAGAGCTTTGCCGGCCAGGCCGAGCTGGGTGGATTCCTGCAGGGGACTCGCGTCCTGATCAACCTGCTGCCGAATACCGCCGAAACCGTCGGTATTATCAACCAGACGCTTTTGGCGCAGCTGCCTGATGAGAGTTATCTCCTCAACCTTGCCCGCGGCGTGCATGTCGTAGAAGAGGATCTGCTGGCGGCGCTGAACAACGGTAAGCTCAAAGGCGCGATGCTCGATGTCTTCAGTCGCGAACCGCTGCCGCAGGAGAGTCCGCTATGGGCGCACCCGCGGGTGGCTATGACTCCCCACGTGGCGGCAGTCACCCGCCCGATGGAGGCAATTGCCTATATCGCCGGGACCATTAGCCGGCTGGAGCGAGGGGAATCGGTTAGCGGTCAGGTCGATCGTCAGCGCGGTTATTAAGATAAGCGAACCCCGCCACGGCGGGGTTTTTGCTAATCAATAGCCCGGTTTCCTGCTATTCTTGCGGCAAACAGAAGAGGAGAATGTGATGTATCCCGTTGACCTGCACATGCATACCGTCGCCAGCACCCACGCCTACAGCACCCTGCACGATTATATTGCGGAAGCAAAGCGTAAAGGGATCAAACTCTTCGCCATCACCGACCATGGCCCGGATATGGCGGATGCCCCGCACTACTGGCACTTCGTTAATATGCGCATCTGGCCCCGCCTGGTAGACGGGGTGGGGATCCTGCGCGGTATTGAGTCGAATATTAAAAATATCGAAGGTGAGATCGACTGCTCCGGGCCGATGTTGACGTCGCTCGATTTGATCATCGCCGGATTCCACGAGCCGGTGTTTCCGCCGCAGGATAGCGCCACCCATACGCAGGCGATGATTGCCGCGATGGCCAGCGGTAAAGTGCATATGATTAGCCATCCCGGTAATCCGAAATTCCCGGTGGATATTCCGGCCATAGCCGAAGCGGCGGCCCGTTACCAGGTGGCGCTGGAGATCAATAACTCCTCTTTCGTTTCATCGCGCGTGGGCAGTGAAGATAACTGCCGTGCTATCGCCGCCGCGGTGCGCGACGCCGGAGGGTGGGTGGCGCTGGGCTCGGACTCTCATACGGCGTTTACCCTCGGAGAGTTTACCGAGTGCCGCAAGATCCTCGATGCTGTCGATTTCCCGGAGGAGAGGATCCTCAACGTTTCTCCGCGTCGCCTGCTCGACTTCCTCGAGTCGCGTGGTATGCCGGCGATCCCGGAATTTGCTGACCTTTAATTTGTATAACTGGAATAACTGAATGAACGAGTTTTCAATCCTCTGCCGCGTGCTGGGTTCGCTGTATTACCGTCAACCGCAGGACCCGCTGCTGGTGCCGCTGTTTAGCCTGATCCGCGAGGGCAAACTGGCCGCCAGCTGGCCGCTGGAGCAGGACGAGCTGCTGGCGCGTCTGCAGAAAAGCTGTGAAATGCAGTCCCTGGCGACGGACTATAATGCGCTGTTCGTCGGTGAAGCCTGCAGCGTTCCGCCGTACCGTAGCGCGTGGGTGGAGGGTTCCTCTGAAGCGGAGGTCCGGGCTTTTCTGAGCAATCACGGCATCCCGACAGGAGAAGGTCCGGTGGATCATCTCGGATCGCTGCTGCTGGCCGCCTCCTGGCTGGAGGATCATGCCACAGAAGCGCAGAGCGAGACGCTGGAGCTCCTGTTTGCCGACTATATCCTGCCGTGGTGCGGGACGATGCTGGGGAAAGTCGAAGCGCATGCGCACACACCGTTCTGGCGCACCATGGCGCCGTTAACCCGCGACGCCATCGCCGCGATGTGGGAAGAGCTTCAGGAAGAAGATGAGCAATAAAATGTGATTTAAGTCACTAATTTAATGTAACTGAAATCAGGTTCATTCATTTAGTGTGTTTTAGATCGCATTATTTCGGTGCGTATCTGCTAGGATACGCGCCATGAACATACTCTTCGCAATCGCATTAACGACGGGCATTCTCTCCGGGATTTGGGGATGGGTGGCCGTCGCCCTCGGCCTGCTGAGCTGGGCCGGTTTCCTCGGCTGTACGGCCTATTTCGCCTGCCCGCAGGGCGGTCTGAAAGGTCTGGCCATCTCCTCCTGCACGGTAATGAGCGGCGTGGTCTGGGCGTTGGTGATTATCCACGGTAGCGCGCTGGCCCCACAGCTGCAGATCCTCAGCTATATGATGACCGGCGTCGTGGCCTTTCTGATGTGCATCCAGGCGCGACAGAGGCTGCTGTCGTTTGTCCCTGGCACCTTTATCGGCGCCTGCGCGACCTTCGCTGCAGATGGCGACTGGCGTCAGGTGATCCCTTCCCTGGCGCTGGGCTTGGTCTTTGGCTATGTCATGAAGAATAGTGGCCTGTGGCTGGCGGCCCGTGCGGAAAAGCAAAAATCGTTCGTCAACGACAACGCCTGAACGGCGGGACGATGATATCAACAGGACCCTCAGGGTCCTGTTTTTTTTACCATCTTGTCGCCGGCGCTGCGGGATAATCTTGCTCCCGGGGGCGGGTATGCCCTAGTATCGGCAGAAAGCCGTACCCACGCGCTATGCCGACAGGAGGAGAAATGGCTGTTCAACCTGAAGTAATTCTCGGCGATATTACGACGCTTGATGTCGATGTGATTGTGAATGCGGCAAACCCCTCGCTGTTGGGCGGCGGCGGGGTGGATGGCGCGATCCACCGGGCGGCCGGTCCCGCGCTGCTGGCGGCCTGCAAGCAGGTGTTGCAGCAGCAGGGCGAATGTCCCCCTGGGCATGCGGTGATCACGATGGCGGGCGATCTTCCCGCCAGCGCGGTGATCCATACCGTGGGTCCGGTCTGGCACGGCGGCGACCGCATGGAGGCGCAAACCCTGGCCGATGCCTACAAAAACAGCCTGCAGCTGGCGGCGGCAAACAACTATCGCTCCATTGCGTTTCCGGCGATCAGCACCGGCGTGTATGGCTATCCGAAAGAGGAAGCGGCGGCGATCGCCGTGCGCACCGTGACCGCGTTTCTCACCCGCTATAACCCGCTTGAACGGGTCCTGTTCGTCTGTTTCGACGAGGAAACGGCAGCTATCTATCGTCGCCTGCTGGCGGCATGCCCCTGATTCAGCAGAATAGGCTATGATAACCGCCGATATTGACAGGAATGATGGATAGCAGGAGGGAGCAGGGTGTCAGAAGGAAAAGTACAGCAGAAGCAGCAGGCGCGCCGCGCGGAGATCGTTGCCGCTGCGCAAAGATGTTTCGCGGCGAAGGGATTGCATGGCGCCTCTGTCGCGGATATCGCCCGCGAGGCGGGTCTGAGCGTCGGTCAGCTGTATCGCATTTTTGCCAGCAAGGAAGCGATCATCGAAGCAATTGTCAGCGAAATCGTCAACGCCAGAGTCGGCGAGATGATCGATGAGAACCACAATCTGGCGCGAAAAGCGGCGGTGCTGGCGGGCAGGATCCCGACTTCGGCAGCCACCAGAAGCGACAATTATCTGTTGATGGAAATTAACGCCGAAGCCTCGCGCAACCCACGCTTGCGCGAGATCCTGGTGCAGGCCGACCGGCGGTTGAAAGAGGAGGGCGGGCGTTTGTCGCAGCGTTATCATCCCGGGCTCAGCGATGCGCGACGCAATGCCGCTTCAGAGCTCATCGCCGTTCTGACGGAGGGGGCAGCCTACCGCTGTGAGCTGAGCGCATCCACCCCGGTCGATAAAGCGGATTTAGAAGCCCTGTATAACATGATCTTCGACCGGCTGTTTGATGAGCAAGCGTAGCGCGGCACGCCAGGCGTGCCGCAAAAGCTAAAGGTTAACTGGCCGAGGCCGGGGTTTTGGCCGGTTTGTTCATCGGTTTACCGGAGAACAGGAAACGCAGCAGCGGAATACGCAGGTGAATTTCATACAGGATCAGGGCAATACCCACCACAAAAACCAACCCGCCAATAAAGCCTAAGGTATTTGACTTGATGGCCGGGGTGATCCACGCCCCGTACAACAGCGTCAGCGGATGGTGCACCAGGTAAATAAACAGCGAAGCATTGACGAAATAGGTCACCCGCGCCGACTGGAAGTTCAGCAGGCGATGGCCGAGCGAAAAGACGACATTGACCATCCACAGCCCCAGCACCATGGTGATCACCGATTCCGTTTCATACATCCAGCCGTCGCCGGAGCCGTACTGCTGGTTCAGCCGATAGGCGATAAATCCCAGCAGCGCTGCCGCGCAGCACCATGGCGACGGCGTGGTGAACATCGCCTTTAAGCGCGGATTAATAAAGGTCTGCGCCCCCAGCACAAAGAAGGGCAGATAGAACAGCGTCTGCATGACCACAAAGTTAAACAGACCATTGCTTAGCAGGGGCGGATAGATCACGAACAATGACCGACGGATCAGCGCGTAAAGCACCCCTAGCGCAAGGAAAATCATCGTCAGCTGGCCCATAGTGACAGTGTCACCGAAAGCGTGAGCACCTCCTGCCGGGCGGCGCGTCAGCCATTTGAACAGCACCACGCCCAGCGAAGTCAGCACCACCAGGACCAGCAAAAACCACAGGTGGGAAATGAGCTCCCACGCCAGGGTGTTGAATTTGTCGTACCCGGAAAGGGTGTGCCAGTTTTCCGCCTTGCCGTTGACGTACTGCAGCATAATAAACTGCGGCAGCGTCAGCAGCGGGATGGCGGTCAGCATCGGAATGCCGACCCGTTCGACGCGCACTTTCCACCACTTTTTCAGCGGGTAGCGCAGGAACAGCATATAGGAAAAATAGCCGGAGATGACGAAGAAGACCTGCATGCGGAAGGCATGAATGAAATCATTAAACAGCGTCAGCCACCACGAGGGCTCAGCGCTGTTGACATGCCAGCTGTGGCTGGAATAAATCAGCGAAATGTGAAAAGGGATCCCCAGCAGCATCAGCCAGGCGCGGATGCTGTCGAAAAAATATTCACGCTGTACCGGAGTATTATTCATACGATTCACGACAATCTCAGATAATTCGTCTTATCACTCAAGATGATAACGCTTACATTATCAGCAACCCTACATGAACTCGGGGTACCTGTCTCCAGGATAAGCACGCAAAGTGCAAACGGGACTGCGAACTGTTTATTCCCTGCGCCGCTACGCTGAACAAAGCAGGGATTATGTTGTCGGATTGCCTGAGTTTCCATTAAAATAGATCGGATCGATTTAAGCACACAAAGGGGGAAGTGCTTACTTATATGAAACATAAACCACAGATGATGAAAATGCGTTGGTTAAGCGCAGCCGTAATGTTGTCCCTGTGTACTTCATCTGCATGGGCATTTAGCATTGATGACGTTGCAAAAGAGGCCAAAACGTTAGCCGGGAAAGGCTATGAAGCGCCAAAGAGTAACCTGCCCTCCGCTTTCCGCGATATGAAATACGCGGACTACCAGCAAATTCAGTTTAATCACGATAAAGCTTACTGGAATAACCAGAAAACCCCATTCAAGCTTGAATTTTACCATCAGGGTATGTACTTCGACACGCCGGTCACCATCAATGAAGTGACGGCCACCAGCGTGCGTAAAATTAAATATAGCCCGGACTATTTTAACTTTGGTAACGTTCAGCACGATAAAGACACGGTGAAAGACCTTGGTTTCGCCGGCTTCAAAGTACTGTATCCGATCAACAGCAAAGATAAGAACGATGAAATCGTCAGCATGCTCGGTGCCAGCTACTTCCGCGTGCTGGGTCAGGGTCAGGTATACGGTCTGTCCGCGCGCGGTCTGGCTATCGATACCGCGCTGCCTTCCGGCGAAGAGTTCCCGCGTTTTCGTGAGTTCTGGATCGAGCGACCAAAAGCCACCGACAAGCGTTTGACTATCTATGCGCTGCTGGATTCGCCGCGGGCAACCGGCGCCTATCGCTTTGTGATCATGCCGGGACGCGACACCGTGGTGGATGTCCAGTCCAAAGTTTACCTGCGTGACAAAGTGGGCAAACTGGGCGTGGCGCCGCTGACCAGCATGTTCCTGTTCGGTTCCAACCAGCCTTCTCCGGCGCTCAACTATCGTCCGGCGCTGCACGACTCCAATGGTCTGTCGATCCTGGCGGGCAACGGCGAGTGGATCTGGCGTCCGCTGAACAACCCGAAACACCTGGCCGTTAGCAGCTATGCGATGGAAAACCCGCAAGGGTTCGGCCTGCTGCAGCGCGGCCGTCAGTTCTCGCGCTTCGAGGACCTTGACGATCGTTATGACCTGCGCCCGAGCGCCTGGATCACCCCGAAAGGGGAGTGGGGCAAAGGGAAAATCGAACTGGTCGAAATCCCGACCAACGATGAAACCAACGATAACATCGTGACTTACTGGACGCCGGATCAGCTGCCGGAGCCGGGCAAGGAGATGAACTTCAAGTACACCATCACCTTCAGCCGCGATGAAGACAAGCTGCATGCGCCGGATAACGCGTACGTTATGCAGACCCGCCGCTCTACCGGCGACGTGAAGCAGTCGAACCTGATCCGCCAGCCGGACGGCACCATTGCTTTCATTGTCGACTTCACCGGCGCCGATATGAAAAAACTGCCAGCGGATACCCCGGTCGCCGCCCAGGCGAGCACCGGCGATAACGCTGAAATCGTTGAAAATACCGTGCGTTACAATCCGGTGACCAAAGGCTGGCGTATGATCCTGCGTTTGAAGGTGAAAGATCCGAAGAAAACGACGGAAATGCGCGCCGCACTGGTTAACGGTGATGACACGTTGAGCGAAACCTGGAGCTATCAGCTGCCTGCCAATGAATAAGATAACGAAGTACATTGACGCATTGCCGCTGTCGGACGCCGAGAAATCGGCGCTGCCGGACACCAGCCTGCAGGCCGTTCATCAGGCCCTGGATGACGAACATCAGACCTTCGCCCGCGAAGACGACTCCCCGCTGGGGTCGGTCAAGGCGCGGCTGGCGCACAGCTGGCCGGATTCGCTGTCTGGCGATCAGCTGGTGAAGGATGATGAAGGCCGCACCCAGCTGCATGCGATGCCGAAAGCCAAGCGCTCCTCGATGATCCCGGACCCGTGGCGTACCAACCCGGTTGGCCGCTTCTGGGACCGTCTGCGCGGACGCGATGTCACGCCGCGCTATCTCTCCCGCCTGACGCAAGAAGAGCGCGAGAGCGAGCAAAAATGGCGTACCGTCGGCACCATTCGTCGCTACATCCTGCTGCTGCTGACGCTGTCGCAGACCGTGGTGGCCACCTGGTACATGAAAACCATTCTGCCTTATCAGGGCTGGGCGCTGATCAACCCGGCCGACATGGTGGGGCAGAACCTGTGGATCTCGTTCATGCAGCTGCTGCCGTACGTGTTGCAGAGCGGCATTCTGATCCTCTTCGCGGTGCTGTTCTGCTGGGTTTCCGCTGGCTTCTGGACCGCGTTAATGGGCTTCCTGCAGCTGTTGATCGGTCGCGATAAGTACAGTATTTCCGCCTCGACGGTCGGTGACGAACCGTTGAACCCGGCGCACCGGACAGCGCTTATTATGCCGATCTGTAACGAAGACGTTGACCGCGTGTTCGCCGGGCTGCGGGCGACCTGGGAGTCGGTGAAAGCCACCGGCAACGGCGCCCATTTCGACGTCTATATCCTCAGCGACAGCTATAACCCCGATATCTGTGTTGCTGAGCAAAAGGCGTGGATGGAGCTGATTGCCGAAGTGCAGGGCGAAGGGCAGATCTTCTACCGTCGTCGTCGTCGTCGCGTGAAGCGTAAGAGCGGCAACATCGATGATTTCTGCCGCCGCTGGGGCAGCCAGTATAGCTACATGGTGGTGCTTGACGCGGACTCGGTAATGACCGGAGAGTGTCTGAGCAGCCTGGTGCGTCTGATGGAAGCGAACCCGAACGCCGGGATCATCCAGTCATCCCCACGCGCCTCGGGCATGGACACGCTGTATGCGCGTTGCCAGCAGTTTGCCACCCGGGTGTATGGTCCGCTGTTTACGGCGGGTCTGCACTTCTGGCAGCTGGGGGAGTCCCACTACTGGGGACATAACGCCATTATCCGCGTGAAGCCGTTCATTGAGCACTGCGCGCTGGCGCCGCTGCCGGGCGAGGGCAACTTTGCCGGGTCAATTCTGTCGCACGACTTTGTTGAAGCCGCGCTGATGCGTCGCGCCGGCTGGGGCGTGTGGATTGCCTACGATCTGCCGGGCTCTTATGAAGAGCTGCCGCCGAACCTGCTGGACGAGCTGAAACGCGACCGCCGCTGGTGCCAGGGCAACCTGATGAACTTCCGCCTGTTCCTCGTGAGAGGGATGCACCCGGTCCACCGAGCGGTGTTCCTTACCGGCGTGATGTCCTATCTGTCAGCGCCGCTGTGGTTTATGTTCCTTGCCCTGTCGACAGCGCTGCAGGTGGTGCATGCCCTGACCGAGCCGCAGTACTTCCTGCAGCCTCGTCAGCTGTTCCCGGTGTGGCCGCAGTGGCGTCCGGAGCTGGCTATTGCGCTGTTCGCCTCGACCATGGTGCTGCTGTTCCTGCCGAAGCTGCTGAGTATTATCCTGGTGTGGTGTAAGGGGCCGAAGGAGTACGGTGGATTTATCCGCGTGACGCTTTCCCTGCTGCTGGAGGTTCTGTTCTCGGTCCTGCTGGCGCCGGTTCGCATGCTGTTCCACACCGTCTTCGTGGTCAGCGCCTTCCTCGGCTGGGAAGTGGTGTGGAATTCGCCGCAGCGTGATGATGACTCCACGCCGTGGGGAGAAGCCTTTATGCGTCACGGCTCGCAGCTGCTGCTGGGGCTGGTATGGGCGGTCGGAATGGCATGGCTGGATCTGCGCTTCCTGTTCTGGCTGGCGCCGATTGTCGTATCGCTGATTCTGTCGCCGTTCGTGTCGGCTATCTCCAGCCGGGCGACCGTGGGCCTGCGCACCAAGCGCTGGAAGCTGTTCCTGATTCCGGAAGAGTATTCGCCGCCGCAGGTGCTCAAGGATACCGATGCGTACCTGACGCTGAACCGTCAGCGTTCGCTGGACGATGGCTTTATGCACGCGGTGTTTAACCCGTCGTTTAACGCCCTTGCCACCGCGATGGCCACCGCGCGGCACCGTCAGGGTCATATCCTGGAGATCGCCCGCGAGCGTCATGTCGAGCAGGCGCTGAATGAAACGCCGGATAAGCTGAACCGCGATCGTCGACTGGTGCTGTTGAGCGACCCGGTAACCATGTCGCGTCTGCACTATCGCGTATGGGCCGCGCCGGAGAAATACTCCTCGTGGGTGAACGCCTATCAGCAGCTGGCGCTTAACCCGCTGGCGCTGAAAACGAAATAAGCCGTACGTTAATGAAAATACCGGCAGCGATGCCGGTATTTTTTTATCTGAAAGACGAGGTTGTGGATGCGAATACTACCGATCATTGCCATGGCGCTGCTGCTCAGCGGCTGCGGCAGCATTATCAGCCGGACGGTGCCCGGGCAGGGGCATGGCAATCAATATTACCCGGGCGTGCAGTGGGACGTTCGCGATTCAGGATGGCGCTATCTCACCATTCTGGACCTGCCGTTCTCGCTGGTATTCGATACGCTTCTGCTGCCGCTGGACGCCAGCCACGGGCCCTATAACTGATTAACGCTCGTCCCACTCGTCGGCCGCCGTCTGTCCCTCTTCGGTGTCCAGAGAGGGCTCGAGCTGGAATTCACCTTCATCCCACTCATGAAGCGTATTTTCCTCCAGCCACTCCTGACGGAGCTCTATCTCATCATAATCCCCATCGAAGACGCTCTGCGCGGCTTCGCCGCTAAGCATCGGTAAGCATTCGCCTTGTTCCTCTTCGTCAGCAAAAAATTCGGCCTGCCAGGCGATATCGCCATCCTGCAGCACATACTTTTGAATATTGAGCTGCTCAACGTTAGCGCTCTCTTCATCGCTGTCAGGGTTGTTGGCGAGAAATTCTTCACGTGCTGCATCAATAGCTTCTTCGAGCGTGGCATAGAACATCGAATCCTTTGGCATAGCGAATCTCCTGAGAAGAATATGAATTGAACACGATTCAATCTATAGAAGGCGCTTGGCAAGGCGTCAAGGGGCTGAGCCCCTCTGGACGTTAATTTACTGAATGGCGGTCGGGCTGCGAGGCGTCCGCGGCTGGTCGGCGCAGGCTAAGGGTCGAATAGATCGCGTTAAACAATACCACTCCTGCGGTGACAAGGAAGACGGCGCGAAAGCCGTAGTTGGCGGAAACCGAGGCGCCGATCAGGGGGCCGGTGACGTTGCCAATATCACGAAATGACTGGTTATAGCTGAAGATCCGCCCGGAGATCTGGCTGGTGGAGTTATACACCAGCAGGGTTTGCACAGCCGGCAGCAGCGCGCCGTCCGCGGCGCCGAGCAGGAACCGCAAGATACCTAACTGCAGCGGGGTCTGGACGAACGCCATCGGGATCAGCAACAGCACCGAGATAATCAGCGCCACGATGAGGATTTTTTCCGGTCCGATACGATCCCCCAGTTTGCCCAGACGGGGGGCGCTCATCAGGGCGGCAATGCCCGGCACTGAGGCGATCATCCCGCTGATAAAGGCGATATTGCTGACGTTACCCGCCAGATCGCGCACGTAAAGCGTCAGGATCGGCGCAATGGAGCCGGTGGCGACCTGGATGATCAGCGAGGTGACAAACAGGCTGAGCACCAGTTTCGGATTCTGCAGAGAGGAGAATACCGCCTTCGCGCTGAGCATCTCTTTTTTAGCAATTGGGACAAAATTTTCACGGATTAAAAACAGGGTAAACAGAAAGCAGATAAACAGCACTGCGGCGGTCATAAAGAAGACGGTACGCAGGCCCCAGTGGTCTGCCAGGAAACCACCCGCCAGCGGGCCGAGCAGGGCGCCGCTTACCGCGCCGGTTGACAGCGTGCCCAGCGCCCAGCCGCTTTTATGACGTGGGATCTGGGTGGCGATCAGGGCGTTGGCGTTGGGAATAAAGCCGCCCAGCAGGCCGAGCAGCGCGCGCAGCAGCAGAAACTGCCAGATATTCTGCGCCATCCCCATCAACATCATGACGATGGCCATCCCGAGGGCTGAACGCAGCAGCATGATTTTACGTCCCTTGCGGTCAGCAAGTCCGCCCCAGAACGGCGAGGCGATGGCGGAGAAGAGAAAGGTAATGCTAAAGACCAGCCCGGACCACATGTTCAGGGCGCTATGGCCGGTGACGCCGAGTTGTTCGACATAGAGCGGCAGAAAGGGCATGACCAGGCTGAAGGCGGCGCCGGTTAAAAAGCAGCCAAGCCAGGTGACGGTCAGGTTTCGTTTCCAGTTGATGGGGGTATCAGCAGACGACATAGGGTTCCACTGGCCTGCGCAGCAGGTCAAATTAAGAGAAAATATGAGCCTGCTAATTATGCGCCTGGGAAATAAATGCCGCAATGGAGGAGAGCTTTTAAAGCTAAAGCAGAGCGTAAAGCCTGAGCGGTGGGGATTCCCGGCCGGGAGGCGCGCGGCCGGGAAAGGGGATCAGTAGCGGGAGGGCGTCCCCTCGGGGCGGGTTTTAAAGCGGCGATGGAGCCACATATATTGTTCCGGGGCCATCATAATGCACTGCTCTACGATCTTGTTCATCCACGCGGCGGTGGTTTCCGCGTCGTCCAGCGGCGGGGAGCACTCTGGCGGCAGGATAATCAGTTCATAACCTTTACCGTCCGGTTTACGGCGTGGAACAAAGGGCACGATGCAGGCTTTGGACATTTTCGCCAGCATCCAGGTGCCGGAGGTGGTCGCCGCCTGATCAACGGCAAACAGTGGGGCAAAGACGCTGGCGGTCGGGCCGTAATCATGATCCGGCGCGTACCACACCACCTCACCTTTTTTCAGCGCTCGGATCATACCTTTCAGATCCTTGCGGTCGATCATGTCCTTGTTGGAGCGCAGCCGGCCCCAGGTCTGCAGCCAGTCGATGACCGGGTTATCGTTGGGACGATAGACGCCAATCCCCGGCTCGTTCATGCCGAACATTCGCGCGCCCATTTCCAGTGTCAGGAAATGAATGCCGATCAGCAGAATGCCGCGCTGCTGCGCCTGCACATCGCGAATATGCTCAAAGCCGATGGTGTCGGTCCAGCGGGCGATTCGGCGAACTGGCCAGAACCAGGCCATACCGGTCTCCATCAGCCCCATGCCAACCGATTCGAAGTTCATCACCACCATCCGGTGACGTTCCTGCTCGCTTTTCTCGGGGAAGCAGAGCTCAAGGTTGCGATAGGCGATCTTCGCCCGGCGCTTCATAAAGCGCATGGCCAGGCGGCCGATGGCGTTCCCGATGCGGTAGATCAGCGGGTAGGGCAGTTGGACAACCAGCCACAGCAGGCCGATACCCAGCCACAGCAGCCAATAGCGCGGATGCAGCAGCGCCGGAGAAAATTTAGGCAAATGAGTCATTTCATACCCGTATCAGTAAGCAACATCTTATATTATCGCATTTTTTTACCGGCCAGCCAAAGGCGGCGACAGCCACATTGTTTTGTTAAGTGGGGGGCGACCGGGTGAGAAAAATGTAGCGTAAAATGTAGGGATGTAAATTAATAAGCTTTGCTATATCATGCCCGCCGTTTATTTCCTCATTTCTATGTCGAGCAGGTACACCATGCCAGTGTTACACAACCGCATTTCAAATGAGACGTTAAAGGCGCAAATGCTGGCTGAAACCGAGCCGCGCACGACGATCTCGTTCTATAAATATTTCACCATTGTCGATCCGCAGGCGACCCGCGATGCGCTGTGGGTTGCCTTAACCCAGCTGAAAGTCTTTGGCCGCATCTATCTGGCCCGGGAAGGGATCAACGCGCAAATCAGCGTGCCGCAAAGCAACGTTGAAGCCCTGCGTGAGTTTCTCTATGGCTTCGATCCTGCGCTGGCGGGGCTGCGTTTCAATATCGCTCTCGAGGACGACGGTAAATCGTTCTGGGTACTGCGCCTGAAAGTGCGTGACCGCATCGTTGCCGACGGCATCGACGATCCCTCCTTCGACGCCTCCAACGTCGGAGACTATCTCAAGGCGGCTGAGGTCAATGCGATGCTTGACGATCCGAATGCCGTGTTTATCGATATGCGCAACCACTATGAATATGAGGTGGGCCATTTCGAAAACGCGCTGGAGATCCCGGCGGATACCTTCCGCGACCAGTTGCCGAAAGCCGTGGAAATGATGCAGGACCATAAAGACAAGAAAATTGTCATGTATTGCACCGGCGGTATTCGCTGTGAAAAAGCCAGCGCCTGGATGAAGCATAACGGCTTCAATAAGGTCTGGCACATCGAGGGTGGCATCATCGAGTACGCCCGCCGCGCCCGTGAGCAAGGGCTGCCTGTGCGTTTCATTGGCAAAAACTTTGTCTTTGATGAACGGATGGGCGAGCGGATCTCCAATGACGTTATCGCGCACTGTCATCAGTGCGGCGTGCCGTGCGACACCCATACCAACTGCCTGAACGATGGTTGCCATCTGCTGTTTATCCAGTGCCCGAGCTGCGCCGAGAAGTTTGCCGGCTGCTGTAGCGAAGCCTGCATGGAAGAGCATAAGCTACCGGAAGAGGAGCAGCGTAAGCTGCGCGCCGGGCGTGAAAACGGCAATAAAATCTTTAATAAATCGCGTGGTCGGCTGAACACCAAACTCGGGATCCTCGATCCTGAGCCATCAGAAAAACCATAACCAGACGAGATCGATGATCGCCAGCAGCAGCCAAAGCGCCAGGTAGATCATAAAGTGCTCGCGGACGTTATTGACCAGCAAATTAAACAGGCGACGCATAATCGCTTTCAATGACTAACGGCCTCGACAGAGGCCGTTTTTTTTTTGCCCGACGGCAAAAGTGCCGCATTCCATTACGCGTTAAAGCGCGCCAGCGAGAAGGGCGCCAGGTTGAAGCTCGATGCTTCGCCCTGAGCAAACTGACTGGCAATTTCCCCCAACACCGGGGCAAACTTAAAGCCATGCCCGCTCAGACCGGTGATTAGCAACGTGTCTGGTCTGCCGGGTAACGTATCGATAATAAAATCTTCATCGACGGTATTGTCATAAGTACAGGAGGCGCCGTGCAGGCAGCCGCCGATCCCTGGCAGGACGTTGCGCAAAAAAGGAAACGATTCGGAGCCATCGCTGGCGACAGCGCCAAATGCCACTCGCTCCTGCGGCATGGAGATCGGTTGACCGCCGTTATGCTTGCCAATCTTCAGCTCGTTATCTTCTGCCGGGAAACCGTAGTATTGATCTCCGTTGGGCAACTCGCCGGTGAAGGCCGGAAAGTGATTCTTGCTGCTGTAACGGCCATCGGCCTGGTACCAGGCAAACACCTTACGTACCGGCTGGATGGGGAGGTCCGGGAGCAGGCGGGTGACCCAGGTCCCGGCGCTGACCAGCAGCTTTTTACCATGATATTCACCGTCGAGGGTATCGATGGTGATCCCGTCAGCATGGTGATGAATAGCCGAGACCGGACAGTTGAATAGCTGCGCGCAGCCTGCTTCCCGCGCCAGACGGATCCAGGTTTCGACGGCCAGCTCGCTGCGCAGTACGCCGGAAGCGGGTTCGAAAATCGCCCGATAGTCCTCGGGGAGGCGTATCTCTGGCCAGCGCTGCATCACGGCCTGGGCATCCAGCTCTTCCACCTCAAGCTTGAACGCACGGGCGCTGGCGGCGACGTTGGCGAGAAAAGCGGAGCTGGCGGGGCCGAGGTTAATGACGCCGGTGCGTTCAAACACGGCTTCGCCACTGATCTCTGCCAGTTCATCCCATAGCTGCTGGGCACGCAGCACCAGCGGAACATATTTCTCACCTTCGCCATAGGCGTGACGGATAAGACGGCTGCTGCCGTGATGGCTGCCTTCCTGGTGGGGAGGTTGATGGGCGTCGGTCATCAGAACATTGAGTCCGGCACGGCGCGCATAATAGCCAGCGGCGGCGCCGACGGAGCCGCTGCCAATAATGATAAGATCGTATTGCATGGTGAGTTCCGGGTAATTGCCTTGTTAGCAGGGTAATTAACTCCCTGTGCTTATACAAGCCCGAAAATAATTCAGGCACCCGCAGGTGCCTGTTAAGTTTAATGTTAAGTCATTCGCAAGCCGCGTTAATGTCGGCGGTACTCGTTTTCCTGGTATTCGCCAGATTCAATCTTCGCAATGCCTGCTTCCAGGATTGAAATAAACTGACGTGCGACGTCCGTCGTTAGCCATAGCGTCTGGCCGATCTCAGCATCATTACTGTTTTCTTGAGTGGGGTTCTGGTAGTGCAGGCGCAACATCAGCGCATCGTAGCTATCAACGGTGCTGATGTCCCATCCAACGAGGGGATGGGTCTGAATGACTTCATTATTTTTTTCCATCATAACCCCTTATTCATATGTTAAAAGACAACAATTCTCGAGGTTTAATGCATATTTTTTGAAGCAAGTTAATTATATCAGGGATCAAGAATAAACTCGAGAAATTAAATGAAAGGCAGCATGATTTTCTTCTTTTGCCGCTTTTTTATTCAAGATAAGCGCGTAAAATGGCCACTTTAGTCGATATTGAGCAGAATAATCAGGACTATTCTGAACAGAAGAGGGGCTAAAAAAAGCCGGGGCGACCCGGCAAAAAAAAGCACAATGAGGGAGCAAACCAGCGTAACTGGATCCCGCCATGCTTCAGGAGAGATCGTGGACAAACCAGTCGTCCGCGCTTTCCCATGTTTCCTGCAGGATTTCGCTTATCCGGTCTTTGTCTTCTTTCAGGGCGCCAAACACCGAGAGCTGATTGCCGGTGGCGTAGCGGACGCTCACCTGGCTGTCGATGGCCGGGAATTGCTCGGCGATACGGCGAGAGAGTTCGTTATTCAGCGCTTCCAGCGCGCCGTTGGGTAAGGCGGTAGTTTTGGCGATAGACACTTCAATGCGCATAATTGCCCCCTGCGTTCGATGCTGGTTATTTATACAGTATCCGGTTGGCGTTGACAACAGGGGGCTACGTTTTTATTTCTTCACGGTCCAGCGAACGGTTTCACCTGCCAGGAAGGGCACCAGGGTGTCATTAGGCAGGGAAATGCTGTCCACAACGGTCGTCTCTTCACGCACCAGTTCAACGTAGCTCTCATTGACCGGCAGACCGTAGAAGCGCGGGCCATTCAGCGAGCAGAAAGCCTCAAAGTGCTGCAGAGCGTTCATTTCTTCAAACACCGTGGCGTAGCTGCCGAGGGCGGTCGGGGCGTTGAAGCAGCCGGCGCAGCCGCAGCTGGCCTCCTTACGGTGGCGGGCATGCGGTGCGGAGTCGGTGCCGAGGAAGGCGCGGCTGAAGCCGCTGGCGACCAGCTCCCGCAGAGCCTGCTGATGAATATTGCGTTTAAGTACCGGCAGGCAGTATAAGTGAGGACGAATACCGCCGACCAGCATATGGTTACGGTTGAACATCAGATGCTGCGGGGTGATAGTGGCCGCCAGCAGTTCATTGCCGTCACGCACATACTCGGCGGCATCTTTGGTGGTGATATGCTCAAAGACCACCTTCAGTCCGGGCAGGCGCTGGCGCAGCGGCTCCATAACGGTTTCAATAAAGCGCGCTTCGCGATCGAATATATCAATCTCGGCGTGGGTGACTTCCCCATGTACCAGCAGCGGCATCCCCAGTTTTTCCATCCGCTCCAGCACCGGCATAATGGCGTCGGTGCTGGTGACGCCGTGGCTGGAGTTGGTGGTGGCGTTGGCCGGGTAGAGCTTGGCGGCGGTGAATACGCCTTCGTTAAAGCCGCGCTCCAGCTCCGCCGGGTCGAGGGAGTCTGTCAGATAGCAGGTCATCAGCGGGATAAAATCATGCCCGGCCGGGACGGCGTCCATAATGCGCTGGCGATAGGCGATAGCCGCCGCGACGGTGGTGACAGGCGGCACCAGATTCGGCATCACGATCGCCCGGCCATAAAACTCACTGGTATAAGGCACGACGGTTTTCAGCATATCGTCATCACGTAGATGGATATGCCAGTCGTCTGGGCGGCGGATTTTCAATACCTGGGATTGTGCTGTCATGGAAGGCTCCGGCTAATAGGTTCAGTCATCAGGGCTGTTTTTTGCCGGGCACTAAGGATAAGCGTAAACGTTTTCCTTTGCACTCATTTCCGTAAAAAATTGAGGGCGCCGCGGCGCCCTGGAGATTAATTGGTAAAGGGGATGACAATCTCGCCCGGCTTCACCTCAATGCCTTTGGCGTATTTCTTCGCCAGCGCTTCACCGGTGCTGGCGTCCTCACGCAGGACATAGGCCGGCTGCTGGCTGAAGTAACTGCGCAGCGACTGATTCAGGTAGGGGAGCAGGGCCTGAATGACCGACTGCAGCTTCTCGGGCGCCACTTTGGCATCCACCACCTCCATTTCCTGCAGGAAGATGGCGCCTTTCTCTCTGTCAAAGGTTGGCAGCGCTTTGAGCTTCAGATCGATCGTCGCTTTCTGCGTGCCGAACAGGGAGTTCAGGTCAACGTTAGCGATCCCGGTCAGCGTGACTTTGCCCGGCTCCTCGCGCCCGATAGCGCTGGTCAGGTTCTGCAGTTCGATATGGGCGTCGGCAACGCCTTTAAGACCAATATCTTTGGCAAAATGGTTTCGCTTCTGCAGGGCCTGGTTAATCTCCTGCTCGCTTACCGTGTATTGGGTCAGCTGATTACAGCCGCTCAGCAGGCCGCTGACAATCAGCGCGGCGGCGATCAAAATCTTTTTCATGGGGTTCCTCTGGCTCATACCTTCATTCATCCTGACACAAAGCATCATGACCTGTCAGCATCCTCGATACCAGCAGAATAGGCTGAAAGCAGGAGAAACCGCCGCCGCGCGCATCAGGTCCGCGGCTCCAGCATGCCGGAGGCAGAGCGTTTCGGACTAAACTGCCACCACAGCGCCAGAAAGGTGATAACCCCGATGGCCCCGAGCATCAGCCACGGCAGCTCGGGCTGGCCGGCGGCTTTACCAGCATCAAACAGCCAGCCGCCGCCCGCATATCCCAGCGCGCCGCCAAAGGCGAGCCCCAGGCGGCTGAAGCCCATATAGCTGCCGCGCGCCCGGGCGTCCGCCAGCGAGGCGCCCAGCGTCTCCCGGGCAGGTTCGGCAATGATGGAACCGATGTAAAACAGGCAGATCAGGGTGAACAGCTGCTGCAAACTGCTGGTCATGCCGATGGGGAGCATGGCCAGGGTCATCACCAGCAGACCGGCCATCAGCCGGTGCTCAAGGCGAAAACGTTTTTCGCTCCAGCGGGCAATGGGATAGAGCAGGGTCAGCGAAATGGTGGCTTCGATGGCGTACATCCACTTTACGGCGGCCGGCGAGCCGGCGATGTCATTCACCATGATCGGCAGCATCAGCATCACCTGCACCGCCAGCATGTAATAGCCCGTCAGCGTCAGGACATAGGTGACGAAGCGCTTGTCCCGCAGCACCCGGCCCAGCCCCTCGCGGATCGGCGTTTTTACCGTCGAGAGCTTCCATGCCGGCAGATACCAGGCGTTAAACGCCGCGCAGGCGATAAACAGCGCGGCGCCGGCGCTGCACACCAGGCGGAAATCATACTGCAGCAGCCAGCTGCCCAGCAGCGCGCCAATCACCGCGCCGGCGCTATCCTGCATCATCAGGATGGAGAAAAAGCGGCCGCGCTGATGCGGGCGCACCAGCTTAACCACCAGCGCCGCCCGCGGCGGGTCGAACAGCGTGCCGCCGAGCCCGGAAAGTATGCATGAGAACCACAGCACCCACGGCTCATGGGCGACGGCCATCGCCGCGAAGCCGCCGGCGCGCATCAGCATACCGGTGACGATCATCGGTTTGGCGCCAAAGCGGTCGGCGATGGCGCCGCCAAAGATACCTAATCCCTGCTGCACGAGCTGGCGCAGGCCGAGCGCGATGCCGACCATCAGCGCCGCCCAGCCCATCTGATCGACAAAGCGGATGGAAATCAGCGGGAAGACGACAAAAAAGCCCAGCACGACCAGCATGTTATCGACTAACAGGAAATATTTACCCAGGCTCCTTGCCTGCGAGACGCGGGACATTTCCCCTCCAGGGAAAAATAGAGATAAGCGTGGATATTCTGCGGGCAATCTGCTGCTTTTCCCAGCGCCCTTGCGACAATATTTTTTTATCAAAATGCAAGTTCGATTGAGGCTATTCATCGAAAAGAGGAGATGGCGCAGAAAATGGTATGTTGCTGTTTTCACACCGTCGCGCAGGACAGGTATAGTGAAGGCAGCAAGAATGAAGTCAGGGGGACTGAAAAGGAAATGTTTGGCTATCGCAGTAACGTGCCGAAGGTGCGTTTGACGACGGACCGGCTGGTGGTGCGCCTGGTTCACGATCGTGACGCCTGGCGTCTGGCCGATTATTACGCCGAGAATAAGGCGTTCTTAAAACCCTGGGAGCCGGTTCGTGACGACAGCCACTGCTATCCTTCCGGATGGCAGGCGCGTCTGTCGATGATCGCCGAGTTTCATAAGCAGGGGTCTGCTTTTTATTTCGCGCTGCTCGATCCGGAGGAAAAGGAGATCGTCGGCGTGGCGAATTTTTCCAACGTGGTGCGCGGGTCATTCCATGCCTGTTATCTCGGCTACTCTATTGGCGAGAAGTGGCAGGGGCAGGGACTGATGTTTGAAGCGCTGACGTCGGCGATTCGCTATATGCAGCGTACGCAGCATATTCATCGCATTATGGCCAACTATATGCCGCATAATCATCGCAGCGGCGCGCTGCTGGCGCGGTTGGGGTTTGAAAAAGAGGGTTACGCCAAAGATTACCTGCTGATTGACGGGCAGTGGCGTGACCATGTATTGACGGCGCTAACGACGCCGGACTGGTCAGCGGGACGTTAAGGAGAGAGGATGAAATATCAGTTAACCGCGCACGAAGCGCGCGTCATTGGCTGTCTGCTGGAAAAGCAGGTCACCACGCCCGAGCAGTATCCGCTGTCGGTGAACGCCGTAGTGACCGCCTGCAATCAGAAAACCAACCGCGAGCCGGTGATGTCGCTGAGCGAAGGCGAAGTCCAGGCTCTGCTGGATACCCTGGTGAAACGCCATTATCTGCGTACGGTCAGTGGCTTCGGCAATCGGGTAACCAAGTATGAGCAGCGCTTTTGCAACTCCGAATTTGGCGATCTGAAGCTCAGCGCCGGCGAGGTGGCGGTGGTGACGACGCTGCTGCTGCGCGGCGCCCAGACGCCGGGTGAATTACGCAGTCGGGCGCAGCGGATGCATGAGTTCAGCGATATGGCGGAAGTGGAAAGCGTGCTGGAAGGGCTGGCGACCCGCGAAGATGGTCCCTTTGTCGCCCGTCTGCCCCGGGAGCCGGGGAAACGGGAAAGCCGCTATATGCATCTGTTTTGCGACGACATGGACACACTGATCACGACAGTGGAAGCACTCTCGCCCCTGGAAGAGGAAGACGATCTGCGTGCCAGGGTTGAAGCGCTGGAAGGCGAGGTGGCGGAGCTGAAAGCGCGCCTCGATTCGCTGTTACACCATCTGGGGGACTAAACGTGGGGACAAGATTGCGCATCGGGGTGGTTGGCCTGGGCGGTATTGCGCAGAAAGCGTGGCTGCCGGTTCTGGGGGCGGCGGAAAGCTGGACGCTGCAGGCGGCCTGGTCGCCGGGAAAAGAGAAGGCGCTGCGGGTTTGCGAAACCTGGCGGATGCCATACGCTGAATCGCTGGATGCCCTGGCGGCGCAGTGCGATGCGGTCTTTGTTCATACGTCGACGGCTTCACATTATGAAGTGGTGAATCATTTGCTGAATGCCGGGGTTCATGTGTGCGTGGATAAACCGCTGGCGGACAAGCTGAGTGAGGCGGAGACGCTGGTCGAGCTGGCGGCGCGGCGGCGTCTGACGCTGATGGTCGGTTTCAATCGCCGCTTCGCACCGCTCTATCGGGAGCTGAAGGGGCGGCTGGGCGAGGCGGCCTCGCTGCGGATGGATAAGCACCGCAGCGATAGCGTGGGCAACGATCTGCGCTTTACCCTGCTTGATGACTATCTGCACGTGGTGGATACCGCGCTATGGCTGGCCGACGGTCAGGCGCGTCTGCGCGGTGGCGCGCTACAGATCACTCCGCAGGGCGAGATGCTGTATGCCGAACACCAGTTCAGTTCGCCCCGGCTGCAGGTCACCACCAGCATGCACCGCCGCGCAGGCAGCCAGCGCGAGTGGGTGCAGGCGGTTACGGATGGCGGGCTATATGCCGTCAGCGAGATGCGCGAATGGCAGGAGGAGTGCGGTCACGGCGTGGTCCAGCGCCCGGTCGCCAGCTGGCAAACCACCCTTGAGCAGCGCGGCTTTGTCGGCTGCGCGCGCCATTTTATCGAATGCGTGCAAAATCAGACGGTTCCTGAAACCGCAGGCGAACAGGCGCTGCTGGCTCAGCGGGTGGTCGACAAACTTTGGCGCGACGCCATCAGCGAATAATCCGTTGTAACAACTGACAGTAGTAATTCATGTTGAACCCGGTAGACTATCGCCACTTTCCAGCGCCCGCATTTGCGGGCGTTTTACTCCAGGGTTTGGAATAACAGCGTAATGAACCTTTTAAAATCACTGGCGGCCGTCAGTTCGATGACCATGTTTTCGCGCGTGCTGGGCTTTGCCCGCGATGCGATTGTGGCGCGCATTTTTGGCGCCGGGATGGCGACCGACGCCTTTTTCGTCGCCTTTAAACTGCCTAATCTGCTGCGGCGTATTTTTGCCGAAGGCGCCTTCTCTCAGGCGTTTGTACCGATCCTTGCCGAATATAAAAGCAAGCAGGGCGAAGATGCCACCCGGGTGTTTGTCTCGTATGTCTCCGGATTGCTGACCCTGGCCCTGGCGATCGTCACCGTTATCGGGATGCTGGCGGCGCCGTGGGTGATCACCATCACCGCCCCCGGGTTTGCTGATACCGCCGATAAATTTGCGCTGACTACCCAATTGCTGCGCATTACCTTCCCCTATATTTTGCTGATCTCCCTCGCCTCGCTGGTGGGGGCGATCCTTAATACCTGGAACCGCTTCTCGGTGCCGGCCTTTGCGCCGACGTTCCTCAACGTCAGCATGATTGGCTTTGCGCTGTTTGCCGCACCGTACTTTCATCCGCCGGTGCTGGCCCTGGCCTGGGCGGTCACGGTCGGCGGCGTGCTACAGCTGGCCTACCAGCTGCCGCACCTGAAGAAAATTGGCATGCTGGTCCTGCCGCGCATCAATCTGAAAGATGCCGGCGCGATGCGGGTGGTGAAGCAGATGGGGCCGGCGATCCTTGGCGTGTCGGTAAGCCAGATCTCCCTTATTATCAATACTATCTTCGCTTCGTTTCTCGTGTCGGGATCGGTGTCTTGGATGTACTACGCCGACCGTCTGATGGAGTTTCCGTCCGGTGTCCTGGGAGTGGCGCTCGGCACTATCCTGCTGCCATCGCTGTCAAAAAGCTTCGCCAGCGGTAATCATGACGAGTATTGCCGGCTGATGGACTGGGGGCTGCGTCTCTGCTTCCTGCTGGCGCTGCCGAGCGCGGTGGCGCTGGGGATCCTCGCCAAACCGCTGACCGTGGCCCTGTTCCAGTACGGCAAATTTAGCGCTTTTGATGCGGCAATGACCCAGCGCGCGCTGGTGGCCTATTCCGTGGGACTAATGGGGCTTATCGTGGTGAAAGTGCTGGCGCCGGGCTTCTATTCCCGCCAGGACATCAAGACCCCGGTCAAGATTGCCATTGTCACCCTGATTATGACCCAGGTGATGAACCTGGCGTTTATCGGCCCGCTGAAGCATGCGGGTCTGTCGCTGTCCATTGGCCTGGCGGCCTGCCTGAACGCCGCGCTGCTTTACTGGCAGTTGCGTAAACAGAAGATCTTTACCCCGCAACCGGGCTGGCTGGCCTTCCTGCTGCGTCTGATTGCTGCGGTGCTGGTTATGGCTGCGGCGCTGCTGGGCGTCATGCATATCATGCCGGAGTGGTCGCTGGGGACGATGCCGTTCCGTCTGATGCGCCTGCTGGTGGTGGTTGTCGCCGGGGTGGTGGCCTATTTCGCCACACTGCTGCTGTTGGGCTTCCGCGTGAAAGAGTTTGCCCGACGTACAGCCTAAGCGGTTGTGCGGGAATGGATGAACCCGCTTCGCCTCAGGCGAAGCGGGTTTTTTTATGATGCGCGGCGTTCGGCAGCGACGATACGGGCATTCTCCAGCAGGCGGATTGCCAGGGCGATCGCCCCGCTGACCACCGCCAGGGTAACCACCCCGTTCCAGCCAGCCAGCACGTACAGCTTGCTGCCCAGCACCGACCCCAGCGACATCCCGATGAAGACCACGGTAAACAGCAGGGCGTTAAGGCGGCCGCGGGCCTGCGGCTCGAGGCCATACACCAGGTTCTGATGCGCCACCAGGCTTGACTGCAGGCCAAGGTCGAAGCCAATCGCCGACAGGGCAATCAGCGCCAGCTGGCCATGCAGTGGCAGCAGCGGCAGTATAAACATCAGGGCGAAGGAGACGGTGACCAGCGCCGCCCCCATTTGAGTCACTTTACCGGCACCAAATTTATCGGCCAGTCCGCCGGCCAGCGGCGCGGCCAGCGCCCCGGCAGCCCCGGCGATACCAAAGCCGCCCGCTACCGCACTGCCCATGTGATAGTGTTCGGAGAGCATCACCGCCAGCGTCGACCAGAAGGCGCTGAAGGCGACAGAGAGCGCCCCCTGAGCCAGCGCAGCGCGGCGTAGCGCCGGGTAGCGCTGCCACAGATGCGCCATTGAGGCCATCAGCTGCGGATAGCTCAGCGTCGAGTGAATGGCGAAGCGCGGCAGCACCCGCCACATCACCAGGCCAATCAGCGCCACGCTGACCGCCGCCGCCTGATACATCACCCGCCAGCCGAACACTGCGCCCACCACGCCGCTGACCGTCCGGGAAAGCAGGATCCCCAGCAGCAGCCCGGTCATCACCGTGCCCACCATTTTGCCCTGCTTGCCCGCCGGGGCGAGGATCGCCGCCGCAGGGACGATATCCTGCGCCATGGTCGCCGCCATACCGATCAGCAGACTGACCACCAGCAGTGAGCTGAGCTGGCCGGTGAGGCTGCACAGGAGCAGCAGGAGCGCCAGCAGCGCGCTTTTCACCAAAATCAGCCGGCGGCGATCGTGGCGGTCGCCGAGCGGGAGCAGGAACAGAATGCCGAGCGCATAACCCGCCTGCGTCAGAGTAGGGACCAGACCCATACCTTCTACCGTCAGGTGGAGATTGGCGCCCATCAACGGCAGCAGCGGCTGCGCGTAGTAGATAGAGGCGACGCTAAAGCCAGCGCCGAGCGCGAGAATGAAGATAATCCAGCCTGCGTCGCGGGTGGAAAGGGAAGTCGGTGTCATGATCAATACCTCGTGAATGCGATGGGGCTATTTTTCCCTGAATGCGGCTGGCGCGGTAGCCGGGCTGGTGGTAAAACGGTTATACGTAGCACGTATAGGCAAAAGAAAAATGAAAAGACAGGAGCGTATAGATCGCATTGAGCTGATGCGCACCTATATTCGTATTATAGAGGCAGGGTCGCTCTCCGCCGCGGCGGGGCAGATGGAGACCACCCAGGCGACCGTCAGCCGCCGCCTGCAGTCCCTTGAAGGGCTGCTGGGAGTCAAGCTGATCCTGCGTACCACCCATGCGATGAAGCTCACTGACGATGGCGAACGCTGCTACCGTCACGCCCGCCAGCTGGTGGATGCCTGGCTGGCGCTGGAAGATGACCTGCGTATTGCCGACGATCGGCCGGTGGGGGTGCTGCGGGTGAGGGCGCCGCACGCTTTTGGCCAGCAGCAGCTGCTGGGGCCGCTGGTCGCCTTTCTCCAGCGCCACCCGCAACTGTCGGTGGAGTGGATGCTGAATGATAATACTGTCGACTTTCTCAGCGATAATATCGACTGCGCCATCCGCGTGGGGGCGGAGGTGGATCCGGCCACGGTCTCCGTGCTGCTGGCGGAAGTGCCGCGCTGCGTGGTGGCCTCCCCTGAACTGCTGGCGAAGTACCCGCCGTTAACCTCGCTGGAGGCGTTATCCGGCCTGCCGTGGATCGCCATTAACACCTTTTATCAGCATGAGGTGCGGCTCCGACATCAGGTCAGCGGGCAGCTCGTCTCCACGGCGATCACCCCCTGTCTGAGCACCGACAGCCTTTACGTCGCGCGTAACACTGCGCTGGCGGGGCTGGGGGTGGCGATGGTGTCCAGCTGGGCTGTGGCGGAGGATCTTGCTGCCGGAAGGTTGACAGAGCTGTTCCCGCAGTGGCGTCCCGCCTCGCTGCCGGTCCACCTGGTCTATCCCTGGGCGCGCTATTATCCGACGCGGCTGCGTAAATTCCTCGACCTGATGCGGGAGATCATGCCGGACCTCGCCGGCATGCAGCCTCCGCAAAGCGCATAAAAAAACCGGCCAGGAGGCCGGTTTTTTATTTAGCACGCTTACTCGACGGGCTGTGGGCGGGTCGGTTCAGCGGTGGCTTTATGGGTGGCGCTATGACCGCCGGCGGCGCCTTTGCCTTCAAAAGCGAATGGCGGGCGCACCCAGGAGCTGTGGCGCGGCGCTTCCGGGACATAGTCCGGCGCTGGCGCACGGGTCATTGGCGCGGTGGCATGGCGATGACCCGCCACCACTACCGGCTTACTCACCGGAGGCTCGGCTTTGACCGGCTCGACAGGCGCGGCTTCGACAACCGGTGCGTCAACAACCGGTGCTTCAACTGCGGTTTCCGCCGCCGGCGCGATGGCTTCCACTGGCGCTTCAACGACAGGCGCCGTTTCCACCACTTCAGGTTCTACCACCACCGGCTCGGCGTCGAGCGTCGCTGGCGCGATAGCCTGAGGCGCTTCGACAGCCGGCGCTTCGGTGACCAGCTCCTGCGGCGCTGGCTCGACGGCTGCTGGCGCGACACCCTCCGCAGCATCAACCACCACCGGCTCGGCGGCTACGACCGGCTCGACTACCACAGGCTCGGCGGTAACCGGCTCCATGGTAGCCGGCTCGACGGTGACCGGGGCAGCGGTAACGGTTTCAACGATGGCAACCGGGGTCGCGACGGCCGCGACGGTTTCCACAAGGTTGTCGTTCTGAACCTGAACCTCTTCCGGCTGCTGATCCTGCGGACGAACCACCGGGTAGCGGATCCAGACTTTACCGGAAGCCATCTCCGGCGATGCGCAGGCCACGGTCAGCGGCATTGGCGACTGGGTCGGATAGCGTTCGTCACGATAGCGACGACGACGCTGACCGCTGACGCGCAGGTGACGCGGGGAACGACGTGAGCGACGCGGCATACCGTTCGCTTCACGGGATTCGCCATTTTCGTCCTGGTCAGCCACGCTCTCCACTACTGCTGGCAGCTCGCCTTTCACCGGCTCGCTGCGCGGAGCGATAACTTCCGCCACTACGGCTTCTGGCACGATCTCGGCAACCTGCTCAACGACAGCGGACTCAACGCGTACTTTCTGTGCCAGCTGGCGCGGTTTACGACGCGGCAGGGTCTGCACACGCTCTTCCTGCTCCGTCTCCTGCGCTACCGGCTCTTCGCGAGTCTGCGCTTTGGCTTCCTGCTGCGCCTGACGTTTGTCGTCATTGCGGCGGCGGGTGCGTTCGCGGCGCGGCTGCTGCTCGTCACGAGATTTCGCTTTCTCCGCGTCGTCGCCTGAGGTCTGGCGAACATCACGGGCTTCCACGTTCTGCGACGGCTTCTCGCGACGGTTGCGACGGTTCTCTTCACGCGATTCGCGCGGTTCACGGCCCTCGGCATTGTCCGCACGAGTATCACGATTGTCACGGTTATCGCGGTTGTCACGATTGTCGCGGCGGTCGTTGCGATCGCGGCGGTTGTTGGCGCGCGGTTTACGGCGCTCCTGCTGACGCTCCGGTTTTTCTTCCGCTTTCTTCTCGACCTTAACCTCAGCCGGTTTGGCCTCTTCGGCGCCTGAGAAGATATTCTTCAGCGCGCTGAAGAAGCGTGAGAGCAGGCCAGGCTGCGCCGGTGCGGCGGCCGCGACCGGTGCCGCTGCGGCGACAGGCGCGGCGACAGGCTCTTCAAGCATCGGGGCCGGCGGCGCGTCAGGCATGACAAAAGCGGCCAGGGCCGGCTGTTCCGGACGTTTCCGTTCTGCCGGCTCATCGTCGCCCGGCAGCGCCATCTCTTCTTCATGCAGCTTCGGCAGCAGGTAGCTCAGCGTTGAGGTCTCTTCACCTTTGCGCACGCGCAGGACGGAGTAGTGCGGCGTCTGCATTTCGTCGTTTGGCACGATAATAACGCGCACATCGCCCTGACGGGATTCGATAGCGCTCACCGCGGCACGTTTTTCGTTCAGCAGATAGGAGGCGATCGGTACCGGAACGATGGCGTGTACTTCTTTGGTGTTCTCTTTCAGCGCTTCTTCTTCAATCAGACGCAGAATAGAGAGCGACAGCGATTCGTTATCACGGACGGTACCGGTGCCGGAGCAGCGCGGGCAGACGTGGTGGCTGGATTCGCCCAGCGACGGGCTCAGGCGCTGGCGGGACATCTCCAGCAGGCCGAAGCGCGAGATATGGCTGATCTGAATGCGCGCCCGGTCCTGACGGACGGCTTCGCGCAGACGGTTCTCCACAGCGCGCTGGTGGCGAACCGGAGTCATATCGATAAAGTCGATAACGATCAGGCCGCCGAGGTCGCGCAGACGCAGCTGGCGGGCAATCTCGTCAGCCGCTTCGAGGTTGGTGTTGAACGCCGTCTCTTCGATATCGCCGCCGCGGGTGGCGCGGGCGGAGTTGATATCGATCGCGGTCAGCGCTTCAGTGCTGTCGATGACGATAGAGCCACCGGACGGCAGACGCACTTCACGCTGGAAGGCGGATTCAATCTGGGATTCGATCTGGTAGTGGCTGAACAGCGGGATTTCACCGGTGTACAGTTTGATTTTGCTGCTGAAATCAGGACGACCCAGCGCGGCGATATGCTGGCGCGCCAGCTCGAGCACTTTCGGATTATCGATCAGGATTTCGCCGATATCCTGGCGCAGATAGTCACGGAAGGCGCGGACAATGACGTTGCTTTCCTGGTGGATAAGGAACGGCGCCGGACGGCTTTCCGCGGCTTTCTGAATCGCTTCCCAGTGTTTCAGACGGAAGCTCAGGTCCCACTGCAGGGCTTCGGCAGATTTGCCGACGCCAGCGGTGCGAACGATAAGGCCCATGCCGTCCGGAAGCTCCAGGCTCGCCAGCGCTTCTTTCAGTTCGGTACGGTCGTCGCCCTCGATACGGCGGGAAATTCCCCCCGCGCGCGGGTTGTTCGGCATCAATACCAGATAGCTGCCCGCAAGGCTGATAAAGGTGGTGAGCGCAGCGCCTTTGTTGCCGCGTTCTTCTTTATCAATCTGCACGATAACTTCCTGACCTTCACGCAGTACGTCTTTGATATTAGGACGGCCGTGCGCATTGTAGTTGGCGGGGAAATATTCGCGGGCGATTTCTTTGAGGGGGAGGAAACCATGACGCTCGGCGCCGTAATCAACAAACGCGGCTTCAAGGCTGGGTTCAATGCGGGTGATTTTGCCTTTGTAGATGTTCGCTTTTTTCTGTTCGTGCCCGGGGCTTTCGATATCCAGGTCGTACAGGCGCTGCCCATCAACAAGGGCGACGCGCAACTCTTCCTGCTGAGTTGCGTTGATTAACATTCTTTTCATCGTAACTTACTCATTATTCTTACATTGACGACTAAGCTGCGGGCAGAGTAATGCCTTTCCGGGGGAAAACCGATGGCCTCGTGTCTGGTTCACGTCGCCAACCTCACGGTTGTCGCGCGCTTAAGAGGCGCAGAGTGTCGGTCGCCTGTGTTTCAAACGGAAACACAGCGCAATTATTCAGGGGAACAGCCTGGGATGTATCACCAGAGAATATTCCATTTATACTCGTCGTCTTTCGCGTTGCAGGCATGATGGCTTAACCTGCTCACCTCGATCAGCGGATCCAGATGAGCTCCCGGGAGTCCCGGAGTTGACGCCTTCCTGCGACTTGAAATCCATAGAGCCTGTACCGGTAAGGACTGCAACCCGCAGCCCGCTAACTGTCTGAAAGATCACAACGTCTTACGCCATTGCTGCGTGGGCGATCGGTCAGACAAAACTGGTCATTCCGCTAATGTCTTGTTCTAACAAGATGCAATACGGAAAACGGTCTCATTATTCCATTGCTAACCTTGTTATAGCAAGTTGACTTTCACCTTTTATCACCCGGTTACTCACAGTTTTATCACCTGCCCATACAGATTGTTCTAATAACAAACAATATGGCGGTCAGGCAAACCGTGAAAACAGGATAATGATAAATATAAGCATATAAAAATGAGTGGCGCTAATGCGTCCGGCTATTTAGAATCGCGCACCATGAAAACTGAGACCCCAACCGTAAAAATGGTTGCCATTGCTGCTGATGAAGCGGGGCAACGTATCGACAACTTTTTGCGTACCCAATTGAAAGGCGTACCGAAGAGCATGATTTATCGCATCCTGCGTAAAGGCGAGGTGCGGGTGAATAAAAAACGCGTGAAGCCGGAGTATAAGCTGGAGGCGGGCGATGAAGTCCGTATCCCTCCGGTGCGCGTGGCGGAGCGTGAAGAAGAGGCGGTATCGCCGCATCTGCAGAAAGTGGCGGCGCTCTCTGAGGTGATCCTCTATGAAGACGATCATATTCTGGTCCTCAATAAGCCATCCGGTACCGCGGTACATGGCGGCAGCGGCCTGAGCTTCGGCGTGATTGAAGGGCTGCGCGCCCTGCGCCCGGAGGCGCGCTTCCTTGAGCTGGTGCATCGGCTCGACCGCGATACCTCTGGCGTGCTGCTGGTGGCGAAAAAGCGCTCGGCGCTGCGTTCGTTGCACGAGCAGCTGCGTGATAAAGGCATGCAGAAAGACTATCTGGCGCTGGTGCGCGGCCAGTGGCAGTCGCATACAAAAGTGGTGCAGGCCCCGCTGTTGAAGAACATTCTGCAGAGCGGCGAGAGAATCGTCCGCGTGAGTCAGGCAGGCAAGCCGTCAGAGACGCGCTTCAAAGTGGAAGAGCGTTATGAATTCGCCACTCTGGTGCGCTGCAGTCCGGTCACCGGACGCACGCATCAGATTCGCGTTCATACCCAGTATGCCGGCCATCCTATCGCCTTTGACGACCGCTATGGCGACCGCGAATTTGACAAGCAACTCTCTGGTACCGGCTTAAACCGCCTGTTCCTCCACGCTGCTGCGCTGAAGTTTACCCACCCGGGGAGCGGGGAGGTGATGCGCGTTGAGGCGCCGCTGGATAACCAGCTGAAGCACTGTCTACAGGTGCTACGGAAGAGCAAATAAGTGCAACGGCGGAATCAGTTCCGCCGTTTTTTTTACCTCAGCCTAACAGCGGGTTGTAATTTTCGCGGCGCAGCATCTGACAGAGCGCGATCAAGGGTAAACCGACCAGCGTATTCGGATCGCGGCCTTCCAGCCGTTCGAACAGCGTAATACCTAACCCCTCGCTCTTAAAACTCCCGGCGCACTGCAGCGGGTTCTCTTTACGCACATAGCCTTCGATCTCTTTATCGCTGAGATGCCGGAAGTGGACGTCAAAGGGCTCGCATTCGGTTTGCAGATGACCGCTGGCGGAGTTGTACAGCGCGAGGCCAGTATAAAAGGTAATGATCGACCCGCTCGCCTTTCTCAACTGCCTGCGGGCATTTTCCTCGGTGTGCGGTTTGCCGGTGATCTCACCGTCCAATACGCAAACCTGATCGGAGCCTATAATAAGGTGATTGGGGTAGCGCGAAGCCAGGCTCTGCGCTTTGGCCTGCGCCAGCCGGGTGACAAGCTGACGCGCGGATTCTTCAGGGCGGGGCGTTTCGTCGACGTCAGGCGCCGCACATTCAAATGGTAACCCCAGTTTTTCCAGCAGCATGCGCCGCCAGGGAGAGGTTGACGCCAGGATAAGTTGAGACATATTTTTTCATCCACATATAGCGCTTCGCAGAGCATCATCTTAAACTATGCGCCGCAATGTGTGCGAATAAATGGCAAAAGGCAACCTGAGGCTGCCTTTTTCTTTGACTCTATGACATTACAAAGTTAATATGCGCGCCCTATGCAAAAGGTAAAATTACCCCTGACTCTTGATCCGGTACGCACGGCTCAAAAACGCCTTGATTACGAAGGCATCTATGCCCGCGATCAGGTTGAACGTGTAGCCGATTCTGTAGTCAGCGTGGACAGCGATGTGGAATGCAGCATGTCGTTCGCTATCGATAACCAGCGTCTCGCCGTTATTACAGGCGATGCGAAGGTGACGGTAACCCTCGAATGCCAGCGTTGCGGGAAACCGTTCTCCCATCACGTCCACACCACGTATTGTTTTAGCCCCGTCAGAAATGACGAACAGGCCGAAGCACTACCGGAAGCGTATGAGCCGATTGAGGTTAACGAATTCGGTGAAATCGACCTGCAGGCAATGGTCGAGGATGAAATTATCCTCTCCCTGCCCGTAGTTCCGGTGCATGATTCTGAACACTGTGAAGTGTCCGACGCGGACATGGTCTTTGGCGAACTGCCTGAAGAGGCACAAAAACCAAACCCATTTGCCGTATTAGCCAGCTTAAAGCGTAAGTAATTGAGGAGTAAGGTCCATGGCCGTACAACAGAATAAACCAACCCGTTCCAAACGTGGCATGCGTCGTTCCCATGACGCGCTGACCGCAGTCACCAGCCTGTCTGTAGACAAAACTTCTGGTGAGAAACACCTGCGTCACCACATCACTGCCGACGGTTTCTACCGCGGTCGCAAGGTTATCGCTAAGTAATCACGCGATACTCGCAGGATTTCCCGTTGCAGGCCATGGCGGGTTTGTACGTACCTGGGCACTCGGTTAACCCGATAACCAGAGGCGTCAATGCCCGGATTGTTGCGTCTGCAGCGTGAAAATTCGCGGGTGCCAGCGTGATGAAGCTTAGTGAGGACTCCCCGGGCAACTGGGGAATCACCGAACCGGGCAGCGACGATACCTTGACACGTCTAACCCTGGCGTTAGATGTCATGGGGGGCGATTTCGGCCCATCCGTGACAGTGCCTGCAGCACTGCAGGCACTGAACTCTAATTCGCAACTCACACTTCTTTTAGTCGGCGATCCCGACGCCATCACGCCATTACTCGCCAAAGCTGACTTCGAACAACGTTCGCGTCTGCAGATTATTCCTGCGCAGTCAGTTATTGCCAGTGATGCGCGACCCGCACAGGCTATCCGCAGCAGTCGCGGAAGCTCAATGCGCGTGGCGCTGGAGCTTGTGAAAGAAGGGCGGGCGGAAGCCTGCGTCAGCGCCGGCAACACCGGCGCGCTGATGGGCCTGGCGAAACTGCTGCTCAAACCGATTGAAGGTATTGAGCGGCCGGCGCTGGTGACGGTGCTGCCGCACCAGCAGAAGGGCAAAACCGTGGTGCTGGATCTCGGCGCCAACGTCGATTGCGACAGCACGATGCTGGTGCAGTTCGCGGTGATGGGGTCAGTGCTGGCGGAAGAGGTGGTTGGCATTGCCAATCCTCGCGTCGCCTTGCTGAACATCGGCGAAGAAGAGATGAAAGGCCTCAGCAGCATCCGCGATGCTGCCGCAGTGCTCAAAACGCTGCCTTCCCTCAACTACATCGGCTATCTTGAAGCCAATGAACTGTTGACCGGAAAAACCGATGTGCTGGTTTGTGATGGATTCACGGGCAACGTCACATTAAAAACCATGGAAGGTGTTGTCAGAATGTTCCTTTCACTGCTGAAATCTCAGGGAGAGGGCAAAAAACGGTCGTGGTGGCTGCTGTTACTAAAACGTTGGTTACAAAAAAGCCTGGCGAGGCGATTCAGTCACCTCAACCCCGACCAGTATAATGGCGCCTGTCTGTTAGGATTGCGCGGTTCCGTGATCAAGAGTCATGGTGCTGCCAATCAACGCGCCTTTAGCGTCGCGATAGAGCAGGCAGTGCAGGCGGTGCAGCGGCAAATTCCCCAACGGATCGCCGCGCGCCTGGAATCTTTATACCCAGCTGGTTTCGAGCTGCCGGAAAGCGACAGTGACGTGAACGCCCGACAGCAAAGCGGGACGAATGGACACCACTGACGCCGCGGCGGTTGAACGAGGCGGGTATATTACCCAAGAGTGACTGAGCGTACATGTATACGAAGATTATTGGTACCGGCAGCTATCTGCCCGAGCAAGTGCGTACAAACGCCGACCTGGAAAAAATGGTAGAGACCTCTGACGAGTGGATTGTCACCCGCACAGGTATCCGTGAGCGTCGTATTGCCGCAGCGCATGAAACAGTTGCTACGATGGGCTTTGAAGCCGCAAAGCAGGCGCTGGCGATGGCGGGCGTGTCCGCGGAGCAAATTGGTCTGATCATCGTTGCGACCACCTCCGGCACGCACGCGTTTCCGAGTTCGGCATGCCAGATTCAGTCTATGCTGGGCGTCAAGGGCTGCCCGGCGTTTGACGTCGCGGCCGCCTGCGCCGGTTTCACCTATGCGCTGAGCGTCGCCGATCAGTATGTCAAGAACGGCGCGGTGGACTATGCGCTGGTCGTCGGCGCTGATGTGCTGGCGCGCACCTGCGATCCGGCCGATCGCGGGACGATTATTATTTTCGGCGATGGCGCCGGGGCGGTGGTGCTGGGCGCCTCCGAAGAGCCTGGCATTATCTCGACGCATCTGCATGCTGACGGTAGCTATGGCGAACTGCTGACCCTGCCGAACGCCGATCGCGTCGATCCGGAAAATCCGATCTATCTGACGATGGCCGGTAATGAAGTCTTCAAAGTGGCGGTCACCGAGTTAGCGCACATCGTTGATGAGACGCTGGCCGCGAATAATCTCGAACGTTCAGCGCTGGACTGGCTGGTGCCGCACCAGGCAAACCTGCGGATCATCAGCGCGACGGCGAAGAAACTGGGCATGTCGATGGATAACGTCGTAGTGACCCTCGACCGCCATGGCAACACCTCCGCGGCGTCAGTCCCTTGCGCGCTGGATGAGGCCGTCCGCGATGGCCGCATTCAACGTGGGCAGCTGATTTTGCTGGAAGCCTTTGGTGGCGGTTTCACCTGGGGTTCCGCGCTGGTTCGTTTTTAGTATAAGGATTTAAACATGACGCAATTTGCTTTTGTGTTCCCGGGACAGGGCTCGCAGGCCGTAGGCATGCTGGCCGATATGGCGGCGACCTGGCCGGTCATTGAAGAGACCTTCGGTGAAGCTTCCGCAGCGTTGGGTTACGATCTGTGGGCGCTGACGCAACAGGGCCCGGCAGAAGAACTGAATAAGACCTGGCAGACCCAGCCAGCGCTGCTAACCGCCTCCGTGGCGCTGTACCGCGTCTGGCAGCAGCAGGGCGGCAAAGCGCCGGCGCTGCTGGCTGGCCACAGCCTCGGCGAATACTCCGCGCTGGTTTGCGCGGGCGTTATCGCTTTCGCTGATGCCGTTCGCCTGGTTGAACTGCGCGGCAAATTCATGCAGGAAGCTGTACCGGAAGGTACTGGCGCCATGTCAGCGATTATCGGTCTGGACGACGCGGCTATTGCCAAAGCCTGTGAAGAATCGGCCGAAGGGCAGGTCGTCTCTCCGGTGAACTACAATTCCCCGGGCCAGGTGGTTATCGCCGGCCACAAAGAGGCCGTTGAACGCGCAGGTGCCGCCTGTAAGGCCGCGGGCGCTAAACGGGCGCTGCCGTTGCCGGTGAGCGTGCCGTCTCACTGTGCGCTGATGAAGCCAGCTGCGGAGAAACTGGCGCTTGAGCTGCAGAAAATCACTTTCAACGCGCAGACGATCCCGGTGGTAAATAACGTCGACGTGAAGTGCGAAACCGCGCCGGACGCCATTCGCGACGCGCTGGTACGCCAGCTGTATAGTCCGGTTCAGTGGACTAAAACCGTTGAGTTTATGGCTGCTCAGGGCGTAACGCATCTGTATGAGGTTGGCCCGGGTAAAGTCCTCACCGGCCTGACCAAACGTATTGTTGACACCCTGACCGCTTCCGCGCTTAACGAGCCGGCGGCGATGTCTGCGGCGCTTGAGCAATAAAAGAGGAAAACCATGAGTTTTGAAGGAAAAATCGCGCTGGTTACCGGTGCAAGCCGCGGTATTGGCCGCGCCATCGCTGAAACGCTCGTCGCCCGCGGCGCGAAAGTTATCGGTACTGCGACCAGCGAAAGCGGCGCGCAGGCGATCAGCGACTATTTAGGCGCCAACGGTAAAGGTCTGATGTTGAATGTGACCGACCCGGCATCTATTGAATCTGTTCTGGAAAATGTGCGCGCAGAGTTTGGCGAAGTGGATATCCTGGTGAATAATGCCGGGATCACTCGCGACAACCTGTTAATGCGCATGAAAGATGACGAGTGGAACGATATCATCGAAACCAACCTGTCATCGGTTTTCCGTCTGTCAAAAGCGGTAATGCGCGCTATGATGAAAAAGCGTCATGGACGTATTATCACTATCGGTTCTGTGGTTGGTACCATGGGAAATGCGGGTCAGGCCAACTACGCTGCGGCGAAAGCGGGTCTGATCGGCTTCAGTAAATCACTGGCGCGTGAAGTTGCGTCCCGCGGTATTACTGTAAACGTTGTTGCTCCGGGCTTTATTGAAACGGACATGACGCGTGCGCTGACCGATGAGCAGCGTGCGGGTACGCTGGCGGCAGTTCCTGCGGGGCGCCTTGGCACCCCAAATGAAATCGCCAGCGCGGTTGCATTTTTAGCCTCTGACGAAGCAAGTTACATCACTGGTGAAACCCTGCACGTCAACGGCGGAATGTACATGGTCTGACCGAGATTTGTGCAAAACGTTCAGGAACCGCGCACTTCGCACGGTTCTCTGTGCGGTTTTGTGCGAAAAGATTTGCGTTCTTAGGGCAAACGGCCTCAAAATAGCGCAAAATCGTGGTAAGACCTGCCGGGATTTAGTTGCAAATTTTTCAACATTTTATACACTACGAAAACCATCGCGAAAGCGAGTTTTGATAGGAAATTTAAGAGTATGAGCACTATCGAAGAACGCGTTAAGAAAATTATCGGCGAGCAGCTGGGCGTTAAGCAGGAAGAAGTTACCAACAATGCTTCCTTCGTTGAAGACCTGGGCGCTGATTCTCTTGACACCGTTGAGCTGGTAATGGCTCTGGAAGAAGAGTTTGATACTGAGATTCCGGACGAAGAAGCTGAGAAAATCACCACCGTTCAGGCTGCCATTGATTACATCAACGGCCACCAGGCGTAAGTGAACATCTCCAGGCGGTCATTCGACCGCCTGAGTTTTATCTTTATTTGTCCCACAAGAATCTATTTTCCCTCCCTGGAGGACAAACGTGTCTAAGCGTCGTGTAGTTGTGACCGGACTGGGCATGTTGTCTCCTGTCGGCAATACCGTAGAGTCTACCTGGAAAGCTCTCCTTGCCGGTCAGAGTGGCATCAGCCTGATCGACCATTTCGATACTAGCGCCTATGCAACGAAATTTGCTGGCTTAGTAAAGGATTTTAACTGTGATGACATCATCTCGCGCAAAGAGCAGCGCAAGATGGATGCCTTCATTCAATATGGAATTGTCGCTGGCGTTCAGGCCATGCAGGATTCTGGCCTTGAAGTGACGGAAGAGAATGCTACCCGTATTGGTGCCGCAATCGGCTCTGGTATTGGCGGTCTCGGCTTGATCGAAGAAAACCACAGTTCGCTGGTCAACGGCGGACCGCGTAAGATCAGCCCATTCTTCGTTCCCTCCACAATTGTTAACATGGTGGCCGGCCATCTGACCATCATGTTTGGTCTGCGTGGACCAAGTATCTCCATCGCGACCGCCTGTACTTCAGGCGTGCACAACATCGGTCAGGCTGCGCGCATCATCGCCTATGGCGATGCCGATGCGATGGTGGCAGGCGGTGCGGAAAAAGCCAGTACCCCGCTTGGCGTGGGCGGCTTTGGCGCAGCGCGGGCGCTCTCCACGCGCAATGACAACCCGCAGGCGGCAAGCCGTCCGTGGGATAAAGATCGCGACGGCTTCGTGCTGGGCGACGGCGCGGGCATGGTGGTGCTGGAAGAGTACGAGCACGCAAAAAAACGCGGCGCGAAAATCTACGCCGAGATCGTCGGCTTCGGCATGAGCAGCGATGCTTACCATATGACATCACCGCCGGAAGATGGCGCGGGCGCCGCGCTGGCGATGGTGAATGCCATTCGCGATGCGGGCATCGAACCGGGCCAGATCGGCTACGTCAATGCCCACGGCACCTCGACGCCGGCTGGCGATAAAGCGGAAGCGCAGGCGGTTAAGTCTGTCTTCGGCGATGCGGCGAGCCGCGTACTGGTGAGCTCCACCAAATCCATGACCGGGCATCTGCTGGGCGCGGCAGGGGCGGTAGAGTCGATTTACTCTATCCTGGCGCTGCGCGATCAGGCGGTTCCGCCGACGATCAACCTCGACAACCCGGATGAGGGCTGCGACCTCGACTTCGTTCCGCACGAAGCGCGTCAGGTTTCCGGTATGGAGTACACCCTGTGCAACTCCTTCGGCTTTGGCGGCACTAACGGTTCGCTGATCTTCAAAAAAGTGTGACAGGGCATGCCCCGGTACTGCTTTAACAAAAGGCCCGATTGTCGGGCCTTTTTTATTCGGCTTTCTCCGCTTGTCCTCTGCTCCGTGTCCTGAGACACTCACCGACCAGTGAAAAGGAGTCCTTTATGTTCTTGATAAATGGCGTTGAACAGGACACGCTGGCGGCGAACGATCGCGCCGTCCAGTTTGGCGACGGTTGTTTTACCACTGCCCGTATACAGCATGGACAGGTTGCGTTACTGGACACCCATCTGCAGCGTTTGCAGACAACCTGCGAAAAATTACGCATCCCGTTTGACGACTGGCTGACGCTAAGCGACGAGATGCAGCGTCTGGCTCGACCGCACGCGCAGGGCGTGCTTAAGGTGACCCTTACCCGCGGCGTTGGGGGAAGGGGATACAGCACGGCGGGCTGTGCGTCGCCCACCCGTATTCTGAGCGTCTCTCCGCTTCCGGCGCACTACACGCGCTGGCGGGAGGAGGGCATTACCCTGACCCGGAGCCCGGTGACCCTGGGGCGCAACCCCTGGCTGGCTGGCCTGAAGCATCTTAATCGTCTGGAGCAGGTGCTGATTCGCTCTCATCTTGAACAGACGGACGCCGATGAGGCGCTGGTCCTTGACAGTGACGGGTGGCTTACGGAATGCTGTGCCGCGAATTTATTCTGGCGTCAGGGACGGGATGTATTTACTCCGCGACTCGATTATGCCGGGGTCAACGGCATAATGCGGCAGCGCTGTATCGCGCAGCTGGCACCATCGACGTTTCGCGTTGTCGAAGTGACAGCGCGTCCCGAGGCGTTGCGGGAGGCCGATGAAGTGCTGATCTGCAATGCGCTGATGCCGCTGGTGCCGGTTCGTCGCTGGGATGAGACCGTCTGGTCCTCGCGCGAGCTTTACCATTTTTTAGCCCCTTTGTGTGAGCTGTCTGGTTAGTATGAAGAAAATGTTACGTTTTATCCTGTTGCTGGTGGTGCTGTTGGGCATCGCCGCGGCGGCAGGAATGTGGAAGGTACGCCAGCTGGCGGACAGCAAGCTGCTGATTAAAGAAGAGACCATCTTTACCCTCGAAGCCGGCACCGGCCGGCTGGCGCTGGGGCAGGATCTCTATCGCGAGAAGGTGATCAATCGCCCGCGCGTGTTCCAGTGGCTGCTGCGGATGGAGCCTGAGCTGTCTCACTTCAAGGCCGGGACCTATCGCCTCACGCCGCAAATGACGGTGCGCGAGATGCTGCAGCTGCTGGCCAGTGGCAAAGAGGCGCAGTTTCCGCTGCGCTTTGTCGAAGGCATGCGCGTCAGCGACTACCTTCGTCAGCTGCGCGATGCTCCCTACGTGAAGCACACGCTTGAAGACGATAGCTACGCGACGGTGGCTAAGGCGTTAGGTCTTGACCATGCCGACTGGGTGGAAGGCTGGTTCTGGCCGGATACCTGGATGTACACCGCCAATACTAGCGACATCGCCATCCTCAAGCGCGCGCATCAGAAAATGGTCACTGAAGTGGCGAAGATTTGGGAAGGACGGATGGATAATCTGCCCTATGCCGATCAGAATCAGCTGTTGACCATGGCCTCGATTATTGAGAAAGAGACCGCGGTGGCGGAAGAGCGCGATCGCGTCGCGTCGGTATTTATCAACCGCCTGCGCATCGGCATGCGCTTACAGACCGACCCAACGGTGATCTACGGGATGGGCGAAGGGTATAATGGAAAGTTAACGCGTAAGGATCTGGAGACGCCGACCGCGTACAATACCTATACCATCAGCGGCCTGCCGCCAGGCCCTATCGCGGTGCCGGGCGAAGCGTCGCTTAAGGCGGCCGCCCATCCGGCGAAAACACCATACCTCTATTTTGTCGCCGACGGGAAAGGGGGCCATACGTTTACCACAAACCTGGTCAGCCATAACCGCGCGGTGCAGGACTATCTGAAAGTACTTAAGGAAAAAAATGCGCAGTAACTATATCGTCATCGAGGGGCTGGAGGGCGCCGGGAAGACCACCGCACGTCAACTGGTGGTGGAGACGCTGCAGTCGGCAGGTATTCACGATATGGTGTTTACCCGTGAGCCGGGGGGCACAATCCTTGCTGAAAAACTGCGTAGCCTGGTGCTGGATATCCAGTCCACGGGCGATGAAGTGATTAACGATAAAGCGGAAGTGCTGATGTTTTACGCGGCGCGCGTCCAGCTGGTGGAGACGGTGATTAAGCCTGCTCTGGCTCGCGGCCAGTGGGTGATCGGCGATCGTCACGATCTCTCCACCCAGGCCTATCAGGGCGGCGGCAGGGGCATTGACCGCACGATGCTGGCGACGCTGCGCGACGCCGTTCTCGGCGATTTTCGTCCCGATTTGACGCTGTACCTCGACGTTACGCCGGAAGTGGGGCTGCAGCGCGCCCGCGCCCGCGGCGAACTGGATCGCATTGAGCAGGAGTCGATGAACTTCTTCAATCGTACCCGCGCGCGCTACCTTGAGCTGGCTGCGGCAGATCCTTCTATCCGCACGGTGGACGCGACGCAGCCGCTGGATGCCGTCGCGCGCGATATTCGCGCCACGATCGCCCAGTGGATGGCGGAGCAACCGGCATGAAATGGTATCCGTGGCTGCGCCCCTCGTTCGAGCAACTGGTCGGTAGCTATCAGGCCGGACGTGGCCACCACGCCTTACTGTTACAGTCTCTGAGCGGGATGGGCGGCGAGGCGTTGATTTATGCGCTGTGCCGCTTCCTGATGTGCCGCCAGCCTGAAGGGCATAAAAGCTGCGGTCACTGCCACAGCTGCCAGCTGATGCAGGCCGGTACGCACCCCGATTACTATCCGCTGAGCCCTGAGAAAGGCAAGAGCGCGCTGGGTATTGACGCGGTGCGCGATGTCAACGACAAGCTCTATGAGCGCGCGCGCCTCGGTGGGGCGAAGGTGGTATGGATTAGCGATGCCGCCTTGCTGACCGATGCTGCCGCCAACGCGTTGCTGAAAACGCTGGAGGAGCCGCCGGAAAATACCTGGTTCTTCCTCGCCTGCGAGGAGCCGGCGCGTCTGCTGACCACCCTGCGCAGTCGCTGCCGCCTGCACCACCTGTCGCCGCCGACGGAATCTTATGCCCTGGCCTGGCTGGAGCGTGAGGTGAACCTGCCGCAGGAGGCGCTGCTGACCGCGTTACGTCTGTGCGCCAGCGCGCCGGCCGCCGCGCTCGAACTGCTTAAAGAGCCGCAGTGGACGGCGCGACAGCAGCTGTGTCAGGCGCTGGCGACCACTTTGGCGAGCGGTGACTGGCTGGCGCTGCTGCCGATACTCAATCATGAACAGGCGGCGGTTCGCCTGCACTGGCTGGCATCGCTGCTGGTCGATGCGCAAAAACGACAGCAGGGAATTGCCCTGGTGAGCAACCCGGATGTCTGGCCGCTGCTGGAGCAGCTGGCGCACAGTCTGCCCGCCTCTCGGCTGCAGACGATTGCCCATGACGTCTGTACCTGCCGCGAGCAATTGCTGAACGTCGTCGGCGTCAACCGCGAACTGCTGCTTACCGAGCGCCTGCTGCGCTGGGAACATTACCTGCAACCCGGGACGGTTTTACCCGTCTCCCACCTCTGAGTGAGACATTATGTTTTTAGTCGACTCCCACTGCCATCTTGATGGTCTGGATTATCAAACCCTGCACAAAAACGTCGATGACGTACTGGCAAAAGCGGCCGCACGCGATGTGAAATTTTGCCTGGCGGTCGCCACGACGCTGCCTGGCTACCGCAGTATGCGCGAGCTGGTAGGAAGGCGTGACAACGTCGTCTTCTCCTGCGGCGTGCACCCGTTAAACCAGGATGAGCCCTACGAGGTGGAGACGCTGCGCACGCTGGCGGCGGAAGAGGGCGTCGTCGCGATGGGAGAGACCGGACTGGACTATTTTTATACCCCGGAAACCAAAGTCCAGCAGCAAACTTCGTTCCGTGACCATATCCGCATCGGCCGGGAGCTGAACAAGCCCGTGATCGTGCATACCCGCGACGCTCGCGCCGATACCCTGGCCATTTTACGCGAAGAAAAGGTGACGGATTGCGGAGGCGTACTACACTGTTTCACTGAGGACAGGGAGACGGCGGGTAAGCTGCTCGACATGGGGTTCTATATCTCGTTTTCCGGTATCGTCACTTTCCGTAACGCCGAGCAGCTGCGCGATGCGGCGCGCTATGTTCCGCTGGATCGTCTGCTGGTGGAGACCGATTCGCCATACCTGGCGCCGGTACCCCATCGCGGCAAAGAGAACCAGCCGGCGCTGGTGCGTGACGTTGCTGAATACATGGCGGTACTGAAGGGTGTGTCGCTGGAGCAACTGGCTCAGCAGACCACCGACAATTTTGCCACGCTGTTCCACATTGACCCCGCCCGCTTGCAACCTGCTTGATCTGCTTATTATTTTAAGGCTCGTAATTAATAGCCAAAGCGAGTAAAGTTCACCGCCACAAAAGTGGCGGTGAAGGTTTTTTGGCAACATCTGGATACAACTTATGTAAGCTGATGTAAATTTTTACCGGAAGGCTGATTGAAACGTGATAGCCGTCAAACAATCATCCCGTTAATTATTTTACTCTGTGTAATAAATAAAGGGCGCTTAGATGTCCTGTCCACGGCGCGGTTCTCCCCCCGGGCCAATGCGTGAAAACGTAAAAAAGTACCAAATACTCAGGAGCACTCTCAATTATGTTTAAGAATGCATTTGCTAACCTGCAGAAGGTCGGTAAATCGCTGATGCTGCCGGTATCCGTACTGCCTATCGCAGGTATCCTGCTGGGCGTCGGTTCCGCAAACTTCAGCTGGCTGCCAGCCGTGGTCTCCCACGTTATGGCAGAAGCAGGCGGTTCAGTTTTCGCCAACATGCCGCTGATCTTCGCTATCGGTGTGGCCCTCGGCTTCACCAATAACGACGGTGTATCCGCACTGGCTGCAGTGGTAGCTTACGGCATCATGGTGAAAACCATGGCGGTGGTTGCGCCGCTGGTGCTGCATTTACCTGCTGACGAGATTGCGGCAAAACACCTGGCTGATACCGGCGTGCTTGGCGGTATTATCTCCGGTGCTATCGCCGCGTACATGTTTAACCGCTTCTATCGCATTAAGCTGCCAGAATATCTCGGCTTCTTTGCGGGCAAGCGCTTTGTACCGATTATCTCTGGTCTGGCCGCTATCTTCACCGGCGTGATCCTCTCCTTCATTTGGCCGCCGATCGGTTCCGCGATCCAGACCTTCTCCCAGTGGGCTGCTTATCAGAACCCGGTGGTGGCGTTTGGTATCTACGGTTTCATCGAGCGTTGCCTGGTGCCGTTTGGTCTGCACCACATCTGGAACGTTCCTTTCCAGATGCAGATCGGCGAATACACCAACGCGGCTGGTCAGGTATTCCACGGCGATATCCCGCGCTACATGGCAGGCGACCCGACCGCGGGCAAACTGTCTGGCGGCTTCCTGTTCAAAATGTACGGTCTGCCGGCAGCGGCTATCGCGATTTGGCACTCTGCTAAACCGGAAAACCGCGCCAAAGTGGGCGGTATCATGATCTCCGCCGCGCTGACCTCGTTCCTGACCGGTATCACCGAGCCGATCGAGTTCTCGTTCATGTTCGTGGCGCCGATCCTGTACGTTATCCATGCCATCCTGGCGGGTCTGGCGTTCCCGATCTGTATCCTGCTGGGTATGCGTGACGGTACTTCATTCTCTCACGGCCTGATCGACTTTATCGTGCTGTCCGGTAACAGCAGCAAGCTGTGGCTGTTCCCGATCGTCGGTATCTGCTATGCGATCGTGTACTACGTCATTTTCCGCGTGCTGATTAAAGCCCTGGATCTGAAAACACCGGGTCGTGAAGATACCACCGAAGAGAGCAAAGCTGGTGCAACCAGCGAGATGGCTCCGGCTCTGATCGCCGCTTTCGGCGGTAAAGAGAACATCACCAACCTCGACGCATGTATTACTCGTCTGCGTGTTAGCGTGGCGGATGTAGCGAAAGTTGACCAGGCTGGCCTGAAAAAACTGGGCGCCGCTGGCGTGGTAGTGGCAGGTTCTGGCGTACAGGCCATCTTCGGTACCAAGTCCGATAACCTGAAAACTGAAATGGATGAGTACATCCGTAACAGTTAAGACGTAGTATCGGGGAGACTAAGGCAGCCAACTGGCTGCCTTTTTTACGTGACAAGATCGGCCTTCCAGAGGCGATAACCCTGCTAACTGTCCGCCAAATGCTTATTCCCTCAGCAGCTAAGTCTATAGTTGAATAAGAAAAAGAGCTTTCAGGTTGAAAGAGAGGGAGGATGTCGCTCATACTCTTACCGGAACCTGTGCGTCTGCGTTTATCTGCAGAAGCAGGCCAGCGTACGGGATAAAACTAATAAGGAATCAGTCATGGCAGAAGAAACGATTTTCAGCAAAATCATTCGCCGGGAGATCCCGTCGGATATTGTTTATCAGGATGAGCTTGTGACCGCTTTTCGCGACATCTCCCCGCAGGCGCCCACCCACATTCTGATTGTCCCGAACGTTCTGATTCCTACCGTAAATGACGTCACCACCGAACATGAACTGGCCCTGGGCCGGATGATGACCGTCGCGGCGAAGATTGCCCGCGATGAAGGCCTCGCCGACGATGGCTACCGGTTGATCGTCAACTGCAACCGCCACGGCGGCCAGGAAGTTTACCATATCCATATGCATCTGCTGGGCGGTCGTCCGCTGGGTCCGATGCTGGCGCACAAAGGCTAACGCCATGCTAAGGACCCTTTTGGGCGCGTGTCTGGCGGCGGGGCTGCTGGCCGGATGTAGTTCACACCCGGAGATCCCGGTTTCTGACCAGCAGGCGCTGGTGATGGAGTCGAGCGTGCTGGCCGCCGGGATCAGCGCCAGCGAGCCTGTCGTCGTGGCGACGGAGATCCAGGCCACCGCCTCCTCTACGCTGTATAACGAGCGCCAACAGCCGGTCACCGTGCATTATCGTTTTTTCTGGTATGACGCCCGAGGGCTGGAGATGCACCCCCTGGAGGCGCCGCGCACCATCGTAGTCCCGGCTCGCTCCTCGGTGACGTTGTATGGCAGCGCCAATATCCTGGGGGCGCATAAGGCCCGCCTTTATCTTTATCTGTAAGGGGTAATTATAATGATGAAAATGTGTCGCTATGCGTTAATCACAGCACTGGCGATATTCCTCGCAGGCTGTGCGGGGCTGCGTGAGCAGCCCGCGCCGGTAGAAGAGGCCAAACCGCAGCCGCAGCAGCCTGCGCAGCCACAGCCCACGGTGCCGACGGTACCGGCGGTGCCCTCCGTCCCGTCGCAGCCAGGACCGATTGAGCATCAGGATCAGCAGTCGGGTCAGCCGGCGCCGCGCGTGCGTCATTATGACTGGAACGGCGCGGTGCAGCCGATGGTGGGACAGATGCTGCAGGCGGGCGGGGTCAATGCCGGCAGTATTCTGCTGGTTGACAGCGTGAACAACCGCACCAACGGTTCGCTGAATGCCGGAGAAGCCACCACCGCGTTACGTAACGCGCTGGCGGGCAACGGCAAATTTACCCTTGTTTCACCGCAGCAGCTGGCGGTCGCCAAGCAGCAGCTGGGCCTGTCGCCGCAGGACAGCCTCGGCAGCCGCAGCAAAGCCATGGGCATCGCCCGCAACGTGGGCGCGCAGTATGTGCTTTATTCCAATGCCACTGGCAACGTCAACGCGCCCGAGCTGAAGATGCAGTTGATGCTGGTGCAAACCGGCGAGATTATCTGGTCAGGTAAAGGTGCGGTTCAGCAACAATAAGCTAACGCGCGACGAGCTCTTGTCGCGCTTCTTTCCCCACTATCATCCTGTCGCCTCGCTGAGCCAGACCGGCCTCAGCGGCGGCAGTGTGATTATCAGCGATGGCGACCAGCGACGAGTGCTGCGTCAGCCGCACGACCCGTCTGCCGCTGCCTGTTATTTTCGCCGTCAGTATCGTGCGCTGCGCCGGCTGCCTGCCAGGCTGGCGCCCAATCCTCTGTTTTACTCGCCCTGCTGGATGGTGGTGGAGTATTGCGCGGGTGAGGTGAAAAGCGAGTTACCTGACTGCCCGCAACTGTCTGGCTTATTGTATGATTTGCATCAGCAACCGCGGTTCGGCTGGCGTGTTAGTCTCGGGCCGCTGCTGGCGCAGTACTGGCAGAGGAGCGATCCGGCCCGGCGCACGCCGCGCTGGCTACGTTGGTATCAGCGGCTGTGCCGCCGGGGCGAGCCTCGTCCTCTGCGGCTGGCGCCGCTGCATATGGACGTCCATGCCGGCAATATTATCCACAGCGACGCCGGACTGAAGCTGATCGACTGGGAATATGCCGGCGATGGCGATATCGCGCTGGAGCTGGCCGCCGTGTGGATCGCCCCGGACGAGCGCCGCCAGCTGGTGGCGGCATATGCCCGACGGGCGGCTATCGACGCGCAGCAGCTATGGCGGCAGGTGGCGCGCTGGCGTCCGTGGGTACTGCTGCTCATGGCGGGCTGGTATGAAATGCGCTGGCGGCAGAGCGGGGATCGGCAATTTATCATGCTGGCAGATGAAACATGGTGTCAGTTAGACAACGAACGCAAAGGATAAGAGAGGTCAGTGTGGGCCCAGTGATGTTGGATGTTGAAGGGTATGAACTGGATGCGGAAGAGCGAGAGATTCTGGCGCATCCATTGGTGGGAGGGTTGATCCTCTTCACCCGAAATTATCACGATCCGGCGCAGCTGCGCGAGCTGGTGCGCCAGATCCGCGAAGCCTCCCGTAACCATCTGGTGGTGGCGGTCGATCAGGAAGGGGGACGCGTTCAGCGTTTCCGCGAAGGCTTTACCCGTTTACCGGCGGCCCAGTCTTTCGCTGCGCTGCTGGGGATGGAAGAGGGGGGCAAACTGGCCGCCGAGGCCGGCTGGCTGATGGCCAGCGAAATGATCGCCATGGACATCGATATCAGCTTTGCGCCGGTGCTGGACATCGGCCATATCAGTGCCGCAATCGGCGAACGTTCTTATCATGAAGATCCGCAGAAAGCGCTGACGATGGCGCGTCACGTCATTGACGGCATGCACGCCGCGGGCATGAAAACCACCGGCAAACACTTCCCGGGACACGGGGCGGTGACTGCCGATTCGCACAAAGAAACCCCCTTCGATCCGCGTCCGGCATCGGTTATCCGCGACCACGATATGGCGGTATTCAAAAGCCTTATCGCCGAGCAGCGTCTGGATGCCATTATGCCGGCGCATGTGATTTACCCGGAGCTCGACCCGCGTCCGGCGAGCGGTTCGGCCTATTGGCTGAAAACGGTGCTGCGCGGCGAGCTGGGCTTCGATGGGGTGATTTTCTCCGACGATCTGTCGATGGAAGGGGCGGCGATCATGGGCAGCTATGCCGAACGCGGCCAGGCATCGCTCGACGCCGGTTGCGATATGATACTCGTCTGCAATAATCGTAAGGGCGCGGTCAGTGTGCTGGATAACCTGTCGCCGATCAAAGCAGAGCGTGTTACGAAATTGTATCATAAAGGTTCCTTTTCCCGTCAGGAGTTAAGGGATTCAGCCCGTTGGAAAACGGTGAGTGCCCAGCTGGAGCAGCTTCATGCGCGCTGGCAAGAGGCGAAGTCCGCGTAACGCTCTGCGGGGCGTTGTTGTCTGGTGAGGATGCGATGATTATCTATTTACACGGTTTTGACTCGAACAGCCCCGGTAACCACGAGAAGGTGATGCAGTTGCAGTTTATTGACCCTGACGTGCGGTTGATAAGCTACAGCACGCGCCATCCCAAGCACGACATGCAGCATCTGCTGAAAGAGGTTGATAAAATGCTGCAGCTTACCGCCGATGACCGGCCGCTGATCTGCGGCGTTGGACTCGGCGGTTACTGGGCGGAGCGGATTGGTTTCCTGTGCGATATCCGTCAGGCGGTGTTCAATCCGAACCTGTTTCCGCATGAGAATATGGAAGGCAAAATCGACCGACCGGAAGAGTATGCTGACATCGCCACCAAATGCGTGACCAACTTCCGCGAAAAGAACCGCGATCGCTGCCTGGTGGTGCTTTCCCGACAGGACGAAGCGTTGGACAGCCAGCGTTCCGCCGACCTTCTGCACCACTATTATGAAATTATCTGGGATGAAGAGCAGACCCATAAGTTTAAAAACATTTCGCCGCACCTGCAGCGGCTGAAAGCGTTTAAAACCCTCGGTTAAGCCTTTTCCCCTGTCTCCAAACCCGCGCCGGGTTCACCGCGCGGGTTTTTTCATGTCTACACTTATTGGTTTCGTTGAAAAAATACGCGACAAAACTTGATGCACATCAATTTTGGTATGACCAATGCACCGTTCATGGTATTCTCGACAGTGCTGAATGGTTTCATTGACGTAACTTGTTGTTAAATAAAGGCTATTTTAATAACTTTTATTTAACAATTGGTTAATAATTTTAGGGGTACACATGACTACGCCATTGAAAAAAATCGTAATTGTGGGTGGCGGCGCAGGCGGACTGGAACTGGCAACTCAGCTGGGGAAAAAGTTAGGGCGCCATAAGAAAGCGAAAATCACCCTGGTGGACCGTAACCACAGCCATCTGTGGAAGCCGCTGCTGCACGAAGTGGCCACCGGTTCTCTGGATGAAGGTGTCGATGCGCTGAGCTATCTGGCCCATGCCCGCAACCACGGCTTCCAGTTCCAGCTGGGGTCGGTGGTCGATATCAATCGCGAAGGGAAGACCATCACCCTCGGCGAGCTGCGCAATGAAAAAGGCGAGCTGCTGGTGGCTGAGCGTAAACTGCCGTACGACACGCTGGTGATGGCGCTGGGCAGTACCTCGAATGACTTCAACACCCCTGGCGTTAAAGAGAATTGTATTTTCCTCGACAACCCGCACCAGGCGCGTCGTTTCCATCAGGAAATGCTCAACCTGTTCCTTAAATACTCCGCGAACCTCGGCGCTAACGGTAAAGTAAACATTGCCATCGTCGGCGGCGGCGCCACCGGCGTGGAACTCTCCGCTGAGTTGCATAATGCCGTGAAACAGCTGCACAGCTACGGCTACAAAGGGCTGACCAACGAAGCGCTGAACGTTACGCTGGTCGAAGCGGGCGAACGCATTCTGCCGGCGCTGCCGCCGCGCATTTCCGGGGCGGCGCATAATGAGCTGACCAAGCTGGGTGTACGGGTGCTGACGCAGACCATGGTCACCAGCGCCGATGCGGGCGGCCTGCACACCAAAGATGGCGAATATATTGAAGCGGATCTGATGGTCTGGGCGGCCGGGATCAAAGCGCCAGATTTCATGAAAGAGATCGGCGGCCTGGAAACCAACCGTATCAATCAGCTGGTGGTTGAGCCGACGTTGCAGACCACCCGCGACGCGGATATTTTCGCCATTGGCGACTGCGCCTCCTGCGCCCGTCCGGAAGGCGGCTTTGTGCCACCGCGTGCACAGGCGGCGCACCAGATGGCCACCTGCGCGCTGAATAACATCCTCGCGCAGATGAAAGGCAAACCGCTGAAGGCGTACACCTATAAAGACCATGGCTCGCTGGTATCGCTATCCAACTACTCCACCGTCGGCAGCCTGATGGGCAACCTGATGCGCGGCTCGATGATGGTGGAAGGGCGCATTGCGCGCTTTGTGTACATCTCCCTGTACCGTATGCACCAGATCGCCCTGCACGGCTATTTCAAAACCGGCCTGATGATGCTGGTTGGGCGCATCAACCGCATCATTCGCCCGCGCCTCAAGCTGCATTAATCGCTGTTGCGACCCGGAGCGCGCCCTGGCGGCGCCTCCGGGCTCTTCTGCTGAACCGGCGGCAATCCCGCTCGGAATCCTCTGAATCCCTTTGATTTGCAGCGAATTCTCGCACTTTTCATCCGCTATCTTATTTGCGCCTTCCCGGGTCCGGTTGCAAAATTGTATCAACAGCAACAAAGGAGGATCTCCCGTGAATAAATCTATGTTGGCGGGTATAGGGATAGGCGTGGCTGCCGCGCTGGGCGTTGCAGCTGTCGCTGGTCTCAACGTGTTAGATCGCGGCCCGCAGTATGCGCAAGTGGTCTCCAGTACACCGATTAAAGAAACCGTGAAAACCCCGCGCCAGGAATGCCGCAATGTCACCGTGACCCATCGTCGTCCGGTACAGGATGAAAACCGCATCGCCGGTTCCGTGCTGGGCGCGGTGGCGGGCGGGGTGATTGGCCACCAGTTCGGCGGCGGTCACGGACGCAGCGTGGCGACGGTGGTGGGCGCGCTGGGCGGCGGCTATGCCGGTAACCAGATCCAGGGCGCGATGCAGGACAACGACACCTACACCACCACGCAACAGCGCTGCAAAACGGTGTATGACAAATCCGACAAAATGCTGGGTTACGATGTGACCTATAAGATAGGCGATCAGCAGGGGAAAATCCGGATGGATCACGATCCTGGCAGCCAGATCCCGCTGGACAACAACGGCCAGCTGGTCCTGAACAACAAAATCTAAAAACAGATTTGTGTATTGATTAGCCCCTCAATCGCTCAGGCTGAGGGGCTTTTTTTATCAGAAGGTTAACGCGTAATTCAGACCGAAGGTGCGGCCGCGGCCCTTGTATTCATACAGCGACGAGCTGCAGTAGGTTGGGCTGTAGAGCAGCGGCGCGCGCTGGCCCCAGATGGTGATATAGTCTTCGTTAAGCAGGTTTTCGATACTGAAGGTCAGTTTTCCCACCGGCAGCGCGTAACTGCCGATAAAATCGACGGTGTTATAGCCTTCCAGCTTGTTGCCGGCGGCGTCGCTGAGGTCAAACACCTGCTGGCTCTGCACGCGCAGGCTCCACGGATCCGGCGCCCAGCCCACCCAGGCGGTGGCTTTGGACGGCGAGGCGAGGGTGACGTCCCACTTCTGCCAGCGGCCATCGGTCTGCACCTGTGATTTCAGCACGTTGAAGTTGCCGCCGACGCTCCAGTCGCTGTCCGGAATAAAGTAATCGACCGCACCCTCAACGCCGTAAATACGCCGTTTGTCGGACTGAACATCGATGGTCATATCGGTACGGTTGACGACGATGGTCTTATCCGAAGTCGAGTAATACGCCGCCAGCTGAGTGCGCAGGTTATCGCCGGTATAGCGCCAGCCCAGCTCATACGAGTTAACCTTGATCCCCTGCAGCGGCGAGTCATCGACGTTGACGCTGGAGAGCAGCGGCAGATGACCATTGACCGCCGCGCCGTATTTCCCGATGCCATAGTATTTACCCGGATCCGGCAGCTCAACGCCCTGCGAGAAGTTAAACCAGGTCTGCTGACGCTCGGTCAGATGGGCCACGATCCCGGCGTTAAACAGGAAGTTGTCATAATCGGTTTTGCCGCCTTTGATGGCGTCGGCGGAGCGCGCTTTGCCGTTCGCGATATCCTGTTGCTGGGCGTAGCCGACAAAGTCGTCAACCCGGTTTTCGGTCCACTGGTAGCGAACCCCGCCGCTGAGGGTAAAGATATCGTTCAGATCATAGCTCGACTGCAGGAACGGCGCGACGTTGGAGATACTGTATCCCGGATAGCGACCGGTGGTGTAGATCGATTCGTTGTGCAGCCCGCCGGACGCCAGCGATTGTTGCAGATCGAAGAACATCTGGTTGGCATTGAAGGTCTCATGATCGGCGTCGAGACCCCAGGTGAGATCCCATCCCGCCAGCGGCTGGCTGTTGAGAGTCAGCTTTGCCCCGTACTGATCGGTATCCTGCTGCGACGAGGAGAAGCTGCTGACCTGACCTTTGCTGAGCGTCGGGAATGGATAGAAGGTGAGGGACTCATCGCGATAGTACACCTGGCTCACCAGATTCTGGCCGAAGAAATCGGCATCGGAGTACTGGAGGCTGATCAGATGGCGCTCGGTGCCGGGGATACGATCGGAATTGAGCCCATCGGTGGTGTACGCTTTGCCGCCGCTGGTGACCGCGGACATATTTTTCCCGAGCCACAGGCCATAGTCATCATCGCCCTGGCTTTTATAGTACTGGGTGACCAGCTGCAGCTGGCGGTTGTCGTCGATCTCGATCGTCCCCGTCCCCATGACGTCCAGACGATCAGAGTGCTGGAGCCCCGTTTGGGTGTTATCGAGGATCAGCGCATCGTTATTGCCGTCGTACCAACCGCCGAAACGCTGATAGGCTACCGATAAACGCCCGGACGCGTGGTCTGTCCCGCCGCTGACCGCCGCCGCGACACGCTCATCATGATCGTTGCTGTTTGCAAACCCGCTCTTGCTGCCCACCTCAAGATCGACCTGGCGATCCTGCTGCCCTTTTTTGGTGACGATGTTGATAAGTCCGCCGGTACTGCCGCCGCCGTACAGCGAGGTTGCCCCGGAGATCACTTCGACATGCTCGATGTTGAACGGGTCGATGGCGTCGAGCTGGCGGCTGTCGGTGCGTGAAGAGTTGAGCCGGACGCCGTCAATCAGCACGACGATGGCGCGCCCGCGCATGTTCATCCCATAGTTGGTGCGCCCCTGGCTGCTGACGTCGATGCCCGGGATCAGCTGCGCCAGCACGTCTTTGAACTCTTTTCCGCCCTGGACCTGCTGCTCAATTTCCTGGCCCTCAATGACCCAGGTGGTTTGGGCCATTTCGGCTACGGTGCGATGGGTGCGGTTCGCGCTAACGATGATGCTGTCTTCTTCAGACTGAGCCGCCAGCGCAGGCAGAGCGCTGGCCAGCAGCAGAGGGTGGAGCACCCAGAGGCGCTTTTTCATATCCATTCCTTTTATGAGCAAGTTGTTTTGTCGTTGTTATGGGCCGGCGTCGGGCCGGTATTCGTTACAATGCGAAACATCTGGAAAAACTCAAAAAAGGATTTTGCACATAATGAATATCGCAATCAATATCATTTGCGTTTATCTTGCGCGAGAAAAGGTAATAAAAATCAATCTATTTTGTGGGGATAAAGCGAAACGGCTGGCGGTTCCGGCGGTTGAACACCGCCGGAAGCGGGGCGCATCAGGACTCGAGGACCAGCGGCCAGAGACGGAGGGTGGTGTCAGTGATTTGCATCAGTTTGTCAAAATCGGCGCCTTCCCGTGCGCTGATGGACATCCCCTGCAGGACACAGTTGAGAAACTGCGCCAGCTGCCCCACGTCGCGGCCCGCGGGCAGTTCGCCCTGCGCTTGCCGCTGCTGCAGAAACTGGGTTAGCGCCTGCTCCTGCATCGCATGGCGGGATTTGATGGTATTGGCGATATCCGTCGAGGAGGCGGCCAGCGCGGCGGAGGTATTGATGATAAAGCAGCCGGCCGGTGTCTCTTTGCTGGTAAAACAGGTGGCGACCGCGGTGAAGTAGTCGCGCAACGCCCGATCGACGGATTTTCCCTCAGCAAACAGCACGGCTTCGTGCTTCGCGGCAAAGCGCGAAATGTAACGGTCCAATACTGCGCGGAACAGTCCTTCTTTATTCACAAATTCCGCATACAGGGTGGGGGCTTTTGCTCCTGTCGCCTCGACCAGATCGGCGAGCGAGGTCGCCTCATAGCCGTGCTGCCAGAAGAGTGTCATGGCTTTGTCCAGCGCCGCATCCCTGTCGAACACCTTCGGTCGGCCACGGCTTTTTTTGGCGCAACTCTGAACGTCAGTTGTCATGATGCCGTTGTACCTATGTTGGTTTGGTGAATCGTCATTATAAAAATAAACGATCGCCGGGGCCAGCGCTGTTGGTTCAAAAATAAATAATTCATATGCGTATGAAAATTAAGCATTTTATAAATAGTTAAACGATCGTTATAAAAATGCGTTGACGTGTGACTTAGATCACATTAATATTTACCTATCGATCGTTAAGTTAATGCTTACGACCCTACTATAAAATTCATCTGCATAGGTATAATAATCATGAAAACCGTTAATACTCTGGCTATTGCCGCCGTTCTTAGCTCCCTCTCTTTCGCCAGCTTTGCCGCTGTTGAGGTGCAGTCCACCCCAGCCGGCCAGCATAAAGTGGGTACTATCTCAGCTTCCGCAGGGACTAACCTGGGTTCGCTGGAAGACCAGCTGGCGCAGAAAGCGGATGAGATGGGCGCCACCTCATACCGTATTACTTCGGTAACCGGTCCGAATACCCTTCACGGTACCGCGGTTATCTACAAGTAAACCCGATGCGTCGCTGCCCGGCCCCCTTCACCGGTCAGCGATGAGTAAAACCCTGTTGTACCCCTGTTTGACCCTTGCCAACAAAAAACCCGCCTTCAGGCGGGTTTTTTGTTTTCTGCGGTGTGAGGTTACAGCGACTGCGGGCCGGGGTCCGCATGACGGGTGACGTCAATGGGCATGCCCGAGCGGTAATTCATCGCGCGCTCCATCACTGTTCCGTCGGTCTGCGGCGCCTGTTTGAACGCCTTCATGGCCGCGTTAAGCGTAATAGGCAGGGTCTGCGGGTCGTCATCGATATGCTCAGACAGCGGCTGATGGACCTCAACCAGACGGCGACCGTCCGGCTCTACCGACGCCTTGATCGGCGTGTTGATAATATTCACCTTCGTGCCCGGCGAGATGGCGTTGTACAGCGCCTTGATATCGTTGTCGCGCAGACGAATACAGCCGGAGCTGACGCGCATACCAATGCCGAAATCGGCATTGGTGCCGTGCAGGAGATAGACTCCGCCATAGGCGGCGAGGCGGATGGCGTGATGTCCCATCGGGTTGTCAGGACCGGCAGGCACCACCGCCGGCAGCTCAATCCCCATCGCTTTGTAGCGCGCGCGAATGTTGGCGGTTGGCGTCCAGGTCGGATTGGCCCGCTTGTCGGACACGGTGGTAACCATTGTCGGTGTGATGGTGGTTCCGCCCAGCTGGCCGATGCCTATCGGGTAGACGGTCACTTCATTCTTGCCCGGCGGGTAATAGTAGAGGCGCAGTTCGGCAAGGTTAATCACCAGCCCTTCGCGCGGCGCATCGGGCAGCAGCGTCTGCAGGGGGATGGTCAGCACGCTGCCGGCGCGCGGAACGTAGGGGTCCACCCCGGGATTGGCCTGCAGCAGGGCCAGGAAGCCGACATTGTACTTTTTGGCAATCGCCTCCAGCGAACCGCCGTTATCCTGCACCACATGGAACTGATTCTGCCCCACCAGTCGGCTGCCCGGCGGGGGAAGGGGCCAGGTGTTAGCGCGCGCGGGCAGCGCCAGCGCAGCAACCAGCGCGACCAGCGCCAGCATCAAGGGGAAACGGATTCTCATTACCATAACTCCAAAATATATAAGTGGTTATTTTTATATGAAAAAGGAGATGAGATTATGGCGTGAGTCTGTGTGGGGAAATCCAGGCGGATTGCAAAATGTTTGTAAAGATTGCCAGATATGTGGAAAGGGGGATACGGCGTAACGGCCATATCCCCCCGCGATCAGGCGACGGCGTTCTCTTCCAGCTGGCGGATGAACTGGCGAACCCAGTCCATCCGCGTCTTACGCTCCTCGAGATCCTGCATGAACTTCAGGCGCGTCGGCCCGTCCAGGCGGAAGTGCTGCGGCTGCTTCTGCAGCAGGCCAATTAACCACACCGGATTGACGTTGTTTTTCTCGTTAAATTCGATCACTCCGCCTTTTTCGTTACTTTCCAGTTTACGGATCCCCAGCTTCTGCGCCTGCTGACGCAGACGGGCGATATCCAGCAGGTTGCGGGCGGCGTCGGGCAGGCGGCCAAAACGATCGATCAGCTCGACTTTGATCTCCTCCAGATCCTGTTCGTTTTTGGCGCTGGCAATGCGCTTATAGAACGACAGGCGGGTATTGACGTCGGGGATGAAATCGTCAGGCAGCAGGGAAGGCATGCGCAGTTCGACTTCCGTCTGCTGGCTGGTGAGATCCTCCAGCGACGGCTCGCGCCCGGCTTTCAGCGCATCCACCGCATTCTCCAGCAGCTCCATATACAGGGAGAAGCCGATGGTCTCCATCTGACCGCTCTGATCTTCGCCCAGCAGTTCCCCGGCGCCGCGGATCTCCAGATCGTGGGTAGCTAGCGCAAAGCCGGCACCGAGATCTTCCAGCGAGGCAATGGCTTCAAGGCGCTTTTGCGCATCGGTGGTCATCGCCTTTGGATGTGGCGTCAGCAGCCAGGCATAGGCCTGGTGATGGGAGCGGCCAACGCGGCCGCGCAGCTGGTGCAGCTGGGCGAGGCCAAAATGGTCGGCGCGTTCGATGATGATGGTGTTGGCGGTGGGAATGTCGATCCCGGTTTCGATGATGGTGGTGCACACCAGCACATTGAAGCGCTGGTGATGGAAGTCATTCATCACCCGCTCCAGCTCACGCTCCCGCATCTGACCGTGGCCGATGGCGATCCGCGCTTCAGGCACCAGCTCCGCCAGTTTGTCGGCGGCTTTCTGGATGTTCTCGACGTCATTAAACAGGTAGTAAACCTGGCCGCCGCGCAGCGTTTCACGCAGGATCGCCTCGCGCACCACCAGCGCATCGTATTCGCGAACGAAGGTCTTTACCGCCAGGCGGCGCGCCGGCGGCGTGGCGATGATCGACAGATCCCGCATCCCGCTCATCGCCATGTTCAGCGTTCGCGGGATCGGCGTGGCGGTGAGGGTCAGGATATCGACATCGGCGCGCATCGCTTTGATACGCTCTTTATGCCGCACGCCAAACCGGTGCTCTTCGTCGACGATCAGCAGCCCCAGATCGCGGAGCTTCACCTCGCTCTGCAGCAGCTTGTGGGTGCCGATCAAGATATCGATTTTGCCTTCCGCGGCCTGCTCGAGGATCTGCGCCTGCTCCTTAGCGCTGCGGAAACGGGAGAGCATTTCGATGCGTACCGGCCAGTTGGCGAAACGATCGCGGAAGTTGTCATAGTGCTGCTGAGCCAGCAGGGTGGTCGGCACCAGTACCGCCACCTGTTTGTGGTTCTCCACAGCGAGGAAGGCGGCGCGCATGGCCACTTCGGTCTTGCCGAAGCCCACATCGCCACACACCAGGCGGTCCATGGCCAGCGGCTGGCACATATCGCTGAGGACGGCGTTGATCGCCTGCGCCTGATCCGGCGTGGTTTCAAACGGGAAACCGTCGCAGAACAGCTGATACTGTTCGCGGTCGTGTTTAAAGGCAAAACCGGCTTTCGCTGCGCGCTGGGCGTAGATATCCAGCAATTCGGCCGCGACGTCGCGTACCTTCTCGGCCGCTTTTTGCCGCGCCCGGGTCCAGGCATCGCCGCCCAGCTTGTGCAGGGGCGCGTTCTCTTCCGCTCCGCCGGCGTAGCGGCTAATAAGATGCAGGGAGGAGACCGGAACGTATAATTTGGCATCGTTAGCGTAGGTCAGCATCAGGTATTCGCCGGTGATGCCGCCCGCCTCCAGGGTGGTCATGCCCGCATAGCGTCCCACGCCGTGTTCCAGGTGAACGACCGGCTGGCCGATATGCAGTTCGGCAAGGTTGCGAATGAGTGTGTCAGGGTTAATGGTGCGACGGGAATCCTGACGACGGCGCGCGACGCGCTCGCCGAGCAGGTCGCTCTCGCAAATCAGCGCCAGGCCGCGCTGGCTGTCGATAAACCCGTGCTCGGCGGCGCCAATCATCAGATAGCGCCCGTTGCCGGTGGCTTCCTCCAGGCGCAGCAGGTGTTTTGGCGCAACTTTAATCCGCGCCAGCATTTCGCTCAGCGCTTCACGGCGACCCTCGCTTTCCACCGAGAAGATCACCGGGCCGGTAAACGCTTCGAGGAAGCGGCGCAGATTATCCAGCGGCGCTTTGTTTTGCGCCTGGACGGCGAGGTCCGGCAGCGTCTGGTAGCCCAGATTGGTATTTGCCGCTTTTTCCGCCAGGCGCTCGGTTTTCAGCTGTACGCGCGGCCACTTTTTCAGTTCGCTAAACAGCTCATCGCTGCGCAGCCACAGCAGTTCCGGCGGCAGGAGCGGGCGCATCGGATCGACGCCGCGGTTTTCAAAACGGGCGCGGGCTTCATTCTGGAAACGCTCCGCGCTGGTCTCGAGATCGCCGGTGTTGACGATCAGCGTGCTGGACGGGAAATAGCTGAATAACGGCGGCAGCGGCTCGCTGAAGAACAGCGGCTGCCAGTATTCGATACCTGCAGGCAGCGTCCCTTTACTGACCTGCTGATAGATATGCTCGGCATCGCGTTTCACTTCAAAGCGGTCGCGCCACTGGCTGCGGAACAGCTCGATGGCGGTCTGGTCGGTGGGGAATTCGTGCGCCGGGAGCAGGTTAATGGCCGCCACTTCCTCCAGCGTGCGCTGGCTGTCGACGTCGAACAGGCGCAGGCTATCGATTTCATCGTCAAAGAAATCGAGGCGGTAGGGCTGGTCGCTGCCCATCGGGAACAGATCGAGCAGCGCGCCGCGGGTAGCATATTCGCCATGCTCCATCACCTGATCGACATGGCGGTAGCCGGCCCCCTCAAGCTGATCGCGCAGCGCATCGCGCGACAGGCGCTGACCCTTTTTCATCACCAGCGCGTGGCCGTGAAGGAAGCTGTGCGGACAGACGCGCTGCATCAGCGTGCTGACCGGGACGATCAGCACGCCGCGCTGCATGGTGGGTAACTGGTAAAGGGTGGCAAGACGGGAGGAGATGATGTCCTGATGCGGTGAGAAGCTGTCATAAGGGAGCGTCTCCCAGTCCGCCAGCCCCATCACCATGCTGTCGGTGAACTGCCTGATCTCGTCGTTCAGACGCAGCGCGTTTTGCATGTCAGGCGCCACCAGCACCACCGGGCCCTTGTGGCGTTCGGCCATCTCCGCCACCAGGGTGGCGCAGGCTGCGCCGGTCAACTCGCCAAGCTGGCGCTGGTCACCGGCTTTCACCGGCAATGAGTATCGATATTGTTCAGGCATAGACGGTTTCATGGTCTCTTAGGGATTCGCTCTGCCGATATGGAGGGCAACTCGCTGATATTCAATAGTGAGATTATCCGCGATTGGTCTGGATTCGCCAACCCGAATTGCCATCGCGTGTTGGGTGAAGAAAGGTCAGCGCTGTCGATAAGCGTAAAGATAAATAAGTAAGTACTTATCTATCCGTTTGTATTTGCTTGGGTTTTAGGATTTTTGCTAATAAAGTCGTCAGGTATCAGTCATTTACGCTGCCCCTAATCGCTTATATACTCGGGAATCGGCTATCAGCAACCAGATGGATGACATGTATCAACCTGCCGCACTCTTTATCGGCCTGCGCTATATGCGTGGGCGAGCAGCCGACCGCTTCGGTCGCTTCGTCTCCTGGCTTTCCACCATCGGTATTACCCTCGGCGTCATGGCGCTGGTGACGGTCCTGTCGGTGATGAACGGCTTTGAACGCGAGCTGCAAAACAACATCCTGGGGCTGATGCCCCAGGCCATACTTAGCGCCAAACAGGGTTCGGTGAATCCCCAACAGCTGCCGGAGCGCGAGGCGAAACTCCAGGGCGTAACCCGGGTGGCGCCGATCACCACCGGCGACGTGGTGCTGCAGAGCGCGCGCAGCGTGGCGGTTGGGGTCATGCTGGGCATCGACCCGGCGCAGAACGATCCCCTGACCCCGTATCTGGTGAACGTCAAACAGAGCGATCTGCAGGCGGGTAAATATAACGTTATTCTCGGCGAGCAGCTGGCGGGTCAGCTGGGGGTTAATCGCGGCGATAAAATTCGCCTGATGGTTCCTTCCGCCAGCCAGTTTACGCCGATGGGCCGCGTGCCGAGCCAGCGCCTGTTTACGGTCATCGGCACCTTCGCTGCCAACAGCGAAGTCGATGGTTATCAGATGCTGACCAACATCGACGACGCTTCCCGTTTGATGCGCTATCCGCTGGGGAATATCACCGGCTGGCGCCTGTGGCTGGATAAACCGCTGCAAGTGGATACCCTCAGCCAGCAGACGCTGCCGCCGGGCACCCAGTGGCAGGACTGGCGCGAGCGCAAGGGTGAACTGTTCCAGGCGGTGCGCATGGAGAAAAATATGATGGGCCTGCTGCTCAGCCTGATCGTCGCCGTCGCGGCCTTCAACATTATTACCTCGCTGGGGATGATGGTGATGGAGAAGCAGGGCGAAGTGGCGATCCTACAGACCCAGGGGCTGACGCCGCGGCAGATTATGGCCGTCTTCATGGTGCAGGGCGCCAGCGCAGGGATCGTCGGCGCGCTGCTGGGAGCGGTGCTTGGTGCGCTGCTGGCCAGCCAGTTGAATAATTTAATGCCGATCATCGGCGCCTTCCTTGACGGCGCGGCGCTGCCGGTGGCGATTGAGCCGCTGCAGGTCGTCGTTATCGCCCTGGTGGCGATGGCGCTGGCATTGTTGTCTACGTTGTACCCTTCCTGGCGCGCTGCCGCCACTCAACCCGCTGAGGCTTTACGTTATGAATAAGATCCTGCTGCAATGCGACAACCTGTGCAAACGCTATCAGGAAGGCAATGTGCAAACCGATGTCCTGCACAATGTCAGCTTCAGCATTGATGAAGGCGAGATGATGGCCATCGTCGGTACCTCCGGCTCCGGCAAAAGTACCCTGCTGCATCTGCTGGGCGGCCTCGATACCCCCACCTCTGGCGACGTGATTTTCTCCGGCCAGCCGATGAGCAAGCTCTCCACCGCCGCGCGCGCCGACCTGCGTAACCGCGAGCTGGGCTTTATCTATCAGTTCCACCATCTGCTGCCGGACTTTAGCGCACTGGAGAACGTGGCGATGCCGCTGCTGATTGGCAAAAAGAAGCCGGCGGACATTGAACGTCAGGCGAAAGCGATGCTGCAGGCGGTCGGGCTTGAACACCGCAGCCATCACCGTCCGTCGGAACTCTCCGGTGGCGAACGCCAGCGGGTGGCGATTGCCCGCGCGCTGGTGAACAAACCGCGACTGGTATTGGCGGATGAGCCGACCGGTAACCTCGACGCTCGCAACGCCGACAGCATCTTCCAGCTGCTGGGCGAACTGAACCTCGCGCAGCGCACCGCGTTTCTGGTGGTGACCCACGACCTGCAGCTGGCGAAGCGGATGAGCCGCCAGCTGGAGATGCGCGATGGCCGCCTGACCGCCGACCTGACCCTGATGGGGGCCGAGTAATGGCCTCTCCGTTATCGTTACTGATTGCATTGCGTTTCAGCCGCGGCCGGCGGCGCGGCGGCATGGTGTCGCTGATCTCGGTGATCTCCACCATCGGTATTGCGCTGGGGGTGGCAGTGCTGATCGTCGGCCTCAGCGCGATGAACGGCTTTGAGCGCGAGCTGAATAACCGCGTGTTGGCGGTGGTGCCGCACGGTGAAATCGAACCCGTGAACCAGCCGTGGAATAACTGGCAGGAGGCGCTGGCTAAGGTGCAGAAAGTGAAGGGGATAGTCGCCGCGGCGCCCTATATTAACTTCACCGGCCTGGTGGAAAGCGGCAGCAATATGCGCGCCATCCAGGTGAAAGGGGTCGACCCGCAGCAGGAAACCCGGCTCAGCGCGCTGCCCACCTTTGTGCAGAATAACGCGTGGGCCGGCTTCAAGGCCGGTGAACAGCAGGTGATTCTGGGTAAAGGCGTCGCTGATGCGCTGCACGTGAAGCAGGGAGACTGGGTGTCGATCATGATCCCTAACGCCGACGCCGACCATCAGCTGCTGCAGCCGAAACGCGTCAGGCTGCACGTGACCGGTATTTTGCAGCTGAGCGGCCAGCTCGATCATAGTTTTGCCATGATCCCGATGCAGGATGCGCAGCAGTACCTGGAGATGGGCGGCAGCGTGACCGGTATCGCCATCAAGGTCACGGACGTTTTCCATGCTAACAAGCTGGTGCGCGACGCCGGCGAGGTGACCAACAGCTACGTCTATATCAAGAGCTGGATCGGCACCTACGGCTATATGTATCGCGATATCCAGATGATCCGCGCCATTATGTACCTGGCGATGGTGCTGGTGATCGGCGTGGCCTGCTTCAATATCGTCTCGACGCTGGTGATGGCGGTCAAAGACAAAAGCGGCGATATTGCGGTGCTGCGCACGCTTGGCGCAAAAGACGGCTTAATTCGCGCGATTTTCGTGTGGTATGGTTTATTAGCCGGATCGGTAGGCAGCCTGTTTGGGGTGGTGATCGGCGTGATCTGCGCGTTGAACCTGACGTCAATCATCAACGGCATCGAATACCTGATTGGGCATAAATTCCTCTCCGGCGACATCTATTTTATTGACTTCCTGCCGTCAGAACTGCACTGGCTGGACGTCTTTTATGTGCTGGTGACAGCACTGTTGCTGAGTTTGCTGGCCAGCTGGTATCCCGCCCGCCGCGCCAGCCGTATCGACCCGGCGAGGGTGCTGAGTGGCCAGTAATTTATCGTCATCGTCGGCCTGGCTGACGACACAAGAGGAATTGCTGAAATGTACTATGGATTTGACATTGGCGGCAGCAAGATAGCGCTGGGCGTATTTAATCAGGAGCGGCGACTGCAGTGGGAAAAACGCGTCGCCACGCCGAAAAGCAGTTATGAGGATTTTCTTCAGGCGGTAGAGGCGCTGGTCCGCGAGGCCGATGAGCGCTTCGACCAGCAGGGGTCGGTTGGGATCGGTATCCCGGGGATGCCGGAAACGGCGGACGGCACGCTGTATGCCGCTAACGTGCCTGCCGCCAGCGGCCGGCCGCTGCGCGCCGACCTCAGCGCGCGGCTGGGGCGCGATGTGCGCCTCGATAATGACGCCAACTGCTTCGCGCTGTCGGAAGCGTGGGACGATGAGTTTACGCAATACCCGCTGGTGATGGGGCTGATCCTCGGCACCGGCGTGGGCGGCGGCCTGGTGTTGAACGGTAAATCGATTACCGGACATAGCTATATCACCGGCGAGTTTGGTCATATTCGTCTGCCGGTGGATGCCCTGGAGGTGGTCGGGCGTGATTTTCCGCTGCTTCGCTGCGGCTGCGGCCAGCTGGGCTGCATTGAAAATTATCTCTCCGGCCGCGGTTTTGCCTGGCTGTATGAACATTTTTATCAGCAACCGCTCACCTCGCCGGAGATTGTGGCGCAGTGGCAGCAGCACGATCCGCGCGCCCTGGCGCACGTAGAGCGCTATCTCGATCTGCTGGCGGTGTGTCTGGGGAATATACTGACCATTGTCGACCCGGATTTGCTGGTGCTCGGCGGTGGATTATCTAACTTTACGGCCATTAGCGAAGGGCTGGCGCAGCGATTGCCGCGCCATCTTCTGCCGGTCGCCAGAGTACCGCGCATTGAGCGCGCGCGCCATGGCGATGCCGGGGGAATGCGCGGTGCGGCCTTCCTTCATCTGACCCATTAATCACAGAGGTAGCTATGCAGTCGCGCCGTTTACATCGATTGAGCCGTTTTCGTCGCAATAAACGTCAGTTGCGTGACCGTCTGCGTCAGCGGATTTTCTTTAGGGAGGACAGGATGAAGCCTGAAGCGATGGCCAAACCGAGAGTGGTGGTGTTAACCGGCGCGGGCATATCGGCGGAGTCGGGGATCAAAACTTTCCGCGCGGCCGATGGCCTGTGGGAAGAGCATCGGGTGGAAGATGTGGCGACGCCGGAAGGCTTCGCCCGCGACCCGGCGCTGGTGCAGGCGTTCTACAACGCCCGCCGTCGTCAGCTGCAGAGTCCGGAGATCGCACCGAACGCGGCGCATCTGGCGCTGGCGCGTCTGGAGGATCTGCTGGGCGACCATTTTCTGCTGGTCACCCAGAATATCGATAATCTGCACGAACGCGCCGGCAACCGCCGGGTGATCCATATGCACGGCGAGCTGCTGAAGGTGCGCTGTTCGTGGAGTGGCCAGGTGCTGGAGTGGACCGGCGACGTCACCGCAGAGGATAAGTGCCACTGCTGCCAGTTCCCGGCGGCGCTGCGTCCCCACGTGGTCTGGTTTGGCGAAATGCCGCTGGGGATGGACGAGATCTACAGCGCGCTGGCCGAAGCGGATATCTTTATCGCCATCGGCACCTCCGGCCACGTTTATCCGGCGGCCGGCTTTGTGCACGAGGCGCGGCTGCACGGCGCCCACACCGTTGAACTGAACCTGGAGCCCAGCCAGGTGGGCAGTGAGTTTGCCGAAAAGCACTACGGACTGGCGAGCGAAGTGGTGCCCGCCTTTATCGATAAGCTGCTGCAGGAAAACGCGCTGTAAACTGAAGCAGCCTGCCGGGGACGAGGGCGACGCCCGCCGCCTCCGGCAGCGCTGCTGACAAGGATGATACGTCATGACAGGAGTCAGACCATGCATAATCCCCTGGTCATTGAATCGATCTCCTTGATCGCGGCCATTCTCGTTGGCGTCTGGAGCCAGCGTGCTTTACCGCTACACGCCGACAGCCGACCGATCCTCTTCCTGCTGTGTCTGTTCGTCGGCACCGGCAGCGCATTGTGCCTGCTGCTGGATGGTTTAGCCCTGTTGCTAACCGGCCAGATAGCGACCGGCGGTGTGCGAATATACGGCCCGTTGCTGCTGCTGGTGGCGCTGTGGAAACCCCTCAACGGGGTTGTCGGCATCATGGAGGGGGTTTTGCAGCGGCGAGCCGCAAAAGGGAAGGGCAAAGACCAGCGCGACGGCGGACGACGCTGATCCGCCGCCTGCGCCGTGGCTTATTTATAGCGCCTTTTGCATATTAATGACCGAACGGGCGTTCGAGGCGCTGGTAGCCAGCACATCGATAACTCCGGTGCGTAATGCCCCCAGGATCGCCGTCGCTTTCGTGCTTTCGGAGGCGATAGCGATCACGCAGGGGATGGCCCGCAGCTGTTCGAGACTTAAGCCAATGACCCGGTCATTCATTACCGTATCGACGGGCTTGCCCTGAATATTGAAAAAGCTATACCCCGCCAGATCGCCCACCACCCCCTGTTCCTGACGCGCGGTGGCAATTTCCTGCGGCGTAAACCAGCCGAGCTGGACCATAAAGCTGTTTTCATTCATATCGCCGAGGCCAATGATCGCCACGTCAGCCTTGCTGGCCTGTTCGAGCGTGGCCTTAATCAGGCGGTTTTGCATAAAGGCCGCGCGCAGCTCCGGGGTTTCCACATAGGCCGGGGCGTAAAGTGTTTCGCTGAAGCCGTTAAATTTGCGCGCCAGATTCCGGCTGATGTGGTCGGCGTCAATCAGCTGATTGTCACGCTTGGTTCCGCCGATGCCGCAAATAAAGCGGCAGTGGCGCTCAGGAAACACGCCAACGTGATTCGCCACCGCGGCCACATTGCGTCCCTGACCCACGGTGACGGTCATATCGTTTTTTAACACGCCAGCCAGGTAGTTACTGACCAGGGCCGCCACTTGCTGGCGCTGTTCATCCTCATCATGGTGATCCAGGGCAATCAGCGCGCGCTTAATGCCAAAGTGCGAAATAAACTGCTGCTCAATCTGGGAGCTGAAGACCGGATGGTATTTGACGCTGATCTCAACAATCCCTTCCTGACGCGCTTTTTTCAGCAGGCGCCCGACTTTGATACGTGAAATGCCAAATCGCCTGGCAATCTCTTCCTGCGTTTGTTCCTGGTCGTAATAAGCCACCGCAATTTCAGTGAGCAGGGCGTAATCTGAGTCTTGTTCAATCATGGCCTGGCATTTCCATCTCTGATGTCCCTTTTATATTACTGCGCCTGTAAAATAAATTCCTGTGTAACGCGTTGAACAATGTCGCAATAACCTTGCGCGTCCCAGGCCGCGCGGCCGATAAACAACCCATTGATCTCCTGCTGGCGCAGCAGTTCCACCGCATTTTGCAGCGTAACGCTGCCGCCATACAGCAGGGGGATACGGGTTCCCGTCTCGTGACCAAACAGCTCGCAGAGCGCCTGGCGCAACGCCTGATGAATAACGCCCGCCTCCTGCGGCGAGGCGGGGGTGCCGTGTTCGCCAATGGCCCACACCGGTTCATAAGCAATCAGGGTCTGCAGCGCTTGCTGGTGGCTCAGGCCATACAGGGCGATTTTCATCTGCCGCACCACGCTCTCCCGCGACACCTGCCAGCGTTTCTCCTCGGCGCTATCGCCAATACAGATCAGCGGGCGCAGGCCATGACCTAAGGCGCTGTGTACTTTTCGATTAATCGCGGCATCGCTTTCATTAAAGGCGGCGCGTCGTTCTGAATGTCCCAGCTCAACAAGCGTGGCGCCGGTTTCTGCCAACATGGCCGCCGAGATTTCCCCGGTCCAGGCGCCCTGATCCGCTTCATGCATATTCTGCGCGCCGGTCAGAAGCGGTAACTGATGCGTTTGCAGAAAATGGCTGACGGGTTGGATAGCGGTGAAGGGGGGAATGACGAAGGGCTGAATAGCAGGGTGACAGCCCTCAGGCATTCGCGCTGCCAGCGTTTCGCACCACGCCATGGCCTGCGACAGCGGCTTGTTCATTTTCCAGCTGGTTCCTAACCATATCGGGGTCATCGTTGCTTCTCCTATTAATAAAATCAGACGCTTGCCAAATGTGGGTGCCATACCCTGTATTGAGCTTGAACTTTTTATCAGTGCGTGAACATATGTTAGATCACATTTTTCGATGAAAAAAATCTATGAATTTTTTTATGTGATCTTCATCACTTATGGCGGCTCATTCCTCAGGTAATGTTTTGAGCATATGATTCTGTAATGAACATATGAACAATCAACTGAGACAATGAGAGGCGCATGATGTCAGCAGAGAAAAAACCCGTTGTGGCGATTACCATTGGCGATCCGGCAGGGATCGGCCCCGAGATCACCGTGGCCACCATGATGGACAAAAGTGTGTATGACGAGTGCAAACCGTTCCTGATCGGCTCGGTACCGATTATCAGCCGGGCGATGAAAATCATGGGTTGCGATTTTGCTATCCATAAAATTGCCCATCCGCAGGAGGCCCGTTTCAGCTGGGGGACGTTGGATGTTCTGGAAACCGGCGACTACGATTGCGACAGCATCGAATGGGGCAAGGTGCAGAAGCTGGCGGGGCAAATGTCACTGGACTATGTGATGAAGTCGATCGAGCTGGGCAAAGCGGGGCTGATCGATGTGGTCTCGACTGCACCAATTCATAAGGAAGCCATCAAGCTGGCAGGATGTAAGCTCCCGGGCCATACCGAAATCTATCAGGTGGAAACCCAATCTGATTACGGTCTGACCATGTTCCACGTCCACAACCTGCGCGTCTTCTTCGTGAGCCGTCATATGGCGCTAAAAGCAGCCTGTGACTATGCCAACAAAGCGCGAGTGCTGGCCTGCGTTCAGCAGATCCACCATGAATTTACCGCCCTGAACATCAAAAATCCGCGCATTGCCGTGGCTGCCCTGAACCCGCATGGTTCCGACAACGGTCTGTTTGGTCACGAAGAGGCAGACAATCTGATCCCGGCGGTGAAAGCGGCCCAGGAGATGGGGATCAACGCTATCGGGCCAGTTCCGGCCGATTCCGTCTTCCATCTCGGCAAACAGGGGCGCTACGACGCCATTCTCTCGCTGTATCACGATCAGGGGCATATCGCCTGCAAAACCCTCGACTTTGAACGTTCGATCACCATTACCTTCGGCCTGCCGTTTATGCGCAGCTCCGTTGACCATGGGACGGCGTTTGACATCGCCGGTACCGGTAAGGCGGGTACCGTCAGTATGCTGGAGTCGACGCTGGTGGCGGCCCGTTACTGGAAAATGAAGCATCAATAATCGCTGAGGTTCATGCGAATCACGAGGACAGAGAAATGGAAAAACATCTGTTGATTAGCAAGGGCTGTAAGGGCTGGGGTGGGCCGCTGACTATCACGCTGGGTCAGGGGAAAAAGATCGCGTACATCACCGGGGGTATCCGCCCCCCGGTCGTCGACCGCCTGAGCGAACTGACCGGCTGGCCCTCAATTGATGTATTCAAAAATGGCGAACCGCCGGCGGAAGAGATTGGTTTAATGGTCATCGACTGCGGCGGCACGTTGCGCTGCGGACTCTATCCGAAGCGGGGAATTCCCACCATTAACCTGCATCCCACCGGTAAAAGCGGCCCGCTGGCGGAATTTATACACGAAGGGATCTACGTCTCCGGGGTGACGCCAGCCTGCATTGAGATGGTCTGGCCGCAAGGGGAAGGCGGAAAGCTTGGGATCGTGGCGGACGATCTGACCGGGGCAACCACCGTCGGGGTGCTGCTGGCGCGCAGCGGTTTAAAAACCGCCGCGTTTTTCGATACCGAATCCTTCGCCCGCAATGAGGTAGAGTATCCGGCGATGGTGGTCAGCAGCGACAGCCGCCCATTGCCGAAAGCGGAGGCCCAGCACAAAGTGAGCGCTGCGGTGAAACAGCTGCAGGCTCGCGGCGCGCACTACTTCACCAAGCGGATTGATACCACGCTGCGCGGCGGCATCGGATTTGAAATCGACGCCATGCTGGAACAACTGCCGCAGGAGACGGTGGCGGTTGTGGTGCCGGCGATGCCGCAGTCACGGCGTATTCTCGTCGGCGGTTACTCGGTGATTGATTCAGTAGCCCTGTCGCGGACCGATGTGGCTCGTGATGTACGTACCCCGGTCACCGAGTCGTGGGTGCCGGGACTGTTGGCGGCGCAGACCCATCATCAGGTCGGGCATATCGCGCTGACGTCGGTGATGAAAGGCGAAGGGCAAATCCAGCAGGATTTGCAGGAGCAACAGCAGCGCGGCGTGCGGGTGATAGTGGTCGATGCGATTACCGTCGACGATGTCGATGCCATCGCCGGGGCGGTCGTGGCCCTGAACTGGAACGTACTGGCCGTCGATCCGGGGCCCTTTACCGAACGGCTGGCGGTTCGTCGCGGTCTGATGCGCGAAGCGCGGAGCAGTGCGCCCGCGAGCCTGACAGCGGACAGCCAGCGCGGCTCGATTCTGATTGTCGCCGGCAGCGCAACGCCCGTAACCAAAAAGCAGCTCCAGTATTTGATCGCCAATGATGCCCGGGTCTGCCATATCCCGGTGGATGCCGAGCTGTTGGTTGACCGGAAAAACGCCGCTGAGATTGAAGTCAATCGCGTGGTGCAGCATGCCCGGCAGTGCGTTCCGGCGCAGCACAACGCGCTCTTTGTTTTTGAGTCCGCCTTGACCGGGCGGTTGCTAAACCTTCAGGAAGAGGAGCAGAGATTTGCTCTGGCCCACGGTGAGGCTGCGCAAAATATTAACCAGGGGCTGGGCAGTATTGTGCGCGAGGTGCTTAACTGTGCGTCGGGTGAAATTAAAGGATTGTATATGACCGGTGGCGATACTATGGTCAATGTACTAAAAGAGCTGGGTGCCACCGGAATAGAAATGATTGATTATGTCATCCCGCAAACCGATATGGTGCGGATTATTGGTGGCGATTATGCCGGCTTAATTTGTGTCGGAAAAGGAGGGTTAACCGGACCGGAAGATATTATTAGCACCATTGTTGACCGAATTTATCAAGAAGCACAGCAATAATCCAGTCATCTAATAACTAATAAGCGACGTAATGGTCGTCAGGGTAGTATTGCGTCGTTATCTCTGTTAAATCTTAATTTAAGAGTTACCCTATGAATATTAATATACTTGAGAAAATGAATAAGGTGCCCGGTGGGTTAATTATTATTCCACTGCTGGTGGCCATATTAATTAATACTTTCGCGCCCCAGGTGCTCAGCATTGGCGGCCCGACCACCGCCTTATTTAAAGTCGGTTCCAGTGCCATGATGGGCATATTTTTGCTCATTTGCGGAACCTCGATCAATATCCGTCAGGCCGGGTTACCGCTCTATAAAGGCGCCGTGCTGCTGTTTCTCAAATGTCTGGCCGGGGCCCTGGCGGTATGGGCCGCGGGAACGTTGTTTGGCCCGAGCGGATTTCTCGGGATATCGACCCTGGCGCTGATTGCCTGCCTGACCAGCTCGAACAGCTCCCTCTATATCGCATTGTGCAGCAACTATGGCGATGCCAGTGATGCCGGGGCGATCTCCGTGTTCTGCATCAAGGATGGTCCGTTTGTCACCATGATGGTGCTGGGCGTCAGCGGCCTGGCCAATATTCCCTTCGCCGCGCTGCTGTCGATGCTTATCCCGCTGCTGATTGGCATGCTGTGGGGCAATCTGGACGAACGTTTTAAACAGTTATGCGCCGCGGCGCAGCCGCTGGTGATCATTATTATGTCGTTCGCCATCGGCGCCAACTCAAGCATCAATACAGTGTTTACCGCCGGCCTGTCCGGGATCCTGTTGGGGATTATCTCCGCGCTCACCGGGATTGTGTTCTACTTTATCTACAACCTGTTTTTGAAGAAGAAAAGCGCGCTGGGCGCCGCGCTGGGAACCACCGCCGCCAGCTCAGCGCTGACGCCGGCGATGGTTGCCCAGGCGGATCCTTCGCTGGCGATGTACGTGGATGCTGCCACCGCGCAGCTGGCGACGGCGAGCATTATCACCATGATCACCGCGCCGATACTGGTCGCCTGGTTTGATAAACGGCTGAAAAAGCGGGCACCAGCTGCTGAACATTTGAAAGACGCGAAAAGTGAAGAGAGCGTGACATTATCTTCCCCTGCCGCCAAAGGACACAAATAGTATGAGCGTGCCGTTGTATTCATTACGAATTACCGCCGTCGGGGAATATGTTGAGTGCTCTTTGCGGGAGCAGCGGCTTATTTTATTCTCCGATGCCGTTCCCGACGATATTGCGAGTTATTGCGCCGTACACCAGGCCAGCGAACTGACCACCGAGTTATCGCCCGGTCAGCGAATGAAATTAAATGATAAAAATTATCGGGTGACCGCGGTAGGCAGTGTGGCAACGGCAAATTTACGACAGCTTGGCCATATCACGCTAAATTTTGATGGCGCAGATATCGCTGAATTACCCGGGATGGTACACCTTTACGGCGAACCACCACAAATTATTCAGCCCGGCGACCAAATTTCGTTTTACCCGAATTGTCATTAAGACGTACTGTTAAATTAAGGAAATAACCATGAAAACAATCGCTATTGGTGCGGATGATGCCGCCTATGCTTTTCGCGATACTATCGTCGCTTATTTGAATGGGCTGGGAATTAACGTCGCGGATTACAGCAGCGATCAACGCCAGGGGAGTACCGTTTATCCGGATGTTGCCCATGCGGTGGCGATGTCGATTAAACAGGGCGAACACGATCGCGGCATCCTGATCTGCGGTACCGGCATTGGGATGAGTATTGTTGCCAATAAAGTCCCCGGGGTCCGCGCCGCCCAGTGTCACGATACCTTCTCTGCTGAGCGAGCGCGTAAAAGTAACAACGCGCAGATTATTACCCTCGGCGCGCGGGTGATTGGCACTGAGCTGGGCAAAAAAATAATTCAGGCATGGCTTGAGTCCGAATATGAAGGCGGCGGCTCCGCGCCCAAAGTGGAACGTATTGATTATTACGAACACCAGCATGCCAGAGATTAACCTCCGCAGTCGTAAGATAAGGAACAGATGATGAGCCAGTTAGACGAACTGAAAAAATACACCACGGTTGTTGCTGATACCGGCGATATTGAATCGATTAAAAAGTTTGCTCCACAGGATGCGACCACCAACCCTTCGCTGGTGCTGAAGGCCGCGCAGTTGCCGCAGTATCAGCCGCTGATTGCCGATGCGATTGGCAAGGCACGCCGCCAGGGGGGCAGCGCAGAAACGCAGTTGATTAACGCCTGCGATCAGGTGGCAGTGGATATCGGCAGCGAGGTGCTGCGCCATGTGCCCGGGCGTATCTCCACCGAAGTGGATGCCCGCTTTGCCTGGGATCGCGGAATGTGCGTCGCGAAGGCGCGCAAGCTCATCCAGTTATATGAAAAAAATGGCATTGGTCCCGAGCGGATTTTAATTAAGCTCGCCGCCACCTGGGAGGGCATTCGCGCTGCCGAAGAGCTGGAGCAGAGCGGTATAAACTGCAACCTGACGCTGCTGTTCTCTTTCGCTCAGGCCCGGGCGTGCGCTGAAGCGGGCGTCTTTCTCATTTCGCCCTTTGTGGGTCGCATCTACGACTGGTATCAGAAGCACCAGCCGCAGTTAGCCTATCAGGTGGACAGCGACCCAGGCGTGGTCTCTGTGCGCCAGATTTATCAGTATTACAAATCCCATGGCTATGACACGGTGGTAATGGGCGCCAGCTTCCGTCGTATCGAGCAGATCCAGGCGCTGGCGGGCTGCGATCGCCTGACCATCTCTCCGGCACTGCTGGACGAGCTGGCGGCCAGCGAAGGGGCGCTGACCCGCCAGTTGACCCCCGGCTGCGTGACGGAAACCCGTCCCAGCCCGATGACGCAGGCGGAATTCCTCTGGCAGCATCATCAGGATCCCATGGCAGTGGAAAAACTAGCGGAAGGGATCCGCCTGTTTGCTGTCGATCAGGTGAAACTGGAACAACAGATTCAGCAGATGCTGTAGGCCGCAGGGGAAATAGACCGATGAAGACGACAAATACCACTCGCCGCCAGTGCGCCAATGCGCTGCGCGCCCTGAGCATGGACGCTGTACAGAAAGCCAAATCCGGCCACCCGGGTGCCCCGATGGGTATGGCTGACATTGCCGAAGTGCTGTGGCGTGATTTCCTGAACCATAACCCGAAC